>JAATFP010000106.1 GCA_015655125.1 Chitinophagales bacterium | reverse complement strand
CCCGCAACAATATTGTTGCGGGATTTTTATTTTTTTAAATTTATAAAGATCGTTTAAAAGCGGCCTCATTAAGTATTCGCCCATTCACTTATCACCCATTAACCGAAGCTGGGGCTTCACGTTACATGGCGGCCAGCTGCACTTTCTGCTGTAGTTCCAACACACTTTCTTTGAAAAGATTGTCTGTATCCATCAGATCTTTCACGGTCTGACAACTATGTATAACCGTGGTATGATCGCGGCCGCCGAAATGTTCGCCGATCGTTTTCAAAGAATTCTTTGTAAATGCTTTGGAAAGGAACATCGTGATCTGCCTGGCCTGTACAATTTCGCGCTTGCGCGTCTTCTGCAACAGCTTATCGTAAGGCACATCAAAATATTCACACACCATTTTTTGGATGGCGTCTATCGTGATTTCTTTACTGGACGACTTCACAAAATTCCTAAGTACTTTTTTTGCCAATTCGAGGTCTATTTCCCTCTTGTTAAGCGAAGATTGTGCCAATAATGATATCAATGCCCCTTCCAATTCGCGTACATTGCTATTGATATTATATGCAATATACTTCACTACTTCACGTGGCATTTCCAGGCCATCGGCCTTCATCTTATTTTCGAGTATCTCGATCTTCGTTTCGTAATCCGGCGTTTGAAGGTCGGCACTAAGGCCCCAACGGAAACGGCTCAGCAATCTTTCCTGCACACCTTCCAGGTCCTTTGGCGATTTATCGCTCGTAAGGATCAGTTGCTTACCGCTCTGGTGAAGATGATTGAAGATGGAAAAAAACGCATCCTGCGATTTTTCGGCACGGTTGAAGAATTGAATGTCGTCAATGATCAACACATCTATCAACTGGTAAAAATGTATGAAGTCGTTGATCGCATTATTACGACCATGATCGATGAACTGGTTGATGAATTTTTCGGAGCTTACATATAATACCACCTTATTCTGATGAAGGCGCTTTACTTCATTTCCGATCGCTTGTGCCAGATGGGTTTTACCCAAACCAACGCCACCATATATTACCAATGGATTAAAGGAAGTGGCGCCTGGTTTTTCGGCCACCGTTTTACCTGCGCGGCGGGCAACCCTGTTACAATCTCCTTCAATAAAAGAATCGAATGTGTAGGCCTGATTCAGCTGCGGATCGATCTGCATCTTCTTCAACCCCGGAATCACAAACGGGTTCTTAACAGGATTATTTATAACTAAAGGAAAATCCATTTCGTTGTTTGAATATTGTTTATACCCATGCCCCGGAACATCCATCGTCAACGGCTTGTTTTTGCTGTTACCGCTGTCTACCATGATCCTGTATTCCAGCCTTGCTTCTTTTCCTAATTCTCTTTTCAGCGTTTTTGCAAGAAGGGAAACGTAATGCTCTTCAAGATACTCATAAAAAAATTGACTTGGCACCTGGATAGTAAGAATTTTTTCCTTTAACGCCACTGGCTTGATGGGTTCAAACCATGTTTTAAAATGTTGCCATTCTACTATGTCTTTGATAATCTCCAAACAATTAGACCATACTTTATCAAATACTTTCTCCATTATACCTTAAGCAATTTATATATATTGAGTGTGTTTATATTCTTCCTTGGGAATTAGGCAGCCGAAAAATTTAATTATTAATGCGATAAAAAAATTATTTGGCGGGACAGCGAATATCAAAATAAATTGTTGAAAAAAAAATTTTTTATTCATTTGTTTTTTCCAGTTTAAAGACAGTTTGCAGCTTAAAAAAAACATTCTCCAAAGCAACCAAAAATCAAAGTCAATACAGGGCTGCGTTGTAGGTTTTTTTGAACCATTTTTTCATCCGCCTCGGTTTATCCACAAATTATTTTTTTACACAAATTTTTTTGTTCGCAAATATATGGTTATAACCACTCACCAAACCACCGTTTTTTCACCATTTTTATTAATCAAAATAGCACTACTTTTGACGCTCTAAAAAGTACACACATGAGTTACGAACTTACCGGCAAGCTGGTTGCCAAATATGATACGGTTCAAAGAACCGAAACTTTTAAGACGCGTGAATTTGCCGTGGAAAAAACCGACGACATCGGCGGACGTACGATTTTGAATTATGCAAAATTTCAATGCGTACAGGATAAAACTGCGATCATTGATAAAGTAAATATCGGCGACGACATCAAAGTGTATTTCAACATCAAAGGAAGCAAGTGGGAAAAAGACGGCAAAACAAATTACATTACCAATCTCGACGCATGGCGCATTGAACAGATCCTGCCAAACGCAGGAAATAACAATGCCGGCAATGATTTCGCACAACCGCTGGATACGTTTACGGCAACGCCGGATGTGACGGATGATTTACCATTTTAAACCCCCTCCGCCCCCTGAAGGGGAAACCAGAGTCTGAATATTTTTAAAGACTTTTATTTTTATAAAATTAAAAAATGCGCTTTGAAGGGAACGATAAATAATTGTTCTCTTCAAAGTCCCCTTTAGGGGATTTAGGGGTATGCAACAAAAAATCTCTTTAAAACTTTCACCTTCCGAATCCGCAGATGACGCTGCGATCAGGAAGAAAATTGCATCCTCCGCAGCCAAAAAACTGACCGACATAACCGGCTACGTTCCCCTCAAAAAATCCATCGACGCGCGAGGCAAAAACATCTACATCAATCTTACCGTAAATGCGTTTATCAGGGAACCATTGCAACCGGTTAACGTTAAGCATTTTACGTTTAAAAACGTGACCGATTCTGATCAAAAAGTGGTCATCATCGGCGCAGGGCCGACCGGTCTTTTTGCCGCCCTTCAATTGCTCGAAAAAGGCATTCAGCCGATCATATTAGAAAGAGGAAAAGACGTGCGCAGTCGCCGCCGCGATCTGGCCGTTTTAAATAAGGAAGGCATCGTAAACAGCGAGAGCAATTATTGCTTCGGCGAAGGCGGCGCCGGAACGTATAGCGATGGTAAATTATATACCCGCAGCAGCAAGCGCGGCGACATCGAACGGATCCTGCAACTGTTCGTTTTTTTTGGCGCGCCGGAAAATATTTTATACGATGCGCATCCGCATATCGGCACCAATAAATTGCCGCACATCATTACGGCCATGCGCAAAGCGATCACCGATCATGGCGGCAAATTTTTGTTTGAAAAGAAGGTCACCGACTTTATCATAGAAAAAGATCACATCAAAGAAGTCATCACCGCCGATGGCGATTCGTTCTCAGGCGATGCATATATATTAGCTACCGGTCATTCGGCCCGCGATATTTTTGAATTGCTGCACAGCAAGAAAATACTCATCGAAGCAAAACCATTTGCGCTCGGCGTCCGCATCGAACATCCGCAAACTTTGATCGACGGTATTCAATACCATGCTACAGAACGTGACGAATATTTACCGCCGGCATCTTATTCATTGGTACAGCAAGTGGAGGGCCGCGGCGTATTTTCTTTTTGCATGTGTCCGGGTGGCATTATTGCACCTGCCGCTACTTCGCCGGGAGAATTGGTGGTGAATGGGTGGAGCCCTTCTAAAAGAAATAATCCGTTTGCGAATAGCGGAATGGTGGTGGAGGTGCAGCAGGCTGATGCGTTGAAGTCTTTACAGGGTTCAAAAGGTTCAACGGTTCAAAAGTTCAAAAGTTCTTTAAAAGCGGATGAGTTGGCTAAAGATCCGTTGCTGTTTTTAAAATTTCAGCAGATGGTAGAAAAAGCCGCTTTCGAAGCCGGCGGCGGCGACTTTGTAGCGCCGGCGCAGCGGATGCAGGATTTTATAAATAGAAAAACGTCGGCTTCGCTGCCGAAAAATTCTTATTTACCCGGATTAAAAAGTACGGACCTCACCACCGTTTTACCGCCTTTTATATATGATACCCTCGCGGGCGGCTTTAAAGCCTTCGGCAAAAAACTCCGCGGTTATCTCACCAATGAAGCCGTAGTGGTAGCTACCGAGAGCCGCACCAGCAGCCCGGTGCGCATTCCGCGCAATGAAAATCTCGAACATCCGCAGGTGAGCAATCTTTATCCAAGTGGTGAAGGCGCGGGTTATGCGGGCGGAATCGTGAGCGCGGCGATGGATGGGGAGCGGGTGGCGAATACGATTTGTGCAAGATTGAATAAGAAATAAGACTCCTCACCGTTCTGTCATGTTGAGCTTGCGAAACATCCGATGCAGTTCTCCCAAGAGTTTTCCATTTTACACAAGCAGCCTATATAGAATAGCAAAAAGAAATAGGCCGCATTGATCAGATGTTTCGCAAGCTCAACATGACAGATCTCTGCAGCATCAATCAATCCCCGCTTTCCCCTTTTTCCTGTTCACTCTCTTGCGTTCAAAATAAAAACTCAAAAACAAACATCCCGATAACAGTAATAACAATCCATTTGAAAGTGCCGCGCCTGCAAAAAATACCAGCACCGCAAAAACAAAATACCATACCGACATATCATACACATGCGCCGGAAAGCACGCATCGATCTCTTCTTTGGAATAACTTTCTGCTTCGAGTTCGGCGCGCAGCTCGCCGGCGGGATAACCGTTTTTAGCGCGTTTTTTTATGGAAGCTATTTTTTCGGGAGAGATCATGCGTAAAAATAATGCACAAGGTTGATAATTACCAATTTTTGGTACCTTTATAAAAATTACAATCATGGGGAGAAATACTTCAGTTGCCTTGGGCGGACATTTTGAAGACTTTGTAGACAATAAAGTCAGCGCCGGCAGATTTAAAAATGCCAGTGAAGTTATTCGCGCAGGCTTGAGATTACTGGAAGAAGAAGAAAACAAAATCATCCTGTTAAAAAATGCAATACAGGAAGGGATCGACAGCGGCATCGCCAAAAAATTTGATGCCAGATCACATCTATCAAAACTGAAATTAGCCAAAAGAAAAAATGGCTAAGTATATTTTATTAAATAAAGCGGTGGAGGATCTTTCCTCCATCTGGAATTATACTTTTGACGCATGGTCAGAAAAACAGGCTGATAAGTATTATAGTCTCCTTCTGCAGGCTTATGAGGAAATAGCGGATAAAAAAGTTTCCGGTAAAATCTACACCGAAATCGATCAGAATATTTTTGGATGTAGAATTGCTCAGCACATTATTTTTTATCGGTTGGCCAAAGGTGATAAAATTGAGGTAGTGAGAATATTACACGGCAGCATGGATTTGAAAAATCGGCTGTAGGGAGGTCCCTGGCGCGTTCAGGTTTTGCACTTTTCGGAAAGCATTTCCGTTTGAAAATTTTTGGGTTGACATCCCGCGTTATTTACCACAGAGTTTAAAGAGGTTTTCACAGAGTTTCGCAGAGAAAAAGACCTTCACTCTATGCCACTCCGTAAAAACCTCTTTAAACTCCGCGGTGAAAAAACCAAGGCGCCCGCAAAATTGCAGGCGCCTTCGCGCATCACACATCATAGATCATACATCACAGATCATAGATTACAAAGCTGCCTTCCGCGCATTCACTGCCGCGATGTACGCATCGATCCCTTCCAGCGCACCACCCAGACTGGTGTAATCACATTGCTGATCGAGCATGCTTTGCTGGCCATAGTTGCCCTGCTTGTTTTGCAGGCTCGCCAGCTTGATCTCGTACTTCTTCAGTTCGAGCTGAAACGAGACTTTCCCCGGTCCTTCCGGTGAACCGGCGATGGCCGCCTGCAGGCCGATGATCTTGTCCTGCGTTTCTACAAGCGCATGCTCATAGTTGGGGCCTTCGATGGCCGCTTTCCTGTTGTCCTGTTCGAGTTCGAATCGGTCGAACTCTGTTTGTAGGCGCTTCTCCTGCGCCCGTTGGATGGCTGTATCACAGTCTTCTGCTGTTAACAGCGTGATGATTGAATCAATCATACTTTTAATTTTTAATGGTTAAATAATGATCGTTTCCGCTTCCTGCTGTAGAAGGTAGATCCGCCGGACGTCTCCTTTGGACCTGCCTGCCGCAGGCAGGTTTCCAAAACGATGGTTTTTCTAAAACATGGATCTTACAATCCGTGCCCGTGCATAAAACCGGTGAGCACGTCCACTCCGGCCGAGAGTATTTTTATCTGCAATTGTTTGGTGAGTTGCACCACTTCATCGCAGTTGATTAGTTTTTGTTTCGATCTTTCGATGATCAGTTGCGGTTGTATTTCCAAAGCCGTTCCTTCCGGTATCAGCGCCTGCCGCCGTTCCCAATCGGCTATAAGTCTGGAAACGGATTCAGCAGCTTCGATCAATCCGGGAATTTCTTTTTCAAGCAGCATTTTTTCGCGCAGCATGGCGTTTATCCGGCGACGACATTCGTGCGCCAGATCAGCTTTTCGGTTTGTTACGGGTTGGGGGCTTGCCTGCCGCAGGCAGGTTGCGGGTGACGGGTCGGTTCCTGGTTGCGCGTCCAGAAAATCGAGTTGTTCCTGTAGCAAAAGAAACAATGCTTCCGATTCTGCGCTGAGCGGCCTGTTTAAATTTTCCGCCATCGCAATCTGCCCACGCGTGGTATTAAAATAACCGGCCAGTTCCACCTGCGTAAATCCATACCGTTGGCGAAATGCCTTCAACAGCAAAATGTTTTTGTGATCTTCCATGTTGTTTTTGCTCATATAATATTTTTTAGCACCGTTACACAACAACTTTTTTCAGAGAGGGTGTAACGGTTGTATTTTCTTCAACACCGTTACACGCGGTAATTTTTTTGGTGTTCCGTAACGGTGCTTTTTATCTTCATCCAACTCTCAGCTTCTCAAATCGCGGTTGGCCGGGAGGCCAGACCGCGGCGATCAACCTTGAACCTTGAACTTTCAACTTTGAACCTTTTGAACTTTTTAAACCTTTTGAACTTTTGAACTTTTGACCCCTTCCGGAATTCAAAGAAACAACCCAAAAAGCCCCAAAAGAGTTGCATTGTTGTAATCACCACTGCAACATCCGCTGTCAGCGCGGAAATAATTTTTCAAAAAACATTTTGAAGCAAGGGATTTTTGCTTTTTTTCTAATAAATTGTTGAGGAAAACGCCCCCACGCCCGATAAAACTTTTACTGATCCGACCAAAACTGCCTTATGAAATATGAGCTAAATAAGATCGTACGCGCACTTCACACTGCTCTCCTGCCCGATAAAGTAATGGAGCGAAAAGATCCCGCGAGATACCTTTCTCTTTACCAGGATCGCATCCTGAATTGCCTCGATGAACAGGAAAAAGACCTTCGCAATCCCGACCTGTTTTTGGCGCCCGGAGCAGATTTCAGAAGTGCAAAACACGCCCCCCAACTAAAAAACTCATTCGACCGCATACCGGTGATCGACCGGGATAACACCCGGGCACTACAGGTATTGTACGCCATTTTCTATACAAAGTATTCGGACGATTTTAATATGCTGAGCGATGATCTGCAGGCATGCTATTACCGGATATTTGAGCGCCTGAAAACCTTGCTGATCTACATCAGGACGGTCCACAACGATTTTTGCGACCGGAAAAGCACAGTCCCGCATTTTTACCGGATGCACCGGATGGAGATCGCGGAAAAATTACAAGCGCGGATCAGAAAAAGATTTGAACAAACGGATGCTCCCGAGCCGCTCATTAGTCAGCAACTCTGGAAACTTCAATTGATACAATTTCCCCGCTGGCCGATCACCTATGAATTGATCAACGACTGCAAAGGCATCCTTGTGAAGATCGGCTATGCAAAAGTGCTGCGGCGGAAAAACAAGGGTTCCATTATGCAGGTATTTTTTAACCTTCACATTGAAGATGAAGAACTCCGCGAAACCTATATTGCCACCGTAAGGGAACTGGATAAAAATCAACAAACTACCGATGCCCGGCTCTTGTTTTTTCACGACCAGGTGCGGATCCTTAACCAGGCCACCATGGAACTCGACCGCCGCTACGACCAGCCCCGCATCGACATCATGGACAGCCTCCGCCAATGGCTCGACACCGAGATCACCTACCTCGAAAAAGTGCGGCCGCTCAATCCGGCGCCACAGGAACCTGCACCACAGCCGGCCGGCCAGCCACCGGCCTCCGCCAAACTGAAAGTAAATTCATCGGTACATGAACTGTCGCTACTCTTCGACGCCCTGGTGGAAAGCGATTTTGTAGAAAACGCCGAATTCAACGATCTCATCCGCCGCATCATCCCCTACCTCAAAACTGCCCGCGTGGAAGAAGTAGCTTTCCGGAGCATGCAATCAAAACGGTATGAAAAAGATCCTGCGGTGTATAGGAAGTTGTATGAAAAGGTAAAAAGGGTTTTGGAGGTGATTGAGCGGGAGATGAAGAAGTGAGGAAAAGTTGATTGAGGCTGGTTTTACGGTTTTCCATAGAAGCGGGATTGGTGGAACACACTATCTTTAACTAACTAGGTAAAATGCTGGTGCCTTATATTAAAAGCTATGATGCCGATGTGCAATACGAAAGTCTGCGGACACATAGTAAGAATAATAGTGAAAAGGTGATTGGGAAGTTGGAGGATAAGTTGGCGGAGTTGGGGAAACGGATGGTGATGGCGAATAGGAAGGGGTGAGGTGGGTGTGTACGGATTTCCGTAAATTTTATTTATTTTATTTACTTTATTTAGCTATCAACATTCAATTCAATTTTCGCTCACGAAAGTTTTTTTTTAAAATTATAAATCCTTAAACATGCAAAAAATATCAATTTCATTTTTAGTAGTTTTTATAAGCTGTTCGGCCAGTTTTGCTCAAGAGACTAAAAAGCCAGTGGAACCTGTTAAAACAAAAATAGATGCCTTTGTTTCCAGAACCGGTCGCCTCACGAAATTTACAGACTACAACCTTCCAGACATTAAAAGTTCATACGAAAAATCCGAAACTCGAATTCGAAAAATCAATATCGCAGGAGCAACCTCTGGCTTCTTCTATCAGATTGAAAAGCATGGCCAATATTCAAAATCCGTAGCATCGATCGAATATGCTGATTTATTGGAAGTCATCAAGGCTATCAAATCTTTGAAAGAACAAGTCGAACAAGATATTGCAGGGAATCCCGACTATCTCGAAAATAAATTTGTAACCGATGATGGATTTGCTGTAGGATATTATGTAGATAAAGGGAAAGCCAAGTGGTATTTACAGTTGGAAAAATACGGATCCGATAATACTATTTATATTAGCGATATCAATACCATTGAGACAGCATTTGGTAGCGCGAAAACTAAAATAGACGAACTGAAATAAGTAAATTTAAACCCCAAATTAATGAAACTCGATTATTTTTATATTAAAGGATTTCGTAGGCTCAAAGAATCAAAAATTATTTGTGGAGATGCTACCTTTTTAATTGGCGAAAATAATATTGGCAAAAGTTCTGCATTAAAAGCGATGGAAATATTTTTCTCTGATGGTGTTAAGGTTTCAGATCAAGATTTTTTCATGAACACAGAGACAGAATACCAAGCGGATGAAATAATTTTAGAAGCAAAATTTACAGACGTCCCTGAAGAGGCAAACACTTGGAGAGGCTTTAAAGGTAGAATTATCAAAGAAACCTTTAATGGCAATCAAATTAACACAATTTATTACCGAAAGACATTTGGAAGAAATGGGACTTTAAAACGCGAAATGAAAACTTTTGCAAAATCAATTAAGCAAGAGTTTGCTACAGCAAAAAATTTAGATGAATTTATTGTCGCTGGTATAAGCGAGGAATTAATAAGCGAAATTTTTCCCGAAAATGACAAGACCAAAACTTTAGCTGCTAAAGACAAAGAAAAATTAGAACTAATTTCCGAAATATGGAATGTTGATGAAGAAAATAATGATTGGGCGAACAATCCTGGAGGTATTGAAGGAAATATAATTATTCATCTACCGAAATACTTACTCATTCCTGCGGAACATAGAAAAGGCGAAATCGAAGATAGTAGTGGAACATTGCAGAAAATGATGCGAGACTTATTTGAAGATGTTAGGGACACATCTGAAAATTATAAGGAAGCCCAAAAATATCTCAACTTACTGGCTGAAGAACTTGATCCTGCAGATGAGAATAAAGAATTCGGTAAAATGTTGCTTGATATAAATAACATAATCGGCGGAGTTTTTACTGATACAAAAATCCACATAGGAACTAATCTAAGTGATCCAGCCAGTTCAATAAAGCCTTCCTTTGACATTGAAATTTCAAGCAATGTAAAAACTAAACCCGAGCGTCAAGGAATGGGATCATTACGATCTACTGTTTTCGCATTACTTAGGTACCGTGAAAATTTTGCCGAAAGAAAAAGAGCAGAAGGTGTGGAATTGAGGCCAATAATTATAGGATTTGAGGAACCGGAAATGTATTTACATCCAAACGCTGCTGCATTAATGCGCGATAAAATATATGAATTGGCGACTTCCTCACATTCCAAGATAATTTGCACAACTCATTCACCTTATATGATTGATTTAAGTAAAAAGGTCGATGAGGCTGAGTTTCCTAAACAGGTTTTAAATCTCTTCAAATTAGAGCACGATCAGGTTTTAAATTTTTTAGTATGTAGATCCACACCATTTAATACAACTCAAGCCTATATTAACCTGCAAAACGAAGAAAAGGATTTCGTAAAATTTTTATTGAGAATTGATGATGGAATCGCAAAAATATTTTTTTGCAAAAAAGTTATCATTGTAGAGGGCGACACGGAAGAGCTTTTAATGAAGGAAACTGTTGAAAGGCTTGCGCCACAAAAAAGAAAGCTTTTTTTGGCTAATTATCAAGTAGTCAAAGCACGTGGTAAAGCCACCATAATCGCATTAGTTAAATACTTAAAAGCATTAACAATAAATCCATTTGTAATTCATGACCATGATACGGCGGAAGGAGCAATCGTTTTTAATGGTCCAATTTTGGAGGCTTTAGAAAATGATGAAACTCGACGATTTGTCGTAGTTAACACTATCGAGGATATTTTAGGGTATGTTCCACCGGCTGCGGAAAAGCCATACAAAGCATATTTACATATTAAAAATAACTGGCCGCCGGATTGGGAAGGTGTTCAGGATAATTGGAAAACTATTTTTTCAGAAAGAATAGTTCCAGAATTATTTTAAGAACCAAAAAGCGGTATTTTACAGATAGGTTCATCCACCGGTAATCGCCCGCAAGTCCGCAGACCGCGGCATAAAGCATTAGTCTCTATAAGAATTCAACGCACTCTGCGGGGATGGCAATGCCTGAGAACCTGCACGGCGCGGGTCTGGAGACCGGGCGCCGGCGTGCGGGATAGATAGCAGTTTTTAAAATGGAATTTTTATGAGGTAGATATTTTTGATAGGATTTATTTCTCCTTCTCCACCAACTTAAAAAAATCCGACAACTTAATATCCAAATACTCCGCCAGCGCAGCCAGCGTACTCAACGACAAATTACTTTGCGCACCTTCCGCCCTGGCGATATGTATGCCGGTATCATTGAGCATATCTGCCTGCAAAATTCCTTTTTTCTTCCGCAAGTCTTTGATCACTTTTCCTACTTTGATGAGCAGTTCGTCGTTTTTTAGTTGCGCCATAGTGCAACAAATAGACAGAAAAAAAGTTGTTATAAAAAGTACGAATTCGTACTTTATGTTTTATCTTTACAAAGACAATTTTTTAATCCGTTTACACAAAAAAAACTTTGTACATGAAAGCCCTCACCACCCTCCCCCACCACACCATCGCCCGCTTCTTCTCCACCTTCCACCTTCACGAAGCGATTGATCAAACCGCGCGGCTGTTTAAATGGGCCTGCAAGGAAGGCTATTGTAAAAAACGTGCGCCGGGCGAGCTGCTGTTTTTTGTGCAGCAGCTTGGGCAGTTGCTGGCGGCAGCGGAAGAGATCCATTATAGCACGGGCAAGCGGTTTTCGGCGGTACGGGATGCGGATGCTCTGGAAGCGCCCATACCGGTGCTCCTTTCCGGCGCACGCACCACGGCCTGGCAATGCCTCCCGCGACACCTCAGCGCAGCCGAATACCTCAATCCCTACTTTGCTTTTGAAAAACTCGCCTGCCGTGCGCCCTGGGAGCCCGTGCTGCAGGAACTGCTCGAATGCGCCCTGGGTAGAAACAGCATCGAAGGCTACCTGCCCGTGGGTGAATTAATGGGTTGGCGGGAAGTGATGATGGCGGTGGTGGAAGCAGCATGGCTGGTGGAAGCTAGGAATCGGAAATAAGAAACGTGAAATAATCAATAAGAAAGTCAGGAACCTGCGAACTCGGTGCACTGCTCAACTTCCTTATTTCTGATTTCTCTATTTTTCATTCCTGATTGCCTTTTCTGTACGTTTTTACGTACATTTGTACGTACATCAACCAACCAACCATGCAAGCAGTATCCATCACACAATTAAGAAGCAATATGAAAAAATACCTGGATGACGTCTCAAAATCGTCAGACGTGATCGTAGTATCCCGCGCAGCGGAGGAGGAAGCGGTGGTGATATTATCCATTAAAGAATACAACGCATTGACAGAAACCGGCCACTTGCTTTCTACAACCGCTAACAGGGAGCGGCTACAGGAATCGATCGGTCAGCTAAAGAAGGGAAAAACCCGAAAACTAAAATTATGATCCGGTTATGAATTTTGAATTTACAGAACATGGATGGGACGATTTTCAATACTGGATAGAAACAGACACTACGGTAGTAGAAAAGATAAAGGACCTGTTGAACGAGATAAAAAAAACGCCTTTCCAGGGCACCGGCAAACCCGAGCCTTTAAAATACGATCTGAAAGGTTTCTGGTCGCGCCGGATCAGCGGTGAACACCGTCTTGTTTATAAGGTAGAAGGAAAAAAAGGTGTGAATCAGAAATGCTATGTGGTTCAATGTCGGTTTCATTATGATTGATTGATTGATGAAGCGGCCGTTATTCAAGATAACCAATTCCGCAAAATCAGTCATTTGTATTACTAAACAGTTTAAGAGAAAAACCAGGAATGAAACATACAGAAAAAATATGCAGCATTTGTACTACATCCGAAGAGAAGCAGTCGGCTGCAAATAAGCAACTACCGCGCAATAGCAACCTTTCAACTCAATTGTGCACGCAGTGTATGCACAATCAGAAAACCGGGCTATTTACTTTCAGCATCTTTTCCTTCAAAACTTTCTAACTCCTTACTGACTTCATCCAACAATTGCTTTTCCGTAGGCAGATAAAGTTTATACTGGCTGGCTACAATTCGCTTCTGCCCTTCCGGCAGGGTAAACTTAACCACCGCATCATTTTTACTGGCGCAAAGCAAAATGCCAATTGTCGGATTTTCGTGCGGTAGTTTTTCAATGCGGTCGTAATAATTTACATACATCTGCAATTGACCAATATCCTGGTGCATCAGCTTATGCGTTTTGATTTCAATGATCACAAAACATTGCAGTAACCGGTTGTAAAAAACGAGGTCCACAAAAAACTCATCGCCTTCAATATGAATGCGCTTTTGTCGGGCAACGAATGAAAATCCATTGCCAAGTTCCAGTAAAAAATCCTGCAAATGGGTGATGATCGCCCCTTCGAGGTCTTTTTCATAATACGCCGATTCACGCTTCAGGCCCAAAAACTCCAGCAATATCGGATCTTTGATGATCTCTTTGGCATCGGAAGGGAGCTTTTCATTTTTGGCAACGGCCAATACATTTTCTTTGTCATTGCTCAGTAAAAGACGTTCATATAAACTGCTATCGATCTGCCGTTCCAACTGGCGAACCGTCCAGTTATTTTTGACAGCTTCAGCGATGTAAAATTGCCTTGAATCCTCATTTTCAATGCTTAGTAACACTTTATATTGACTCCAACTCAATTGTGCATACAGTGTATGCACAATTGGAAAAATGCGGTAAAACTGCCGGTATAAATTCATTTGCCGTACCGAAAACCCGCTTCCAAACTCAGGCTGCAACTGCTCAGACAGGTACTTGATAAGGTAAGTTCCATAATCGGCACGCTCCTTCCCGGCCTGTTCTTCTTCAAAAATCCGTTTGCCGATATGCCAATACATCAGCGTTCGCTGATGATCAACGGCCCGAACGGCACTTTCTCTCGACTGCGTAATGATGGATTTTATATCCGGTATAAGGGATGAACTTGCAAGCATAACGATGAGGTAAGGAACATAAAATGGATGGTAAAGGTAAAAAAATGGTGCAAGTATTCCTCGAGGTTTTACACACAAAACGATGCGTTTTTTCGCGCGGGATGTCAACTCATTTTGTCTTACTTTTGCCGCATTATGGCAAACGAAAACAATTTTCAGGAACTCATCTCCCATTGCAAAGAATACGGTTACATCTTCCAAAGCTCCGAAATATATGACGGACTGGCGGCGGTATACGACTATGGCCAGCTGGGCGCACAACTCAAAAAGAACATCCGCGATTACTGGTGGAGAAGCATGACGCAGCTCAACGATAATATCGTGGGTATCGACGCGGCCATTTTTATGCACCCCACCGTTTGGAAGGCCAGCGGCCACGTAGATAATTTCTCCGATCCGATGATCGACAACAAAGACAGCAACAAGCGCTACCGCGTGGATCATCTCATCGAAGGTTTTGCAGAGGGACTGAAAGAAAAAGACGGAACCAATCCAAATGGGGATGCTTTGATAGCACAAATGGAAGCACTGCTGGCAAAAGATGATTATGCGGGTTTAAAGTCGCTCATCGAAAACAATAAGATGACGTGCGGCATCAGCAAAACCTGCAACTGGACCGACGTTCGCCAGTTTAACCTCATGTTCTCTACCGAATTTGGCGCCGTAGCGTCCGACGAAGGTGATAATATTGTTTACCTCCGCCCTGAAACGGCCCAAGGTATTTTTGTAAACTTCCTCAACGTCCAAAAGACCGGCCGCATGAAAATTCCATTCGGAATTGCTCAAACCGGCAAGGCTTTCAGAAATGAAATTGTTGCCCGCCAGTTCATCTTCCGCATGCGCGAATTTGAACAAATGGAAATGCAGTTCTTCGTTCGCCCCGGCACGCAAAAACAATGGTACGAATACTGGCGCGACGCACGTAAAAAATGGCACGAAAGCATTGGCATCCCGGCAGAAAAACTGCGCTTCCACGATCACGTAAAACTGGCGCATTACGCCGACGCGGCACTCGATATCGAATTTGAATTTCCTTTCGGCTGGAAAGAACTGGAAGGCATTCACAGCCGCACCGATTTCGATCTTTCGCAACACGCATTGTACAGCAAAAAGAAAATTCAATACTTCGACAACGACCTCGACGAAAACGGAAAAGCCTATGGCAATTACACACCTTATGTGGTGGAAACTTCCGTTGGTTTGGACCGCCTTTTCCTCACCATCATAAGCCTCGCTTACGCCGAAGAAAAATGGACGAAAGAAGACGGCACCGAAGACAGTAGAGTGGTATTAAAGATCCCGGCTAAAATTGCACCGACCAAACTCGCCATTTTGCCATTGCTCAAAAAGGATGGCTTACCGGAAATTGCGCGCGAACTGATGAACGAGTGCAAAGGCGACTTCATGTGTTTTTATGAAGAAAAAGATGCGATTGGCAAACGTTATCGCCGCATGGACGCGATCGGCACGCCATTCTGCGTAACCATCGATCATCAAACCA
This sequence comes from Chitinophagales bacterium, assembly GCA_015655125.1. Lineage (GTDB taxonomy): Bacteria > Bacteroidota > Bacteroidia > Chitinophagales > Chitinophagaceae > Ferruginibacter. The sequence continues at coordinate 126,360 of JAATFP010000106.1, read as the reverse complement.
AAGAAGACAATACGGTTACTATTCGTTATAGAGACGATATGAAACAGGAGCGAATTGCGTTGAGTGATGTGCGGAAACTTGTGTTAGAGAAGATTGGGTAATGGAATTTTTTAATGGATAATGGATAGTTGTTGCAGTGCAATGCATTAACTATTTCTAACGTTGCTTTAACTCTAAAAATTATCCATTATTTCTAGTGCATACAACCCACATATACATCCGCGACCCTTCTATAGGCCGTTCCATAAATTTTCTTTGCCTTGATAATAGCATTTTTCGTACTTTTTTTATCGCCGCTGGCAACAATCACAACATAATATCCTTTTGCAAATCCTTCGTATGCATCGCTCCATCCAATACTTACATAATAGCCATTATCGTACCGGCCGCGCGCAATATAGCAGGGATAACCACCTTCGTTTTCACAATCGCCTTCAGAGAAAGTGAGTCCGCTTTGTTTGTTCGGTTCTAATCCACGCAAATCAAGACGGAAACCCATTTCTTTTGCGGCATATACTGCAGTAGCTTTTGCGGTTGCATAATCTGTTGTAGATTGAACAATCACAAAATATTTTTTTACAAAAGGCTGTGCAGAAGTATCGACCTGCGCAAAAATGGATAATGAGATTACCAGGAAAAATAGGGATAGTGAAATTACTTGTTTCATTTCATCAGGTTTTGTATGTTACGGACCACGAGTGGCTGGTTTTTGATTGTTTGGAAATTAAAAACTTGTGCTCGCCGTTAGTCAGGGACCATACGGCGGCGACTGAATAATGGACGTTGAAATACGGTGGTTTCCTCCCGGGTTGTCATCCTTATGGGTTGTCAACCATACAACTCCTGGTGAATCGCTTTCTTGTCATACCCCATTTCCAATATCCGGATCTTTGCATCATCCACCATATTCTTCCATCCGCAAAGCATGAAATTTGCTGGCGACGGAACGGAAACACCTTCTTCATTTACGGTTGTTCCCCGTTTGCAAATGTCTTCATAAATCGTATGCACGTAGCCCGTCGGACCTTCCCAGTCTTCCCTGCTGAGAGTTGGCAAATAATGAATATCCGGCATACTATCACTTAATTGTTTCAATTCCTCAAAATACAACAGGTCGCTTTTTGTACGGCAGCCGAATATGAGGTATACGTTTTTATGCGGAAGATTATGAAGCTTAATGTAATGCAACATGCTTCTGAACGGCGCAATACCCGTACCCGTACAGATGAGAAAAAGATCGTTTTGCAACCGCTCCTTATCTAAAGTGAACACACCAATGGGACCACGCAATTGAATTTCCGAACCTTCTTTTATTTCATTGAATAAATAATTGGTACCTGCACCATCGTCCAACAACACAATGCACAACTCGAATACATTGGTTCCATCCGGCCAACTGGCAATGGAATAGCTGCGCCAGCGGCGATTGGGCTTTTCATGGATCGGCAGATCAAGGGTAACGAACTGCCCGGGAAGAAAATCAAAAACGTCCAGCTCCGGTATTTGTATAAAAAAACGGCGCGTTGCAGGAGCCTGTTGCTCAATTTTTATCACACGGCCGGTGCGCCAGGGTTGAAGCATCGTTTTTAGTTTGAACTAAGTTAGGAAAAAGTTTAGAGATTAGGGGTTAGAGGTTAGGGATTGGAAACGGTGCGTTGTGGATTACAACCAAGCCGGTTAAAGTTGTCAGGCTGAAAGTGTTTCCCACTTCTTTCTCAAACGATAAAAACCCGTAACCCGTAACCCGTAACTTATCGGTGGTCTCTTGTCGGACGTCTGTGGTCGTTTTCCTATCTTTGCATCGATGAACCTGGACGTGCTGATGAATTTTTACAGGAACGACAACCGCTGTTTACAAATAGCGGGAGACATCACTTTGTCCAAACCGCAGCATTTACACTTAAAAGGCCTCAACGGAAGCGCTTCCCAATTCGTTTTGGCGGCCATTTTTAACCAACCGCTGGCTTCGCAAACCAATCATCTCATCATTTTGCGCGACGCGGAAGAAGCCGCTTATTTTCATAATTCCCTCGAAAATATTACGGATGCGCTCGATATATTCTATTTCCCGTCTTCGTTTAAAAACAAAAAAAATTACCAGCTGCTCAACAGCAGTCACGTAATGCTGCGCACCGAAGCGCTCACGCGCCTCGCCGCAGGTGGAAATAAAAAAATTATCGTCACACATGACGAAGCGCTGTTTGAAAAAGTGGTGCTGTCAAAAACTTTGTCAGACAACATCATCAGCATCAAGCAGGCCGATGAACTGGACATTACTGGCATGCTGCAAAAATTTGTGGAATATGGTTTTGTACGAACTGATTTTGTGTACGAACCCGGACAATTTGCCGTACGCGGCGGCATACTGGACATTTATTCCTTCGGAAATGAAAAGCCTTACCGGCTTGAATTGTTTGGAAACGAAGTAGACAGCGTCCGCATCTTCGATCCGGAAACGCAATTGAGTGAACGGAAATTATTGCAGGTAAACATCATTCCAAACGTTGACAAATTAACAAATGAAGCCAGCGAAAGCGGCGAAAAAGTTTCACTGCTGGAATTTTTGCCGGAAAATACCGTAGTGTGGACGGAAGACTGGAACTTTATCAAAGAAAAAATTGAACAGCAGGAGGAAGATCTTTATTTGTTTATGGAACTTTTGCAGACGACCGACCGCCGACAACCGACAACCGATGATTCAGGCGAACTGAATGTTAAAACAGATGTTTCAGAAAATGATTTTGTAGGCGCCGCCGAAATTGAAATACAGATTTTACAGCGACATATTATTGAGATCAACAACAAAAGTTATTTCTCCAAAAACGATCCGAAACAAGTCTTTGATTTTGCCATAAAAGAGCAACCATCGTTCAATCGTCAATTTGATCTTTTAATAAAAAATCTGCAGGAATACGAAGCGAAGCAATATAACATTTTCATCTTCGCCGATAATCCGAAACAGCTCGAAAGACTGCACACGATATTCACCGACCTTAAAGCAGATATACAGGTAACACCCGTGCCGGTTTCGATCCACAAAGGATTTATTGATGACGACCTCAAACTGGTTTGCTACACCGATCACCAGTTGTTTCAACGCTATCATAAATACAAGGTCAAGCAAGCATTTAGCAAAAACAAAGCGCTCACGTTAAAAACGCTTCGCGAATTGCAGCCCGGCGATTATGTGAGCCACATCGATCACGGTGTGGGCGTGTACAGCGGTTTGCAAAAAATAGAAGCCAACGGCCGCATGCAGGAAGCCGTGCGCATTCAATACAAAGACGGCGATCTGCTGTATGTAAATATTTCCTCGCTGCACAAGATCAGCAAGTACAGCGGCAAGGAAGGTTCGATACCGAAGATGAACAAACTCGGCAGCGATGTATGGGCGAAGCTGAAAGAAAAAACGAAAAAGCAGGTAAAAGATATCGCCAGCGATCTCATCAAGCTATACGCGCAAAGAAAGAGCCTGCAAGGCTTTGCACACAGCCCGGATAATTATATGCAAACCGAGCTGGAAGCCAGCTTCATTTATGAAGACACGCCCGACCAGGCCAAAGCCAGTGAAGATGTTAAACGCGACATGGAAAAAGAAGCGCCGATGGACAGGCTCGTATGCGGCGATGTTGGATTTGGTAAAACGGAAGTCGCCATCCGCGCGGCTTTCAAATCGGTGTGCGATGGAAAGCAGGCGGCGATATTGGTTCCGACGACGATCCTTGCTTATCAGCATTACAAAACCATTGGTGAAAGATTGAAAGATTTTCCGGTGACAGTGGATTTTGTTAACCGGTTCAAATCCGCCAAAGAAAAAAAGGAAACGCTAAAAAAATTAGAAGAAGGAAAGATAGACGTGATCGTTGGAACACACGCATTGCTCGGCAACAGCGTGAAGTTTAAAGATCTCGGCGTGATGATCATCGATGAAGAACAAAAGTTCGGCGTTTCTGCAAAAGAAAAATTGAAATTGTTGCGTACAACGGTAGATAGTCTGACATTGACCGCAACACCAATCCCGCGAACGCTACAATTTAGTTTGATGGGCGCGCGCGATCTGAGCATCATCAATACCCCGCCGCCGAACCGGCAACCGATACAAACCGAAGTGCAGGTGTTTAACGAAGATGCCATCCGCGACATGATCTATTATGAAACCGAACGCGGCGGACAGGTATTTTTCATTCACAATCGCGTAAAAGGGCTGGCGGAAATGAAAGGGTTGATCCAGGGGCTTTGTCCGGATATCAGCATTGCCTATGCGCACGGCCAGATGGAAGGCGATCAACTGGAAGATACGATCCTCGATTTTATGGATAAAAAATACGATGTGCTGGTGTGTACCAACATCGTGGAAAGTGGCGTGGATATTCCCAATGTGAATACGATCATCATCAATGACGCGCACCGCTTCGGTTTGAGCGATCTGCATCAGCTGCGCGGCCGCGTGGGCCGCAGCAATAAAAAAGCATTCTGTTATTTGCTGGCGCCTCCGATGAGTACGCTCCCGCCCGACAGCAGAAAAAGATTGAGTACCCTGGAGCAGTACAGCGACCTTGGAAGCGGCTTCCAGATCGCGATGCGCGATCTGGACATCCGCGGTGCGGGCAATATGCTCGGCGGCGAACAAAGCGGCTTCATTGCAGAAATTGGTTTTGAAATGTATCAGAAAATTCTCGACGAAGCGATCAAAGAATTGAAGCGAAGCGAATTCAAGGAATTGTTTAAAGACGAGATACAAAAGCAGGACGACTTTGTAAAAGATTGCACGATCGATACCGATCTCGAAATTCTGATACCCGATAGGTATGTGGAAAGCATCACCGAAAGACTCAGTTTGTACAGCCGCCTCGACAATTGTGAAACAGAACAGGATCTGCAACACTTTCATGATGAAATGCAGGACCGGTTTGGCCCTGTGCCACCGGAAGTGGAAGATCTTTTCACCACCATCCGCTGCCGCGAAACGGCCGTGGAACTTGGTTTTGAAAAGTTATTCCTCAAAAATGAAAACCTCAAATGCTTCTTTGTGAGCAATCCTGATAGTCCGTATTTCCAAAGCGACACATTCAATGGCATTTTACAGTTTTTGCAAACCGGCACCAATAAAGCAAAGCTGAAGCAAGTGGGCAAAAACGGAATTCTTGTTGTAGAAGATGTGAAGGACATGAATACACTGTGGAGGTTTTTGAGCAAGATGAAGGCGGGCATAAAGGTGTAACACTGGCTATTTCCCCTTACGGTTTTCCCGACCGGTATTTTCGACGGCAAGGGAATATCAGAAGGTCTTCGGTATCAGCATAAATGATCAGGTATCAGCTAAATTTTATACCTTACACCCCCGGTATTATTAAATAACATGTGTGTGCAAGTAAAAATAAATCGGAATGGAGAATTCGTGTTCTGCTTATGTTTCGACAAGCTTAACATGACAGGATCCGGTTCGTGACATGACACAGAATGCGGTCGACTGTCAGTCTGAGCTTGTCGAAGACGGTTTGCAGAATAAAATCTACCATTTCAATAACAAAAAACGTTATCAAATAGTAATAGTTGATACCTTAAACCTTATACCAAAACTTAAAGCCTTATGCTAAAACGCCTTTTACCTATTCTGGCAATTCTATGTATCTGTTTTACCTCAACCGCCCAAACAACACCCGAAGCCGCACTTGAGAATATTCAGAATAATTTTGCCACCGAAAATATCTTTATTCATTTTGATAAGGAAAATTATGTAGCAGGCGAAAACATCTGGTTCAAAGCCTACGTTTTTTCCGGCATTTACCTTTCAACTTACAGCAGCGTGATCAACGTAGAATTGTTGAACGATTCCGGGAGAGTGATCGACAAAAAAATATTACCGCTCATCCGGAGCGCCGCTGCAGGCGGATTTTCATTACCAGGCGATGGGCGCCAGGCAAACTATACCGTTAGGGCATTTACCCGCAGGATGATGAATTTCGGGAACCTCAATTTTTACGAACACCAGTTGAGTGTACTAAATCCTTTCTCCAAAAAAATTGCGGCTGCCATCACCGACGACAATATCTTTTTTTTACCGGAAGGTGGTAACCTGATCGCGGGCATTCCCAATGTAATTGCTTTCAAAAGTGCCGATAAATATGGCTCGCCGGTAGAATCTTCCGGAGAGATCTCCGACAGCAAGGGAAAGAACGTTGCAACGTTCAGGTCGGTACACGATGGAATGGGAAAGTTCAATTTTTTACCATTGCCGGACGAAACCTACACCGCTGTTTGCAGATTAAACGGCAAAGAAGTACGCGTTGCATTGCCACCGATAAAAATGTCGGGTGTAGGGTTCCAGGTGCAGCAATCTGGCAATAAAAAATACATCGTGATCAACAATGAAAAGTTGGCAAACGATGCCATGGCACCTGCCTACATCCTTGCAGTGATGGACAATATCGTGGTATTTAAAAAAGAATTGTCCGCTGCCAGTAAGTATATTTCAGCTGAGATCCCACTTTCACAATTACCCTCGGGCATTTTGCAACTCACGCTTTTTACGGCGCAAAATCAGCCTATCGCCGAAAGAATGGTGTTTGTGAACAACCGTGAATTTTTGCTTAATGGAACGTTCAAAACAGACGTCGTTTCATTAAAGCCAAGAAAGAAAAACCGCTATTCATTTGACGTAGGCGATACATTGATCGGAACATTCTCTGTGTCGGTAACAGATGTGAACCGCGAAATCGTTTCCGATAACAAAGAAAATATCATCAGCCGCGTTTTTTTGACAAATGAGATTAAGGGAACAATTTTCAACCCGCTTTATTATTTTGAATCTGCAGATACTGCACGTGAAAACCACCTCGATCTTGTGATGATGACCAATGGCTGGAGAAGGTATACATGGGATCAGTTGCTGAATAACAAGATACCGGCGCTCACTTATAAGGATCCGAATTATATTACCATGGCGGGGAAAGTGTATACCGCTAACAGTAACAAGCAACTCGTTGGCGGCGACCTAAACGTGATCATTAACACCCTGGATTCTGCCAGTGATTATATGAATGTACCGGTAGACAAAGACGGCAATTTTGAAATTGCAGGAATGATCTTCCAGGACTCTGCGACAATCAGTTTTCAAACGGATAAGAAAAGAGCGGTGAACCTCAGCCTGAGTTCCTTGCCGCTGACGAACATGTTTGCCGCAGCGCCAAGATCCCTTCTTGGAAATGTGAAACCTTTAAACGAAACAGGCCCTGAAGGCGCAGCAAAAGGATTATATTCCGACGTAATGGATGAATTTCAGAAGAAAGCCACATTGCTCAATGATGTTCGCCTTTCCACTGTGAAAGGAAAGAACCGGTATGATGTGGTGGAAGAACGTTATGCAAAAGGTATTTTTTCCGGCTCAGGAAACAATACGATCGACTTTATCAATGATCCGCCGCGCACAAATTTATCGACCAATATTTTTGAATATCTGAAAGGAAGGCTCACGAGTGTAAATATTACCGGCAGCCTTGGCAACTATTTTATCAACTACAGGAACACCAGAAGCCTGATAGGTGGCCCGATACCGATGGCATTATTTGTAGATGGCGCAGCCACTTCCACCCAGCAGGCCTCTACCATCCCCATCTCCGAAATCGCTTTGGTAAAGGTTTTCGGTACCGGATTTGTAGGCGCAGAAGGAAATGGCGTTGGTGGCGCCCTGGCTATTTTTACAAAAAAAGCAGAAGACAGAACGATTGGCATTTCCGGCACAATGAACACGATGAAAATAGAAGGTTTCTCTGTTGTAAAAGAATTTTTTTCTCCTGATTATGACAAGACAAACAGCCCCGCAGAAACAGATAACCGTACCACCCTTTACTGGGATCCATACCTGGAAACAACCCGAACCAATCATAAGTTTGAGATCCCTTTCTTCAATTCAGACAACGCAACGAAGTTGAGGGTAGTGTTGCAAGGTGTGACCGCAGACGGGAAGTTTTTGTACATTGACAAGATCATCGAGTAAGTGACTGAGGAAATCTTCAAAAAACATTTAATTCAGCAGCCGGTTAAATATTTTAAGACTCCTGTTTTACCGCAGAGAAAATGGAGTTTATGCAGCGTGAAATCATCCCTCAGCATAAACTCCATTTTCTCTTTTCTCTAAAGCGGTCAACTGATCATGAAACGCTTATGAAGATTTCACTATTAACCATTCACCTGGCTACCTTATCAGCTGCACCGTCATTTTCTTCTCAATTAGCTTACCACGGAAATCCACCGCGCTGATAAGCACCACGTATGTTCCGGCAGCCTGTTCTTCACCTTTGAAACGCCCATCCCAGCCACGGTTCATATCGGAACTTGAATATAGCAGTTGGCCCCACCGGTTGAATACGCGCATATAATTGAATTTCTGAATGCCGACCGGCTGTCCGCGCAAACGATCATTCAGGCCATCGCCGTTGGGCGTAAATGCCGACGGAAGGTAAAAATCAGGCCCTTTATAAATATCTACTTTTACATCATCATAACTTTCGCAGCCTTCCGGCGTAAATGCCTTAAGATGGAAGATCTGCGTTTCGGTAAGTATAGCCACCGGATCTGCAATATCATCGTGGTTAAGATACGGCGCGCCGGGCGTCCACAGATAGCTTAATCCGCCTATGGCGTGTAACTGAACGGGTTCACCAGCCGCCGCAATGATATCATCACCGGCAAAAGCATTGGTGCCGTAAATATTTACAACGCCGTAACTCGTATCCGAAAAACAGCCTTCGGTAGAAGTGCCGACAAGTTTGACGGTATAATTTCCGTTGGCATTGTAAATATGCGAAGTAACAGCGCCCGAACCAACGGTTCCATCGCCGAATATCCACTCCCAGTTCGTGATGCCGATATTAGTAGTTGTTTCTGCAGCCGTGAAATTCACCGGGGCAAATTTGCAGGCATCTTCATACGTGATGGCCACGTTTGGTTTTGTCTTGATAGTAAAATTATGAAACACGGTATCGCTTCTACAGCCCTGTGCAGTAATGACCACAAGTCCGGCCTGATGCGTACCGGCAGGGAACAACGCTTGCGTATGCTGTGCCGTGCTGAAGATAGTATCGGAATTTATCCACAGCCATTGAGTAACCGCTCCTGAAGCTACGATGGACGAATCTGAAAACTGTACTTTGTTGTTGTTGCACAATGCTTCGCCTACACCAAATTTAGCAACCGGCTTCGGGTTGATGTTTATCACAAACGTCATCGTATCCGAAATACAACCACGTGCGTTCCGGGCCACATGACGAATGGTGACCGGCGATGTTCCGTTGTAGGTAACCGATGGATTTTGCTGTGTCGAAAATTGCCCGTTGCCAAGATCCCACCACCAACCGCTAATGGCAATACCGTCTGTAGTATAAGACGAATCCTGTAACCGGAATTGCTGCAACTCACACACAGTTGGCTTTTTGATACCAGCACGTGGTTTATCGACTACGAAAACATTTTTTGTAATCGTTTTAGAACAAGACCCCATATTATTTAAACCCGCTACTAACAGCACTGAATGACTGCCGGGTGTGGAGAACGTGTATTGCGGCGTACTGGCCGTACTGATATCAGAACCGTTAAGGTGCCAAAGAATTTCCACCGGCAATCCATCCGGCATTATGGTGGCATTAAAAAAGTTTGTGGGTGAACCCAGGCAAACGGAATCGGTAAAAGTAAAATCTGGTACCGGTAAGGAACGGATCCGGATAAGCTTATCCAAAGTATCTGAAATACAACCTTCCAGTGATTTTACTGCCAGCCGGATATGTTTTACACCGTAGGTTGTGTAAAGGGCCGAAGGATTTTGCACAGTATAAGCCGGAGTTCCATTGTCAAGATCCCAATACCAGTTGTTGATGGTACCCACAGTTGTTCTGGAAGTGTCTGTAAAATTGATATTTGCGGTAATACAACTGTCGGATATCCGGAAACCCGCAACGGGTTTGCTTCCAATGCGCAGGGAAAATATTTTAGTTGCTTCGCAACCATCCGCGCCGCGTACTTTTAGGCTGACATTGTAATTGCCGGCCGTTGTGTACGTATGAACCGGGTTTTGATTCACCGAATCGATATTGCTGCCATCGCCGAAATCCCAGTAAAATTTTGCCACTGCGGTAAATGAAATGGTGGAATCTGTGAAAGTGATGGGCGAACCCGCACATCGCTTTTGCCCGTCCAATGATTTCCAGTTGGGAGATAGTGCCGTACAAAATCTTTGAAGATTGTTTTCACCGCCGGTAGCGCCGGTGAAGCCCCAATATACCATCGGATTGCCGCCAAAAGTGGTATTCACAAGATCATTCGATAGCGTGAGCCGTAATACGCCATCGGAATAGGTTTCCAATATCTTGGTAGTAGCGTTCCATTTGATACGAAGTTTGTGAATGGTATTATCTTCGATATTATCACTTGTGGAAAGGATAGCAATCGGTCCCGCAAGATTGTTTGCACTTAAATGATTTATATCCCCGTTTCGTTGAATAGCGATATGATCATAAAATGGATCGCCATCTTCCGAATTCTGGTAAGTATCCAGCGTTATACCGATGGATGGACTTATGCCGGCGAATCCCATTCCATTGCCCGTAGTACCAACGCTCGTGCTGATCGGCTGCATTACAAAGGCGATCCCATCTGCACCGCTCTCATGATCGCCAAGATAAATGTCAAAAACAAAGTCGAACGATTGGCTGAGATCTATCTTGGTATTGTTCCAAACTGAACCATGTTGCGTACCCGCAGCCGGCGTTAGCCGGTAGCAGTTACAACTTTCCTGAAAGGCATTGCCATTGACAGTGTAAGTTTGTGCGATAGAATACAAATTCAGGAGTACGAAAAACAGGGGGAGGTATAGCCGTTTTTTCATTTACCAAATATAATACAGCGGCGGGACTTTCTAAAAATTTTAAAAAGCAAGATTAGATTATCTTTAAGCGATGCCTCTTATAAAAAAAGCCATCCTGACGGATGGCCCTTAAAAAACTTTATAACTAATCTACCAGCTTTTTTTTGCTACACCGTCTTTTACGGCCTGCAAAGCTTTAGCTTCAGCAAGCATAGTTGTCATTTTATTTCCTTTGCCATCATGCCCTTGTGCCATATAGCCACCACGGGATGTTTTAGTAATTACCGCATCCTGCATTGGAACATTCTTTTCCTTTGTTTTCATGCAATAAGCTGTTAACATGTTACTCATTTTAATAGAATTTATTGTTTATAAATATGGGTCAGCGAACCGTTTTCACGTACAAGCTACTAAAATTATTGGTATCGCCAAAATTAGGTGGAAAACAGCAAAGTATTAAAATAAAATACTATACATCAATTTTTGCGTATTTAGCGTGACTTTCAATGAATTCGCGCCTTGGGGGTACTTCGTCTCCCATCAGCATACTGAAAACGCCATCAGCTGTTGTAAGGCTTTCCAAAGTTACCTGTTTCAACGTACGTGTTGCCGGATTCATGGTTGTTTCCCAAAGCTGTTCGGCGTTCATTTCACCCAAACCTTTATACCGCTGTACGTTCACGCTGTCGTCTTTTCCTTGTCCGTATAAAGTGATCAGGGCCTTCCGTTCCTGGTCGGTCCATGCGTATTCCTGATCCTTCCCTTTTTTTACCAGATACAACGGCGGCTGCGCAATGTATACACAACCTTGTTCTACCAGTTCTTTCATATATCGGAAAATGAAGGTCATAATCAGCGTTGCGATATGACTTCCATCCACGTCGGCATCGGTCATGATGATGAGCTTGTGATAACGTAATTTAGACGTATCGAGCGCCTTCGGATCATCCACGGTTCCTATCTTCACGCCGAGGGCGGTAAACATATTACGGATTTCCTCATTGTCGTAGATCTTGTGTTCCATGGCTTTTTCCACGTTCAGGATCTTACCTCTCAATGGCAAAATAGCCTGGAAGCTACGGTCGCGGCCCTGCTTCGCCGTTCCACCAGCCGAATCCCCTTCGACAAGGAACAGCTCACATTTACCCGGATCTTTATCGGAGCAATCTGCCAGTTTACCAGGCAAGCCACCACCTACTAAAACACTTTTACGTTGTACCATATCACGCGCGCGTTTTGCAGCTGCGCGGGCCTGTGCGGCCAGGATCACTTTCTGGATGATCGTTTTGGCGTCCTTTGGATTTTCTTCCAGATATGCTTCGAGTACGCGGCTCAAGGTTGTATCAACGATACCCATTACTTCACTATTACCAAGTTTTGTTTTGGTTTGCCCTTCAAACTGCGGTTCCGGCACTTTTACCGAAATGATGGCGCTGATGCCTTCCCGGAAATCATCCCCTTCGATGGCGACCTTGGCTTTTTCAAACATGCCTTGCTTTTCGCCATAACTTTTAAAAACGCGGGTAATACTTCTGCGGAAACCCGCCACGTGCGTGCCACCTTCGATGGTATTGATATTATTTACGTAGCTGAAAATATGTTCCTGATAGCTGGCATTGTAGATCATGGCAACCTCTACGGCAACATTGCTTTTTTCATCATGTCCATCGCAATAGATCACGGTGGGGATCAATGGCTGGCGATTGGCATTTTTGTCTATCTGCGCTACAAATTCCTCGATACCACCTTCGCTGTAAAAGTTCTTCGTGTAAGCCTTTCCTTCATCATTGAGTTCGCGTAAATCGGTAAGCGTAATGGATAGCTTGCGATTAAGAAAGGCCAGTTCTTTCAACCGACCCTCCAGGATATCTTTTACATATTCGGTGGTGGTAAAAATGCTGCCATCGGGCCAGAATTGAACGGTAGTGCCGGTTTCCGTACTTGTTCCTATCTCCCGCACAGGATATTTTGGAATACCGATGCCGTATTCCTGTTCAAATTTCTTCCCTTCACGGTTTACAGTTACATGTAGTTTGGTACTGAGCGCATTCACGCAACTCACACCCACCCCGTGCAAACCGCCGGAAACTTTGTAGGAGCCTTTGTCGAATTTACCCCCTGCATGAAGTACGGTCATTACTACTTCCAATGCACTACGATTTTCTTTTGTGTGCATGCCCGTAGGGATACCGCGACCATCATCCTGAACGGTGATAGAATTATCTTCATTGATAGTCACAAAAATGTTCTTGCAATAGCCGGCAAGGGCCTCATCGATACTATTGTCTACCACCTCATAAACAAGGTGATGGAGACCCTTTACGCTGATGTCGCCGATGTACATTGCGGGACGCTTGCGAACCGCTTCTAAACCTTCTAAAACCTGGATACTATCGGCACTGTAACTGCCTTTGGCCTGGGCTAGGATTTCTTCTGTTTCGTTACTCATAAATACTTTAAAACCTTTAAAAAATATCGAAAATCGACATTCCTGCAAATGTAACGAAAACCAGCCAGTTAACCTACTCTTTTAAGGCCTATTTGCGGGTCTTGTTTTGAACAATTTAATCACGTTTTGTTAGTTGCGGGTGATGGTTTTGCTTGGCGGGTTGTTTTCTGGAAGCAGTTTCCGAAATAGCAGAATTTTCACTCTTTTGCCGCCGGGAAAGGAGTTAAAAGAGTTTTCGCGGAGTCGTGAATTCAATGTCTCTGCGGTAAAAATCAGGGGCAACCCTATTCCGCATACGCTAAAAACTTAAATAACCCGCCACCGGAAACTTATGAAGTTTAAACATTGATTTGATTATTCAAATGTATGTTGTATATTTGCATCGAAATTTTTCAATGTATCAACCACTCAGCATATTATCGTTGGCACACAAGCAGCCGTTCATGCATGAAGAAGTAGAAACCCTTCAGGAGATCGTCCGCAATGTACCCGGGTCTGTCCGTTATGGAATTACCCGATATAAGAAACAGCCGCAATGGGCCATCGAGGATACCGGTGTTTTGGTGTATCATTATGTCAAAAATGCTCCGGAGCAAAACTATCTGGAACTTCGCTTTTGCGTTAGCGGAAATGTGTATTGCCGCGAAAAAGCCACTGAATGCGATTATTGCAAACTGAACAAAAGCAAGACGTGCATAGAAAAAGTTGATAGCGTGGATGTTTTGAGTTTTAGTTTTTCGGCCAACTACCTCAACCAGTTTGCGAAAGCAAACCATTCTCCATCGAGCCTTACAGACAATGTGCTGGCTTTCAAACATACCAGTTCATTCAGCAAGATGTTGCCCTTGTGCGGTAAAACCCGGATGGCGATAGAAGCTTTACTTAATCATAATTATACAGATACTTTAGCCAATATTTTCGTGAATGCACAAACGCAGATCCTGTTGCTTTACAGCATGGATTGTATGTTGGGCGAAAAGATTGAAAGTACTTTCACCTGTAAGTTCCTGGCAAATGAAGCCGACAGGGAAAAGATCATCAAGGCAAGGGAAATATTACTGCAACATATCGGCGAACCCATTACCATCAAGGCTCTCAGCAGGAAGGTGGCAATCAACGAATGCTATCTGAAGAAGGGGTTCAAGGAAATTTTCGGAACTACAATTTTCGATTTTTACCAGAGTCAACGCATGGAACACGCAAAATATCTGTTGTATGATAAGGGGTTGAGCGTAACGGAAGTGTCTTTGCTGTTGGGGTATTCTTACATCTCTCATTTCAGTACAGCATTTAAAAAGCATACAGGTATCAAGCCTTGTGAGTTGCTGATCCACTAGGGTGGTGCTGTCAGCATTTGTTTTTCTTCCGGGTTGTCAACCCACAGGGTTGACAACCCGGAAGAAAAACATCATTCCGTATCGTTTTTATCTCATTTTTACACTGCTCTGACAATCCACGCGCATTTTTCCGCATATCCATTTCTTTTTCCCGATAACGAAAACGACGGAGCCGCCCTTCCCTGACATTTGCGCCATGAAAAATACTGCTTCGGCCCTTTCGGTAATCTTCAGTTTGTTTTTCCTTGTTTCAAAAGCACAGGTTCGTACGCCCGCACAGCAGTTGTTGCTCACCAATGAAGATTCGCTCAATGCCGGAGCCCACAGTTCAAAAACAGTTATTTCTGGTTACGGAAGCGCCTTCTATCAACGCAATTTTGTTGACAAACGGTCATCTATCAATCTTGAACGCGTAGTGCTTTTTGTAGGGCACCAGTTTAATTCAAAAATTGCCTTCTTCTCGGAAATGGAAATCGAGAATGCAAAAGTTACCGGCAGCGGCAATGGCGAGATCTCAATGGAACAGGCTTATCTTAAATTCAATCTTAATTCGCATCAATATATTACCGCAGGGCTTTTCCTGCCACGCATCGGGCTGATCAATGAAAGTCATTTGCCTGTAAATTTCAACGGCGTAGAAAGGCCTATCGTTGAACAGGTAATCATCCCTTCTACCTGGCGCGAATTGGGCGTGGGATTTTACGGGCGCTCCAAAAAACTTCCGCTCAACTACAGCATTGCCCTCTTCAACGGATTGAATTCTTCCGCATTCGTACACGGAACGGGCATTCGCGAAGGGCGTTTTGAGGGCAGCGACGCCAATGCCAACGCACTGGCCATCACCGGCGCGATTCAATACTATTATAAAGATTTTACCTTCCAGGTGTCCGGTTATGCAGGTGGAACCAACGGTTTGAATAAAAGAGCAAGCGACAGCCTGAATATTGAGTCCGGATTTTTTGCCCTGCCGATATACCTCGGTGAAGCAAATATTCAATGGGCAAAAAATGGCATCAGCGCCAAGGTAATGGGCGCCTACATCTCTTTCCCGGATGCTTCCGATATTAATAAAACTTACGCAAATAACACCGCCACCGCCATGTATGGCGCGTATGCAGAAGTTTCATACAACCTCTTTGAGCACAGTGAAAAAATGAAAGAGCAGCAATTGAATCTTTTCAGCAGACTGGAAATGCTGGACCTGAATTCAAAAATTCCGGCCAACGGCATCTACGACGGAACAGAAAAACAAGAGCATCTTATTATTGGATTTTCATACCTGCCTATCAGAAATGTGGTGATAAAAGCAGATGTGAGATTATTGCACACTGGCGCAGAAAATCCGGCACTGGTCATCAATCCAAGTCCGGTGAGGTTGCCCTATCGTCAAAACAACCAGTTCTTGAATATAGGTGTCGGTTATTCTTTTTAAAAACGAAACCATGGAACGCAGATCATTCTTAAAAACGGCTTGCAGAGCTTGCCTGATGGGTGCCGGCGCATTAGCGGTAGCGGATAGTTTGTCATCGTGTAGCCCGGCTGTTGCCAGGCAGTTGGCCTATAGTCCGGCTGTGGTGAATAACCAGGTAGAAGTGCCGTTCACATTGTTTGAAAAACAACCGTTGGTGGTCATTTCCCCGGCGAAATATGAATACGAAATTTCAGTTGAAAAAGCGGAGAATACTTACAAGGCTTTGCTCCTGAAATGCACACACTACGATAACCAATTAACACCTACCGGAAATGGTTACACATGTTCTTTGCATGGCAGTAAATTTTCAAAAGACGGAGTCGTAACAAAAGGACCCGCAGAGCGAAATCTCCGGCAATTGAAAACAGAAACACTCAATGATCATTTATTAATATACCTGTAAAAAAAAATAACTTTTATGAAAAAATTATTGCTTCCTGCCCTGATGGCAGCAACCGTTTTTGCGAGTTGTTCCAAAGACGATGACAACACTACCCCGAATGTTGAGTTTGAAACAGCTAAAACCGGTGCCATTACCGACTTTGTAAGCAAAGTGGCGCTTCCGGGATACGCAGAATTGCAAACAAAAGCAACTGCCTTGAATAACGCAGTTGTCGCACTGAATGCAAGTACAACTGATGCAAATCTTACCACTGCAAAAAATGCCTGGAAAGATTTGCGTACCACGTGGGAAAGAACGGAAGGTTTTCTTTTTGGACCGGTTGAAGATGGCGAATACGATCCTGACACCGATACATGGCCGGTAAATTTCAACGATATGGATGCGTTGCTCGCAACAGCCCAGCCATTAGGCACCGTAGCTGACATTGAGGCGCTAAATGACCGTTCACTGAAAGGTTATCACCCGATCGAATATATGTTGTGGGGTCAGACCGGCATCAAAACAGCAGCCGAGTTTACGACGCGCCAAAAAGAGTACCTGACCGGACTTTCTTTACACTTGAAATCTCAGGCAGATGCCTTGTACAACGATTGGGCACCAAGCGGGTTGAATTACGCTGACAAGTTTTTAAAAGCCGGTACAGGCAGTACTGTTTTTGAAAAAAAACAGGATGCGTTCCTTGCTATCTATGAAGGACTTTCAGGTATCTGTGGTGAAGTGGGCGATGGTAAAATGAAGGAACCATATGATGCGGCACTCACTAATCCAACGGAAGGTGCGCAGCTTGTAGAATCTCCATTCAGCGGAAATTCTGCCATCGATTTTAAAAACAACATCATCGGTGCGTACAACTCTTATCAGGGAAAATTCAATGACGATGGCACAGGCTTGCAGGATCTTGTTAAAGCAAGAAACAGCGCATTGAATTCAGAGATCGAGCAAAAGTTTGATGCAGCTATCAATTCCTTCAGCAACATCACGGTTCCTTACGAGCAGGCTATTGTGAGCCAACGTTCGCAATGTCTTGCTACAATGACCGCAATAAATGATCTCGCAAACACGCTTGACACTAAATTGAAACCGTTCATCATCGCTCAGGTAACTGACTAAGCTCTGATCAACAAAAAAATTTACATTGCCATCCGGAGCAGATCATGTTTCGGATGGCAATGTTCGTACATACAATGACTAAAATAAAAATTCGGAAAGTTTACATAGTAACAGCATTGCTGTGCCTTCCGGTATTTCTAATGATGTGCCGCAAGGCAGATCAATTTGACGAAACCCAATATGACCCGCGTTTATCCGGCGGTCTCGCAACGGTATTCGATGAAACTTCACGGGCATTTGGTCATGAAATCGACGGCATGAATGAGGCCGATATTCATGCGCATGAAGTAGGTGACCGTTCCGTTGAACAAACATTCGTAACCGCACCTGCACCTGTAAACAGCGGTCTCGGGCCGGTTTTTAGCAATGTAAGCTGCATCAGTTGTCATCACAATGACGGAAAAGGTAGTCCAACAAGCGGGTTCGTTAATTCATCTATGCTGTTCAGACTAAGCATTCTTGGCACAGATGCACATGGAGGGCCGTTACCGGTTCCGGGATTTGGTTTGCAATTGCAGGACCTCGCCACTTTCGGCGTAACGCCGGAAGCAAAAGTTGCGATCAGTTACAGCAACCAGATAATTACTTTTCCCGATGGCGAAATAGTTACGCTACGGGTTCCTGCTTACACGATCAATAATCCTTACACGCCTTTGCCCGGCACGTATCTTTTTAGTCCGCGCATGGCCCCGCCGTTTTTCGGCCTTGGTCTTTTGCAAAACATTTCTGAAACAACGATCCTTTCGCACGCGGATGAAACCGACAGCGACGGCGATGGTATCAGCGGCAAGGCAAATTACGTATGGGATGCGTATTTGAATAAAACAATGATCGGTCGCTTTGGAATGAAAGCAAACACAGCAACAATACTTACGCAGGTTGCTGCGGCTTACAGCCAGGACATGGGTGTTACTAATTATCTCTTCCCTACCGAAAGCAGTTTTGGACAGCCACAGTATGACAACAGGAACGACGATACCGAGTTACAGGATAGTGTATTGAATGGTGTGGCTTTTTATATCAAGAGCCTGGCTGTGCCGGCGCGCCGCAATGTGCTTGACCCCGTAAATATTTCGGGCGAACAGATATTCAAACAGATCAATTGCAGCAGTTGCCATTTGCCAACGGTACAAACGGGTGTGGATGTCACATTTCCTCAGCTGAGCAATCAGCGGATCCATCCGTATACCGATCTTTTGTTGCACGACATGGGGGCCGGCCTTGCTGATAACCGCCCGGATTTTCTGGCTACAGGCAGCGAATGGAAGACGCCTGCCTTATGGGGCATCGGCTTGTTTGAAAGGACGAATGGCACCCCATTTTACCTGCACGATGGCCGTGCAAGAACCATTGAGGAAGCCATCTTATGGCACGGAGGCGAAGCGGAAACGTCTAAGAACAAATTCAAAGAATTGAGTACCTCTGATAGGAAGGCACTGGTGAAGTTTATAAAATCTTTGTAAGCGAAAAGGGTTGACATCCAGAAGGGTTGACATCCCGAAGGGTTGATATCCCGAAGGGTTGATATCCCGAAGGGTTGACATCCCAACCAATTAAATTCAGTAAACACTTTTAACAAAAAAAGCATCTTTTAAAGATGCTTTTTTGTGCTTGTGTTTGAAGTGTGAGATGTATTTCAGAGGCTCGCACTTTCTTCGTTCTGGGGAATTGAATTTAAAACGGAACCAATTCTAAGAACTTTTGTATAGGAATAGAAATTGTTAAATTTAAAATAACGGGAGCAAGATTACCCCCGTTTTACCCTAATAAAACCCTAAACCAGCAAAATCTTTATTCTGTAACTGATCCTTCTTCAGAAATCAGTAATTGTTTTTGTTTTTTATTTTCTCCCACTTCCACTTTCACTTTGTAAAAAGGAGCAACACCCGGAACTTCCACTTTGCTTGCCTCCGTAACTTTCGCATCAGCATAACCTGGTTGCAAAGCAGTAGTGATATTTGCCGGCAACGCGTTTATATCATATATAGTGGTAGTTTTTACCAAATCACCTTTTGCATTGTACTCGGCGCTTTGCTGAAGACTGGAAGCATTCGTAAAACTGGCAACATAATTTCCAGTATAATTTTTGCTCCACTTGCTGTTTTCCACACCGGCATTCTGGCTGGCAAAAGATGCATTTATATTTTCAGGTACGCTCAATTTTGGTTCAGCTACTTTTTTCTTTTTCGTTTGTGCCTGTGCAGAGACGCTTAACATAAGCCCCGCACACAGTATCAAAAGAGCATTTTTCATACGTTTCATTTTTATAGAATAATCTGAATTGTTTGCGTTGACTAATTTGCCAATACTATGCCAAACAACTCTCTTTGTGGAAAACTGCAGTATTTTTAGAAACAAAACTACAAACCGCTTTAAAAATTACTACCTCACTTTCTATAGGCTTTGAATTTCAACGTTTGTTCTATTTACCAGCCCGAATGCATTATTTATTACCTTTGCAAACTCATTCAAAAGAATTAAAGAAGATAATATCATGTCATCGAAGTACAGGGAATACCAGCAACTCAATTTGCCCAACATCAGCAGCGAAATCCTTGCCAAATGGAACGAATCCGGCACTTTTCAAAAGAGTGTTGATATCCGGGAAGGAAATACGCCCTTCGTATTTTTCGAAGGACCGCCAAGTGCCAATGGCATGCCCGGTATTCACCATGTTATTTCCAGAACCTTAAAAGATCTCATTTGCCGTTATAAAACCATGCAGGGCTTCCAGGTAAAACGCAAAGGCGGCTGGGATACGCATGGCTTGCCGATCGAACTAGGCGTGGAGAAATTGCTCGGCATCACCAAAGAAGATATCGGGAAAAAGATCTCGGTGGAAGATTACAACAAAAAGTGCCGCGAAGTGGTGATGCAATATAAAGACAAGTGGGATGAGATCACGAAGCAAATGGGCTATTGGGTGGATCTTGAACATCCGTATGTAACTTTTGAAAACAATTACATAGAAACGCTCTGGTGGTGCCTCAGCGAATTATACAAGAAAGGATATCTGTATGAAAGCGTAAGCATCCAGCCCTACTCGCCTGCGGCGGGAACGGGATTGAGTTCGCATGAACTGAACCAGCCAGGCACTTATAAAGATGTAAAGGATACGAGCGCGGTGGCAATGTTCAAAGCCGTTCACAGCGATAAAACGAAATTCTTATTTGATGCAGTAAACAACGAGGAGCTGTTTTTTATGGCCTGGACCACCACGCCATGGACCTTGCCTTCCAATCTTGGTTTGACGGTTGGCCCGAACATCGATTACGTGTTGGTAAAAACGTTTAATCCTTATACTTATTTGCCGAACAATCTGGTACTCGCAAAAAATCTCGTTTCCAAATATTTCAAATCGGAAAATGAGAACGGAGATTTCGCTTCTTACAAGGAAGGCGATAAAGCTGTTCCATGGAAGATCATAACCGGATTTAAAGGAAAGGATATTGAAGGCGCCACTTATTATCAGTTGATGCCTTCCGATGCAAATACATTGGAACGCATCCAGGAAATAACACCAGATGCGGAACCATTCAAAGTGATCGCGGGCGATTTTGTAACCACCGAAGACGGTACCGGAATCGTACATACTGCGCCGGCTTTTGGTGCAGACGATTACAAGGTTGGTAAGAAAAACAATCTTGGCATTTTAACGCTGGTGGATAAAGAAGGAAAGTTTGTAGACGGTGTGGGCGAATTCAGTGGCCGTTTTGTAAAAGATTATAAAGACGCCGCCGATTACAAAGATGTGAATGTGGACATCAGCATAAAACTGAAAACGGACAACCGGGCTTTCAAAGTAGAAAAATACGAACACAATTATCCGCATTGCTGGCGCACCGATAAGCCGATCATTTATTATCCGCTGGATGCGTGGTTCATTAAAACAACCGCGGTAAAAGATCGCATGGTAGAACTGAACAAGACCATCAACTGGAAACCTGCCTCCACCGGCACGGGCCGCTTCGGAAACTGGCTGGAAAATATGGTGGACTGGAACCTGAGCCGCAGCCGTTTCTGGGGAACCCCTTTGCCGATCTGGAAAAGTGTAGGTGCCGATGGAAAATTCATCGATGAAAAAGAAGGCGGCGAACAAAAATGCATCGGTTCTATTGAAGAATTAAATGCCGAAATAAGGAAAGCTGCCGAAGTACTCGGCGGCAATACCAACACACATTATCTGCATGAAGGAATCCTGGATCTTCACAAACCTTATGTAGATGACATTACTTTGGTAAGCAATGGCGGCGCACCGATGAAACGCGTGCCGGACCTCGTGGACGTTTGGTTCGACAGCGGGGCGATGCCGTATGCACAATGGCACTTTCCATTTGAAAATAAAGAAACATTCAAGCAAAATTTCCCGGCAGATTTTATCGCCGAAGGCGTGGATCAAACCCGTGGCTGGTTTTACACCTTACATGCACTGGCCGTATTGCTGTTTGACAGCGTTGCCTACAAAAATGTGGTAAGCAACGGTCTCGTGCTCGACAAAAGCGGCAACAAGATGAGCAAGCGTCTCGGCAACGTGGTCGATCCGTTTGCAACGATCAATAGTTACGGTGCCGACGCCACCCGCTGGTACCTCATTACCAACGCATCCCCCTGGGACAGTCTGAAATTTGATGAAGAAGGTATCAGGGAAGTGCAGCGCAAATTTTTTGGTACATTATATAATACCTATCAATTTTTTGCTTTGTACGCAAACGTTGACAAATTCACGTTTGCCGAAGGCTATATCCCGCCGGGCGAGCGGCCGGAAATAGATCAATGGATCCTGTCGTCTTTAAACACGCTTATCAAGAGCGTTCAGGAAAATTTTGACGCTTATGAACCTACGCAGGCCGGTCGCGCCATTGAAGAATTCGTAGATACCCATCTCAGCAACTGGTACGTGCGGCTTTGCCGTCGCCGGTTCTGGAAAGGCGAATATGAGCATGATAAAATATCTGCATATCAGACATTATATGAATGCCTCGAAACGATCAGCCGCCTTATTGCGCCCGTGGCGCCTTTCTTTGCGGACTGGCTATATAATAACCTCAATGAAGTAACCCATCGTTTTGACGTGGCTTCGGTTCACCATAGCTATTTTCCAAAAGCTGACGAGGCATTTATTAATACCGGACTTGAAAAAAGAATGCAACTGGCGCAAGATGCCTCGTCGCTTATCCTTTCTTTGCGTAAAAAGGTGAATATCAAGGTTCGGCAACCGTTGCAGAAAGTATTCATACCGGCCCTCGATGCCGACATGGCGGACAATATACGTCTGGTGGAAGACATCATCAAGGCGGAAACGAATATCAAGGAAGTAGATATTTTATCTGCCGATAATGACTTCATCCGTAAAAAAGCCAAGGCCAATTTCAAAACCCTCGGAAAAAAACTTGGCGCGAAAATGAAATGGGCCGCAGGAGAAATAGAAAAATTTGATAATACCCTGATAGAGGAAGTACAGAAGGGCGACTATGTACTTAATAAAGAGGGAGTTGTGAATGGCGAAGAGCCGATATTGATAAGTTCTGAAGACCTGGAGGTTGTCACCGATGAGATTCCGGGCTTTGAAATAGCTGGGAAAGGATCTCTGACCGTAGCACTGGATATTACGCTTACACCTGAATTACACAATGAAGGCAATGCCCGCGAACTGGTA
Source organism: Chitinophagales bacterium (assembly GCA_015655125.1). GTDB lineage: Bacteria > Bacteroidota > Bacteroidia > Chitinophagales > Chitinophagaceae > Ferruginibacter. Next base: position 103,076 of record JAATFP010000106.1, on the reverse strand, counting down.
AACAGGATCCAGAATATCCGCAAAGACAACGGTTTTGAACTTACCGATCGGGTAAACGTTACCATAAACGAAAATGCTGAGCTGCAACCGTCATTAATTCAATTTAAAGATTATATTTGCCGCGAAATTTTAGCGGATACACTTGAATTTATACCCAATCTGGCAACTGGCATTCAAATTGAAGTAAACGATATTCCCTTAATACTGAATGTGATAAAAAAAAGCGAGTAGTATATGGCAACTAAAAAACCAGCAGCAAAAGCAGCGGCAAAAAAGCCAGCTCCGAAAAAAGTTGTGGCAAAACCGGTAAAAAAAGCAGCGTCACCGGCAAAAAAAGCAGTTAAACCGGCCAATAAGAAGGCCGTTAAGCCTGCTGTGAAAGCTGCCCCTAAAAAAGCGGTAAAGCCCGTTGCAAAGCCTGCTCCAAAAAAAGCAGCAAAACCAGCCCCTAAAAAGGTGGTAAAGCCCGTTGCTAAAGTTGCCCCTAAAAAAATAGTTGCCAAACCAGTGGCAAAAGTTGCTAAACCTGCCGTAAAGGCTTCGGCCAAAAAGCCAGTTATTGTACAAAAAGCACCAAACAAACCAGATTTGAAAAAAACGACTCCAAAAACACCAGAAAAAGTTCCGGCAAAAGCAGCCAAGGCACCTGAAAAAGCTGCTGTATCTGCAAAAGCTATTGCTAAAAATCCAAAAGATATAAAGGTCGCTCCTCCTAAACCAGTAGTGATTCCAAAGATAAATACAAAGACTTCCCGTAAATATTCTCCTGATTTCACAAAATCTGTTTTGGATGAAGTGAAAAATGATCCGGGAGCGCCGATTGTAAGATACAGCGATGCTGATTTGCAGGAGTTTCGCGAACTTATCCAACGCAAGCTGGGTGCCGCAAAGAAAGAACTTGCTTATTTACAGGGGTTGATCACCCGCAAGGACGAAATGGGCGGCGATGAAAGCGACAATCGTTATATGACCATGGAAGACGGAAGCCTCAGCATGGAAAGAGAGCAATTGAGCCAGATGGCCAGCCGCCAGATCACTTTCATTGATCACCTGGAAAAAGCATTGATGCGTATTGAAAACAAAACATACGGTATCTGTCGCGTTACCGGCAAACTGATTGACAAAGCAAGATTACGCGCAGTTCCACATGCTACATTGAGCATTGAAGCAAAGATGGGAATCGCGAAATAAAAAATTAGAAATTGAGAAGTCGGGAGAATGTGAAAGCATTCTCCTTTTTTAATATATGATGTATGATCTGTGATCTATGATTTCCTCAAAATTTGCAATGCTTGCAAATTTTAAAGTCTCTGAAAATTTGAGGCCATCATAGATCATACATCATAGATCATAGATTTAAGCTAATTTTGCGGCAAACAACAAATTATGTTAGAAGGCAAAAGGCAAAAGCAGGTGGCAGCAGTATTGGAAAAAGATCTGAATGAAATATTTCAGCGCCTGGGATTATCGATGATGGATGGCGGTATGATCTCCATCGCATCGGTGAAGATCACGCCGGACCTTTTCGACGCGCGGGTATACCTCAGTTTTTTTAAGGTGAAGGACTCAGTCAACACGCTTAAAGCCATCGAAGAGCGCGCCTGGGAAATCAAACGAGAACTTGCGGTTCGTGTAAAGAACCAATTGCGCAGCATGCCTAAACTCAGTTTTTACATCGATGACACATTGGATTATGTTGATAAGATAGAGCAGTTATTCAAGGATATTAAGAAGGACGAGGGAAAGCAGAGTTGACAACCGTCGAGGGAAATAATGCTTCTGATCCTTCCTTGCAAGGGTGGAATTATAAACTTTAAACCTGCGCTATTGCATTTTTTATTCGCCTGGCGATACTTCAAAGCAAAAAAATCAGCGAATGCGATCAATATCATCGCATGGGTGACCACTTGCGTGATAGCCTTGGCAACCTGCTGCCAGATACTTGTGTTAAGCGTTTTTAACGGCTTCGAAGATTTGGTTAAATCACTCTACTCTTCTTTTTACACAGATCTTAAAATTGTACCCGCAAAAGGGAAAACCTTTATACTGGATCCCTCCGGGTTGCAGGAAATAAGGAATCAGCCATCCATATTTGCCGTATCGATGATTGCAGAAGACAAGGCCATCCTTTACAACCAGGCAAACGATGCGCAAACGGCGCTGACTATGAAAGGAGTGGATGAAAATTTTTCAAAAGTAAGCGGTGTTCCCGCAAAGGTGAGCAATGGAAAATTCGATCCGGGAACAATTGATGACCCGCAGATCATTGCCGGTTATGGTATCCAGGGCGCAATCGGCATCAACATGAATCCTGCTTTTAATAAGGACCAGCTTACGGTAACCTTACCCAAGAAAAACAGCGGCAGCTCCGATCCGTTGCAGTCGTTGAGTGAAGGAAATGTCACAACGAGCGGCATTTTCAGCATACAGCAGGATTTTGATAACAATTACGCCATCACCAATATAGGTTTTATAAAACAGCAGATGGGTTTTGCCGGGAATGAATTTTCTGCTGCAGAAATTAAATTAAAAGGCGGGGCAGACATCGCAAAAGTAAGTGAGAGCCTTCAAAAGATATTGGGCGATAAATTCAAGGTGCAAACCCGTTACCAGCAAAACACCAATCTGTATACCACGATGCGCCTGGAAAAATGGGCCATTTATGCCGTGCTTACGCTTATCCTTATCATCGCTGCTTTTAACATGGTAAGCGCGCTTACTATGCTCGTGCTGGAAAAACAAAAAGACATCAGCATCATGCAAAGTATGGGCAGCACGCGCTGGAGCATCCAGAAGATATTTTTAAGCGAAGGCCTTTTACTCGGCTCCATCGGAACCGCCTCAGGAATTCTATTGGCAACCGCCATTTGTTTGTTGCAGTTAAAATATAAGTTTATCAAACTACAAGGTGGCTCATTTTTGATAGATTATTTTCCTGTAAAACTGATCGCCACCGACTTTGTACTCGTTAGCGCAACGGCTATTGTCATCGCATTCATTGCTTCATGGTTCCCATCATTCAAAGCTTCGCGGCAACCGATAGAACTGAAGTAGTGAATGGTGAATAGTCAATGGTCAAATCTTAAAAAATTTCATTGTATATCAATTATACAGATATTAAAAGAAAAGAGATGAAAATAATTCATCCCTTTTCTTTTAATATTTTAAAACGTTTGAAGCTCGGGTAAACTCTTCGAAGGTTTCACTATTGACCATTCACTAGTAATCCCCCAACGTTTCCGGCAATTGTGCCAGCGCTGCTTTCAGCTGTTCGTCGTTTGGTGCAATGCCGTGCCATTCGTGTGAGCCTTCCATAAAATCGACTCCTTTACCCATAACGGTCCTCATTAATATCGCCACCGGTTTGCCGTTACCTGATAAAGATTTTGCTTTGTTCAATCCTGCCACAACCGCATCCATGTCATTACCTTCCATTTCCGTTACTTCCCAACCAAATGCTTCGAATTTTGCGTGCAGGTTCTTAAGATCCATTACTTTTTTTGTAGGGCCGTCAATCTGCTGCCCGTTCCAGTCAACTGTAGAAATGAGGTTGTCTACACCCTTCGCTCCTGCAAACATGATGGCCTCCCAGTTCTGGCCCTCGTCGAGTTCACCGTCACCGTGAAGCGAGTAAACGGTAGAATTGTCTTTATTCAGTTTTTTTGCCAGAGCTGCGCCAATGGCTACGCTCATGCCCTGACCAAGAGATCCGCTAGCCACTCTTATCCCCGGTAAATGCTCGTGCGTGGTAGGATGTCCCTGTAACCGGCTGTTGATCTTACGGAAAGTTGCCAGTTCTGAAACGGGGAAATAACCACTCCTCGCCAGGGAACTGTAAAATACGGGAGAAATATGACCATTGCTTAAAAAGAAAACATCTTCACCGATGCCATCCATTTTGAAATCAGGATTATGCTTCATCACTTCAAAATAAAGTGCGGTAAAAAACTCAGTACAACCCAGGGATCCACCCGGGTGGCCACTTTGTACACCGTGTACCATTCTTACGATATCTCGTCTTATTTGTGACGCAGTTTCTGTGAGTGTGCTCATATTTCAAGTTTAAAGGTTCAAAAAGTTTGAAAGGTTCAACAGGTTTAAACGGCTATTTCGGCATTTAAGATGAAAATGATCAGATTATTGGCATGATCACTACCTCTTAAACTTCCCGACCTTTTAAATTTTTTAAACCTTGCTTTACCTTGCAAACCTACTTGAAAACGATTGAGCCACAAAAGAAAAATGATTGAAATTAGAATGCTTAATAATAAGTTCAGAAAATAGCCGTTAAATTAAAAACAACATTGTGATATACAATCTTGGGTACCAATACGTGTAGTTAATATCTTTTGTTAAAAAAATGTATTTCTACAGAACATATTCAATACTTTTGTGTAACACCTGGGGTAAATAAACCTTTTGCATGGATAATATCTTACTTAGCGCAGCTCTTTCGTTCATCATCACTTTTTTTTCCATTCCTGTAATTATACAGGTGGCAAAAGCAAAAAAGCTTTTTGATGAACCGGATGAACGGAAGGTACACAAAAACGTTGTCCCTACGCTTGGCGGGCTTGGCATTTTTGCGGGGTTTATTATCGCTGTACTGATGGGCGTCCCTGCTGGATTAAATCCTGAATTTCAATACTTTGTAGCAGCTGCCATCGTAATTTTCTTTCTTGGTATCAAAGATGACATCATGATTCTTTCCGCCAGTAAAAAATTTATCGGGCAGCTCATTGCCGCTGGCATCCTTATCCGGTTCGGCGGTATACATATCAACAACATGCATGGTTTTTTAGGCATCCATGAGATCCCGTATTTTGCAGGAATTATCCTGTCTTTTTTTACCATCATTGTCATTACAAATTCATTTAACCTCATTGACGGCGTAGATGGACTGGCGGGTACCCTCGGTCTTATCACTACACTCACCTTTGGTTCTTATTTTCTTTATATCGGGCAAACGGCCTATGCAGTACTCGCATTTTCACTTTCCGGAAGCCTTGGAAGTTTCCTGATCTACAATTTTTCACCGGCGAAAATATTCATGGGCGATACAGGGTCTTTGTTGCTGGGAACGGTCAATTCCATTCTCGTGATCAAATTCATCAATGTTGCCGGCACACCAGGAAGTGCCTTTCCGCTTAGCTGCTCCCCGGCGATCGGTTTTGCCGTATTGCTGATACCTCTTTTCGATACTCTACGTGTCTTTGCAATAAGAATATTGGACAGGCGCTCCCCTTTCAGTCCCGACAGGAACCATATCCATCATTTTTTATTGGACCTTGGCTTTTCCCACCGCAAGATTACGCTCTCATGTGCCATAGTGGCCATCGGATTTATCGCCATCGCATTTCTTATGCGGCAGCTTGATACTACGGTAATCATCGGCACTTTGCTGGTCGTTTCTTTTAGTCTTACCGGCCTTGTTTATCGCCTCAGGCAAAAATCAAGGCGCAGCTACATCAATGCCACTTCGGAAAACGAAATCATCAAGTCACACAAGATCATCGCCTTTGCTACTGAGCAGACGATTGAAGCAGAGTAAAATCAATTTAATTAAGAATGTGAATATTTAATAATTTCTTCTGTGTAAGGAGAAATCAATTTTGCTTGCACTTACATTTTGAACTTTGTTCGTCATTCATTATTAACTATTAATTCCATTTCCCACCATTTACAAAAGTCATCCGTTTTTTATACATTTGCACCCAAGCAATTTTTACCATGACAGAAGAATTAAAACTGATAATAGAAGATACGGCCACATCGATGGACAAGGCAATCAATCACCTGGAAGCTGAACTGGCCAAGATCCGCGCCGGAAAAGCAACGCCGCAAATGCTTGATGGCATCCTGGCTGAATATTATGGAAATCCTACGCCCATCAGCCAGGTAGCGAACATCACTACGATGGACGCACGTACCATTTCTGTTCAACCATGGGAAAAAAATATGCTGCATGTGATCGAGCGAGCCATTATTGCCGCCAACATCGGTATCAATCCACAAAATGATGGTAACATTATCCGGTTATTTTTACCACCGCTTACAGAAGAGCGTAGAAAAGAACTCGTGAAAAGATGTAACGGCGAAGGTGAAAATGCCAAAGTTTCTATCCGCAACATCCGTCGCGACTCCATCGAAGGCATCAAGAAATTACAGAAAGACGGCCTGAGCGAAGACGAATGCAAAGATGCGGAAGTAGAGGCACAGGCACTGACCGACAAATTCATTGCCCTGGTGGAAAAACACCTGGCGGCAAAAGAAAAAGAGATTATGGCAGTGTAAAGCAAGGTTTAGAGAGTAGCGTTTAGAGGTTAGTAGTTGTACCCCTTTATGATGCATGCATTATTTAGAAAAAAAAGAACATTTGGTTTTGATCTTGGCTATTCAAAAAGTTTTTGTGCTTTTTATAATGCAAGCGCCTAAACATTCCAAACCTGCTAACCCATCTAAACTTCTCCTAACCACTAATCTCTAAACATTAAACTACTAAATGAATACCTCCACTCGCGAAGCCTGGTTCCTCTTTGCCTCGGTGCCGTTCTATCTCATCGTGATAGGTGTGGAGATCTTCCTTAGTAACAGGCAGGGGAAAAGATTTTATACGCTTAAAGACACTTTTCAGAATATCTACCTGTCGCTTATCAACGGCGGACTCGATCTCCTGCTCCGTGGCCTGTTTTATCTCAGCGTACTGATGTGGAGCTATCGGCATCATTTTTTTGCAATCGAAAATACCTGGATATACTGGACACTTTTATTTTTTCTGGAAGATTTTGCTTTTTACATAGAACATCGCATCGATCATTACTGCCGCATATTTTGGGCCGTACACGTTACCCATCATTCGTCGGAGGAATTCAATCTTACAACAGGCTTCAGGTCATCCGTTTTTCAACCCGTATATCGCTTCATTTATTTTGTTCCGATAGCATTGATGGGATTTCACCCTGCAGACATCGTGTTCATGTATTCCATCACACAGACATACGGAATTCTTGTTCACACAAAATATATCAATAAAATGCCGCGCTGGTTCGAAGCTGTTTTTGTAAGTCCGGGCCACCACCGCGTACACCATGCCAGCAATATCCGCTACCTTGATAAAAATATGGGTATGTGTCTCATTATCTGGGACAAATTGTTCGGCACTTTCCAGGAAGAATTGCCGGGAGAGCCGATCCGTTATGGGTTAACAAAACCTGTGGCCCACGCCGGCAATCCATTTAAAATAATTTTTCATGAATGGCAGAATATCGGCACCGACCTGCGAAAAAAAATTCCGTTTACCACAAGATTGAAGTATATTTTTATGCCGCCTGGCTGGAGCCATGACGGAAGCAGCAAAACGGCTGATCAGTTGAGGAAGGAGTTAATAGCTAATAAAGAATAATTAATAATTTTTTTTAAATTCGGCGGCTTTGCTATATGGCTTACTGTAATCAACCGGAGAGAATTACTCATTATTAATTATTAGCTATTAATTAAATTTGCGGATGCAAATTTCTCCAGTTTCAAGTGCAGCCGACAACCAGGCTTTTTTACTTCTTCCACTTTCGATCTACAAAAACGATCCCAACTGGATCCAACCGTTGTACAAAGATGTTAGGATGGTTTTTGATCCTGAGAAAAACAAATCCTTCCGTTTTGGTAAGATACAACGCTGGATACTTAAAGGCTCCGGTGGCGAGGTAGTTGGCCGCATTGCGGCATTCGTTAACAAAAAATACAAAAACAAGGGCGACGATGTTCCGGTAGGCGGAATCGGCTTTTTTGAGTGTATCAACGATCAGTTGGCAGCCAATGTATTATTGGACACCGCCAAACATTGGTTGCAACAGGAAGGAATGGAAGCGATGGATGGACCGATCAATTTCGGCGAACGCGACCGTTGGTGGGGAATGGTTACAAAAGGCTATATCGAACCACTTTATTGCATGAATTACAACCCGCCTTATTACGTGGAGCTTTTTGCAAATTATGGTTTTCAACCATTTTTTGAACAAATCTGTTTTGACATGCAACCAAAGGCTCCACTCGAAAAAAAGATCTGGGATCGACATGCTGCCATTGCTGTCAATCCGGATTTTTCTTCCAGTCATATCCGGAAAAATCAATTGGAAAAATTTGCCGGTGATTTTGCCGAGGTATACAACAAGGCCTGGGCCGGTCACGGTGGATTAAAGCAAATGGCAAAAGAGCAGGTGCTGATATTATTCAAAACCATGAAACCGGTGATGGATGAAAAGATCATTTGGTTTGCCTATCATAAGAACGAACCGATAGCGATGTTTGTGAACCTGCCGGATCTTAATCAGTGGTTCAGGCACCTGAACGGAAAATTCGGCTTGCTGCAAAAACTGAAATTTCTATGGATGAAGCAATTCAAGCCTAATAAAAAATTCACCGGCCTGGTATTCGGCGTAGTTCCGGAATGGCAGGGCAAAGGCGTGGATGCCTACATCATCGGCGAATCTGCCAAAGTGATACAACAACCGGATGTATCGTACACAGAATATGAAATGCAGTGGATCGGCGATTTCAATCCTAAAATGCTCAATATTGCCGCCAGCCTGGGCGAAGTGAAACGCGGGCGCCAGTTGACGACTTTCCGCTATTTGTTTGACAGAACAAAAGAATTCCGTCGTCATCCGATCCTGCGTTAGTTTGGTGCCGCTGTAAAATGGAGAATTGATAATGTTTAAAATTCATGCTGCCGGCCTCAAAGCACCCTGTTTAAAGTGAAGAAATTCTCCATTCGAAAACACCACGGTTCATTCGTTCTCTTATGAAGATTTGACCATTCACAATTCACTATTCACTAAATTTGCAGCATGGACAAATTCATCGTTTCCGCACGTAAGTACCGGCCGCAAAATTTCAGTACGGTCGTCGGTCAGTCGCATATTACCACTACCCTAAAAAATGCCATTAACAACAACCAGTTAGCGCATGCATTTTTGTTTTGTGGTCCGCGTGGTGTGGGTAAAACTACCTGTGCCCGCATCCTCGCCAAAACGATCAATTGCGAAAACAAAACAAAAGACGGCGAAGCATGTAATACCTGCAACAGTTGTATTTCTTTTGACAACGGCTCATCCATGAATATTCATGAACTGGATGCTGCCAGTAACAATTCCGTTGATGACATCAGATCTTTGGTAGAACAAGTAAGATTTGCACCGCAGGCGGGTGATTACAAAGTGTATATCGTGGATGAGGTTCATATGCTGAGTGCAGCAGCGTTCAACGCTTTCCTTAAAACACTGGAAGAGCCGCCACCCTACGCGATCTTCATTTTAGCCACAACAGAAAAACATAAGATACTGCCTACTATCCTGAGCCGCTGCCAGATCTTTGATTTTAAAAGGATCACCACCAACGATACAGTGGAGCATCTCCGGGAAATCTGCGACAAGGAAGAAATCACCGCAGAAAAAACTGCGCTTCATATCATTGCCCAAAAAAGCGAAGGTTGCATGCGCGATGCGCTGAGCATCCTCGATAAGATAGTGAGCTTCACCGGCGGAAAGATCACCTATAGCAATACGCTCGAGCATCTGAATATCCTGGATGAAGATTATTACTTCACAATGCTGGATCATATGCGGAAACAGCACCTGAGCGATGCATTGCTATTGTTCGATACGATCAATCAAAAAGGATTTGAAGGTGATACATTTTTAGAAGGGTTTACAGAATTCGTTCGCAACCTGCTTGTGAGTAAGGACCCGAAAGCTGCAGTATTGCTGGATGTTGCGGAAGACTTCAAACAAAAATATTTACAGGTTTCACTTGAAACGGAAGCATCATGGATGCTGGCCGCATTGAACCTGCTAACTGACAGCACCATCGGCTACAAGCAGGCACGCAATAAAAAGCTCTTTGTTGAAATGTCGCTGATCAAATTGAGTTATCTGCAACAGGCATTGGAAATAACGTCCACCGATGGTGGCATCTCAAAAAAAAAATTAACGGATAGCGTAAAACCGGTCGCGTTCCGGTCGATCCCCATCAGGAGAATACAGGAAGAAAATATTGTTCCGCCCCCCCAAACTGCCGGAAGAACGGCAACCCTGATCATTGAACAAGAAAAACCAGCGGCGCCCGTTGCAAAGAAAGAACCGGCGGCGACTTTACCTTCCCCCGCAACCGGCATGGGTTCGCTCGCCAACATCCGCGCAAAAGTAGCCGAGCAAAACAAATCGGTAAGCGGTCCGAAACCTTTGGTTCCGGACGATCTCACAAAAGCGGTAGAAATTCATATTTCGAAATTACTGGCAAAAAAAAACAATCTTGGTGCCGGCGTGTTGAAAACGTCGGGATTCGAGATCGTAGATGATAACACTTTCACTATCATCACGGATAATACGTTGCAGCAAAAAGTGATCGAAGCGGAGCGTTCGGAATTGATCCATCACCTGCAATCCTATTTCAACAACCGCGCACTCAAATACACTATAGTGGTAAATAAAAAAGAGGGTGCAAACGAACCGGAAGAAAAACAACTCAACCGTAAGCAGCAATACCAGCTGATGACCGAGCAATACCCGAAAATCAAGGAACTGCGCGAAAGGCTCAGACTGGAGGTGGATTAGTGGAAAAGGTTATTAATCTTTACACTTTTTGCCTTAATTTCGGGCATCAATTTAAAATAAGAAACAAATATTATGGCAGAAGTGATACGCATGCCGCTGTTGAGCGATACTATGACCGAAGGAAAGATAGTAACGTGGAACAAAAAGGTAGGTGATAAAGTAAAAGCTGATGACGTGCTGGCCGATGTGGAAACAGATAAGGCTACGATGGAAGTAAATGGTTATGTAGATGGTACATTATTATATATCGGCGTTCCTGCGGGTCAGGCGGCGAAGGTGAACCAGATCATTGCTATCGTGGGGAAGGAAGGCGAAGCCTATGAATCTCTGCTGGACAGTGCGGCGCCTGCGGCCGCCAACAACGGACAACCGACCACCGAGGCGCCTAAAGGAGAAAAAGCTGCGCCTGCAACCGGCTCTGCAAAAGTGACCCTGCCTGATGGTGCAAAGGAAATAAGAATGCCATTGCTGAGCGATACGATGACGGAAGGCAAGATCGTTTCGTGGAATAAAAAAGTAGGGGATAAGGTAAAGGCAGACGATGTTTTGGCCGACGTGGAAACCGACAAAGCTACTATGGAAGTGGTTGGATACGAAGAAGGAACCCTGCTATATGTTGGCGTAGAAGCCGGTAAAGCCGCAAAAGTCAATGAGATCATTGCGATCGTTGGAAAACCGGGAACTGATGTGAGTGCTTATGTAGCTGCTGAAAAAAGTGGTGCAAATGCAGGCGCTGCTGCGCAGGTGCCGACGACTGGCAATGAACAACCAATTACTGAAACAACTCAACAAACAAATGCTTCTGCAAACGCGGGAACTGAAACTCCGGCAACCACAGAAGCAGGCGGAAGAGTAAAAGCTTCTCCTCTTGCCAAAAAACTTGCTGCAGAAAAAGGCATCGATCTTGCTAAAGTAAGCGGCAGTGGCGATAACGGGAGAGTAACAAAAAAAGATGTAGATAGCTATACGCCTTCTGCAGCCACTGCCGCAGCTTCTACAGTGGCTTCTAAACCTGCTGCGCCAGTGGCACAGGTAGCGGCGTTTACTGCCAACGGACAGGAAGGGCATATAGATACTGAACTTACTCAAATGCGCAAAGTGATTGCGCGCAGATTAAGTGAAAGCAAATTCAGCGCGCCACATTTCTATCTCACGATGGAAATTAATATGGACAATGCTATCACTGCCCGCACAGCGATGAACGAAGTGAGTCCGGTGAAGATCTCTTTCAACGACATGGTGATCAAAGCATGTGCAACAGCCTTGCGTCTGCACCCTGCGGTGAACAGCAGTTGGATGGGCGATTTCATTCGCCAGAACCAACACATACACATCGGCTCTGCACTTGCATTGCCCGAAGGACTCATCGTTCCGGTGATCCGTTTTGCTGACCAAAAAACACTATCCCAAATTGCTGCCGATGCAAAAACATTGTACGGAAAAGCGAAAGATAAAAAATTGCAACCAGCCGAATTCAGCGGCAATACGTTTACTGTATCCAATCTCGGTATGATGGATATTGATCAGTTCACTGCCATCATTAATCCGCCAGACAGCGCTATCATGGCCGTTGGTGCTATAAAAGAAGTAGTGGTGAAGAAAGGTGATGGTTTTGGCGTTGCCAATATCATGAAAGTAACGTTGAGCTGCGATCACCGCAGCGTGGATGGCGCTGTAGGCGCAGCTTTCCTGCAAACATTTAAGAAATATATGGAGAATCCGGTGACGATGCTGGTATAGTTGAAGGTTGATAGTTAATGGTTGATGGATTGTAAAATAGTAACAACTTTTATTTATAGAAAGGTTAGGTAATCTGAAATTACCTAACCTTTCTGCTTTTTGAACCATCAGCCATCTTTTACTTTCAATTTATTTTGAAAATTCAGAAACACGAATTATATTTGTGTCATGAAATTATCAGAAGCCAAACAACAATTTATCAGCAGCTGGGGTGCCTTCGGAACGCATTGGGGCATTAACCGCACGATGGCGCAGATACATGCCCTGTTACTCGTGAGCGTTGATCCGATTACCCAGGACGATATCATGGAGCAGCTCACAATCAGTCGTGGAAACGTAAACATGAACATCCGTGATCTTATCGGCTGGGGTTTGGTGGAAAGAGTGATCATCACCGGCGAAAGGAAAGAATATTTTACCGCAGAAAAAGATATCTGGAAAGTTGCCACCAAGATCATCAAGGAAAGAAAAAAAAGAGAACTTGATCCGATGATCAAATTGCTTACACAACTGGAAAACGTGGAAGGAGATAAAAAAGATAAGGATATAAAACAATTCACAGAAGTTATTGGCGGTATAAAAAAACTAGGCGGCCAGGCCGACAAAATGCTCGACATAATGGTAAAAGCTGAGGAGAATTGGTTCACAGCGAACATCCTCAAGATGTGGAAATAAGTGTACCCGCTTATGCACAGATAATGAGCCGCTTTAAAACGGCTTTCTTTTAAAAACAATATTTCAATTTTTTCTGAAAATACAAATACATTTATATGAGAAAGTTTAAATTGTACGACACGTGGATCAGCATCGGCCTTATCATCGCAAGCGTGATCGGCAGCCTGGTAAGACTTGACGGAACATTCCTGATCTGTTATTTTATTGTTGGCGGCTGGCAACTGATCAGCATGATCGTTCACGCCATGAACGGTTGGTTCATACAAAAAGGAAGCAAACGTTTGCACTACCATTATGTGGTGGCCGTTATTTTAACGATGTTCTGTATTGGATTTGTTATCGAGCCTGTAATGTGGGTCGTAGCGATCGTTATGTTCTTTGCCGCCGCGCCAATGGCCATTTTTTACACTACCCTTTGTTATAATGAAATATATGTAAAAATGCGCCGGCCCCTTGCACTCTTAAAATAAACTGCAATGAAAAAAAATAACAAGATCATCATTTACGACAACAATTGCCCTCTTTGCTCCGCCTATACTTCTGCATTTGTGCAAACCGGTTTACTGGAAAAACAAGGACGGAAAAATTTCTCTGATATCGATGCCAGTTTGTTCCTACACATCGATAAATCGAAGTGTCATACCGAAATTCCATTGATCGATACCGAAACAAAACGGGTATGGTACGGTGTTGATGCCTTGCTGGAAGTGCTGGGTACAAAAATGCCCGCTATAAAAAAGGCCGGAAATATGGCCCCTGTAAAGTGGTTGCCGGTGAAATTATACAAATTTATTTCCTACAATAGAAAAGTGATCGTGGCGGTTCCGACTCAAAATGGAACCTACGATTGCAGTCCCGATTTTAATCTTCCCTACCGAATGGCTTTCCTCATATTCTTTTTTGTATTTAACAGTATGATGTTATGGCCATATTATACTTCTATTTTCAGTAGCAGTTTTATCGAACATAAAACGTTTACAGAATTGCAAATGGCGCATTGCTTACTGGCCATTGTAAATATTTCATCAGCCGTGTCATTGCGCCGAACAGAGATGTTCGAATATCTCGGGCAGGTAAACATGCTTGCGCTTACCAGCATTTTGCTGATGTTGCCGTTGTATCTATTCATTCGCACCACCGGAATCAGCAATCCATACATCAACAACATTTATTTGTTAATGATGACATTGTTGGTCATCAAAGAATATCACCGGCGAATGAAATATGCGCATATCTTTTACGAACACAAAATGATCGTACTGATAAATATATTGGGCGTGGCAGCTTTTGCATTTTACCTGGCTGCTTAAATAAACTATTTGTAACTTTCATGCAATGACCAATCATCCGATTATATTATTTGATGGCATTTGTAATTTGTGCAACGGTTCGGTTCAATATGTGATCCGTCATGATCCTGCCGCATTGTTCAGATTCGCTTCGCTGCAAAGCGAAAGCGGCCGACAATTGTTGAAAAATCTGGGATTACCACAAAACAATTTCAATTCCTTCGTATTGATTCAGAATGGAAGGGCGTTCACTCAATCAACCGCAGCATTGAACGTTGCGAAACAACTAAAGGGGTTTTCAAAATTGATATATGGCTTCATTATTGTACCGCCTTTCATTCGAAACCGGGTGTATAAGATTATTGCAAAAAACAGGTACAAATGGTTTGGGGAACGCGATCATTGCATGATACCAACACCGGAATTAAAATCGAGATTCTTAAACCAGCACTCATGTCATCTAAAAAAACATTAGTAATCGGAGCTTCTGAAAATCCATCGAGATACAGTTTTTTAGTAGTGAATAAATTGCGCAAAAATCAGCATGAAGTTGTTGCGATAGGTAAAAGAACGGGTTTTGTAAACGATGTAAATATCCAAACCGGTATGCCGGAACTGAATGATATCAATACTGTTACCCTATATCTAAACCCCATCAATCAAAAGCCGTATTACGATTATATCCTTTCTTTGAAACCCCAACGTATCATTTTTAATCCCGGAACCGAGAATCCCGAACTCGAAGGCCTTGCGAAAAAAAACGGCATCAATACGATAGAGGCCTGTACATTGGTAATGTTATCTACAAATCAGTTTTAATTTTTTCCCATAGTAATAACGAATCAAAACCATTGTGGTTAATCTACTACGTAGAACCACTATCCAACCACCTTTCACTATGGGGCTTCTTCTATCAAAATTGTAGTTAATCTTCTATTTTAGGGCGTTTCATCAAAAAAAAGGTTTTGTACATACTAGAGAATACAACATCACGTTTCATGTAATAAGAGTTTTATCCAATATCAATCAATAAAACCAATTACCATGAAACCGCTAAGTAAACATTTGCTTACGCTGCTGCTTTGCCTTACCACAGCAGCTGCCTTCTCGCAAACAAGTTCTGTCAAGCCAAAATTGTTTGCAAATCTACCCGAAAACATTGCCGTAGAAACTAATACTTTGGAAAAAGTTTTCTATGTGCCGGTGGGGCTAAATATTTCTCTCGCCTTTGGCGGCGGACTCGTATTCAACGGAAAAGTTTCGAGCAACGAAATAAAATATAAAAATCTCCGGACAGTAACGGTTATATCTTCTGAACTCAATAATTCTATTCTCGCCGTGTCGATGATCACCAACAGCGATAATACAATTACCTATGTGGGCCGCATTATCAATCCAGGGGCTTCCGATGGTTATGAAATAAAAAAATCAGTTACAGGAGATTATCGTCTTCAAAAATTTCAAACAGACAAAATATTGCAAGACTGTAGTTACAACTAGCTTTATCTGCATCCGATACATCCAAACACTATAAAAATAAACAGCCGCCCTATCGGCTTAAAACATCCAACAATGAAAAACTTTACACAAAAAATATTTTTCATCCTGGCGCTGGCAACTTCGCTTAAAGCGGTGGCCCAAACGCCCAAGCTCAACAGCCTTCCTTCTGCAACAGCAACCATGTATCTCGATTTTGACGGCCAGACCGTAAAATCATATGCCTGGAACGGCAACACGTCTTTTGTATGTGCACCAAGCGGCATGACTTCAGATCAGATCACCGAAATATTCAACAGGGTTTCTGAGGATTATCGCCCTTTCAATATCAACATCACAACAGATTCCACAAAGTTCATTGCGGCACCGTTGGCACAACGGATGCGGTTGATCGTAACGCCTACAAGTGCATGGTACCAGGGCGTTGGCGGAATATCTTATATCGGGTCCTTTACATGGGGCGATGATGTGCCGGGCTTTGTATTTACCGACCGGCTGGCAAACAATCCCAAGTATATTGCTGAATGTTGCTCGCATGAAGGTGGCCATACAGTTGGCCTTTCGCATCAGTCATCTTATGATGCCAATTGCAATCTTACAGAAACATATGCGCTTGGTACCGGCAGTGGAGAAATAGGTTGGGCGCCAATCATGGGCAACAGTTACTACAAAAACATGACTGGCTGGAACTATGGTCCCACACCTTATGGCTGTTCGCTGACACAGGACAACCTTACGATCATCACCACTTCGAACGGATTTGGATATCGTACCGACGATTATACCGAAACCTTAGATAACAGCACGTATTCGCTTGGAACAAATAATTTTTCCGACGCCGGTCTTATCACAACCGATACCGACAAGGATGCTTTCAAATTTATGATTTCACAAAATTCCACACTTCACCTGGAAGTGTCACCATACGGTTTGAATGGAGGTCGCGACGCAGCAAATCTTGACGTAAAAGTTGAATTGTTCAATTCTTCCAAAACGCTCATCAACACTTTCAATCCTGCGGATGCATTAGCCGTGATCACCGATGTGGCTTTATCTGCCGGCACTTATTACATGGTTGTAACCGGTGTTGGTAATGCAAACACGTCAGAATACGGAAGCCTTGGTGCGTACACGATCAAGGGAACGGCAGGCGTGTTGCCGATCAAAGACATTACCCTGAGCGGAAACAGCAATGATGGAAAACACAACCTCAACTGGAAAGTCATTTCCGATGAGCCGATCAAATCACAGACGCTGGAGGTATCGGAAGATGGAATTCACTTCAATACACTTACGCCGTTAACCGCATCACGGGTGGATTACAGCTATGTTCCGGTTCAAACGGGTAACCTTTACTATCGCCTGAAAGTTACTTCCGTAATTGATCAGACAGCTTACTCAAATGTAACCGTTTTAAAATCAACCGGTATCAAAAAATTATTCAGCATTTCAACATTCGTTCGTGAAAATATTGCGGTGAACGCAGCTGAAAAATATCAATACAAACTAATGGATGTAAACGGAAAAATGATCGCGATAGGAAACGGTGCAAAAGGAATGAACACGATCAATCTTTACAATCAACCTGCGGGCATGTATGTATTGCAGGTCATCAGCGACAACAATAAACAAACAGAAAGGATTATAAAACAGTAAGGTAGATTCATGTGTAAGTTTAGGGGTCAGTGTTAGGGACTGGCCCCTTTTTTTATGTATGAAGTATGATCTATGATCTTCTGAAATTTTTAGAGGATTTTATTTGTAACGCTGCAATGATTTAAAGAAAATCATAGATCATACTTCATAGATCATAGATTTCCACATATTCACATTTCTGTGTCCCATAGCATTTACATAACATTCGGCTTTCAATTTATTCGTAAATTTAGAAAACCCCACTAATTATGCTATGGAGAAAATTCAATGGTGATGCCATCCATCTTCCCATCAAAGATGCGGTATCGCAGGCCATCAAAAGAGAAACAGCTGCAGGCCACAAGCTGAAAGTTTGCATCGGCACCGACAGCCAGGTGAAAGGAAAAGAAACAGAATTTGCCACCGTCATTGTTTTTTTACGCGAAGGACAAGGCGGCTTCATGTTCATCCACAACGAAAAAACGCTGATCTCCTACAGCATCAAAGAAAGGATGCTCGTGGAAGTTGCCAAAAGCATAGAGATCGCGTATGAACTCTGCAACATATTTACACAATACAATGTGGAAATGGAAGTACATGCAGACATCAACACCAGTCCGAATTTTAAAAGCAATGAAGCGCTCAAGGAAGCCATGGGATATATCCTCGGAATGGGCTTTGCATTCAAAGCAAAGCCGGAAGCATTTGCCAGCAGTAGCTGCGCGAATAAAGTTGTGAATTAATATATCGTAAAGCTCCCGTTTCAAGTACGGCGAATGGTGAATAGTCAATGGTGAAATCTTCCGGGGAACTCACCTGACAGCATATCCCCTGAATATTTGAAAAGAAATTACCGCAGTGCTGGTTCATATTGCAACGACCCAAAAAAACGATTGTAAGAAAAAGCAATTCTTAATTCTTAATGGTGTTCTCTTCATTCGTTTCCGCAATAAACGTAAGTATCTTATCCTTCCCCGTTTTCTTTACCGCACTCGTTACAAAATGACGCGGCAGAAACTGCCATGTTTTTTTCATCGCCTCCAGAAATGCTTTTACATTTTTTGAAACGATCCTTTGATTTTCCTTATCGCTTTTTGTAAAAACAAGACTGAACGGAACATCCCACTTTTTGAGATTTTCTAAAAATTCAAGATCTATTTTTTGAGGGCTGTGGCGGGCATCTATCAAAACAAAAACCTGTACGAGATTTTCGCGCTTGCGAAGATAATTTTCTATCATCTGTTCCCACCGGTTGCGGCTACGCATGCTCACTTTTGCAAAACCATACCCGGGAAGATCCACAAGATACCAATGGTAGACAGATTCGGTCTTTTTGTTTTCTTCCGTAAAAGCCGTACTTACAATATCAAAGTGGTTGATCATCTGCGTTTTTCCCGGAGATGCCGATGTTTTTGCCAGCTTTTCATTGTTACAAAGCATATTTATCAGCGACGATTTGCCCACATTGCTTCGCCCGATAAATGCGTATTCCGGCTTATCCGGAACGGGACATTTTTCAAAATCAGGACTACTAATTATATACACTGCTTTTTTGATCTGCATAAAAACTTTTTGAGCCACAGATTTCCACGGGTTTTCGCAGGCGAAAAGAAAGTAATCCGTAGAAATCTGTGTAATATGTTGCTGTTCGAAGGCAAATTTAACCTTTCTCTGACCATGAAAATCATTTCCATCTTCTTACAAAATGGTAAAGGGCTTATATTTGCACCATTGTATGACAAAATTTGAGCACGACACGGTTGTTCCGGATAAAGACTCTGATCTCAGCAAAAAACAGCAGGTAGCGGAAATGTTTGACGATATCGCCCACCGCTACGATTTCCTGAACAGGTTCCTGAGTGCGGGAATTGATATCGGCTGGCGCAAAAAGGCGCTCGGATATTTAAAAGATATCCGGCCAAAAAAAATCCTGGATGTAGCCACAGGTACCGGCGACGTGGCCATTATGGCATCGGGTTTGTTAAAGCCAGACAAGATCACGGGAATCGATATCAGTGAAGGAATGCTGGAGATAGGGAGAAAGAAAATAAAAGAAGCAGGTTTAGAGCTACAGATAGAATTGTTAAAGGGCGATAGCGAAACAATAAGTTTCGATAACAACTCGTTTGACGCAGTAACGGTGGCTTTCGGAGTACGCAACTTTCAACATCTCGAAAAAGGCTTGTCTGAAATTCTGAGGGTGCTGAAACCGGGCGGAAAACTGGTGGTACTCGAATTCAGTCAACCACGCGGGCCGCTCGTAAAAGGCTTTTACAATATCTACATGAAGATCGTAACGCCCAGCATGGGTAAACTTTTTTCGAAGAACAAGCATGCATATTCATATTTAGACGAATCAATAAAAAAATTTCCCGAAGGCAAAAACTTTACTCAGATTTTAGAAAACCTAGGTTATAACAACATACAGAGCCAGGCGCTTAGCTTTGGTATTTGTAGTATTTATTGCGGACAAAAATGAGATACAGTTTATTGATTCTTTTATTGGGAACCTTCTTTGGTGCCGCCGCACAGGTGGCAAGCGAAATAGAGTTGAATCTTCCCGACCATGATTCCAAGCGGGTTCATTTTGGCATCAATGTGGGTGCCAACCGCGCCCACTATAATTTTACATTTCACCCGCGCTTTCTAACTTTACCAAACGGCAGCAATAACGACACGATAACCGTTGTGGAAAGTGTCAACAGCACAGGTATCAATATGGCATGGCTGGTGAATCTCAACATCAGTGAACATTTTGATCTGCGAACCTATCCTCTCGATCTTGTTTTTACAGAGAAAGCATTTCAATATCATCTGTCTTATCCAAACCGCGTGTTGGGTGAAGATACTGTTACCACAAAAAAAGTCCAGGGTATCACACTTGCCTTGCCATTGCAGGTAAAATTCAGTAGCGACCGCATCGCAAATTTTAAAGTATACATGATGGCCGGTGGAAAGATAGAATATGATATGGCGGCTAATAAGGCTTCGGCAAAAAATGCAGATCTTATTAAATTACAAAAGCTTGATTATGGCGTGGAAGCCGGCCTGGGCTTTCATTTATATTTCCCGGTCTTTGTATTAACACCCGAGTTAAAGATTGGCTACGGCCTGCGCAACATGCACAAGCGCGATCCGGATCTTAAATATTCCAATGTGATCGATAAGGTTAATTCGAGAACGATCACGTTTTCGCTGACGGTAGAATAGGAACACTGATTTGAATTGATTAGACATAATTCATCCCGCTTCGCGGGATTTTTTTATCGCAGATTATTTTTTTCCGCTGCGCGAAAACTGATTAAATGATTACGCAGATTGTATTTCGCCTTGCGAAACGGCGCGAGGATCCAGCCAGAGAAAATCTGCGTTCTCTGCGAAATCCTCGGGCACAAAATTCACCGCAGGTGAATCCCAATCTGCGTAATCATTTAATCATCCCGCTTTGCGGGAAAAAATCTGCGATAAAATAAAAAAATCCCACCAAAGGTGGGATCTGAATTCAGTGTGATCAAAAAATCAATTTAAATCTGTGTTCGTTTTCCTGATTAAAAATCATATGCTCTTCGGAATATATTCAATCTAATACCCGCCGTCACCATCGTGGTGTTCCCTTCTCCACTTGCCCCTTCAACCTTATAATTGCGATGCTGGAACGAAGCTTCGAAGAAAAGGTTCTGCCGGAACTCATAAGCGATATTCATCATAAAATTCAGGCATTTCGCTTTCGCGCCCCCACCTACAATAAAATTATTATCCGGTTGATTTCTGGTAGTGTAATCTTTAAAAATATCACCACCGAAGTTGGTATTGGCACTATCCAGTCCTTTATAATAATAAATGGCAGTGGCATCCAATGTCCATTTTGGGGCGGGTTGATAACGCACGATCCCGATAAACTCCTGGAAGTTAGCACCCAAAGGATGCGCCAGCGGTTGATTGTAATGTGTGTAGTTAGCAGTGCTGTCGTTATGCGAATACATGAACGGCCGCACGCGGTTTATTTCGCCCTGAAGATCGAGGTTCTTCACGCCAAACGCATCCACGTATTTCATTCCCACCTGGTAAGCATATTTGTTCACCCAACTTTTTGAATTTTTTACGAGGTCCTTAATGCGGAATTCATCCAGCAGGAACTGGCCGTAAAACTGCAACCGGTGAGCAACATTGGCTTTAAGGTCAAGGCCCGCAACAGCATTATCCGGGCTACCGATCGTCCCTTCAACATGCCTGTAAAAAATGATCGGGTTCAGATATTGAAAGTCGAAACGGTTGCGCCGGCCAAAAATGATCCCTTCAAACAGGCCCACATTCAGCCATTTGGTAACATTCATGCTCAGGTGATGCATGGCCGCATATTTCCGGTCGAGCAAAACATCGCCGTGGTTTTTATCAAACTGCGGCATCAGTTCCATGAAAAGATTCTGATAATTCAGCTTCCAGATCTTGGTATTCAATTTTAAAAATAAATTGCTGTTCCCCCAATCGCTCAGGAACATACTGCGATAGCCATCGCCAATAAAATTTTTATCATACCCAAATTGAACGTTTATATATTTTGTAGCACCAAAAGTAATATAGCCACGCGCGTCAAAATAGTCAAAGGCGGTTTTTTTAAAATTTTTATAAAAACCATACCCGGGTACAGCCCTGTTTGCTTTCACATATTCATTAAAAAATGTGGGGCCACGTTCCTGATTTTCGGTGATGATGGAAGAAAATCCGATCTTCTTTGCAATCAGTCCGCGTACGCTTACACCGCGGGTATTCAGAAAAATGCTTTCATCATAGCCCGGCTCCACGGCCTGTTTGAAATTGAGGATCGGGTTCACAGCAAGAAAGAAATCTTTCTCATTCACTTCCAGTAGGTTTGCCTGTGTTTTGTAGAACGTGTTCCAGAGCGGATGCTTGCTTGCAAAATCTTCCCGGGGTGTGCTTACCCATTCGCTGTTGTTCATCAGCAGGCTACGAAGATTGTATTCGTCTACTGCGGTCAGGTCAAGATCCGTCCATTCCTTGTGCATGTCTACGCCGGTAGAATCGCTGTAGCCCATCCGTGCGCTGTCGAGAAATTCCGCTTCGCGAACGATATCTTTTCTGTTATAAGGTTTAAGGGCGGAAAAATTGAGATCCGTATTTCTCTGCTGCTTTATCTCCAATCGCTCGATGAAATGATTTTCTTTGGAACCCTGGTTCAAATAAGTAGATTGTGCCGCAGCCGTGATCGGACAAACAAAAACAATCAGTTTGAGCAGGCTTTTGATAATTTGCATATTGTTTGGTAATTTTTAATAAATCTTTAAATTCAAGGTATGCAAAAATATCTTTTCAAGAACATAATGGTAGTAAATGAAAGCAAAATTGAATCCCTTGATGTATTAATAAACGGTGAACGCATTGAAAAGGTTGCGGGTTCCATCAATGTAAAAGGTGCAGCCATTGAAATCAACGGCGAAGGCAAACATCTTTTTCCCGGCGTAATCGACGACCAGGTACACTTCCGCGAACCCGGGCTTACACACAAAGCCAATATCCATACCGAGAGCCGCGCAGCCGTGGCCGGAGGTACTACCACTTTCATGGATATGCCCAATACGATCCCGAACGCACTCACCCGCGACCTGCTGGAAGACAAATATAAAATGGCATCTAAAAGTTCCGTGGCCAATTATTCCTTTTTTATGGGTGTGAGCAATGATAACGCCGAAGCGGCGATCCGGACGAATGATTTTAAAAACGAAGTGTGCGGGCTGAAGATCTTCATGGGCAGCAGCACTGGTAATATGCTCGTGGATAACCACAGTACGCTCAACCGCGTTTTCAGTGAAAGCGAACTGCTGATTGCCACGCATTGTGAAGACGAACGCATCATTAAAAGAAATTATGAACGGATCAAACAGGCAAAAGGCGAGCTGTCGGTATCTGATCACCCCATCATCCGCGATGAGGAGGCATGCTTTGAATCTTCGCTGGTTGCCATCCAGTTTGCGCAGAAATACAACAGCCGCCTTCATATTTTACATATCAGCACAGAAAAAGAACTGCAGTTGTTTGGAAACATGCTGCCGCTCAAAGACAAACGCATTACGTCTGAAGTGTGCGTGCATCATCTTCATTTTACGGCAGATGATTATGAAAAACTGGGTTATAAAATAAAATGCAATCCGGCCATCAAAGCCCCTCACAATAAAGCTGCACTCTGGGAAGCGCTCAACGACAACCGCCTCGACGTGATCGCCACCGACCACGCGCCGCATCTGCTAAGCGAAAAGGAGGGTCCTTACGAACATGCGCACTCGGGTTTGCCGTTGGTACAACATTCGTTGCAACTGATGTTGTATTATCATAGTCTCGGCAAGATCACGCTTGAGAAGATCGCTCAAAAAATGAGTCACGCGCTGGCTGATTGTTTCCAGATAAAGGAACGCGGATACATCCGCGAAGGCTATTTTGCCGACCTGGTGATAGCCGATCTTAACCGGGTATACCTGGTTACAAACGGAAATCTCCTGTATAAATGCGGCTGGAGCCCGCTTGAAGGATTTCAATTTCCGGCAACGATCGACACCACGATGATAAATGGTAACATCGTTTATGAAAAAGGTATGGTCAATGAATCTCATAGGGGCCAACGGATCTTATTCAATAGAAAATAAGTTGGTTTGGAGCGAAATATTTCAACGTTTAATTGTTCCAAACGACTGAATAATCAACCGAAAAACAGATCTTTTACGGATTTCACTATTGATCATTTACCATTCACTTATTCACCATTCACTTCATGGAGATAGACAAAACCACCATCACCGACCTGTCGATATTCAGTTCTGAAGAAGAATTTTCCGTTTTCAGCAAGATCAACCAATGCGTTACCACACGCGGGAAGGAACAGCTACGGGCAACTCTCAACAAGCCTTTGCAAAGCGCGGCCGATATCAGGGAAGTTCAGCACGTACTTCAATATATTATCAAAGAAAAAGCCAACTGGCCCACAGTGATCAGTAATGGTACCATAATGGTAGTGGAGCGTTTTTTTGAATCAAACATCTCTCCTATCCCGTCGCGGCCATCGAAAGTCTCGGCCATCACTTACAAGATGATAAACGGCCATGATTTTTCTCTTGTAAAATATTCCATCAATCATTATTTCGATTTCATCAAAGGCATGCAGCATCTGCTTGCTCATTTTCTTAAACCTGAAACGCCGGAATTGCTTGTAATGGTGCTGAAAGCCGCAGAAAAGATCATGGCGCAGGACAGGCTGGACGCCATTTCAACATATAAACGCGCCACCGATATTCCGTCACATGAAATGCTTTACCTCGGTCATTTTTTGCGATACCAATATAAACACAACATGATTGGCTTGCTGGGTATTTTTTCACAACTGGATGCCTGGTACGGAATGGCGATGGCAGTGATCGAACATAAACTCACTTTTCCTGAAATTGTCGATTCGCACCAACCGTTGATCGACGCCAAAGGATTATATCATATTTTGTTGAAGGAGCCTGTTGCCTACGACGTGTCGCTGGACAAGCAAACCAATTTTCTTTTTTTAACCGGCGCAAATATGGCCGGCAAAAGCACTTTCATCAAAGCGGTGGGCAGTGCGGTTTTCCTGGCGCATACCGGCATGGGTGTGCCGGCACAGCGTATGACGCTGAGCGTATTCGACGGAATGTTGAGCAACATCAATGTGATAGACAATATTATGAAAGGCGAAAGCTATTTCTTCAACGAGGTGCAAAGGATAAAAAGCACGGTGAGTAAGATCAGCGACGGAAGAAAATGGCTCATCCTCATCGACGAATTATTCAAGGGAACCAATGTGCAGGACGCCATGAAATGCAGTACGGCAGTAATTGAAGGCTTGCTTAAAATAAAAAATTCGCTCTTCATCCTCTCCACTCATCTGTACGAGATCGGCGACGACCTCAAAAAACACAACAATATCAGCTTTAATTATTTTGAAACAAGTGTAATCAATGATCAACTGAGTTTTAACTACCAATTGCGAAGCGGGATCAGCAATGACAGGTTGGGATACCTCATTTTAAAAAAAGAAGGCGTGGTGAAAATGTTGGAGGATTTATAAGTGGAACACAGATTTTAATTGATTTTTTGATTACACAGAAAACGAAGTTGGCAACGATAATTTTATCGCAGATTTTGATTGCTTCGCAATTGATTAATTACACAGATTGCATTCTTCTTCGGTGATTGTCTGAACCAGAATTTTTGCTTTGCAAAAATAAAATCTGCGGAATCACCTAATCAATTTCTGCGAAGCGGGAAAAAATCTGCGATAAAATCTCTATTGAAAATCTGTGTTCCTTCTTCAAAAAATCTGCAATTGAACCGGCTGCAACATTGCCTTTATCACCGGTTCGTTTTTGGAGATACAATACACCGGCGTTTCTTCATAACGACTGGCAACGATCACGTGGGTATTTCCGGCATGTTGATCAAACATTCCTTTTGCAATCACAGGATCGTTGTTGTCTTTTGATAAATGCGACAATAATAAATGGGTGAGATTTTGCGGCCGATGCTGAATGAAAAGCTCGAGCGCCTGCTTATTTGACAAATGTCCGTAACCACCACGGATACGGTTCTTCAAAAAATAAGGATAGCGGCCCTTCTCCAGCATCTCCTCGTCGTAATTCGCTTCCAGGAAAACAGCGTCGCATTGTTTGAAATGCCTGATGAGATGTTCGCAGCTCTTACCAATATCGGTAAAAACACCCACCGTTACACTATTGCACCGGATGATGAAACTATGCGGATCGGCGGCATCGTGAAACTTTGGAAAGGCAGTGATAGTGAGCGACCCAAGTTGTATCGGCTCATATGCTGTAAAACTTTCAACATACTGCCGTTTGAGCGATTCACAGCCGCGCAATGTGGCAGCGGTAATATAGACAGGCAATGAAAATTTATCCGCCAGCACCGCCAGCCCTTTGATATGATCGCCATGCTCGTGCGAAATAAAAATCGCCTTCACTTTTTCCATCGACAGATCCAGTCGCCGCATGCGCTTTTCCGTTTCACGGCAGGTGAGTCCCGCGTCCACCAGGATCGCTTCCCGGTCATTGCCGATATAATAGCAATTGCCATTGCTGCCACTATTGAGGGAAGTGATGAAAAGAGACATTCTGCAAATCTAGGATGTATGTACAAACAAGCGCGATTTTTACCCTAAAAAATTTAGTAACATTCGTTCATAATCATACGTCAGCAAGTACTACAAAAATTATATACAAAAAATTCCCGGAAAAAAAATTATTACATTACGCATTAATATCAAAACAAGTGGGAATATGGATCTTGTTTCCAAACAAATAGTTGCTGCACAAAAAAAATGGATCCTCGGGGGATTTGTTCTTTTAATGGCCGTACACATCGTGTTGGTGTTTGCCGGTTTTTACGGAAACGATGACATAAATTATGCGCGGCATGCAGCCAACATAGGGTTACATGGTAGAAATTATCATCCGGTAACGGACCAGTTTCTTCTTCGGTGGAGTACAGTTTACAGCACCGCTTTTTTTTACAAATTATTTGGGGTAAACGACGTCACTTCCTGCCTTTGCACAGCAATGAGCCTGGCGGGTTGCGGCTGGCTGTTGTACAAGGTTGGTTGCGCTACCAAACCTATGGTCTTTTTATTCTCCGCAACATTGTTTTTTTGGGCGCACAGCATCATTTTTTATTCGCACCGGCTATTGCCGGACGCAACGATGTGCCTTGCCGTTTTCTGGATGTATTTTTCATACCGCAATTTTTCAGAAAGAAAAGAGAAAGCAAAATTTTATGCGCTGCAATTTTCAATCGCATTCTTGCTGGCATTGATCACCAAAGAAACGATCGTTATTGCGTTACCGCTTTTCGGGTGTTTTTTCATTTCCGATATTGCGCGTAAACAAAATGGCGACTTCTGGAAATGGAGCGTCGCTTTTTCAGGTCTTTTTTTTCTTGCCTACATTTTATATTTCAGATTCACTACTGGTGATCTTTTTTACCGCTATCATATTTTAATTCAAAACGGTTACTTCAATGAATGCAGTTTTGGCGAATTGCCCGTCAGTGCCACTTTAAAAAGGATCGGATATGAACTATGGAAAGCAATGCTGCTTAATGGCGACCTGTTGATGATGTTGCCTGCCATCGCGGCTATTTTTTACCGGAAGAAGATTTATCCCGAAGGAGCCATCAAAAAAGATGTTGTAGCATTTCTGATCCTTTTGCTGTGTTCCAATTTTATGACGATCTCGTTTACTTCTTATGTGCCGCTTTGTCATGATCCGCGGCATTTTTTGTTCCTGTTTCCATTTGCCGCTGTGTTGGGCGGGCCAATGTTATACATTTATTTAAAGGAACCCCGAAAGTTTTTCTTCCTGCCGGTATTTTCCGCAATCGCTACTATCGCCATTTTCTGGATGCAAGGCGGCACTACAAAATACTTGTATGCGCTCTTCAGTATTTTACTTTTTTCAAGATTGGCCCTTGTGCCATTTGCAAAAAATAATCAATGGCTCAAAATGTTTGCTGCTTCGTTCATGGTATTTTTTTCAATTAATTATTGGCTCGATATCGTGAAGCCGGGATATCCGTATCATGAGGACCAGAAAAAAGTGATCAGGGATGTTTTTAAAAATAATCTGCGGCCGGCAATTGTAGTGACAGAAAATGATTTTTCAGCGGAAATGAATGAATATTTTTTAGGTTTTAAAAACAAAAATGTTCGATTTTATTCTATAGATTCATTTAAATCCGGCAACGCAGATAACCTGTACCTTCTGGAAGATAGCACCCACCATAAAGAACAGGAAAACAAGACAAAAGATTTTATTTACAGCAATCAACTCCAATATACCATTGTAAAAAAATCCGGTGCCTTTATTCTTTATCGTTTAATAAAAAAAACAGGCGAAGAAAAACCATACGCAGATTAGCATCTATCGGTGGAAAATTTTCAGATAATAATATTGTGATCTCACATACCCGCTCTTTTCAGAAAAATCTCGCTTATTTCTGGTGAAAAACCCCATGCCATCTCTTTAATAACATCAACCTTTACGCATGTTAGTAAAAACTTTCGGGATGGCGGTTCATGGTGTGGAAGCGATGACTATTACGGTAGAAGTAAACGTCACCAGCCAGGGCCAGCATTATTTTATCGTTGGCTTGCCAGACAATGCGGTGAAGGAAAGCCTGCAACGCGTGGAAAGCGCCATCAAAAGCAATCATTATTACATGCCGCGTACAAAACTTGTTGTAAACCTCGCACCGGCAGACATTAAAAAGACCGGTTCTGCTTTCGATCTGCCGATCGCGATTGGTACACTTGGTGCAACGGAGCAACTTTATCATCCTGAAAAACTCGAACGGTTTGTTATTATGGGCGAGTTAAGCCTCGACGGAGAAGTGCGCCCCATCAGGGGGGCTTTACCGATCGCCATCCAGGCAAAAAAGGAAAATTTTGAAGGCCTGATAGTGCCTGCGGCGAACGCCCGCGAGGCGGCGATGGTAGGCGACCTTAAAGTGTATGGAATTACACACCTGAAGGAAGTAATTCGCTTTTTTAAAGACGAGGCTGATCTCCAGCCAACGGTAGTGGATATTGTGCGGGAATTTTCTTACCGGCAAAATAATTTCGAAGTCGATTTTTCTGACGTCAAGGGGCAGGAAAATATAAAACGTGCTTTGGAAATCGCAGCGGCGGGCGCGCACAACGCCATATTGATTGGTCCGCCCGGCGCAGGCAAAACGATGTTGGCAAAAAGATTGCCTACGATCCTGCCGCCGCTCACTTTACCGGAGGCATTAGAAACAACGAAGATACATAGTGTTGCAGGCAAGCTTCCGGAAAATGCAACATTGGTAAGCAGGCGACCATTCAGAAGTCCGCACCACACGATTTCCGATGTGGCTCTTGTGGGAGGTGGCGGAAATCCCCAACCCGGAGAAATCTCGCTGGCACATAATGGGGTGTTGTTTCTCGATGAATTGCCTGAATTCAAGCGATCTGTACTCGAAGTGATGCGTCAGCCGATGGAAGAAAGAAAGGTCACGATCAGCAGGGCAAGAATAGCGTTGGATTTTCCGTCAAACTTCATGCTGGTTGCAAGCATGAACCCATGTCCGTGCGGGTTCTTTAATCATCCAGACAAAGAATGTGTTTGCGGCCCCGGGATTGTTCAAAAGTACCTGAATAAAATCTCCGGGCCTTTGCTGGATCGCATTGACCTGCATGTTGAAGTGACGCCGGTCGCATTCAGTGAATTATCCGCTGAGAAATTTTACGAGAAAAGTTTTGATATCCGACGCCGCGTCATTAGTGCCCGAAACATCCAGGCACAACGTTACGAAAAGATGGAAGGTGTGTATACCAATGCGCAAATGAGCAGCCAGACACTCAAAGACATCTGCGCTATTTCAGAAAGCGGGCAACATCTATTGAAAGCCGCCATGGAAAAACTGAACCTTTCAGCAAGAGCCTATGACCGGATATTAAAAGTGAGCCGAACCATCGCGGACCTTTCGTCCAGTTCAGACATAACGGCGGAGCATCTTGCCGAAGCTATCCAGTTCCGTAGCCTTGACCGTGGCGCATGGGGATCATCGGTGTAGGAAAGCATCGAAAAACTCTATTTTCTTTCACTGCTTTCTACGATCTTTTCTGATAGCGATTCTTTCTCCTGCCTTCGTTTTTGCCTGCGCATCCATATTTCGCCTTTATGACGGGTTGGAACCTCATCGCCCAGTAATTTGCCCCAGGGTTTCATTTCCGGCAGGCGATCAAAGATGATTTTCAATATTGCCACAAAAGGAATAGAAAGAAACATACCTGCGACTCCCCAAAGTGCGCCGCCAAGCAATACTACCACAACGGAAAAGAAGGCATTGATCTTTACGCGCGAAGAAACAAGGAACGGAACTAAAAAATTATTATCGATAAATTGAATAACGGTGTATGCTGCAACGATCAGTAAAGGGGTAGTAAATCCGTCTTTCGTTACCGCCGCGATGATAACAGGCAAGGCGATGGCGATTATTCCTCCGATGTACGGTAACATATTCAACAATGCCCCTATCACACCCAATAAAATGGCATATTCAACCCCGAGCAACAATAATGCAACAGAGTTCATTACGGCCACCACCAACGCTTCCAGCAATAAACCTACCATATAGCTTTGAATGGCAGATTTTGTTTCGCCCAGTACTTCCGAAACCTTAGCAGCGTTTTCTTCCGCAAACACTTCATGAAAAAAATTTATGATTAGCGTTTTATAAAATAAAAGCAGGAATACGTAAATAGGTATCAGTACGATAAGCCCTATGGTACCAAGCAATCCACCAACGGCTGTCCCCAGAAGGGCCTTACTGTTATTCAACGCATCGTTCAGCGCTTCCTGTTGTTTAGGAACCGAAACATTGAAATTCCCCGCTATCCATTGCTGCAATTGTGCCAGATGCTCATTGAACTTCACTTTTAACGCCGGAAGGTTGTCACCAAAATTCATCACCTGCGAAGAGATGAAATAAAGAATTCCCGCCACGATGAGAAATGCCAACGCAAGCGAAAGAGAGATGGAAAGAATTTTCCCCATGCCTTTATTCTGTAGTTTGTTGACAAGCGGATTCAACAAAATGGCAATGATCATCGAAAATGCTATCGGCGCAAGGATTTCTTTGAGTGTAAATAATGCAATGCAAAAAAGCATAAGTCCTAGCAAAACAACGGTACTCTTTATATAAAACGGATATTGCTTCAATACTGGCTTCATAATCGAAAATATAGTGATGAAAATATAAAGATAATCTTCCTTTGTATTCAATGTAAAAAAGGTTTTGAGAGGGTACCAGCGTGCAACCTGGTGTTAGGTTTAGGATGTAGTGTAGCCTTCGGAATGGCCAGCTGTTTTTAACTTTTATATGTAAAGCCGGTACATAAAACCGAAACCCAGCCTCTACCTGAAACCCGTTGCCTACAACCTAACACCTAAATCCTTTTCTGCCTTTCCGTCATTTTTAACGAACTTGCACCGGATTTGCTATAGCACAGCATCTTTCACAAATTATTATCGCATGAAACTTTTACTGCAGTATATGAAGCCATACCGGTGGCTCGTATTGTTTACACTTTTACTGGCAGCAATTAATATAGGTTTTTCTCTCATTGATCCCATCATTTTCGGCCGTCTTATTAATCTCGCTGCCGAGGCTTGGCATGGACCGCGGGTATTCAACAACTTTTTCTGGGATTATGCAACACCTGTTTTTTACCTGCTTGGTCTTTCCGTGGGCGTGGCAATGGTGAGCCGGGTCGCGAAGGCTTTCCAGGATTATTTTCTTAGTTTGCTTACGCAAAAATTTGGCGCTACTGTTTTTACGAAGGGCCTTCAGCATGCCATGAAACTGCCCTATCAGGATTTTGAGGATCAACGCAGCGGCGAAACCTTATCGATTTTAACGAAGGTTCGCGCCGACACAGAAAAATTTCTTGCTTCCTTTATCAATATATTATTTCCGGTTATTGTAGGTATCGTGATCGTGGCGATTTATGCAGCTTCCATTCACTGGAGCTTGCCTATTATTTACTTCGGTGGAATATTTTTACTGGTCGTAATTTCCAATTTACTCAGTAAAAAGATCAAGACGGTTCAAAAAAACATCGTTGCGCAAACCACCGCATTAGCCGGCGCTACAACGGAGTCGCTCCGCAATATCGAATTGGTAAAAAGTCTCGGCCTTACACACCAGGAAGTGGAAAGGCTCAATAAAAATACTTTCAAGATCCTCGGCCTCGAGATCACGAAAGTGAAACGAATGCGCAGCATCAGCTTCATCCAGGGAACTTTTGTAAACACATTGCGCCAGTTGATACTTTTTATGCTGATGTGGGTGGTATATCATCGCTTGCTTGACCCTGGCCAACTGGCAACGATGCAGATATTTTCCTTTTTCGTGTTCGGTCCGTTACAGGAAATCGGCAACATCATTCTCTCTTATCGTGAAGCGCAGGCCTCCCTTAATAATTTTGACACATTGATGGCAAAAGCGCCGGAAAAAGAACCTGAACAACCAAAGGCGTTGGGCGACATCAGGAAATTGTCCTTCCAACAAGTCAGCTTTAAACACCAAACGGCATCTCACAAAGCGATTGACGATATCAGCTTCGATGTTACGACCGGCGAAACGATCGCGTTTGTAGGCCCCAGCGGTAGTGGCAAATCGACCCTGATGAAACTGCTGGTAGGGCTCTATCGGCCGCTGGAAGGAAAAATATTATACAATAATCTGGATGAAACCGAAATACATTTTGACGACCTTCGTAAACAGATCGGCTTTGTGACGCAGGATACAAACCTGTTCAGCGGCACCATCCGCGAAAACCTGATGTTCGTTAATCCGGCAGCAACAGAAACAGACCTGATGGAAGCGTTGCAAAAAGCATCCTGTAATTATCTGCTTCAAAGAGCCGAAAATGGTATCGACACTATGATCGGGGAAGGTGGCCTGAAATTATCCGGCGGTGAAAAACAACGTATTTCTATCGCGCGGGCATTGCTTCGCAAACCACATTTGCTGATATTTGATGAAGCTACATCGGCCCTCGATTCTATTACGGAAGAAGAGATCACCAATACGATCCGCGAAGTTTCCGAACTCAAGGACCAGATTACGATACTGATCGCACACAGATTGAGTACCATCATGCACGCCGACAGGATCTATGTTTTAGAAAAAGGCGAAGTAGAAGAAACAGGAACGCATGAAGAATTACTTCAGAAGAAAGGATTGTATTACGCTATGTGGCGGCAGCAAATCGGCGAAAGAAAAAAATAAATTTTGAGCGGGGAGATAAAAAGTAAATGGTTGTTCTCGTCTTTCGATTATCCTGATAATTCTTTTAAAGAGAGTAACCTTTTCTTTTCTGCCTGGTAAAAACCTACATTAAAATATGAATCCGGACATCATCGGTTACATCGGCGGCATTTTTTCTTCGGTATCTTTTTTACCGCAGGTAATAAAAATATGGAAAACGAAGTCGGCACATGATCTGTCAATGCCGACTTTATTATTGCTCACAGCCAACGTGACGCTCTGGTTAACATACGGTATTTCCATCAACAACCGGCCACTTTGGATCACCAACGCGATTGTTTTGTCGATGGTATTGGCGATGATATATTTCAAGATCAGGTACAAAAACAATAAATTATAGAATGGAAAAAGAAAAAAAGACAACCCCTAACTCACTATGGAGCATGCTCACAATGAAGTGTCCGCGATGCAGGCGTGGCGAGATGTTCACTTATGCCAATCCCTACAAAAAATTATCGTTGAAATACATTTTCGATATGCCGGAACATTGCCCGGAATGCGGGCAAATATATGATATAGAGCCGGGCTTCTGGTACGGAACGGGATATGTAAGTTATGCATTGGCGGTGGCCATTTCTGTAAGCACATTTGTAGCGTGGTGGGTATTAGTGGGCATTTCAACAAGCGATAATCGCATCTTTTGGTGGCTCGGTTTGAATGCAATTGTGCTGGTAGCTTTACAACCGTGGATCATGCGATTAAGCCGGGTAATCTATATGCGGTTCTTCATCAGCTACGATCCGGATTATGACAAAACAAAACCGAAAGAGTTTGAATAAAAGCAAAGTTTAAATCACTGATTTTTTCCAGCTTCGCGGAGATTGATTGAATGATTACGCAGATTCGAATCCCCTTCGCTGTATTTTGGTTGCTGCAGACGCGTAAATAATATTCACTTTGTAAGGCAATAAATAAGCACTATTATGATTTTCTTTTATGCGTCACCGGCGAAATCTGCATGCATACATTCCGCGAACCGGGATCAATCAATATTTTCAATTATTCCCGCGATACCTTGTCCGCCACCGATACAGGCAGTTACCATTCCGTATTTTTTATTCAGTCGTTTCATATCGTTTATGATCTGGATCGTAAGCTTCGCGCCCGTGCAACCTAAAGGATGACCAAGCGCAATGGCTCCACCATTGATGTTTACAATATCATTGTTTAGTCCCAACGTGCGGATCACTGCCAATGATTGCGATGCAAATGCTTCGTTCAATTCTATCAGATCGATATCGCCGAGATTCATCCCGGCCTGTTTTAAAACTTTTGGAACGGCTTCAACCGGGCCGATTCCCATCAAACGTGGTTCTACACCGGCACTTGCACAATTCACCAATCGGGCGATCGGTTTTAACCCAAGTTCATTAACCATTCGTTCACTCATCACAATGACAAAAGCTGCGCCATCGCTGGTTTGCGAAGAATTACCTGCAGTAACTACGCCTCCTGCGGCAAATGCGGGTTTTAATTTTGCCAATCCTTCCGGCGTTGTATCTGTACGTACGCCTTCATCGGTTTCAACTACATAATTCTTTTTTTGCTTTTTACCATTGGCATCGAGGTAAACCTGTTCCACATTGATAGGTAAAATTCCACTTTTGAAGTATCCTTCATTGATTGCTTTTGCAGCTTTTAAGTGGCTATTGTAACTAAATACGTCCTGATCTTCGCGGCTCACGTTGTATTCTGAGGCAACTGCTTCTGCAGTTAATCCCATGCTCAGGTAATAATCAGGTTCGTTTACGGCAATTGCGTAAGATGGAACGGTTTTCCAGCCTGCAGTGGGAACGAGGCTCATACTTTCTGTTCCGCCGGCGATGATACATTCTGCCATGCCGCAACGGATACGGGATGTGGCCATGGCGATCGTTTCGAGTCCGCTGCCGCAATAACGATTTACGGTGATGCCCGATACTTTTATACTAAGCGCTTTTGCGGCGATGATACGGCCAAATTGCAAGCCCTGTTCTGCTTCCGGAACGGCGTTGCCCACGATCACGTCGTCTACACGTCCGGGATCCAATTGCGGAACTGTTGCCACCAGGCCTTTGATAACATCTATGGCCAGGTCATCAGGTCTTGTAAAACGGAACCCACCTTTTTTACTTTTTGCTACCGCCGTGCGAAATCCGGCTACTATATATGCTTCCTGCATAACAATTTATTTTTAGATATAAAATTGGTTGTTTATGCAACCATATATCAAAGTTATCGTTTCTTTTGGAAGAAAAAAACAAAAGATGCGATTTGGGTTGACATCCCTTGGGGATGTCAACCCAAGGATGTCAACCCAAATTTACTTCCAACCAAGCCAATCATAGTTTACTTTTGCAGCATTATGTATAATCTGCTTCGTTCCATCCTCTTCCTTTTCGACCCTGAGAAAGTCCATTACCTTTCAATGAATATCCTGAAAAGCCTCTGCAGCATTGATTTCATCAGGAAGATCATCGTAAAAATGTACACGCCTGAAAACGTACCTCACGAGGTATTTGGGTTAAAATTCAGGAACCGCGTGGGTTTGGGAGCAGGCTTTGATAAAAATGCTAAATATATCAACGAATTGCAGGCACTCGGTTTTGGTTTCGTAGAAATAGGAACGGTTACGCCACTTCCACAAGAGGGCAATGAAAAACCAAGGCTGTTCCGTTTGCCGAAAGACAAGGCATTGATCAATAGGATGGGATTTAATAATGAAGGCGTAGATGCTGTTGTGGAAAGGTTGAAGAAATTATTGGTAAAGAATAACAGGTTGCTGATCGTTAACAAAGATGAAAACAGCCACCCCACTCTTAACCTTTCACCTTCTATTGGAATGATCATCGGCGGTAATATCGGCAAAAACAAGATCACGCCAAATGAAGATGCCTGGAAAGACTATGAGATCTGCTTCCGCAAACTTCATCCCTATGTAGATTATTTCGTGGTAAATGTAAGCAGTCCAAATACTCCCGGTCTCCGGGAATTGCAGGAAAAAGACGCGTTGCGCAAAATTCTCACAACACTGCAATCTATCAATCCAACTTTAGATAATTCACCCAAACCGATATTACTAAAGATCGCGCCGGATCTTACAAAGGAGCAGATCGACGATGTAATCGACCTGGCGCTGGAAATAAAACTAGACGGACTCGTGGCGGCCAATACCACCATCGACCGAAGCCTGTTGACTAATTCGTCAAAACTACAATGCGAAAAAATCGGCGCCGGTGGATTAAGCGGCCAACCGCTCAAAACCAGGAGTACCGAGATCGTACAATACATACATCAGCAAACCGGTGGTAAGGTTCCCGTTATTGCAAGTGGCGGCATATTCACAGCAGCAGATGCAGACCAAAAATTTGCTGCGGGAGCCGCATTGGTGCAGGTTTGGACAGGCTTCATTTATGAAGGGCCTTCCATTGTGAAGAATATCACCCAAAAAAAGAACCGATAAAATATAGAACCCCGCACTTTCGGGCACTCATTTCGCATTCCTTCTTTCTCATTCCTTATTTCCTATTCCTTATTTCTTATTTTTGTACTTATGGCAGAATTATTCACTTCAGAAAGCATTATCAGCTTTTTTGTACTCGTTGTTCTGGAAATAGTACTTGGAATCGATAATGTAATTTTCGTAAGCATTATCATGAACAGGCTTCCAACCCAAAAAGAACAAAAAGCAGCACGCAGGTTCTGGATGATCTCCGGCATTATCGTTCGCAGTCTTTTATTACTGGGCCTTGGATGGTTGCTTTCGCAAAAAGGGAACTACATCATTCCTGAAAGATGGTTCGGCAAAGGATTTGACCTTGCGAGCCTCGTTATGCTTGGCGGAGGCTTGTTTCTCATTTACAAATCCGTAAAAGAAATTCATGGCAAACTGGAAGGTGAAGATCATTCGGAAGAAGAATTAAAAGCCAATAAACTTACACTCGGCAAAGCACTCACACAGATCGTTATAATAGACGCTGTCTTTTCATTCGACAGCATCATCACTGCGGGCGGTACCGCAAAGCACGTGGAAATCATGATCGCAGCCGTTATCATCGCCATGACGATCATGTTTTTGTTTAGTCCGAAAATTTCCGCGTTCATACACAAACATCCAACGCTTAAAATGCTTGCACTTTCTTTCCTTGTGATGATCGGGTTAAGTCTTTTGATGGAAGGCTGGGCGCCGGAAAAAGCACATGAACTTGGTCTGAAAAATTATATCTATTTCGGAATGGCATTTTCCTTCATCGTTGAATTACTTAATATGACAATGCTCAACAGAGCCAAGAAGAGAAGGGTTGTTCAATTGAATGAACCAACGCTCTCAAAAAATAAAGAGCAGGATGACTACAGCGATACTGCACATTAATTGTTTAGAGGTTAGGGGTGATTTACTTTAATTAACTGCTCATCTCTGAAACGCTAACTACAATTTACGATCTAACAGAACCGCCATCTGCGCAAAAATATTCGCGTTCTCTGTGAACCTGTTGAGATCGATCTTGTCAAATGTATCCGTCGGTTTGTGATAATCAGGATGGTCTTCTACTCCTAAATAAAGAAATGCAATTCCCTTACTGTAAAAACTTCCCTGGTCGCTAAGGTACGTCCAGTCCTGAACATCTGTTGATTTATCGTAACCACTTTTAAGTGCTGTCACCGTTGCTTTTGTTTTGATGCTGTCTACCAGGTAGCTGTACGCCGGGTAATGTGAAAGCCCGCAGGCCCAGATGCTGTTGTTATCGCTTCGCGCCAACATATCCGCATTGAGATTGAATTTAATTTTTGAAAGCGTAATTCCGGAAGGAAGATTATTTACAAAATAATTGGAGCCGCGCAGGCCAACTTCTTCTGCATCCCACAAAGCAAAAATGATAGAATACGAGGGCTTATGCTGTTGAAAATATTTTGCGATCGCCAATGTTGCAGCTACGCCGCTTGCATTGTCATCCGCCCCATGATATATTGCGCCGGTTCCATCTGTTCCGAGATGATCAAAATGTGCAGACACTACGATATACTGGTCAGGGTGAACAGAACCTTTAACCAGGCCGAGAAAATTTTTGCGCGCAACAGAGTTATAGGTAAACTCCTGTACGAAGCCGGTTGCAAAACTATCTACGCCCGCAGAATGCAGCCTGTTTTGTATCAGATCATATGACAAAGTCACTTGCGGCGTACCGGCCTTACGGCCTCCGAAAGCGTCACTGGATAAGGACCTCAGATCGTTGGTCATCTGGGTACTATCAAGAATTCTGAAAGCCGGTGCAACCGGTGTTATCACCGGCGGATCCTGGTTAGTGAGCTCGTCTTGTTTACAGGTCGCGAATAAAACGATTACAGCTGCCGCAACTAACATCTTTTTCATCTTTTAAAAATAGGTATTTTTCTTAAATAATTGCCAGTAAGGTAGCGGCCACCACACCGGCGGTTTCTGTGCGCAACCGCGTTGCACCAAGACTTACGGCGATGAAATTGTTTTGCAGTGCCAGAGAAATTTCTTTCGCTGTAAAATCGCCTTCCGGCCCGACCAGCAAGAGCCTTTCGGTTTTTTCCGGAGATAACTGTGTGATCAGTTCCACCTTTGTAGCTTCATTTTCACAATGAGCAATTAATTTTTGTTGAGACTGATTTCCATCCACAAACGAACTAAATTTTTGCGGTTCCCACAGTTCGGGTAACCATGTTTGCTGGCTCTGCAGCATGGCGCTCACCAGGATCGAATGCATCCGGTCAAAGCGAAAATGTTGTTTTTCGGTCCTGAAACACAACAACGGCACAACTGCTGAAACACCGATCTCCGTTGCTTTTTCAAGGAACCATTCGAACCGGGTATTATTTTTAACAAGAGAAATTCCAAGAGAAATTTGCTTTGCAGGCCGTGGTGTATGAGCAACATCCGTTACTTTTACCACACATTTCTTGCGATGATCGTCTATGATCATACAGGAAAATAGATTTCCTTTTCCGTCCGTCAATTGCAGTTGTTCATCGTTCTTCATCCGCAATACCTGCACCACGTGCTTAGATGTGTCTTCATTTAACTGAATAATGCCCGACGAGTCAGTTTGTTCTATGTAAAAGAAAGGAAGCGGCATTTCTTTAATGGATAATTTTATAATGGATACTTGATAATTTTTTAAAGGTCGTCAGTTTAAAAGATTAATAAATGAAAAATGGAGACAGTTTTAAAGTATCTCCATTATTAGTTATTAAATTATCCATTAAAAAGGTGCATCATCGTCAAATTCGCCATTGTTCATCTTGCTTCCTTTCTGAATATATAAGCTTCCGCCGCCTTCGTCTCCACCGCCCTGCACCGGTTTCCAGTTTCCGCCGCCCATCGCGCCACCAGGATTGAAGTCGCTGCCGGCCTCATCTTCCACAAATTTCTGTATGTGCAGCAAGGCACGCAGTTTCACGGTTTCAAGACTACCGTTCCTGTGCTTCGCAATTTTTACATGCGTTTCCCCTTTATTGTTTTCACCAAATTCATTGGCAGTGATATCATAATATTCCGGGCGATACAGGAACATTACCATATCGGCATCCTGCTCAATCGCACCGGATTCGCGAAGATCACTCAACTGCGGCATCTTGTTTCCTTCTTTTCTTTTTTCCACTTCACGACTCAACTGTGAAAGCGCGATGATTGGCACCTGCAATTCTTTCGCAAGACCTTTCAGGTCTCGCGATATCTTGCTGATCTCCTGCTCGCGGTTGCTGTTGCGATCGGCGCTGCCGCTCATCAGTTGCAGGTAATCAATGATAATGATACCAACATTGTGCTTGTTCTTCAAACGGCGGCACTTTGCCCTCAACTCAAAAATGTTCAATGCGGCAGAATCATCGATGAAGATCGGCGCCTTTGTTAGGCGGTCGATTCCTTTTTTATACAATTGTTTCATCTCGTGTTCTTCCAGTTTACCACGGGAGATCTTTTCAAGATGGATTTCGCTTTCCGCACTCAGGATACGTTGCACCAGTTGGCTGCTGCTCATTTCCAGGCTAAAAAACGCAACCGCCGTAGGCTTTTTGGTGTTCAAAGCCGCAGTACGCGCAAGGTTGAGCGCAAATGCTGTTTTACCCACTGAAGGCCTGGCTGCCAAAATGATGAGATCCGTTGGCTGCCAGCCATAAGTTATCTTGTCCAAAGTAGGAAATCCGGTAGGCACGCCGGTAATATCGTCGTCGCGGTTGCGCATATCTTCGATACGCTGGATCGTTTTAACGAGAACGGTGTCGATGTCATCAAAATTCTTTCGAAGATGACTATTGGTGATCTCGAACAATTTGCTTTCGGCATCGTCGAGCATATCAAACACATCCGTGCTGTCTTCATAAGCGTCGCCGATTATTTCGCCACTGATGCGGATCAGTTCACGCTGGATGAATTTTTGTAAAACGATGCGCGAGTGCGCGTCGATATTGGCAGAAGAAACTACCGAGTTAGTTAATTTTGTAACGTAATACGGACCGCCCACAAGTTCCAGTTCTTCGCGCACTTTCAGTTCTTCTACAACGGTGAGCAGATCGATCGGCAAACTTTTAACTGCCAGGCTTTGCATCGCCTTGTAAATACGCTGGTGGGCATCTACATTAAAACATTCCGGTTTCAGAATCTCAATTACTGTATCGAAGGCACTTTTCTCGAGCATGATCGCACCGAGGATCGCTTCTTCCAACTCCTTAGCCTGCGGCGGA
Organism: Chitinophagales bacterium; assembly: GCA_015655125.1. Classification (GTDB taxonomy): domain Bacteria; phylum Bacteroidota; class Bacteroidia; order Chitinophagales; family Chitinophagaceae; genus Ferruginibacter. Next base: position 62,050 of record JAATFP010000106.1, on the reverse strand, counting down.
ATTTTTCCGAAAACCATGCTTCCAAGGTCTAATTTTGGCTTCCGGATTCCTTTCCTGTCTTTATTAAAATTTGTGAGCTCCATTCAATTTCCATTTTAAAACTTGTAAAAAATACTTCCGGCAGGGCGTTCTGCCCTTAAAAAATTTCCCGATTATTTCGCACCGAAAAATCCTGAAAAGGATTTAACTGCCGTGATTTTTATTAGGGCGGCTAAGGTAACAGCAAATTTGATAATGTTAAATTAACATTGATGTTATCAACTTTAATTTACAGATTTTCCCCTGTAAATCCACAGGCAAAAGTAGTTTATTCACAGCTTATTAACAGAATTGCTCACATACTCTTTCGCACATATTCTGGCTTTATTCTTTTTTATTAACACATTTACCGGCGATAATATTCTTTTTGTACACTCATGACGATTTTTATTCACTTGGAAAAGTGACCGCAATTTTATAATCGATATCAATGGATAATTTTATAACGGATAATTGATAATTTTTTAAACCCATAGAAGTGCGCGGAACCCGGCCCCGACCCTCTTTAAGGTAATTATCCATTGTTCGTTACAAATTTATCCATCAACAAAAGGCTATATTTGCAGCGAAAAATTACAATCCTACATGATCATTTCTTACAATTGGCTGAGCGAATATCTTCCCGTGAAGATCGATACCGAAAAACTCAGCAGGATATTAACGGCCATCGGGCTCGAAGTAGAGAGCCTTCACAAATACGAATCTATCAAAGGCGGGCTGCAAGGGCTTGTTACAGGCGAAGTACTTACCTGCGAAAAACATCCCGATGCCGATAAATTTAAAATAACGACAGTAAACGTCGGCGCAGCCGAACCGCTGCAGATCGTTTGCGGCGCTGCCAATGTTGCGACCGGACAAAAAGTGATCGTTGCGACTGTCAACACCACTATTCATCCAACCAACGGCGAATCTTTTACGATAAAAAAAGCGAAGATCCGTGGCGTGGAAAGTCAGGGCATGATCTGCGCGGAAGACGAAATCGGCCTTGGCAGCAGCCATGAAGGAATCATGGTATTGCCGGAAGAAACTCCGGTTGGCAAAAATGTTTCCGACTTATTTACAGCCTATGAAGATCATATTTACGAGATCGGACTCACGCCTAACCGTATGGATGCGATGAGTCATCTTGGGGTTGCGCGCGATGTATGTGCTTATCTTACGCATCACGATAAAAAAGAAACGCTGGTAAAATCGCCCTTCAAAAACAATATCAAAGCTGATAGCAACGACCAGGCGATTGATGTGGTAATTGAAAATGAACAAGCGTGTAAACGTTATTCTGGTATCAGCATCAGCAATATAAACGTGGCCGAAAGTCCGGAATGGCTACAGCAAAAACTCAAGGCGATCGGCGTGAAGCCGATCAATAACATTGTGGACATCACCAATTTTATTTTGCACGAAACCGGCCAGCCGTTGCATGCATTTGATGCTGATAAGATAGCCGGTAAAAAAATAATAGTAAAAAATGTTGCCGAAGGAACCATTTTTAAAACGCTGGACGAAAAAGAAAGAAAACTGTCCCCGGAAGATCTCATTATCTGTAATGCGGAAGCGCCGATGTGCATTGCGGGCGTATATGGCGGGCTTGATAGCGGTGTCACTTCATCCACAAAAAATATATTTCTCGAAAGCGCCTGGTTTGCGCCGCAAAGTATCCGCAAAACCTCGCTGCGCCTCGGTTTGCGCACCGATGCCGCTACACGTTTTGAAAAAGGCGTTGACATCGGCAATACTGTAAACGTGTTGAAACGCACGGCGGCGCTCATTAAAGAGATCTGCGGCGGCGAATTTTCCAGCAATGTTATCGACATCTATCCTGTTCCGGCAGAACAAAAATCGGTAGGGCTGAAATATCATTACCTGAAAAAATTAAGCGGCAAGAATTACCACGGTGATACAGTAAAAAATATTTTAACCGCCCTGGGATTTGTGATAGCGAAAGATAATATCGACGAACTTTGGGTAAATGTGCCGCTGAGCAAGCCCGATATTGAAATTCCTGCGGATATCGTGGAAGAAATTATGCGCATCGACGGGCTGGACAACATCGATATTCCTACGGCTATCACTATTTCACCTTCGGTAAACAATGGCGCAACCAATATCGCAATTAAAGAAAAAATCGCCACTTACCTTACCGGGCTTGGCTTTTATGAAATATTTACAAACAGCATTACTGCGAGCAAATATTATGATGAAGCGACATTGGCAACCACGGTGAAGATGATCAACAATCTTAGCGTTGACCTTGATGTGATGCGCCCGTCAATGCTTGAAACCGGATTGGAAGTGATCGCTTACAATATCAACAGGAAGAATACCAACCTGCAATTATTTGAGTTGGGCAAAACCTACGGCACCACTGGTGTTGGGCTATACGAAGAAGTAAAACATCTCGCGATATATGCAAGCGGAAATACGATTGAAACTGGTTGGCAGCAAAAGGCATCGAAAGCAAGCTTTTACTACATAAAGGCGGTATGTGAGAGAATCTTCGCATCGCTCGGACTGGAAAAAGTAAAATTTGAAACAACCGGCAATGACTTGCTGGAAGGTGGTGTAAGCATCAAAATAAAAAATAAAGTTGTTGGGATCGCAGGAAATATTCATTCAAAAACGTTGTCGAAATTCGACATCAGGCAACCGGTATTTTATGCGGATCTTTATTGGGACGAACTTTTGCAACAAACAAAAAACAAGATTGAGTACAGGGAAGTATCCCGATTCCCTGCAGTTGATCGCGATCTTGCATTGATCGTTGATAAGAAAATAAGTTTTGCGCAGGTAGAACAAGCCGTTGCAGAAACGAAGATCAGCTATCTTAAATCGGTGAAACTATTTGATATCTTTGAAAGTGAAAAATTGGGCGCAAGCAAAAAATCTATGGCGGTAAGTTTCACATTTTTAGATGAAACGAAAACGCTGACCGATAAAGAAATCGATGGATTTATGAGCAAGCTGATCGGATCTTTTGAAAAAAACATTGCGGCAGAAATACGTAAATGATACCCGCCGATTGCACAAATCTCGCCGATGATTTTTATTATTGCTATAGTCCGGATATTTTTACCTTCTAAATCCGCGTCGTCTGCGGGAAATAAATATGTCAGAAGTAAACCAACATATCGCCCGCATCAATACAAAGCTCCAGCAATTGCTGAAGCAATATGATGCATTGTTAAAAGAAAACGAGAAAGCTAAAGAACAATTGACCGCTTTGCAGGAAGAAAATAAAAAAAATGCTGTGCAGCTGGCCGATCTGCAGCAGCAGAATCTTATTCTGAAAGCATCGTTGCAAAGCCTCGGGCCTTCTGAAAAGAAGGAGTTGGAACAAAAACTCACGCAGTATATCAAAAACATTGATAAAAGCATTTCCTTATTAAGTCAATAATCCACATGGAAGAACTGATTGCCGTAAATATTGTAATTGCCGACCGTACTTATCGCGTCAAGGCGCTGCCGAAAGATGAGGAAGTGATCCGCAAGACCGTAAAGATCATCAACGACAAGATCATTGAGTTCAAAACGCAGTTCGCCGGAAAGGATATGCAGGACTATATAGCAATGGTCATTATATGGTATGCTACCCAGGCCGCCACTGAAAAGAACAACTCCGTGGAACAGAAGGAAATGCTGGATGGGTTGCAGAAATTGGAAGCACAGCTGAATGCGGTTGTTTAGGGTTTAGAGGTTTAGTGTACGAATCACTTTTGGCATCGCATGAATAGCGGCATAAGGCCGACGATTTTTATATGATTTTTTGTGCAATTTTACTCGAGACTAAACTCCTAAACTTCTAAACGCCTAAACCTTACTTGATTTATCGCCTAAATTCTTATCTTCGCCCCTTAACCACCTTCTCTTGTAAACACGAGGCGGGCATTTTATACAATATTGTGAATCAGATTAAAACCTTAATAATCAATGGACTCTATAATTTACATCATCATCGGTGTAGTTGCCCTTGTTGTGGGCCTCATTCTGGGTAAGATTGTTTTTGCCAAAAATACCCAAAAACAAATTCAGGAAGCCGAATTACAGGCACAAAAAATAATCGCAGAAAGCCAGTTAAAGGCAGATACTTACAAAAAGGAAAGGGAATTAGAAGCGAAAGAACGTTTTGTACAGTTGAAGGCAGATCACGAGCGTGAAGTATTACAGCGGACGCAAAAAGTGGTGGAAGGCGAAAACCGTATCAAACAAAAAGAACAAAGCCTTAATTCAAAGGAAGGCAGTCTTGAAAAACAACTGAAGGAAAATGATGCCATTAAGGAAAACCTTAATAAACAAATAGAAGTAGTAAGCATCAAGCGTACCGAACTGGAAAAACACCAGGAAGAGCATATCCGTAGACTGGAAAAAGTGGCTGGTTTGTCTGCCGAAGATGCTAAAACACAATTGATCGAAAGCCTTAAACAGGAAGCGCATTCAAAAGCGCTGGTTTTGCAGCAGGAAATTATCGAGGAAGCGAAACAAAAAGCGTCCAAAGAAGCGCGTAAGATTGTTATTCAAACTATACAAAGAACGGCTGCAGAAACGGCTATTGAAAACTCCATCACTGTTTTCAACCTCGAAAGTGATGAGATCAAAGGTTCTATTATCGGGCGTGAAGGTCGTAACATCCGTGCGATAGAAGCCGCTACGGGCGTGGATCTGATCGTAGATGATACGCCGGAAGCGATCGTACTTTCCTCTTTTGACCCGTTGCGCAGGGAAGTAGCACGCTTGTCACTGCAGCGCCTCGTTTCCGATGGCCGTATCCATCCGGCGCGTATTGAAGAAGTGGTGGAAAAAACAAAGCGTCAGCTCGACGACCAGGTAATGGAAATTGGTGAACGTACCGTCATAGAATTGGGTGTTCACGGCCTCCACAAGGAACTGGTGAGAATGGTGGGCAGAATGCGCTTCCGTTCTTCTTATGGCCAGAACCTGTTGATGCACAGCCGCGAAACAGCCAATCTTTGCGGAATTATGGCTGCGGAATTGGGAATGAATCCGAAACTGGCAAAACGTGCCGGTTTATTACATGATATCGGCAAAGTGCCGGACGAAGAAACCGAATTGAGCCATGCTTTACTGGGTGCAAAGCTGGCGGAAAAATATGGCGAAAATCCGGCTGTGGTAAATGCTATCGGCGCTCACCATGATGAAATGGAAATGCAATACGTGATCTCGCCTATTATTCAGGCATGCGATGCCATCAGTGGAGCAAGACCAGGTGCGAGAAGAGAGATCATGCAGCAATATATCCAGCGTATTAAGGACCTGGAAAACATGGCATTAGCTTATAATGGGGTGGAAAAAGCATATGCCATCCAGGCAGGACGCGAACTTCGCGTAATAGTGGAAGCAGAAAAAGTAACGGATGCCGATAGCGATAAGCTGAGTTTCGAGATCGCACAGAAGATCCAGACTGAAATGACGTTCCCTGGGCAGATCAAGGTAACTGTAATCAGGGAAAAGCGTGCTATTAACATCGCGCGTTAGTTACAATTAATAATTAATAGTGAATATCTAATAATTATTAAACCCGGAATTGCCTGTGTGAATAGGATACTTTCGGTAAAACGTTGGTTTTCAAAATTTAAAAAAATATAAGGCGTCAAAGGTCGCAGCCACTGAAAAAATTCTTAATTATTAATTCTTAATTATTAATTAATTCCCTACCTTTGCCGTCCGTTAAAAAAAATAGATATGAACGCAATCGATTTTGTTCATGAGCAGTTGACAACAGTTCCAACGCTTCCGACATTCAAAGCAGGTGACAACGTTACCGTAAATTATAAGATCGTAGAAGGTACCAAAGAACGTATCCAGAGCTTTAAAGGCGATGTGATCAAACGTCAGGGTACTGGTGCTACTGCTTCCTTTACAGTTCGTAAAATGAGCGATGGTGTTGGTGTTGAACGTTTGTTCCCCATCTTTTCGCCAAACATTGAAAGTATCGTGCTTAATAAAGTGGGCCGTGTTCGTCGTGCTAAATTGTACTTCCTTCGTGAAAGAAGCGGTAAAAGCGCGCGTATCAAGGAAAAACGTATTGCTGTTGGTACAAAAACCAAGAAAGACAAAGCATAATCCGTTAAGGAAATTATATTTAAAGGTGAATAACTTTCCGTTATTCACCTTTTTTATGCCGTTTTATTTGCATTTGCTGATCATTTTATTATTTTTACATCGCACCTATTCGTAATACTTCTGATTAGACGACTACTTATTTTGTTTACCGCTTAACCTAAATCGTCCGATCATGAACCGAAGTATTTTCCTGTTTGCAGTACTCCTGATTTCCATCGCATTTATTTTCAGTTCCTGCGCACGCGGCATTTCGCCATACGATGCAGCCAATGGCAAGGCTAAATGCGGAAGATATGTTCGTTAACAGTTTGGCGTTTAGAGATTAGAAGATGGAGCCTTTATGTCCTAATCTCTAAGCTCATTTCGTTAATGCTGCGTTAAACAAACTTATTGCAATTCTCATCCACAAGTGTATCTTAAAAACTGTTACCTTTACACTTCAATTTTAAATTATGACACTAAATTCAATCTTCCTGCTCTCAATGCCTGGTGGCAGCGAGTGGATCCTGATCGTACTGGTGGTATTACTCTTGTTCGGAGGTAAAAAAATTCCTGAATTGATGAGAGGTATCGGCCGTGGTATGCGTGAGTTCAATGACGCCAAAGGCAACGTAAAAAATGAGATAGAGGAAGGTATGAGGGAAAAGGACAACAGACCGTCTGCCCCCACAACCACACCAACTGAGAACGTGACACGTTAATAGGTCGCAACAAAAGATTCAGCCGAAATATTCATCCCGGGCAAGATCATTATATCTTGAACAGCGTTGAATACTTCGGCCTTTTTATATAACTGAGAATTAAGAATAGCCGCCATTCTGATCCAATTAATTCTTAATTCTTAACTGTTAATTGTTAATTTGCCGCATGTTTTCTTTTTCCACCATCGCTAATTATCACCAGCAATTAAAAGACGGCAACACTTCTGTTGCTGAAGCGGTTCAATACTACCTCAATAACATAAAAGGAAAGGTTCATTTGAATGCTTTTATAGAAGTATTTGAAGCAGAAGCCGTGGAAAAAGCAGCGTTGCTGGACGAACAATTACGCGCCGGAAAGGAACTCAAAAAACTACACGGCGTAGTGATCGCCATCAAAGATGTGATCTGCTACAAAGATCACAAAATAACGGCCGCATCGAAAATATTAAACGGCTTTTCTTCTTTATATACCGCTACCGCGCTTCAATATTTACTGGACGAAGGCGCCATCGTGATCGGCAATTGCAATTGCGACGAATTTGCCATGGGCAGCACGAATGAAAATTCTGCTTATGGAAAGGTTTTGAATGCGCTGGACGAAACGAAAGTTCCCGGCGGCTCCAGCGGCGGCAGTGCAGTAGCCGTTCAAGCAGACCTTTGCATGGTAAGTATTGGTAGCGATACCGGCGGCTCTGTACGCCAGCCCGCAGATTTCTGTGGGATCGTTGGCCTGAAACCAGGCTATGGACGCATTTCCCGTTACGGTTTACTCGCTTATGCTTCATCATTTGACCAGATCGGCATTTTTGGAAAAAATGTGACCGATGTAGCGCTTTTATTGGAAATAATGAGTGCGCCCGACAAAATGGACAGCACCATGCAAAAAGATGGGCCGGCTGAGCCATTTACTTCTTTCCATCCTGCAGCAGGCAAAAAAATAAGGTTTTGTGTTTTTAAGCAAGTAATAGAACACCCTTCACTGGATGAAGAGATCCGCGACCGGATCAATGAATCAGCTACTAAACTCGCCGGTCAGGGACACATTGTTGAATATATAGATTTTAATCTGCTCGATTACATCGTGCCGGCTTATTATGTTCTTACCACTGCCGAGGCAAGCAGCAATCTGAGCCGTTATGACGGCATTCGCTTTGGTCACCGGAGCGATAAGGCTACCGAAGATCTTGAACAGTTTTATAAAAACAACCGCTCGGAAGGTTTTGGCATGGAAGTAAAGCGCCGTATCATGTTGGGAACATTCGTATTAAGTACCGGCTATTACGATGCATATTATAGTAAAGCACAGAAAATCAGACGCTTACTATCTGACCAAGTGACCGGGATATTCAAAAATTTTGACGCCATCCTTATGCCCACCGTGCCGGCTACCGCACCTGAATTTGGAGCCGCCCACCAGGACCCGATCGAGATGTATCTTGCCGATATATTCACCGTTTTTGCCAATTTAACGGGCATCCCCGGCATTTCCGTACCGTTGTTTTCACATAGCAATAACATGCCGTTCGGGTTACAGATTATGACTAATAAGCAGGATGAAGTACATTTGCTGAATATTGCTGATATGTTGATGCAGCAATACAAGCCAGCGCTACGAAACAAATGAATAAACTTCTGACAATATTATTTACCTGTTTTTATTTTGTCGCCACAGCGCAAAAAACAAAGCTGGTCGTTCCGCCACCTATAAGAGTAGTAATCGACACTACTTCGGAAGATGCCATCATTGACGAGATCGTTGAAACCAGGAAAGTGCCGCAAAAAGACAAGGTTCAATATTTCAGTCAGCTTACCAGGTATGGTTTCAAGAATCTTTTTTCGAGGTATTCTTACAACAGCACTCTTCCGTATTCCTCGCAGGTAAATCCACATGCCGAAAGCTATATGCAGGACTATCTGAAAGTGCATTCTAAAAGCTTGCTCAAGATGAAAGATTGGGGAATGCCTTATTTCAACCTGATCGATAACATTTTTGCGCAATACGGACTGCCAAAAGAATTAAAATACCTGGCGGTGATCGAAAGCGGATTGAGCACCGGTGCTACAAGTTGGGTGGGCGCAGGCGGCCCCTGGCAGTTTATGCCTTACACTGCACGAAACTATGGACTTATAGTAAATGGTTCGATGGACGAACGACGCGATTATTATAAAAGCACACATGCGGCAGCAAGATATTTGCTGACACTGTACAAACAGATGAACCGCGATTGGCTGTTAGTGATTGCAGCATATAACGGCGGCCCCGGGCGCGTATTCAGTGCCATGAAACGTAGCGGCAGTAAAGACTTCTGGGCATTGCAATATTATCTACCGGAAGAGAGCCGCAACCATGTTAAGAAATTCATTGCCACGCATTATATCATGGAGGGAACGGGTGGAATTACTACCACTTCGCAATCCGGGGATGTAAGCAATATTGAATACGTAAATCCCGGCACTGTTTCCGGCACTACGGGAAATCCTTACGACAATAAGCCTATGTTGAGCGATGCAGAAAAAGCGACTGCTGCCGTTCAGACTATTTCCGGGAAATACAATTCAATGGTAATTGCCAAAAACCTTTCAATGGAAATTGCCCAGTTCAATAAATATAATCCGCAGTTCGACCAGATGATCGGTGCAAGCGGGCAATTCGATCTTACACTTCCTGCCGATAAAATGCAGTTGTTCCTGGCCATGCGTTACCAGATCCTGAATGAATGCGTTCAGATGTTATTGGTAGACGACAACGTACCGAACAATAAAACGGTTTATCCTTCGCGTTATAACAAACCAAAGAAAAAAGGATGATCATTTCAGCACACTTTTGATGGCCATTGTTTTCAACAAACTTTCTTCATACTCGTCTTCTGAATTACTGTAAAAAGTAATTCCGCCTCCGGCGAAAAAAGAAAGGTATTTTTTACTCTCATTATAGAAAATACTTCTGATCACTACATTGAAATCGAAATCGCTTTCAGGTGTTACGTAACCGATCGATCCCGAAAACAACCCACGATGCACCGGCTCATATTGATCGATCAGTTCAAGCACACGTTTCTTTGGCGCGCCGGTCATGGATCCCATCGGAAAAGTGGCTTTTATGGCATCGGTCCAATGCAGCTCTTTTTTGATTGTCCCTTCAACCGTGCTGATCATCTGGTGCACATTAGGGAAACTATATACACCAAAAAGTTCCTTCACATTCACAGAGCCTTCTTCCGCAATACGGCTCAGGTCATTTCGCACCAGATCCACCACCATCACATTTTCACTCTGGTCCTTGCTGCTGTGTTGAAGCGCTGCCTTGTTGATCTCGTCCACTGTTTTGTCCGGATTTCGTTTGATGGTTCCTTTCATCGGTTGCGACGTCAGCAGGTCGCCCTGCTTCTTCAAATACCGCTCCGGACTTGCACACAGGCAATACTTGTCATTCAGCTTATACAGCGCCGCAAATGGCGTTGGAGAAACTTTGATTAGTTGTTGATAAACCGCCAGCGGATCGATGGTAATATCTTCCGCGAAAAACTGCTGGCAGAAATTGATCTCGTAACAGTCACCGCGAAGAATATGATTTCGCAGTGCCTCTACAATGCGGATGTATGACGGTTTATCCAGTGCACTTTTAATCGGGATATGCAATGAAGAAGTTTGTTTTGTAACTGCCGGCTCTGCTTCGATGGATTGCAAAATTTCTTCTGCTTCCTGTTCCCCGCAGATCACCCGTAGTTTTCCGTCGGCAAAGCGCAACACGATTTCCGGTTCAAAGAAAAATCCGATACCGAATCCGACATGATCAGTAGTGGACGAAGTTACCGCTTCGGTTTCATTTTTAAGATCATAACCAAGATGACCAAATAACCATCCGGGCTTCTGATCGTAAAAAGATCTCAATTGTTGAAAAGCATTTCCGCTTGTCAGTTGCACGGATCTTTTAGAGCCGACGGCAAGTATACATTCAAAAGATGCTTTTTCAAAATGATAATCGTTGTTATCCATAAAACAAAAGATGCTGAACCGGTTTGCCCAGTTCAGCATCTTTTCCTTAAAAATACTTTCGTTCTTTATTTCAAAATATTGCGGAGTTGTATTCACTTCAAAATTTAAAAATCGTCGTCATCATCGTAGTTTCCACCGCCGCCGTCCATATCGTCGAACAGCCCGAATTCCTTGAAATCATCGTCCAACCCAAGGTCATCATCATCTTTTTTCTTTAAACCCGTTGTTTTTTTACCTTTTGATTTCGGAACATCGAATTCATCAAAGTCGGGATCCCAGCTATCATCCTCTTCAGGTTTTTCCCAATCGTCTTCCACATCATCTATATCGTCATCGTCGTCGTCATCATCGCTTTTTTTCCTGGATGTTGCTTTGCCTTTTGCTGCGGATTTTTTAGGAGTATCGCCATCATCATCAAAGTCATCATCTTCCAGATCATCATCTTCTTCCGCTTTCGATTTGGCAGATGACTTTTTAGGTGATTCCTTCGGTGCGGCCGATTTACCCGCAGCTGTCTTTTTGTTGTTATCAGATTTTGTTGCCATGCTAAGAGAATTGATACTGTAAAAATTCCACGACTTTTTTAATTAGCCAAATATTTTTTACTTTTTTTTGAAAAAATATTTTACGTAACCACAAGTTGTTCCCTGCCCGGCCCGTTGCTGATATATTTTACAGGAACTTTAATAAATTCGTTTAAATAATTAATATAATTTTTCATTTGTGAAGGCATGGCCCCATAATTTTCGAAAGCCTGGATATCAGTGTTCCAGCCCTCGAAAGATTTATATTGCGGCTCGATATCAAGCTTGCTCATCTGAAAAGGTATTCGTGCAGTTTCCTCACCATTGATTTTGTAACTATTACATACTTTCAGTTCTTTCAATCCATCAAGTATGTCTGCCTTTGTCATCACGATCTGTGTAACGCCGTTGATCATGCAGGCAAATTGCAGGGCCACAAGATCGATCCAACCGCAGCGGCGCGGCCTTCCGGTTGTGCTGCCAAATTCATTGCCGGTATTGCGAAGAAAATCACCGGTATCATCCAACAATTCCGTAGGGAACGGACCGCTTCCAACGCGCGTGCAATACGCTTTGGTAATGCCGATCACTTCTTTTATTTTTTGCGGAGCAATTCCGAGGCCGCTGCAAACGCCTGCCGTAATCGTGCTGCTGCTCGTTACAAATGGGAATGTTCCGAAATCCACATCCAGCATACTTCCCTGCGCCCCTTCCGCCAGTACTTTTTGTCCGGCGCTGATCTTGTCGTTTAAAAAATATTCCCCGTTCACGATCTTCAGTGAACGTAAAAAATCAAGTGCTTCAAAAAACTCTTCTTCCCAATTACTGATATCTTCCTGGAAGTTGAAACTGTCCAGCAAACGCTGGTGCTTCAGGCGTAGCTTGATATATTGTGTGGTGAAATTCTTATCAAGAATATCACCGACACGAAGGGCATTACGGCCGGTTTTATCCATGTAAGCGGGACCAATGCCTTTTAATGTACTCCCGATCTTGTCGATTCCTTTTGCCAGTTCACTTGCCTTATCAAGTGCGCGATGCGTTGGTAGAATAAGATTGGTGCGTTCGCTGATGAAAAGGTTCTTGCGGTAATCAACGCCAAATGCGGCCACCGAATCACATTCCCTTTTTAGCGTAACAGCATCCAGCACCACCCCTGCGCCTACAAGATTGGTTTTATCTTCATGAAAGATCCCGCTGGGAATCTGGTGAAGCACGATTTTTTTATCGTTCACATACAAAGTATGTCCGGCGTTAGGGCCGCCCTGAAAACGCGCGATCACATCATAGTCTTTTGCAAAATAATCCACGATCTTCCCCTTGCCTTCATCGCCCCATTGAAGCCCCAGAATTACGTCAACCATCGTTTAATTTATTTTATTCCTGATAGCGGAATGTTAATGAAATTGTTAACCCGGAGATGGGTCGTTATTCGAACAAAGCGCAAAAATAACCGTAAAACAAACAACCACCTAAAAATCTGAAAATTTTTGAAAAGCCGCAGGTTTTAAGGTTTAGCGTTGAGTGATCATGATAATATTTTAATGTACTACCGATTCTTAATAAAAAACGCGAAGACAGCCTTCGCGTTAAAATTTTATTCCTACTATATTTTACATCAAACGTTGCGCCTCAAATCCAGAGCCTTCTATGCAACTTTCAACAGACTCAGTTTACTGTTGCTGAATTTCCGCATCGCGTATTCGATTGTTACATCAAATTGCTTCACTTTCTGGCTCGGCAATTCATACATTGCATCGGTTAAGATACTTTCGCAGATGCTGCGGAGACCTCTCGCGCCTAGTTTGTATTCCAGCGCTTTTTCTACCATAAAATCCAATGCTTCCGGTTCGAATTTCAACGCGATGCCTTCAATCTCAAACAAGCGCGTGAATTGTTTTACCAGAGAATTCTTCGGTTCTGTTAAAATGTTCCGTAAAGTGGGAGCATCCAACGGATTAAGGTAAGTGATCACCGGTAAACGCCCCAGTAATTCAGGAATGATCCCAAAATCTTTTATGTCTACAGAATTTACAAACTGCAACAAATTGTTGAGCTGATATTCCTGCATTTCTTTATTTACATTAAAACCGATCGCATTCGTATTAACCCGACGCCCGATGATCCGGTCGATGCCATTGAAGGCGCCTCCGCAAATGAAGAGAATATTCTGCGTATTTACCTTAACCAGCTTTTGCTCGGGATGTTTTCTCCCGCCTTGTGGTGGAACGAGCACTTCTGCGCCTTCGAGCAATTTCAACAAACCTTGCTGAACACCTTCCCCGCTTACATCCCTCGTAATCGAAGGGTTGTCACTTTTACGAGCGATCTTATCTATCTCATCGATGAATACAATTCCTTTTTCAGCTGCCGCAACGTCATAGTTGCAAGCCTGCAACAAACGGGTGAGCATACTTTCCACGTCTTCCCCCACATATCCGGCTTCTGTAAATACCGTTGCATCTACAATAGCAAAAGGCACATTCAACATCCGCGCAATCGATTTTGCCAGCAAGGTTTTGCCCGTACCGGTTTCGCCCACCATGATGATGTTGCTCTTTTCGATCTCAACCTCGTTATCAAGTTTCTGATTCAGGCGTTTATAATGATTGTAAACGGCCACCGCAAGTATCTTTTTTGCTTCGTCCTGACCAATAACATATTCATCCAGAAATTTCTTTATTTCAACAGGTTTCTTGATGGTGAGTTTATATTGGGAAGAAGAGGTCGGATGCTTGCTTTCATTGCTTGGAACGATCTCCTGCATAATGATCTCCTGTGCATGTTCTACACAATTTTCGCAGATATGCCCATCCTGACCCGCTATGAGAATCTTCACTTCATCCCGGTTGCGACCACAAAATGAACAATGTAATGCTTGCTGTTTTGCCATTGAAATGTCCTTAAGTTAAGTATCGTGCGGATGTGTAATAGCCACACAGTTACAAAGATACGAAATGGTTAGTAAACGCTGCGTATCAGCAGGGTATTGCGATGAATTTAATGGGTGTTAAACATGTTTGAGATTCTTCAAATGCTTCTGGATCATTTGCTTAAGCTGTTTTTTTACAATCGCACCCATCGTGTTGCATTTGGAGAAATTAGTGCTGTTGAAATGCTCATTTAGTTCGGAACGCAACTGTTTTATCTTATAATGTTCAGACAGCTCGTCTTTTATCATGGTGTTGAAAAGATCCATCAGTTGTTTGCGGTTGCCTATCACCCGGTAGGCCATTGTAGTGTGTTCCTCGGTCTGGTATTGTTCAATCACATGATTGCTTAGGTTTTTCAGCACGAGATCCACGTACTCAAAATTTTCTTTATAAAATTGCGGCAGGTACAGTTTTTTGTTGCCTTCATAACATTGCTGGTCAAAATCGATCGCGCGGAAGCGATATTGATAATCCTCGATATCGGGCGTGATATCCACTACAAAATTGTAATTGCGCATATCACCCAGCAGGCGTGCAAAGCAGCGTTCGTTGAATTTCACAAATTCCTTCGCAATGCGGATCTTATTGTGTTCCGCATGGTTAAGGTATTTTTCCAGGAAAACATCGCCGGGGATCCCTGGAATATGTTCTTCCACCAGCGTATTCTTATGATGCAAAAAAACGATGTAGTTGGGTGATAACAAATGCTCCAGTTCCAATCCATAAATACGGGACGCATCCGCCAATTTTACATAAAAATGATCATAGTTGCTGTTCACCTTATTTTTTACGCGAATGCGAAAAGGAACACTGTTGCCAAATTCGCAGAAATCGATGCGCTCAATTTCGAGATGTTCTATATATCGAAGATTGCCTTCGGTTTTTAAAACCGCGTAAGTTTCAATTAGGCTTTCTTTCAAAATCTCCATTTCCTTCAGATCATATACGGCAGTTTCCCAGTGGGTAAGTTTGCCATTTTTGTCGCGAATAGAATCAGAATAACGGTAGTTGAGCAGGTCGCGGTAATTAATAGGCAGCGGCGTATCGCGGTTGTTTCGCCGCAGGTATTTTTGCAATCCATCGCTTACGGGATAGATATCTTTTTTCATCATTGGGCGATCGGCTTCATGACTAAGCCTGGCGTTGATAATATCTGCAAACTGCAAGAGATGAGAGATTTAATGGTTAAATATTCTTCATCGAATTTACAGAAGTTAAAGAGAATACCGAAGCATTCAAGGGGTATAATATTTTATGGAATAATCTTTTACAATTCTTTGGAAATCTGTAGTTTTAAAAATCCTGCCAATGTGTTAGATCAGTATTTTTAAGCCTGTGTTCTTTTTCTATTTCTTTCCAATCTTTATAGGGAAGATCATACCTTGGATCTTTGTAATAATCGATATATCTCCAGAAAGCCAGTGGGTTTTTAGAAAATAATCTATACAAGATAGTATCGCTCGTTTCTTTTTTAAAAAGATCAAATTTCTTTTTCAACATTGCCGTATCCCTACCCTGATATTGCTCCAAAAAAGTAAAACCTGCAGTAGAGCTGCTGTAGCGGTGATGATTGGCATTCGCAAATAAGGATACAAAGCTATGCATTGGCCCAATATTCGAAAGTATTATGATTGCAATAATTACTATCACTGAAATTTTAAAGGTTTTTTTTCTTAATTGCATGGACCATGGCTTTGTGGTGAAGTAAAAGTGCCGATCTCGATATTATCGTTTTCGGGATCATTGTGTGTTTTCATATTCTTAAGTTTTCTATATAAGCCCACAGGTGTTTTTCCGAAAAATGCCCCGATGCTTGTATATGTGTCCGGTATATTTAAAGGATTGTTTCTGCCAGCGTTGAAGCTATTTAGTGCAAAATCAGCGCAGTTATAATTATTGATGTCGTAGCTTGAAGATTGGTTCGCTAAAGCAGTATTTACTATTGAAAGAAAATTAGCTTCGCTCACATCCATTTTTAAACTCGCATTATACTCATGAATTTCATCATTTACTACTTTACTTGGCTGAGGAAGCCCCAAAAATGCAAAAGTACCGTTCTGCGGATAAAAGCCAACAGTCTGACTGATACTATTTTCCCCATTACTTTTAGTTAAAGTTAGAAAAACATGACCTCCACTACTTAACGTATTTATTTTATACGGATCATCATTAACGGGTATATCTGCACACAATTTAACTGTAAAGGTTGCTCCTGCCGAAGGTATCTGATTGAAACAATTCATGTATTTTTCCAGATCAATGCCTGATCTGCTATAAAATGTAAAGAGATCCGTATCGCTGGTGTATATAAATGGATTGGGAGTGGTTCCTGGTCCCGGCGCCGGGGGCGGGCATGGGGGCAGCGGATCTGCCTGTCGATAAGGCACCGGCGCACAGGGATAATCGTGGTGTATTTCTCCGCCACCACCGCCGGTTGGTGTTGTACCGCCGCCACTGTTTCCATCATCAGTATATACATCCCAGCAATTTTGATAGGTATAATTGTGACAAGGATCATAACCGGTAGCACCTTGAACGGGATTTTTTATGTTGGCAACAGGGTTAACACAAACGGTTATAGTAACATCCTGGCAATAGGTTTCCATCGATAGCAAGTTATCTGAATGGGCAGGTATACTATCCGACAGTGTTATTGTTTTTGTAATTATGGCTCCATTTCTTGTATCTGATTCACTGTCATAAAATAAACTGTTATCGGTTACTAAAAAATCATGATATCCAAATACAGTCTTTTCTAAATTGACAATTAAAATTACAAACTCCGCCGCAGTAAGTTGTGTGCCGGTTTTTATTTTTGGATATGCTTTATAGTCTTGTGCCAACGCGTAGCTAAGCGCTATACTTTCTGCATTTACCCTTGCAAGAATATACCCGTTTACATGTAAAGAATCTTGTTGTACCAACGGAATATAGACCATTGTATCTATTTCATTTAACGACAGGATATCCGGCTGGGTGTTTGCATTTCCCCGAAGAGCAATTATTTTATCCCAAAGAGGATATCCGTTTTTAGCGGCAAAATCGGTAACGAAGCCGCTTTTGTTATCTAGCTGTTGTATTGCTGATGCAATTCGTTTTACAAGTTCGTCTGTATTTGCAGGAACTTTAAAAAAATTATTTACTACCACCGGATTGATTTCCGCCGTAACCGTGCTTTGCAAATCGGTTTTTTTACAGGAAGATAAAATTGCTACTGCGGAGATAAAAATAAATAGCGCGCCCTGGATGACAATAGCTCTTGACATTTTCATAATAGTGTTAGTCTGGGTTTTTGATTAAAACACAAAAAAACAACAACTATGGCAACAAACTTTTGATCTAAGTCAAAATATTTATTTTTTAGAACGTATTCTGCTAAGCGTTTCTAAATTTAACCCGAGGTAAGAAGCAATGTGAGAAACCTGTGCTCTCAGGATCAATTGGGGATATTTATTCACAAGAAAATAATAACGCTCTTCCGCAGTTTGTCGACGCATATTGTATAACCGCTCTTCGCTCAGTACATAATAATGCGTGGCGAGTAGTCGGCCCGTTTTATTAAATTCAGGGAAATCATTATAGAGTTGTTCGAGTTCGTTGTGATCTATATAATGGATAGTAGTATTTTCAAGGACCTCAATATTCTCGTAGCTCTTTACTCTTGTAAAAAAACTGGCCACAAAAATGATCACATCATTTTCTGCCATGAACCATGCAGTAATATCTTTTCCATCTTTAGTATAAAAAGATCGTGCAAAGCCGCTTTCTATGAAATATATATAATTACTGACTTCGCCTTCCTTCAGTATCAGTTCTTTTTTTGTAAATATTTTTGTGCGAATAATTTGCTCAAGTTTATCGCGCAACGGTTCGGAGAGTGGTGTAACGTGTTGAAGATAGTTGATCAGGGATACACACATAGAGGGCGTTAGTTGTTAATAGGGTTCAAGTATTAAAAATCTATCTGGAGACATATAAAAAAATGCAAAGCCGTTACTGGCCTTGCATGTATATTTTTTTTGCGCTTACAATTTCTCCAACCGCGCATCCACAATTCCATACGCAATACTTTCATCTGCATCCATCCAATGATCACGATCGAAATCTTTGAGGATCTTTTCGATCGGCTGACCGCAGTTGTCTGCTAAAATTTTTGCCCCAAGCATCTTTGCTTTCTGGATCTGGATCGCCATGATCTCAAGATCAGCGCTCGTTCCGCGTCCGCCGCCACTTGGCTGATGAATCATCACTTCCGCGCTTGGAAAAATAAACCGTCGCCCTTTTTCACCGCCACTCAACAAAATGCTTCCCATACTTGCTGCCATTCCCATGCAAACGGTACTTACCGGTGAAGATATCATCTGCATCGTATCATAGATCACCATGCCGCTGGTAACCACGCCACCCGGACTGTTAATGTAAAAAGTGATCTCTTTTCCCGGCTCGATACCTTCCAGGTACAGCAATCTGTCTGTAATATCCTTGGCGCTTTTATCATCTACCGGCCCCCACAAAAACACTTTACGCTGCTCGATAAATTTCTTATCAAATCTCCATCCGCTCATCATTTTTTCCATCGGATTTTCCGGTATTTCTATTTCAGGATTTTCTTCTTCTTCGTCCTGGCGAATCTTATAATTCAAATTCATTTGCTTATTTTTTTGTTGAATGTTGATGGTTGAAAGTTGATGGTTAGTCTTTCTTTGCCTTGCGTGAATTGGTCAGCAACACTTCATCTACCAGTCCGTATTCTTTTGCTTCCAACGCTGTGAGCCATTTGTCGCGATCACAATCTGCTGCAACTTTTTCCGGCGTCTGACCGGTGTGATGCGCAATAATCTCGTACAACTCATTCTTTAATTTACGGATCTGGTTCACCGTGATCTCGATATCGGAAGCCTGGCCTCCCGCGCCTGCACTCGGCTGGTGCATCATAATACGGCTATGCTTCAGCGCAGTACGTTTTCCATGAGCGCCTGCACACATCAGTACCTGCGCCATACTGGCGGCCATGCCCGTACAGATTGTGGCTACATCCGGCGTAATGAACTGCATGGTATCATACATGCCCAAACCGGCATGAACACTACCACCGGGACTATTGATATACATCTGGATATCCCTCGTCCGATCTGTACTTTCCAGGAACAGCAATTGTGCCGTCACGATATTTGCTACTTCATCGCTGATGGGATAGCCGAGAAATATAATTCTGTCCATCATCAGGCGGCTGTAAACGTCCATCACCGCTACGTTCATCGGCCTTTCTTCAATAATATTGGGTGTGAGATTAGTTACATTATGATTGATATAACCATGAAGGGTATTGCTGCTGATACCTTTGTGTTTTACAGCGTATTTTTCAAACTCTTTTCCAAAATTCATCTGTTATGCTTTTAAGTTAGTGTAAGATTATTGTAAGTTATGAATTCAATGAATAACTAATAATGAATAATTAATAATTCTTAAAAGGCGAGGCTGAAAAATTACTTAATTATTATCTATCAATTATTAATCGCGCCTGTTGTTATAGATCATTATATACTGAACAAGCGTTGCAAGCGAAGCCAACGCCGCCACCACATATGTAAGAGCGGCCCATTTCAAGGCGTCCTTCGCCTGCTCCTGCTCTTTTGGTGCAGTGATCCTGGCAGAGTTCAGCCACGCTAAAGCCCTTCGTGATGCATCAAATTCAACCGGTAAAGTAATAAGTGTAAATAAAGTGGTGACTGCAAAAAGGATGATACCTATCAATAAGACCGTTGCATTACCATGGCCAAAGCCAAGTACTCCTAATCCTGCGATGATCACCCATTGCGATAGCTGGCTGCTGATCTGCACCGCAGGAACGATCTTGCTTCTCAATGAAAGCATTGAATAGGCCGTTGCGTGCTGCACCGCATGCCCACACTCGTGTGCCGCTATGGCTGCAGAAGCAACACTGCGACTATTGTAAACATCCTCGCTGAGATTGACCGTCTTTTTCGCAGGATCGTAATGATCTGTCAGCGATCCGGGTACATCGGTCACCTGAACATCATAGATGCCATTATCACGCAACATTCTCCTTGCAACTTCTGCCCCGCTCATACCACTTCCAGTTGGAACAAGGCTATATTCCTTGAATTTACTTTTCAACCTGAACTGAACTGCCATTCCAATCAACATAAAAATAACTGAAACGGCTAAAATTCCTAATGTCATCGTTTTTGCTTTAATACGGAAGTTTGTCAAAAAGTATTCCTGATTAAAAGGACTGACATTTTAGCAAAATTGGTTTAGAGATTAGCGGTTAGGTCGGCGCAATCTGAACACCGCCCTAAACTTCTAAACCAATAAAAAAGCCTCCCGAAAACGAGAGGCTCCTGATATTAAAATAAACTCTATTATTTATACTGCGGAATGATCGTATTCGCCAATTCAACCATTTTTTTCAGACCTTCTTCCGGCAAATTTCCTTTTTTAAATTCCGCCATTACTTCTGGTAATTTACGGGACATTTCACCCAGGAAGAAGTCTTCAAATTCCTTTACTTTTTTAACGGCAACGTTCCTCAACAAACCTTGTGTACCGAGGTAAATGATCGCTACCTGTTTTTCAACAGTAAATGGAGTGTATTGTGGTTGTTTCAGAATCTCCACGTTGCGCGCACCTTTATCGATCACATTTTTAGTGGCAGCATCAAGGTCGCCACCAAATTTAGAGAATGCTTCCAGCTCACGATACAGCGCCTGATCCAGTTTAAGGGTACCGGCAACTTTCTTCATGGATTTGATCTGGGCGTTACCACCAACACGGCTCACGGAGATACCTACGTTGATCGCGGGACGAATACCGGCGTTAAACAGGTTACCTTCCAACAATATCTGGCCATCGGTGATCGAGATCACGTTGGTAGGAATCTATGCGGATACGTCACCAGCCTGCGTTTCAATGATCGGCAAGGCCGTTAATGAGCCACCACCCTTTACAAGATGTTTGATTGATGCCGGAAGATCATTCATCTGCTGAGCGATCTCATCCTTCGCAACTACTTTCGCAGCTCTTTCCAGCAAACGGCTATGCAGGTAGAATACATCGCCGGGATAAGCTTCACGTCCTGGCGGGCGACGAAGCAACAAAGATACTTCACGGTAAGCTACCGCTTGTTTTGACAGATCATCATAGATGATCAGTGCGGGACGACCGGTATCACGGAAGAATTCACCAATGGCAGCACCCGCAAACGGAGCGTAGAACTGCAAAGGAGCGGGATCGGAAGCGGAAGCCGCCACGATCGTTGTGTAAGCCATCGCACCATTTTCTTCCAGTGTTTTCATAACACCGGCGATGGTAGACGCTTTTTGCCCGATGGCAACATAAATACAATATACAGGCTTGCCTGCATCAAAAAATTCTCTCTGGTTGATGATAGTATCGATGGCGATAGCGGATTTACCGGTCTGACGGTCACCGATGATCAGCTCACGCTGACCGCGACCTACCGGGATCATCGCATCGATCGCTTTGATACCTGTTTGCAATGGTTCCGTTACCGGCTGACGATAAATTACCCCCGGCGCTTTACGCTCCAATGGCATTTCATATAATTCACCGGTCAATGGACCTTTACCATCGATCGGTTCGCCCAATGTATTGATAACACGGCCACACATGCCTTCCCCTACTTTAATGGAAGCGATCTGGCCGGTGCGTTTTACTTTATCACCTTCTTTGATTTCACTGCTTTCGCCCATCAATACCACACCCACGTTGTCTTCTTCCAGGTTAAGCGCAATGGCTTTTACGCCGTTGTCAAATTCCACGAGTTCACCGGAACGTACATTTGTAAGCCCGTAAACACGGGCAATACCATCCCCTACCTGCAATACTGTACCTACTTCTTCAAGGTTCGCAGCCGCGTTGAAGTTGCTCAGCTGCTGGCGAAGTATCGCCGAGATTTCATCTGGTTTGATCTCTACCATAAATTTTTAATTTATTATTTTAGCCGGCCAAAAACCAATGTGAAACAAGGTTGTAACGCTCACATAAGCATTTTTAGCTATAGGCATCCATTTTCAGGCTGCAAAGGTAAGAGATGATATCTGTAAAGACAAAAAAAAGTGAAGAAGTGAATGGTGAATAGTGAATGGAGAAATCTTCAAAATTCCTGGCAACAGCAAATTGTCCGCTGATGAACCGAAATAATCTTTAAGCCTTGGCGTGACGTATCCGATTGCCAGAATTGTCTGCTAACGCGGACGCCACGCCAAGGCGAAAAACACTTAATATTCATTCAATAAAAATGTCCAAAATCCAAACACATTCAAACTAAACGAGGTAAACCTTCTAAACTTTCTAAATATCCAGGTGCCCAGGGTTGGTACCTGCTAGCTATTATCCCTAAGCCCTACACTTCCCATCTACCGAATTTGTAGTAGTTGTGTATTTTTCAGGTCATAAATCTTTTTTTTTGGGATTTAAGATGTAATTTTCCCGCAGGGTAGATTCAGAATTTAAATTTTACTAAAACTAAAGCCTTAATTTCCGTTTTACTCAGGTATTTTCCGGTTATTATAACAGTGATGGCATAAATCATTGTTTTTTTGCACGTTATTATAAAACAAAACTAAACGCATGAAAAAAATTTTCCTCTCGATCTTCTTTTTTTCTACAGTTTTGATGCTCCATGCGCAGGTGATCGACAAATCGTCGGCACTGAATCTCGTAAAGCAGCAAAGCAAAAGCATCGGTCTTTCTGCCGATGATGTCAATAACCTACGGGTGAATGACGCATATAATGATAAACAGGCGGGAAACGTTACTATGATTTACCTGCAACAGATGTACAAGGGAATTCCCGTACACAACCAGATGCAGGTGCTGGCTTTTAAGAACAACCAGCTGATGTCGAATGCAGGCGGCCGTTTGCCAATGGAAAAGATTGCTTCCAGGCTCAACGCATCGCCTTCCGTTTCTGCAGAATCTGCGTTATATACGGCTTTGTCCAGCAAAAAAGTGAATGCCACCCAATCTGCGGTGATAACCAATACTTCAGCAAACGGGCAAAGGGTCACCTTTAACGATCTGGGGGCAACATCGGCGGCGATAACGGCTGAGTTAATGTGGGCACCGTTGCAGGACGGAAAATCTGTTTGCCTTAGCTGGGAGATCCACTTTATGCCAAAAGGCACATCGGATGACTGGCTGATCCGAATAAATGCAGCTTCGGGCGAAGTGGTAGGTATTGACAACCTTACCGTTTATTGCAACTGGGATGATCCGGAACATGCGGCAAAGCACAATCACCAGGAATTGGTGAATCTTGATCTGATCAACGAAATTTCTGCAAAAGCTGCTACGCAACCGGCGGGCAGTAATAACATTGTCAACGGTGCCTCTTTCCTGGTAGTGCCTTTCCCTGCGGAAAGTCCTATACACCCCGGCGGTACGCCCGCCGTACGCACAGACCCATGGACAATGGCGCCAGGCAACGCGACCACTTTGAAATGGAACAGCGACGGAACTAACGATTATAATACTACACGCGGTAACAACGTGAGAGCTTATGAAGACAGGGGTAATACAGCTTCCGGTGGTAGCGGTAATGCGGGTACAGGACTTGCAGCTACATCAACCACCTCTGATCCACTTACTTTCCAGTTTGCACCCACATTTACCGTTACACCTACACAAACGACCCCCGTTCAAAACCAGCAATTCAATATTACCAACCTTTTTTACTGGAACAATATCATCCATGATCTTACCTACCAATATGGTTTTGATGAGGTTTCCGGTAATTTTCAGGTAAATAATCAGGGCCGCGGCGGCCTTGGGAATGATCCTGTACTTGCGGAAGCCCAAGATGGGGGCGGGACGAATAACGCCAACTTTAATACACCAAATGATGGTACGAGCGGAAGAATGCAGATGTACCTTTGGAGCGGGAACCCGCAGAAAGATGGTGATGTTGACAATGGAGTGATCGTGCATGAACATGGTCATGGTATCAGCAACCGTTTGACTGGTGGTCCGGGCAACTCCTCTTGCTTGCAAAATGCAGAACAGATGGGTGAAGGCTGGAGTGATTATTACGGTTTAATGTATACCCAGGATTGGTCAACTGCGACGTTAACGACCGGTTTTGATTCTCCACGTGGAATAGGTACTTACGTGCTTGGTCAAACTGCTGCAGGACTTGGGATCCGCTCTCAGAGATATTGTACCAATTTTTCTGTAAACAATAAAGTGTATGCTGCAAGTATTCCGGCAGCTCCTCACGACAGGGGTGAGATCTGGTGCGCCACTTTGTGGGATATGACCTGGAACATCATCAACCAGGTGGGAACCATCAACCCGAACATGTTCAATCCGGCGGGAGGCGGTGGCAACACCATCGCATTGCGATTGGTTACAGAAGGTATGAAATTACAGCCCTGCAGTCCGGGATTCATTTCTGGCCGGGATGGTATCCTGGCCGCTGATCAGCTGCTCTACGGTGGTCAGTTTGCATGTGCTATCAAAGAAGCTTTCAGAAGAAGGGGAATGGGCGACGGAGCTTCACAAGGTTCATCCAACAGCGTAACGGACCAGATTCCAAGTTTTGCCGGGGGATTAACATTGAAGCTGAGCGAAAATATAGTTCAGGTTCAGGAAGGACAAAATATCATTTACACGAATCTTGTAACGACTTGCTCGGCGGTATCAAACTACCTGCTTACAGATACGTTGCCTGCAAACGTTACCTACGTTTCGGGAGGTACATATAATGCCGCCACAAGAGTGGTTAGCTTCCCTGTAACGCTGGCTAATGGCGGAAGCCAGAGCTACGTATTTACAGTGAACGTAAATGCCGGAAGCTATTTTCCACCGGTTGACCTCTTAAATGAAACAGTTGCCGGCACTACTATACCGGCAAGCTGGACAGCGACTGCCACAACCGGCCCATCAAACTGGGTAGTTTCCCAGACGCAAACTCATTCTGCTCCAAATTCGTTTTTTGCAGTAGACAATAATACAGCAATCACTGATTTCAACCTTGCTACAACTAATGCGATCGCTCTGGATGCTGTTGCTCCAACATTCTCATTCTGGCACAATTATAATACGGAAGCCACGTGGGACGGCGGAGTTGTTGAGATCAGCACCAACGGCGGCGCTACCTACACCGACCTCGGCCCGAATATGTTCTCTAACGGTTATAATTCCGCCTTTGCTACAGGAACCATCCTTGCCAACAGGGCGGCATTTACCGGCACAAGCAATGGCTGGGTTCAAACCCAGGTGAATATGGAGCCATATATCAACCAAAATATTAAAATACGTTTCAGAGCGCTGTCAGACGATAACACGTCAAATGTAGGTTGGTATATAGATGACATCCTGTTGCAGAAAAAAGCGCAGGTGAAAATGCGTTCGAGTTTATTCAACGCATCCGGTGTACGTATCAATACTTCCGATACATTGGCAGATATCATACAGTCAAGCACCTGTATACCAGTTGCCATCAGCACGCAACCCGTTGCCACATCGGCGTGCTCCGGCAACAATGCTACAATCTCTGTAGCAGCTACAGCCAGTTCACCCACTTATCAATGGCAGGTAAGTACCGATAATGGTGCCAACTGGGGCCCTGTTGCAGGTGCAACTGCAGCAACATTGACCCTCAATGCAGTAACAACTTCCATGAACGGAAATCAATACCGTGCAGTGATCAGCAACGCATGTCCTTCAAGTATAACTTCCGATGCCGTAGTATTGACAGTGAGTGCTTCTGCGAGCATCAATGCCCAACCACAGAATGCTTCTGGTTGTGTTGGAACACCTGCTTCTTTTACTGTAGGAGCAACAGGCTCAACGCTTACTTATCAATGGCAAGTGAGTACAGATAATGGTGTAACCTGGACAGATATCAGTGGCGCAACAGCGGCAACGTATACCATTGCTTCCGTAGCTTCAGCTCAGAACAATAATCAATATCGTGCGGTTGTATTCAGTTGCGGTCCTACCGGCACGAATTCTGCGGCAGCAACTTTAACAGTGAGCGCCGCAGTAAATATCACTACACAGCCATCAGCAGTTACTGTTTGTGAAAATGCCAACGCAACATTCACAGCAGCCGCAACCGGCTCCGGGGTAGCCTACCAATGGCAGGTAAGCACAAACAATGGTGGAACGTGGTCGAATATCGCCGGCCAGACAGCCACTACCTTAACGCTGACCAACGTTTCAACGACACTCAATAACAACCAGTATAGAGTTGTTGTTACAGGAACCTGTTCGCCATCCGGTGTGAATTCAAATGCAGCAATACTCACTGTAAATACATTGGTGACGATCTCTGCCCAGCCTCAACCGGTAATTATCTGTGCAGGACTCAATGCTTCCTTTAGCGTTACTGCGGCAGGAACGGGATTGGCGTACCAATGGCAGGTAAGTACAAACAATGGCGCGTTTACCGACATTCCAGGTGCAACAACCAATACACTTTCTTTGACAAACATTACGGTTGCGATGAATGGCAATCAATATCGTGCGGTATTAAACGGTACATGTACACCTACTCTTAATTCAAATACGGTACTACTTACAGTGAACACGCCGGTAGTACTTACCACGCAACCGCCTGCAACCATTGAAGCATGCGCGGGCAGTTCTCCAACAATCGGCGTTACGGCTACAGGTACGTCTATCACTTATCAATGGCAGTATAGTGTTAATAACGGACCATTTGTAAATATTTCCAACGGCACTTTATATTCTGGTGCAACCACAGCTACGCTTACCTTGAACAATGTTTCTACAACACAAAACGGATATAGGTTCCAGGTGGTAGCAAATGGCGTTCCTTGCGGCGGTGTTACGTCTTCTTTTACAACGCTTACAGTTAATCCGACACCTGTGGTGGAATTGACAGCAGCTTCTTATCCTACTTACAATCCGAATGTATATTCCGAATTGTATACTACGGTTAGTCCGCTTGGCAGCTATACTTATCAATGGTATAAAAACAATGACCTGATTTCTGTAACCGGTCCAAGGTTCAGACTCACGGGTGATGATTTTGGCGAATACTATGTTATAGCAACAAATGCAAATGGTTGTTCGGATATGTCAAACAGGGTTACAGTGAAAGATTCTGCTTCGAGTATCCTGTTCATCTATCCTAACCCAAGCAGCGGACAGTTCCAGGTTAGATATTACAATCAGGGTGGCGCAACGGTTACCCGCAAGCTGGTGATCTATGATGAAAAGGGTTCCAGGGTGTATGTAAAAGAATACACTATCACTGGCGCTTACGGCAGAATGGATGTTACATTGAGGATACCAGGCGCAGGTACCTACATTGTTGAATTGCTTGATGCAAATAGCAAAAGGTTGGCTACAGGCAGATTAACGCTGGTAGCTACGAAGTAATAGTTATAAATTGATAATAAGTTGAAAGGCCCCGTTCTTAAACGGGGCCTTTCAACTTTTAGCTGAGCGGTTGACAACCTACCGGGATGACAACCTAATGGGTTGACAACCTCGCAAAAAAAAGCGCCCCGATTAATCAAGGCGCCTTCACTTTTGCTCTTTTAGAAAATATTATCTGATCCTGTGGATATAATCATTGTTTAAAAACTGGCGTTTGATATCGCTCAGATCACGACTGATACTGGCATCTACCAATTGATCGCCTAACTGTAATTTGAAGCCGCCGATCAGACTTTCATCGATCGCAGTTTCAAGTTCAATCGTTTCCAAGGCTTTGTCGGCTTTTATCTTATTCACGATTTCATTTTTCAAATCGTCGCTTACAGGTGTAGCCGAAGTAAATCTCACCTGATAGATATTGTTCATCTTATTGTATTGCTCGATAAATGCTTTCGCAATCTCAGGCAGGTTGCTTTCCCGCGCTTTTGCTACCAGCAAACGAATGAACAAAGTGGTGATCTTACTCACTTTATCAGCAGTGATAGACTCGATAACACTTTGTTTCTTGTCCGAAGCAATGATCGGACTACGCAACATCACAACAAAATCAGGATTGCCTTTGAAAAGCTGCGCAAGCAATTTCATGTCGGCATATACTGCTTCAAGATTGTTCTGCTCGATCGACAGGTCAAGCAAACTCTTCGCATATCTTCCTGCTAAACGTGGATTATTCATAATAATTTGCTCATTTACCAAAATGCCTTTTCCGTCATTTCAGTTCATTCAATCGAATTAGTTAAGTTTTACTTCACCCGCCAGTTGCTTGATGTAATTTTCCTGCTCTGCTTTGTTGGCCAGTTCTCTCCTCAACACTTTTTCGCTTACTTCCACAACGAGGTTACCCACCTGATTCTTGATATCTGTAAGCGCCGCCATTTTCTGATGCTGGATAGATGCCTGCGCATCTGCCAGGATCTTAGCAGCCTGAACCTTAGCCTCGTCTTTTGCTTCGTTGATGATCTTATCTTTTGTTTCTTTGGCCTCTTTCAATAAAATAGCTCTTTCTTCACGTGCCTCGGCGAGTAATTTTTCGTTGTCGTTTTTTAACTGCGCCATTTCCAATTTCACTTTTTCTGCAGAAGCGATAGAATCTGCGATGTTGCTTTCTCTTTCATTTAAACCCGTGATGATTGGCTTCCATGCAAATTTTCTCAACAAAAAGAAAACGATCAGGAACGCCAGCAATACCCAAACCATCAAGCCTAAATGCGGTAATAAAAGATCCATAGTATTAGTTATAAATTATGAACGATAAGTTATAAGTGTGAGCGATCCGGCTCATTTATAAAAACTTTATCTAAACTATCTAAACCCTTAGATAGCCAGGTGTAAGCAGGTCTTTAAATATTACTGCATCTTCCGCCCTTTGCTTTGGATGCAGTAATGAGTTTTGCGTGCAATTAAGCTTTCAATACAGCCAATAAACCTGCGATAACCGCGAACAGGGCAACACCCTCAACGAACGCAGCAGTCAGGATCATATTTGCACGAATGTCGTTGCTAGCCTCAGGCTGGCGTGCGATAGATTCAACCGCGCCTTTACCAATCTGGCCGATACCGATACCAGCTCCGATTGCTGCAAGGCCCGCGCCGATTGCACCACCAAAATGAGAATAACCAAGCTGAACTTCAGCTAATACAGTCATCAATGTCATGATACTTCTGTTTATAAATGAATAAAAAAATACGTGCTTACTAACCTCTAATCAACAGACCCCAAACCAGTTTAGAGATTGGGCCTTAAATAATTACCGGATCATGGTGGCCATTACCATCACCGTCATGCGCACCTTCCATCGACTGACCAATGAACACTGCAGTAAGATTGGTGAAGATGAAAGCCTGGATAAACGCCACCAGTAATTCTATGAAATAAATAAAAACCGTAAACAAGATTGAGATCGGCGAAAAACCGTACCCCGCCGCTGTTGCCATTGCACCAAAAATGAAAATCAGTGAAATAAAGCTCAGGATGATGATATGCCCGGCCACCATGTTGGCAAACAAACGAATCATCAATGCCGCTGGTTTGATCAGCAGCACACCGGCTAATTCAATCGGTATCAGGATCAGCTTAACCAGGAAAGGCACGCCAGGAGGCCAGAAAATGTGCATCCAGAAATGCGCGTTCGTGCTGAAAATGATCACGAAGAATGCGATAATTCCCAACACAATGGTAAACGCGGTATTACCAGTTACATTAGCAGCGCCAGGCAGTAACCCGAAAAGGTTATTGATCAAAATGAAAAAGAAGATCGTGAGCAACAACGGAAGGTAATTTTTCCATTTTTTACCAAGATTTGGCTTTGCCACTTCATCTCTTACAAATGTAATTACCGGTTCTACAGCATTCTGCCAACCCTTTGGTGCAGAAGTAACGCCAATGCCGTTCTTATATTTTTTTGCAATTCCGAGCATGAGGAACACCAGAACGATCAGCGCCAGTAACATCTGAACCACGTTTTTGGTCATTGAGAAATCATATACTTTGCTTCCGTCCATCGCGCTGATCTCGCCTTCTTCCAACTTATAACCCTTATATTCTTCCCGGTGGCCTTCGTGACCGAAACGGCTGGAAGAGAATATGTCCAGCCCTTTTGTTGGTGAGTAAAGCACTACGGGTAATGGAATGGTAGCATGGAAATTACCTGCAGTAAAAAAATGCCATTCATGCGCATCCTTGATATGATCCATGATGATCTTGGCAGGATCGAGCTTTTCCTTTCCTTCATGCTGCTCATTTGTCGGTTCCTGACCGTGATCCTGCGCAAAAGATACGTTCGCTCCCAACGCCAAAAACAGGCTAAAAACCGCTACCAGTAATGATTTGATGCTCTTTGCTGCCATATCCGTTCTGAAATTTGCCGCAAAGATAAGGCTCGAAGGCTGAAATTAAAAATTAGAAAGAAGGAAAATGAGGATTATTTCAGACCATTCTGAGCATTGTGAATTTTTTCCAATTCCTCCACATCAGACAGGTCTCTCGGTCGTCCGGCAGCTTTTTTACAAGTTATGAGATGATTATAATGTAAAAAACGCACCGGAATTCCTTCAATTTCAGCAACAACAAACCTTTCACATTCACCTCACATCTAAAATGAAACCCATATTTAGCTGAAAATTAGTCCAGCCTGGAATAAACTGCATTCGTTCAATAGGTTCATAGTCGCCCGGAACCCTGCTCCTTGAGCGCTTTTCGAAGTTTTTCCCTATTATCCAACGTGTCTTCAATCCAGCTATCTATATCCTTGGTCGTTCTGGTATAACCATGCAGATTTATGGCGAAACCGCCCACCATTATATTATCTCGCATCGTTTTGGTACAAACACTTCCAAAACGACAGCATTTCTTCATCCAAAATGTCTATTATTTATCTTTTTCAGGAATTATGGGCGAAGACAAAATTTTTGCATTTTTTATCATCGCTGAAGCTTTAATTAAGCGCATCAAGGTATGGAAACGTTCGTTATATGTCATCTGCGAAGCCTGAAAAGCCCTTGCCTGTTCGGCATCTTTAAGATTGGTATAGACTTTAAAAGTTGCAGTAGACATGACCAGAATTTTATTCGCTTAAACCGTTTTATACCACTATTTACAAAATCCATCCGCGCCTGCCTAGCTTTCCTGGTTATTTTTATTAAAGCCAAACTGCATTTTATTAAGTTGAAAATAAGCGCCTTCCTTTCGCATCAATTCTTCATGCGAGCCCATTTCCACAATTTCACCCTTATCCAGTACCATTATTTTATCCGCTTTACGGATAGTGCTCAGGCGATGCGCTATAATAATGGAAGTTCTTCCTCTGATTAATTTATCAATTGCATTTTGGATCAATGCCTCACTTTCAGAATCCACAGACGAGGTGGCTTCGTCCAGAATAAGAATGGACGGATCGTATAACAATGCACGTACAAATGATAACAATTGCCGCTGACCCAACGATAACGTGGCGCCGCGTTCCATCACTTTGTAATCGTAGCCGCCCGGCAACTGCACGATAAAATCGTGCATGCCGATCAGTTTCGCAGCACGTTCCACTTCTTCCCTGCCAATACTATTGTTTCGAAGCGTTACATTTTCCAGTACCGAGCCGCTGAACAGGAAAACATCCTGCAGCACCACGCCTATTTTGCTACGCAGAAAATCGAGATCGTATTCATCAATGCTGATGTCGTCGATCGCAATGCGGCCACTATTGATCGTATAAAGCCGGTTGATCAGACTGATAACAGAAGTTTTGCCGCTTCCCGTATGCCCAACAATAGCAAGTGTTTCACCGGCATTTATTTTAAACGAAATATCTTTCAACACATAGCGATCTTCTACATATGCAAACGCCACATTTTTAAATTCGATGCTGCCCGCCATTGTGAGCGGACGATACGTACTTTGATTGAGCATTACATCTTGGTTATCGATTACCTTAAATACCCGTTCGCTGGCGATCATGCCCATTTGCAATACATTGAATTTATCCGCTATCACACGGAGCGGCCGAAACAATAAGTTGAGGCACAAAATGAAAGATGTAATAATGCCAGCTGTATTATTGGCCGCATTCGGATCGTTTCCGCCCGGAAGCAAGCTCGATGCATACGATTCTTTGGCCGCCCACCAAACCAGCAAACCGATTGAAAGAGCAGATACCAGTTCCACTACCGGGAAGAAAACCGAATACGCAAAAATGGCTTTGATATTGGCATTGCGGTGATCTTTATTGATGTTGCTAAACTTTGATTGTTCCCTCTTTTCCGATGCGAAAGCCTGCACCAATCCCATTCCGGTAATATGCTCCTGCACGAACGCATTCAGTTTTGCAACCGCATTACGAACCGTGACGAAAGATTTATTGACCGTTTCTTTAAAAAAATAAGTGGCTAAAATGAGCAACGGAAACGGCGCCAGGCAAACCAGCGTAAGATGAGTATGATTGGTATAGTCTACCCAAAACATATAAGTAAGAATGGAAATAATTGAGAGCATATCGGCGATAATCGGTATCAATCCGTCGCTGAAAATATCGTTCACGCTTTCAATATCGTTGATCGTTCTTGTAGTTAATGTACCGATCGGTGTTTTATCAAACTGCGAAAGATTCAGATGCACGATCTTGTTGTAAGTCGTGATGCGCAAATCTTTCACCACCGATTGTCCAAGCGAAGCCGTGGTAAACGTGAACCAGAAACGACAAGCGCTTTCCACCAGCAACAATACGATTTGTATGATCGTGATTTCTATGATAAATCCACCCGGGCCATTAATGAAATGACTGGCAGTATGATTTTTAATCCCATCATTAATCGTCATTTGTATCAGCAGGGGGCGCAAGGGTGCCATCACGGCCAGCAAGACCGACAACAACAATGATGCGTAAAATTTTTTCTTATAAGGAGCCGCAAACGTGAAAACCCTTTTTAGCAGCGAAAAGCCGGGCTTTTTTGCGGAAGGTGCGATGCTCATGGCGCAAAGTTACGGGTTAGTGGGTGTATTAGTTGCGCGTTGCGAGTTATGAATTGTCAGTTATAAATTGTCAATTGAGTTTCGGATTTTGTTATTCAAGCGGGCTTCATTAAAATTCAGGGTGCAGAATTTACAGGCGCAACCGACTAAAAAAATTTCATTACCCATACACACAACCCGTAACCACCTCACATATCCATCTGCTTATGATAAGCCTTGATAAAAATAGCGCCGAGATTTTTATACGGCGGAATATAATCATCCCAGCTTTCGCGGATGGCCCTATTAGGGTCGGTAGAAAATAATTTTGTAAGCGAGTTCCACATTGCTTTCCAGGATAGCTTGTCGCCAGTGATGAAAGATTGATTGAGGTAATTCAGGATCGGGCGGTTAATATCGCCCGCACCGATTTCTTTTGTAGAAATTATATGTGCATCCGGAGAAATTTCGAGTATCTCATTCAGGTTCTGGTAACCACCACAAGAGCCCAGCACCACCACTTTTGCATTGTCAGGCATCCGGTCGATGGTTCCTTTCAACCAGTAACTATGTCCCCGATGGACCACCACAGAAGGTTTCATATCAAGTGCCCGCAGGTAATTGGCAAGATGCACCTGCGCGGAATCATCGAGGTTTTGATTATAATCCAGCGGCTTGTTGGCAAATACAAACACATTTCCTTTTTTAGATTTGATCTCCACCCATTCTTTTTTGGAAGTGACCGTCCAGTCTTTCGCCGAAAAGGAATTTACAAATGGCGGAAAATATGCTTTGCCATCTTCGTCCCCATAAAAGAAAACCTGCTGCACGATCCGGCCCTTATCATCCTGCATATCTTTATTGGTGATCTCGTAAATAGACGGAATACCAAAGGAAGCGGTGAGATCAACTTTATTGCTACTGTCAGCAGAAAGAAAGATGGTTTTCAACAAACCGTAAATCACTTTTCCGCGTTGGTTGCCGGCTGCGACGCTTTGTTGTTCGTTTTCTTTTACATAATTTAAAATGACATTCTGTAGTTTTTTATTGGTGATACTGCTATAAGAATCCGCTACATCTACGGCATCTTCGAGGTTGTCGCCTTTGTCGAGGTTGGCCACAAACGCCCGCATCAATGCTTCCGAATTGGCCGCAGGCATTAGGTTTAAAAAAGTATCGAGTTTATTATAATTCGCCGCCATCTTGATAAACTTCTTGAAATAATCGAAGTTTACATTCAACAGCAAAGAATCGCCGCGCGGCTTTGTTCCCATGCGCTGCAACATGCGGTTAAGGCTATGTTTATAGCTCGATGTATACAGGTCATTTTCACCCATAACGATCATATAATATAATTCCTGTGGTGAGAGCGGATCGATCGCCTTCATCCGTGCATTGATATTGCTCAGGTCATGCAGGACGTTGATCGGGGTGATGAAATGTTCCAGCGATTTTCTTTTCAGCATGTCATGCAAGCCGTTGGAACCGTACATCGCGATCGGCGTATCGGCGGGCGTTGCAGAAACCCGTTTGAAATATTCGATCTCTGTTTTAACAAGCAATTTATAGTAAGCGACGCTGTCGTACCCGTTTTCTCAGTCGCCGATCAGTTTTTGGATATCTTCAATTTTTTGCTTGCCCGATAAAATATTGTCAAGGAAAGGAAAATAAAAAAGCGCATTTGGCGTCTGGCTCAATTTCGTAACGGCCTGCACCATCGGATCGGTGCTACGATGAATAAGCTTACCCTCGGGAGAGGTTTTATTTTGTGCGTAAGAATATAACTGAACCGGGTCATTTTTACTCGCCACTACAATGAGGCTGTCGGCGAAAGGCTCTTTTGCAAAGGGCCGGATCGTTTCCAATATCTTATCAGGATGCAAAGACGTATATTTTAAATAGACAATGTTCTGCGCCTCATTGTTCTCTTTATTTAAAACGAAAATACCTGCATTGATCTTGCTCACTTCGTAAGACGCTTCACTGATGAAAGGAAGTATGGAACGGCCATACAGGTTAGCCTTCATGATATCTTCAAAGTTGCTCACGAGGGTTGGAAATTCCAAGGGATTGAAGGTTCGGGTACGCCATCCGATCCGGAAAGCGCGTACAAGATCCTCAATATAGCCGAGGTAACGCACTTTTTCATTATTCGTTTTGATATCCGGCGTTGTTTCCACCCAATAACGCAATGCATTAATGCGGCGATATAATACGTCCGTCATTTGCAGATTAACCTCCTCGTTGTTGCCGATATGAAGGCTGCCGTCCTGGTGACCATCGGCTTTGTCGGTAAGCTTTTGTTCTTTCACGACTTTGTCATGAAACAGCGCCCGCTGAAAATCTACCTTAATTGTGTCTTCCTGCGCAAGAACAGCGAACGAGCCGGATAAAAAAGTGAGGAGTAAAAGTATTTGCTTCATATTTCTGGGTCTATTGCAAAGATGGTGCATTTTATTGAACGAAAAGACAGCACAGATCACCCGTTTGTTGCTTTTCCGTTAACAATTTGATAATACTATAACATTGGGTTAACGGTTGCTTAGTTGATTATGATGAGTAATTTTGCAAAACAATCGGAATATGAGCAACGCAAAAAAGATCGTGATCGCAGATGATGAACCGGATATCCTGGAGATACTGGAATTTAATCTTTCTGCCGAAGGATATGAAGTTACCACTGCAAAAAATGGCGACGAAGCTATTGAAAAGGCAAAAAGAACATCGCCCGACCTGATCATATTAGACATTATGATGCCCGGTAAAACCGGTATCGAAGTGTGCAATCTGCTGCGGATGATGCCGCCATTCAAAGATACCCTTATCATTTTTCTTACGGCAATGAGCGACGAAAGCACAGAAATAAAGGGATTGGAAACGGGTGCCGACGATTACCTCACCAAACCGATCAGTTCCAAAATTTTGCTAAGCAAAGTGAACTCGTTGTTTCGAAGGCTTAACAAGGAAGAAAGTACCATCGTAAAAATAGGCGACATCGAAATTGACCGCGAAAAATATATCGTAAAGAAAAAGGGTGAAGATATCATTCTTGCAAGAAAGGAATTTGAGCTGCTGGCATTGCTGGCGTCAAAACCCGGCAAGGTTTTTTTACGCAACGAAATTCTCAACCAGATCTGGGGTACGGAAGTGATCGTGGGCGACAGAACAATTGATGTGCACATCCGTAAGATCCGTCAGAAACTGGAAATGGATTGCATCACAACCGTGAAGGGAGTTGGGTATAAATTTGAGTTATAAAATAGTTTTGAGTGGCCGGTGACGGGTTATTCAATTCCTACCACTTTGCCACAATCTTTGCCAACTTGAGCTGCCGAAGGCAGCCTTCCGTAGTTCAAGTTGACAGAACTGCAGCAATCTATTTAGCCATCCCCCGCAACCCAACTAACCCGCTAACACGTAACTTCACAAAATGTTCTCCACCAAAAATTTCTCACCGCAACAACTTTCCGCGCTTACGGCGCTGATACTGTCTTTGCCGCTTGCGCTCGGATTTTATGTTTTCAATCACTCATGGTGGGTTTCGTTGATTTCCTTCTTCGTGATCTTCCTGGGAAGTTTTGGACTGATTTTATTCACGCTGCAAACATTTATTTACAGGAAGATAAAACTTATCTATAAACTCATTTATCAAACGAAAGCAAGCAAGCGGGAAGAATTTTATTACAAAAATATCCTGCCGCAGAAAAGTATCGATGAAGTGCGTGCGGACGTGGAAAAATGGGCCGAGCAAAAAAAACAGGAAATAGAATTATTGCAACAGAACGAAGCCTTCCGAAAAGAATTTTTACAAAACCTCAGTCACGAATTAAAGACCCCCATCTTCGCCATACAAGGCTACGTAGATACCCTTATCAATGGCGCCTTGCACAACAATGAAGTGAATTCTAAATTTCTGCAAAGCACTTCGCGCAATATCGATCGCCTCGTAAATCTGCTGGATGACCTCGACGAAATATCAAAGCTGGAAAGTGGCGAACAGAAATTACATTACCAGGATTTTGTGATCCAGGAACTGGTGAAAGATGTGTACGAATCTCTTTATCTGACAGCGAAAGAAAAGGAAATAAAATGCATTGTAAAAAAAGGAACGGAATTTCCATTGGTAGTAAACGCAGATAAAGAAAAGATCCGGCAGGTGCTGATTAATCTTGTAGAGAATGCTATCAAGTATGGAAAACAGAACGGCATTGTGGAAGCGAGCTTTTACAATGTAGATGGAAAAAATGTGTTGGTAGAGATCAGCGATGATGGCTCAGGGATTGCAGAAGAGCATCTGCCGCGTTTATTTGAGAGATTTTACCGTACCGATCTTGCACGCAGCAGAAAAGTAGGCGGCAGTGGTCTCGGGTTGTCTATCTGCAAACATATTATCGAGGCCCATAATCAAACCATCCACGTACGCAGCAAAATTGATGTTGGAACTACTTTTGGATTTACACTGGATGCGAAGTAGACACCGATCAACTGTAAGGTTAGAAGTTCACGTTCATAACCGGAGTCCGGAACCTTTTAACTTTTTCATAAACTTTTCTTCACATTCACATCATGAGGAATGCCAATTTTTGCAGTAGCAAAAATCGCATCTATGAAAGTACTATACGCCGTACAGGCGGCCGGCAATGGTCATATCAGTCGTGCCAACGAACTCATACCGCTGCTTGAAAAATTGTGTTCGGTAGACATCCTGCTCAGCGGCATGCAAGCCGATGTAGGACTCAATCACTTTATAAAATTCAGGCGCAAAGGAATGGGGTTTGTGAAAGGAAAGAACGGCGGAATAGATCTTGTGAAAACGATCAGGCAATTCCGGACGAAAAATTTTCTGCAGGAAGTAAGGTCCGTTCCGGTAGAAGATTACGACCTGGTGATAAACGACTTTGAACCTTTAAGTGCGTGGGCCTGCAAACACAAGAATGTTCCCTGCATCGCTTTGAGCCATGAATATGCAGTAATTGATAAGGAATCTCCTAAGCCACATAAGTATGATCCGCTCGCCTGGCTGCTGTTGCGATATTATGCACCGTGCAATATGGGGGTAGGCTTTCATTTTAGTGCGTATGGAGACAACATTTTTACCCCCGTGATCCGGTCCGAAATCAGAAATGCTTACGTACGGAACCTCGGTCATTACTGTGTTTATCTTCCGGGGTACAGCGACAAAAAACTTATCCGGATATTATCCGGGTACAAACGGATACAATGGCACATTTTCAGCCGGCAGGCGGATAAAAGTTATGCAGCAGATAATTGCTGGATACGGCCCATAAACAATTACGATTATATAAGCAGCACCAGTACAGCAGAAGGTATCATCTGCGTCGCAGGATTTGAAGCACCTGCAGAAGCCCTGTTCATGAACAAAAAATTGCTTGTAATACCGGTAAAAGACCAATACGAACAACAATGCAACGCCGAGGCATTGAGAGAGCTTGGCGTACCGGTTCTCAAAAAAATATCTTCGAAAAAACGACAGAAACTTTCAGACTGGATCGAAAGCAAACACAAGGTCCACATCCATTATATAGACACTGCGGCGGCGGCGCTTAACAGGGTATTGAAAACAGCATTGATCACTAAAGAAAATTTTGCAGCAACACCTGTCGCCACTTCCCTATCCTCCGAATTGCTGATGAAAGAACTCGATTTTGTTGATGAATATTCGATGTAAAAATGCCTCCATTTCAAGCGAAGCGCAGTTTCACCTTGCTTTTGAAAAACATGACATTCTGCTCTTCATTCGTAACCGGACATTATATATTTACCTGCGCTAACAACATAACTACGCATCTTCGGCTAATTTTTTTTGTAAACTGTATGTGATCAGTGACGAACTTAAACAAAAAAACCATCCATAAGAATAAGGATGGTTAGCACGAAACTTGCTATTTGCTTAAGGAAGAAGTTTACCACTTTTTGCTGTCACAAGATGAAGAAAAAATGTGTACAAGCAATAAGATTCGCATTATCAAATGATGAAGAAATTCTTATCGCAGATTATACATTGATTGAAGGATTGCACAGATTTTTTATTCGCCTTCGGCGAAATTTCAGAGCCATAAATTACAAAGATTTTTTCAGGAAGAATTAACCGCAGATAGGCAGGTATCAAAAACATCATTTCAACTATCTGCGTAATCTGTTAATCGTTTAAAATCTGCGATAAAAATTTTGAGACAATACAAATTAAAATCACCGCCAGGAATGACGGTGATCAGATTGTTATTGC
Organism: Chitinophagales bacterium; assembly: GCA_015655125.1. Taxonomy (GTDB): domain Bacteria; phylum Bacteroidota; class Bacteroidia; order Chitinophagales; family Chitinophagaceae; genus Ferruginibacter. Next base: position 22,634 of record JAATFP010000106.1, on the reverse strand, counting down.
CTTGAGGAATTTCCCTTGGCCCGCTATTTATAATCAGAGGTAGTTGAATTTGGTCCAGCCTTTGTACCAGTTGGCATCTGCACCTGACGGAGCAATTGCACCAATAAAATCTACTTTTTTAATGAACGGACGGGCTGTTAAAATGGGATCGTCAAAGTAGTCGTTCGTTGCCGTCGGAATTACTACCGCTGTATTTCCAAACGGTGCAAAATCAGGATTCAGGTAGTCGAACGGGCGTGTATAAACACTTTGTTCGGCACCCTGGTTGATGATTTTATTTTTCGGGTTACTTGTAAACCATGTGTTGATAGTTGCAGCAGTGGCACCGGTTGGAGCAGTACTGCTTGCAGTGTATGTTAATGGTGCTTTACAAGCGATCAACAAAATACCGCTTAATTGCAAAGTACCGGCAGTAATGTTATTGTCTGTCGGAGTTCCTAAACCTGCATCAATCAGAATACCAGTTTGCCAACCTATGAACGCAGAATTGAAAATTGACAAAGAGGAATTTCTTCTTATCTGAACCGCCGGGCCGAGATAATTACTATTGCCGATATTGTTTGGTGTTGCCTGTGGACCAAAAGAACTTACGTTACAAAATACTCCTTTTGTCTGTGGCAACAGGTTGCTGCCGGTACCATCGTTATCACTTTCAAAACTTTCAGATTTGGAAACATCTGCAATAGCCGAATCGCGAACGATCAGACCAAACTGTACACTTCCGCTGAAACCGTTATCGGTATCAAAATCATCATCCTGCGTTTTCAACGCAATAAGGTATTTGCAGTTCACTGTTCCACCAAACCACTCGTATGCGTCGTCTTTCGCATAAGAAACCTGGATATGATCAATCACCGTCCTGCTACCTACCGCTGCAAATGTTAATGCGTTGATCTCCTGGTTTGGCAAAAATGCATATCCTGCATATTCGATGCGTACATATTGAAGCACACCAGAACTATCGTCGTTTACGGGAGTTGGAGCAATCGCATCACCAGAGCCCGCATAACCGTCGTGTGCAGCGTTATTCAAAGAAAAACCACCTTCTGGAATGTAAAGCCCCGGAGCACCGCCATTGCTGGAATTGATCTGTGCCTTACCAAGCAATTCGATACCACCCCAATCGCCAGAAGTCGGCGTTGGCGAAGCCGAAGTAAAAATGACCGGTTTTTCCTGTGTTCCCTGGGCCACAAGATAAGCGCCACGGTTAACGATCAGGGCAGCAGTGTTGGTTCCGGAATAAGCGCCTTTTACTGTAGCGCCCGCTTCTACTTTTAAAGTAACACCTTTGTCAACATACACGAGGCCAGACAAAATATTGTTATCTATCGCCAGCAAAGTGGTGTCTTTTGTAACGTGACCACTCAAGGTAACTGTTTTGCCCGTTGACGTGGTACCACCACTACCCGGAACTTCTACTACAAACGGTTCTCCGTCTTTTTCGATCTTGCGGCAAGCCGTGATACTTATTGAAGTAATTGCAGCTACGTAAAAAATATACTTTTTCATGTTATTACCAGTTGTTTTTTAAAGAGTTTATTTTTATAATGAATAGTTGAATGTTGCGCTGAACGTTGTTCCGAATTTTCTGGTGAACCGATAAGCATCTGTTGATTTATTCAGGCCCGTATTATCGTCATTGTTCTGGTAGAAATATTGTTTCCTGTTCAGAATATCAGAAACGTTGAGTCTTATTTCAGCTTTGTTGTTGATCAGTTTTTTGCCGATCTGGAAATCAAGTACCGGCCTTGGCGCTTCCCAAACATCGGGTGTTCCGCTTGCTGCGGCATAGTCGCCTACGAGATAGATCCGTTTGCCGATCTGGTTAAACAACACTGTAGAATTCAATCCCAGTTTTTCAAGATCATATGTGAGCCCGAAGTTGAGCAGGTACGGCGACTGACCTTGCAGCGACCTTTTTACATTCCTGATTGCATCGTTGATCTCGCTATGTATGTATGCGGCATTGGCCTGGGCGGTGAAATTTTTCAGGCCATCTGCGAAATCGAGCTTTTTACGAAGTTCAACTTCCGCTCCATAAGCAATGGCTTTGGGCTGGTTGGCGTAGGTGAAAATGCTACCACCCTGTTGAAGGATCTGCTCAATCGGGTTGTCAAAATATTTGTAAAATGCACCTACAGAAAATGTTTCTCCGGACCGCGGATACAGTTCATAGCGGAGATCTGCGTTGGTTACTTTTGTGCGCTGCAGGTTAGGATTACCTTGTACCGCCTGGTTCAATTCAAAATCATATAAAGTAAGATCTGCTAACTCTCTCTGCTCGGGGCGGATCACAGTTTGTGAGCCCGACAAACGGAAATTTGTTTTAGGATTAAGTTTGTAAGTAATATTCAAGCCGGGCAAATAATCCGTTTGCCGAAGATGCTTGTGGCGCGGATCCCATTGCTTTACAGAACCAAGTAACTGATCGTAATCTTCTACACGCAATCCCCAAACTATCCTTAATTTTTTAGTGAAAGAGTTATCAAACTGTATAAACCCTGCATTCAATATTGTGTTGGCGAGGTAACGGAAATTTTTATTGTTGATAGAATTGAATGCAAACAAATTGCTGTTTGCAGAACCATCCCCAAAGTTTTGTGCCGCAAAGATCTGATCGATCGGCAATGCTCTCAATTGAACATTATCAACAGGAAGATAATTTGCAAACAATTGCGCGTCGAACAAGCGATCTTTTACCTGCAGCATATACCCACCCTTCACGGTTTGCTTTTGTTTAAACAGATCGAAGTTGTAAGAAAGATCGCCGCCTGCAGTATAAATGTAGTCGTTCAATGTTTGAAATACGCGGCTGCCGCTTTCCTGTGCGAGCGAATTGCCTACAAGGAACAGAAAAGGATTCTGGGTGCCTGTAACTCTTGTATATTGATATCTTTTTTGATCGGGACTATAACCATCGAGGATATTGAAAGACCCGTACCACTTGAATTTCAGGTCGGATAAAATGCTATGTTCACCCGTGAGTTGTGTTGTAAAAAAAGTATTCTCTTTAAATGCCAGTTCGCCACCCATCACATCATCACCTGTATTTTTGTTTACTCCATTACGGCGGATCGCATAATTATTGGTGCTGACATTAACGATGGATTTGATCCCGATCTTATTTTTTGCATTTAACTGAACCGACAAACTTGCCAATCCGCCAAGCAATGTTTCCGTAGCATAACGGGCATCGTTGTAGGAAAACTGTTGACCAAATATTCCGTTTTCCAATGACTGATATTGATTGAGGATATCGATAAAGCGCGTTGTTTTATTATAGTTGATACCAAGGATACCGCCTATTTTTTTTCCAAACATCGTTCCCGTGAAACCACCGTTCAACTGGAAAGAAACATTCGGAGAAGCATTGTGTGCATTTGCTGCCCAATCATTCGCCAATTGTGTTCCGATCCTGGTACGTTCTGCGGGAGTTGCAAGACTGAACGCCGATTTGGTAGTGTAGCCTGAAGGTAAGGCACGCGTCCCATCGTCAATACCGAGCCAGTCTGATTTACCACCTTCGGATTTATAAAAATCCTTTCCGATCGTTTGGGTATTAAAACCAGATCCTATCTGAACGGTAAGGAAATTTTTTGCAGGAATGTCTTTTGTATTAACCTGTATCAAACCGCCGGCCCATTCGCCCGGCAATTCCGGAACGAAGGCTTTGTTGATAACGATATTATCGATCATTGGCGCGGGGATGATATCAAAGGAGAATGTCTTACGATCAGGTTCGGTGCTTGTAAGCAAGATGCCGTTGATCATCGCCTGGTTGTACCGGTCGGCCAAACCGCGGATCACGAGAAATTTACCATCCAGCAAACTTGCGCCCGGCGTTCGTTTCAATACTTCACCGGTAGTCTTGTCCGGCGAACGACGGATTGATTCCGCAGAAATCACAGAAGCAACCGTGTTCGTATTTTTTTGAAAAGTAATAAGAGAGGCGGCGGTTTCTTTACGCGCGGTACTTGCGGCTCTCACCACAACTGCTTCTTCTGTTTTTTCTCTTTGTGTCAGCGAAAGATCCTGTGTTGTTACCTGGCCGTCTTTCACCTCTACATCATCTACCTGCTGAGTGACGCCGTTGTAGGTAAATACCAACGAAACTTTCGCGCTGCCTGTAATATTAAGGGTATACCTGCCTTCAACGTCTGTAGCTGTTCCCTGGTTATTTGCTTTATTGATAATGGATACGCCCGTAAGTGGCTGACCCGTTTTGGCATCAGTTACCTTCCCTTCTATTTTACCTTTTTGTGCGAATGCAGTGGCACCGATTGTAAAAAAAGCCGTTAACAGTATTAATAGTCTCATTGCCGTTATTTGTTTGTGCAAAGAGAGCCATTGTATGTTACGGCAAAATGATGGAAATGTTAAGCAAAGGTTATGGCTGTATTATGGCAATGTTAAGTGTAACGGTTTAGAGGTTAAGAGAGGTTTAGGTGGTTTAGCGGACCTCTACACCCTAAACTAGAATTTAAATTGCAGCCTCGCCGTAAACACATCATCCTTCACATCTTCCGTAAACCCCGGCAACTGCGTTTTTTCATTCATCACCCGATCGTACCATAGCACCAGTTTTACATTTTCTGTGGCATAATATATATAACCCATTCCGAGTGTAGTGTACTTTATATTCGCAACATTAATATTTGTGCCCGCTTTGCCGATGTCATTTCCTTTTACGTCCGTGTTAGGGTCGTACCAATCCAGTTTCACACATAGCTGATGATGCGTATTTACAATATTTTGCAGCGCATAAAAATAAGCGCCATTAAATTTGCGGATGTAATAACCATCGTAACCGGTGAACAATGCAGAGGGCGATTCGGTAATGTTTTCACCGGCAGTTTGCGTTCCGGTTACAAATTCTCCGCGAAATTCCGTGTTGCCGTGTGGATGCCTGAACCTGATCTGTGCATCGGCGCCATAATATTTTCTCGGCGCAATCTTGCCGGCATTCCTGTCGGAAGAATCCACCACAAAAATTTTCCCCGAACCCACGACCTTTGTTTTATAAACATATTTCGTTCCCTGCATCAATCCACCATTGAAATAAGAAACTGCACCGCTTACCTGCACCTGTTTCGCTACCGGGTATGGCTTCAGCGCCAGCCGGCTGATGAAATCCTTGTGACTGTCGAAATCTGCGGTTGCATTCAAACCCGGACCGTTGAACAAGCCGGCGTCCCATTTGAAATAACGCAGGGGATGATCTTTTTTCCGCGGTTCAAAAGATACCATGGCACCGAGGTCGCGTTCAACTTTCGTCAGTATCTGGCTCATACGGCCGCGTTCCGGACTTTCACGGTCACCGGAACCGAGATTGAGTTCATAACTGAACGGGCGGGCAAATAAACCGGCAGTGAGCGAAAAAAGCTGGTATTGGTTTTCCATTATGCGCCCCCAGAAATCGCGCGCAAAAAAACCTTTTTCCGATCCATCAAATTGAAATACGAATTGTACAGATGGCCCTTTGCCTTCGGCAAAATGAATATAATCGATACGCAATCTTCCCCGGCGCAACATAAACCGGTTATTTACATTTGGTAAAAAATCGCCGCCATTAAAGCTATGTGCCCCTTTTTCCTGTGCAAACTGGAACTGCGGCTGTACATAGCCGCTGAACCTGATGCGATCGAATTTTTTATAAATAGAGAGCATCCCTTTGCCCATATTAGTGGTAGTATCTACCATATCCATCAGGAATTGCGCTTTGGCGCAAAGATTTGCGAGGATAAAAATGAGGATCAGCAGGTATTTTTTTCTCATTAAGCAGATGTTACGGCCGTAATATTTTAATATTACCTCTATGTTAAGAAATTATTACCAATTAAAAGATTGCCCCTCAACAAAAGGATAAAATTATTTTTGCACCAAATATAACAACCATGGGAGTGAATGCTGTACTTAAATTTTTTCTACCCAAAGACAGGGTTTTTTACAATTTATTTGAAAATGTTGCAGAAGAACTGGTAAAGATGGGAGATAAACTGCGTGAAGTGGTTCGGGAGCCCGATTTTGACAGAAGGGGTCGTTTGATCAAAGAGATTGAAGATATGGAGCATGTAAACGATGATTTTACGCACCAGATCTTTACGGAGTTAGGCAAAAACTTCATTACTCCATTCGACCGCGAAGATATCCACTACCTCGCTTCGGCGCTGGATGACATCGCAGATTATATTTATGCTTCCGCGAAAAAGATCAACTTTTACAGGGTAAATCCTGATGATATAGGTATCCAGAAAATGGGTGACCTCATAGCCTTGGGTTGTGTTCAGGTACATAAAGCAGTGACAGAATTACGCAATATGAAAAACATGCGCCAGATCACCGATGCATTGGTGGCCATTAACAGCATCGAAAACCAGGGCGACGATATATTCGATATGAGCATCGAAAGATTATTTGCTACCGAACCGGACGCCAAAGAAGTGATCAAGAAAAGAGAGATCTACCAGGTAATGGAAATTGTGACGGATAAATGCGAAGATGCGGCCAATGTGATCGAGTCGATCATTGTGAAATACTCATAACTAATTACGAATTAAGAATTGTGGTTGGATAATAAGCACAAAAAAAAATTAAATGCCAGAATTTTCTATACTGCTGATCGCCATCATTGTGTTAGCGCTCATTTTTGATTACATCAATGGTTTTCATGATGCGGCCAATGCGATCGCAACAATCGTTTCCACAAAAGTACTGACGCCTTTTCAGGCTGTTATCTGGGCGGCACTTTTCAATTTCGTCGCTTATTTTATTTTTAAGGATCACGGTGTGGGTGAAACCATCGCCAAAACGGTGAACGGCTCCATCGGCCTGGAAGTAATCCTTTCAGGATTGATAGCGGCCATCATCTGGAACCTCATCACGTGGTGGTATGGCATCCCGTCAAGCTCTTCGCATACGCTGATCGGCGGCTTTACAGGCGCAGCGGTTGCTTCAGCCGGAAGTTTCAGCGTGATCAATACACCCATCATGCTAAAGATCATAGGCTTTATCGTAATCGCCCCCATACTCGGAATGGTAGTGGCTTTCATTATTTCCATGTGGTTCCTCAATTCCTTCCGGAAAGGAATTCTTCCAAAATTGATTGCCTTGCTGATCATAGCCGGAACGATATTTTTATTGTATACCCAGATCGAAACAGATCCGTCGAAGCTAAAGACACATTACGATAGTTACTTTCTAAAAGTGTTGTTTTACTCACACAATTTCAAATGGGTGCTCATCGGCTTCATCATCATCGCACTTAGCATTTTCTCCTTATTTCTTAGCAATCTTAATTACGCGCAGTCGGAGAGATGGTTCAAAAAAATGCAGCTGGTTTCTTCCGCAGCTTTTAGTATCGGTCATGGTGGCAATGATGCCCAGAAGGTGATGGGGATCATCACAGTGGCATTGATCAGTGAGGGGCACATCGAAAAATTTTCGCAGATGCCTAATTGGGTGCCGCTGGCCTGTTATACTGCTATCGCTTTCGGAACCATGAGCGGCGGCTGGAAGATCATCAAAACAATGGGAACCCGCATCACCAAGGTAACGCCATTTGAGGGCGTGGCCGCGGAATCTGCCGGCGCACTTACATTATTCATCACCGAAATGCTGAAAATACCGGTAAGTACAACGCACACCATAACGGGTTCCATCATTGGCGTAGGCGCCACAAAAAGGTTGTCCGCAGTAAGATGGGGCGTAACCGTAAACCTGCTCTGGGCCTGGATCATTACGATCCCTATCAGCGCAGTTTTTGCAACGATCATCTATTACATGGTACATTACTTTTCCAAATAAGTGTAAGGCCTAAAACATCAGTTGTAAGGCACCGGACGAGCCGTTTAAAATTTGCTAATTAGCAGTTGGCCAATGTCGCATAAATACTTTCCTGACACTCCCGATCAAAATACTTATTTCTGAAACCCGGCGCCTTAAACCTAATACCTACACCCTTATACCAAACTTTCCTTATTTTTATCAAAACTATCATGCTTGATGAAAAAAATACTGGTTACCGGTGGCTGCGGATACATAGGTTCACACACGATCGTTGATCTTGTTCAGAACGGTTTTGAAGTGATCTCTGTCGACAACAACAGTCGCAGCAGCATCAGCATTCTTGATGGCGTTGAAAAGATCATCGGTAAAAAAGTGAAAAACTACACGGTGGACCTCTGCAACTTTGACGATACTTTTGCCATCTTCCAGGAAAACAGCGATATCACGGGGATCATCCACTTTGCAGCATATAAGGCTGTTGGTGAATCAGTCGAAAATCCGCTGATGTATTTTGACAACAACCTCAATTCGCTCATTAATATTTTACGTTGCGCAGAAGAATTTCACGTGCCGCACTTTGTGTTCTCTTCATCCTGCACGGTGTATGGCAATCCCGATAAAATTCCGGTGACGGAAAACACGCCCTTCAAACCGGCTGAATCACCGTATGGAAGCACCAAGCAAATGGGCGAAGATATTGTGAAACAAACCATCAACAGTTACCCGGGCATGAATGCGATCCTTTTGCGTTATTTTAATCCTGTAGGAGCGCATCCCAGCGGACTGATCGGTGAAATTCCGTTAGGACGGCCGGCCAATCTTATTCCTGCTATCACCCAAACAGCTATCGGAAAACTGCCGCAGATGCAGGTTTGGGGTACCGACTACAATACAAAAGACGGAAGTTGCCTTCGTGATTTCATCCATGTATCCGACATTGCGCATGCACATACGTTGGCACTGAACTACCTCATCGAAGAAAGGAATGAATCGAACTGCGATATTTTCAATCTCGGTACAGGCATCGGCTACACCGTATTGGAGGTAATCAGGATGTTTGAAAAAGTAAGCGGGCAAGCCCTGAACTACATTTTAGCGGGCCGCCGTTCCGGCGATGTAATCGCCATTTATGCAAACAATGACCGCGCTACTACCTTGCTTGGCTGGGATCCGAAGTTTGACCTGGAAGCCATGATGCATACGGCATGGGAATGGGAGAAGAAATTGCAGGCAATTTCTAATTAAGAATTAAAAATTACGAATTACAAATTCAAATACATTTCGATAAAAAGCGGATTTAAAGCCGCTTTTTTAATTAACTTACAGCCGCAAAAAGATTAATTGGTAATTACTAATGAACATTGAAATCGTAAATAAAAATTTATGCTCGACAAAATAGAAGTAACCGGTAATAAAGACACCCGTAGTGGTTTCGGTGATGGGATCCTGGAAGCAGCACGCAAAAATGAAAATATAGTGGCCCTTACAGCCGACCTGGCTGGGTCACTCAAATTACAGGGCTTCATAAAAGAATTCCCGGAAAGGTTTATACAATGCGGAATTGCAGAAGCAAATATGATCGGTATCGGCGCGGGGCTGACAATTGGTGGAAAAATTCCCTACACAACTACTTTTGCAAATTTCAGTACCGGGCGCGTATATGACCAGATCCGCCAAAGCGTAGCTTATAGCAATAAGAATGTAAAGATTTGCGCTTCACATGCGGGCCTTACTTTAGGAGAAGACGGCGCTACGCATCAGATACTGGAAGATATCGGGCTGATGAAAATGTTGCCCGGCATGACAGTAATCGTCCCTGCAGATTATAATCAAACAAAAGCCGCCACCAAAGCAATCGCCGATTATGAAGGTCCGGTATACCTGCGCTTCGGCCGCCCGGTTTGGCCGATCTTTACCAAAGAAGAAGATTTCGTGATCGGTAAAGCACAGAAACTGAATGAAGGAAAAGATGTGTCTATATTCGCTTGCGGCCATCTTGTTTGGAAAGCCGTGGAAGCTGCGCGTATCCTTGAAGCAAAAGGGATCAGCGTTGATCTTATCAACATCCATACGATCAAACCGCTGGATGTGGAAGCTGTACGGGGTTCTATCGAAAAAACCGGTTGTGCCGTTACCTGTGAAGAACATAATATCATCGGCGGTTTGGGCGACAGCATTGCGCAGGTAGCCGCCACTCATTTCCCCGTTCCCATCGAATACGTGGGTACAAAGGACACTTTCGGCGAAAGCGGAAAACCAACGGATCTTCTTACGAAATACGGACTGGATACAGACTTCATCGTTTCGGCAGTGGATACCGTTCTGGCCAGGAAAAAATAAAGCAACTTATTTCTATACAGGAAACCAACCTTCATGGTTGGTTTTTTTATTTTTACAAGCAGATCACCGGTTGAAACAATTACTTGCTTAAAATATTTTTTATGAGCGAAGCAAAACGTATCAAACTATTATTTGAAGAATTGTATACCGGCGATCCGTGGCTCGAGATCACGATTGCCGGTACCTTGAAAAATATTTCCGCGAAACATGCTGCGAAAAAATTTTCTCCCGAAGTGAATTCTATCTGGGAAATAGCGAATCACCTCATCAGCTGGCGCGAAAATGTTTTACAGCGAGTGAAAAGCATCGAAATAAAAACACCGGACCATAATTATTTTCTTCCGGTAAAAGATATTTCAGAAGATGCCTGGCGGCAAACGCAGGAAAATTTAGCCCAAAGCGAACGCGACTGGGAAATATTCCTGGACCATTTGACGGAAAAAGAGCTGGATCGGCTTTATCCCCCAAATGGTTATTCAAACTATAAACATATTCATGGCATCATTCAGCACGACGCCTATCATCTGGGGCAGATTGTGATGCTTGCAAAACATTTTGTTAAGGATTAAATACAGAAATACCTTCCGGCACTTTATGTTTGTCGCGGCCGCTTCGAGATATAAAAATAAATGATACATTCTGCCATCAATAAGTTCAATGTCCATCCCAGCCAGGCGATGATCCTGTACCTGTCCATTGGCGGAATTTCTGTAAAATTAGCCAACAGTACTTTCCATATTCTTAAAGTGACGGCAGATAAGGTGAGCGCAAAACTTCGTATCATCCAGATGCGGTGCGAAGTGAACTTTTTCTTAACGGCTTTGTATAAAGCAATGGAAGTAGTAGCGATCCATAATACGGACAAAATTATGAAGCCTATTCTCGAACCGATGCCACCGTTTGCATAAAAACTCATCAGCAAACCGGCCGGGCCGGTCACCATCAGGATGTTGATTACGTAAACGTATCCGAATTGCCGGTGCATTTTTGGATACTTTCTCAGGAATGTTTTGGAAAACTGTGTAAAACCCGCCATCAGCGCCAGTATGCTGCTGAACACATGTGTGAAGAAAGCGACGCGCCATTCTGTAATATGAATATATTGTTGCTTGAGTTGTAAAAACGCCGCATCGTTTTGCACAGGAATATACAGCGCAATAATCCGCAGCATCAGGAAGGAAAAAAATGCCAGTGCAGATAATAGGAAAATGTTAACGATGTTTTTTTTTGTTGCTGTCAAAAAATTGTATTTTACATAAAACAACACTTTATGAAACGATCCATCTTAACGTTTTCATTGCTTGCAATCATATTATGCAGTTGCAATAATGATAAAAATAAGTCTGTCGATCCATCTGCGTCTAAAGATACTGTAGTTGCGGTAAATCCTGTAACGGCTGCCATCAATCTGTTGGGCTCATATGTCGGTAGTTTTGGCGACAACAAGATTACCTTGCTGATCACAAAGGCTTCAAACGATACCATCGAGGGCCGAAGCGTTGTTGGCGGCAATGATCGTCCATTTAAAGGCACAGTTACGGAACTGAACGGAAAATATAATATTGTGGCTAACGAACCCGGCGATGATCAATATGATGGCTCCTTTAACTTCACAATTGATGCGGCGCAACCGGATCTGGTTAAAGGTACCTGGAAACCAAATAAGCCCACAGAAACACTCAAAGAAAAGGAATACAGTCTGCAACGCAAGTCATTCAGATATCTGCAGGATGTGGGTGAATTTCCGGAAGCATCAAAAAGACTGCTGAAAGAAGAAGATGTGGAGAACCTTATGAAGCCTGAACTTGAAAGGATGCGCAATGAAATTTTTGCCCGTCATGGATTTTGTTTTAAGAAAAAAACGCTCCGCGAAGAATTTGAAAACAAGGATTGGTACGTACCTAATACGATCGATATCAAAAATGCGCTGACCGATATTGAGAAGAAGAATATCGTACTGATCAAACGTTATGAAAAATATGCAGAAGATTATGGCGATGATTTCGGACGTTAGTTTGGTTCAACGTTGAAAGTTCAAAGTTGAACATTGAACTTTGTCCCTTAAACGTTTAACTTTGAACTTTCAACCTTGAACTTTCTTATGGCCGAACATCCAGATGATAAAGAATTATTACTGCAGTTTAAAATTGAAGCTACCCGGGAGTTGGCTTATACTGCCATTGTAAAAAAGTACCAGGAAAAATTATATTGGCATATCCGTCGTATGGTGGTGGATCATGAGGATGCCAATGATGTATTACAGAATATGTTCATTAAAGTTTGGAAGAATCTCGACAATTTCCGGGAAGATAGCCAGCTGTATACCTGGATGTACAGGATCGCTACCAATGAGAGCCTCACTTTCCTGGAACAACAAAAAAAGCGCTCTGCTATTTCCATAAGCGATGATGACAGCCCGATGAGTAATAAACTGGTTGCCGACAAAGATTTTGACGGTAACAAACTCGAATGGAAACTGCAACTCGCCATTCAACGATTGCCCGACAAGCAAAAGGCAGTTTTTAACCTACGATATTACGAAGAAATGCCTTATGAAGAGATGAGCCGGGTACTCGAAACCAGCGAGGGCGCCTTAAAAGCAAGCTATCATCATGCAGTAAAAAAGATAGAGGATTTTATATTAAATCATTAAACTTTAATCATCAGTAAGAGTCTACAAGCCCAGAATGACCAGTAATAACGAAATACACGACGAATTATCAGCACTGAGCCCGGCATTGGCCGCTATACCTAAGATCAATTTGCTCAGGGTTCCTGACAATTATTTCAACGAACTGCCTTCCAGCGTTTTAGCACTCATACAATCAGATATAATACCTTCGTTTAATGATGTCGGACACCCTTCACGATCAGTTCCTGAAGGGTATTTTGATGGGTTGGCAACAGATATTTTAGCGAAGATAAAGACCGGAAGCGCCATTTCATCAGTGGCGGAAATGCAGGAATTATCTCCGGCAATAGCTGCAATCGGCAATCAAAACATCTTTAAGGTTCCTCCGAAATATTTTGACAATGTATCAGGTCGGATCCTGGAAAATGTGGCGCCTAAAACAAAGGTAGTGGAGATGAAAAAACGCTCCGGCCTGGTAAAATACATGGCCGCAGCAGCCATAGCCGGCATTATCGGATTGGGAATTTTTAATCTTGCAGGTAATAAAAGCGGCACCGGATCGGCCTTGAAGGATCCGCTGTATGCTACAGCAAACCAGATCGTAAAGAACAATAGCTTTGAAACGGAATTCAGTAAACTATCAGACAAGGACATTGAACAATATCTTAAGGAAAGCGGCCAGGATGTAGACGCAGCGTTGGTTGCATCGGCGGCTGACGATGCCAATCTGCCTGCAGTAGAAGATTATATTATCAACGATAAAACACTCGATGAGTTCCTCAATAAGATTGATGTAAACAGTGCGAAAAACTAATAAGTATTTTATGAAACAGATTTTACTTTACATGGCTATTTTTATCGGAAGTATTTCGGTGGCTTCCGCGCAAAATGATCAGCCAAAGCAGGGACAACGTGTGGAAGCATTGTATATCGCTTACATCACAAAGGAAATTAACCTTACGGAAGATGAAGCACAACGCTTCTGGCCAATACATGCGCAGTTTGACGCAGAAATCAAGACAGCCAACCTTAATCAAAATGAACTGGAACGGCAACAGACCACGCTGAATATCCGGAAGAAATACCAGGACCGTTTTGTGAAGATCATCGGCGTGGATCGAACCAATACTTTCTTTAAAACAGACGCAGCATTTCGCGATAAAATGATCGATGTCCTTCGTAAAAGGCGCCAACAAAATAAGAATGGCGGCCGCATAGGTGCAGTGAGACAACCAATGAATCTGGATAATTAATGATCGGGTCATGATAAAAAGTCCCGAAAAATTTCCAGGCTTTTTTATGCATAGAATATTTCACTGGTTAAAATCGTCAAATTAAATAATAATAACGTGCATTGCGCGACTGGCTGGCTTTTGTAGTCATTTTTTCTATACCAATTTTAATGGCGGATCTTCTATAGGAAACATTATCTTCACAATCCTAAACCGCCCCTAATGACTGAACTGCTTCCTGATAGGGGACTTCGATTATACAGCGTTTGAATCAGTTAATCATACTGACGTGAGCAGAGACCTAAAAACAACGCTGATAGGCCATGCGGAAGACCCAACTACCATCTGATTCACCACTTTTTGGGATCTCTCACTTCATAACAGCTGCTTTTTAAGACTCTCTTTTGTGCCGGGATCGACAACACAAGCAACGTTTAAATTATCCGGAGACAGACATTTCATAATTAGAACAAACCCAACCCCAGGGGAACCAACTACCCAGCCAATTTCAGTTTTACCAAAAATGTTGACTTTGACAAAAATCTAAAAGTAAATTAATTTGAATGATCGAAAAATAAAGCTATTTGTAATGTGCGGAAATTAAGATCGGCTACAAAATTGATTTTTTCAAAAGCCTTCTGATAATTCAGGAGGCTTTTTATTTCAGTCAGAGCCTGGGTTTGTCGAAGGCTGAATATATTGAATAGCCTTCGGTAAGCTCGGGCCGACTGCGATAATTACATCCACCAATAATCTACTCCCTAATCTCTATACAATTACATATAGCCTTAGAAAAAAATAAGACATAATGCTTGCATGTCAAATTTTTCTATATATTTTTGTGACAGGTGTTTTTCATAGGTTAGCAACGGCCAGCTCTTTTAAGGGCAGGCCTCCTTTTTATCACAAAGACACTATTGGTGTTTTAATGTCGTGGTAAAATAAAAAGGTCCAGTGTTCCTGCTGGCCGGCTTCCCACCATTGTTGTCGCAGTTCCATACATTTTTTTCCGTCGTAATCGTATTTTGCAATGAACCTGCTTTTCATTTGTTGCAGCTGTGGTGCCACATCGCCGCCGAAAAATATTTTCCGGCCGTCTTCTTCTATATGAAAAACCTGGTGAAAAGGACAATGTGCGCCGGAAACTTCATATCGTATATAGTCGTCGATCGAGCCACTGCCTTGTGTCCAAACTACGTTTGATGTATCGGCGAGGATCCGGAACTCCTGCGGAGTGTAAGACGGACTTCCTTTCCCGATCGCGTAGTTGAACTCGTCTTTATTGACATAATACTGTGCGTTTGGAAAACTTAAAAATGTGTGTCCAAGAACCTTATCTTCCTTACTGATGCCACCGGAATGATCTTTGTGCAGATGACTCATCAGCACTTTCGTAACGTCCATGGGATTGATGCCATTGTTGGCAAGATTCTGGTGGATCTGCAATATGCCGTCATGGTTGCTGAATCCAAGCCCCGCATCTATCAGCAACACATCTTTTTTTGTGATAATGGCAAATGGCTGCACTTCCACAAGTAAACTTCCATGTGCGCGCTCCTGAAGATTATCGGTTTCTTTATTGAATGGAACGAAGACCTTTGTTTTATCGATCGTAAAAGCGCCTTCGCTGAGAGGAATTATTTGCATACGCAAAGGTAAGCTTTGCAAAGTTCAAAGTTGAACCTTGAACCTTGAACCTTGAACCTGAACCTTGAACTTTGAACTTTGAACTTTGAACTTTGAACCTTACCGCAATACCATCTGCCGGTCCGCATCCAGCTTTATCAAAATGAAGATCAAGATTGTGAAGGTGATCAGCGAAGATCCGCCATAGCTCATCAGCGGCAAAGTGATCCCGATCACCGGCGCGAGACCGATCGTTACACAGATATTTACCGCCACGTGAAAGAAAATGATCCCTCCGACGGAATAAGCATATACGCGACTGAAGGTACTTCGCTGTCGCTCCGCGATCTTTAGGATGCGAAGCAGCATGGTGAGATAGAGCAGCATCAGCGTTACGCAGCCCCAAAAACCAAAGCTTTCCCCAACGGATGTAAAGATAAAATCGGTATGTTGCTCCGGCACAAAATCGCCCTGTGTTTGCGTACCTTTCAAAAATCCTTTGCCTGAAAAACCACCGGAGCCTATCGCAATTTTCGATTGTTTCACATTGTAATCCTGCTGTTCAGATTTTTTTGCTTTTTCCTTTTCTTCTTCCGGAGATAATTTTTCGCCATTACCTTCCACGTATGGATTTGATCTGCCCACCATACTGAAGATCCTGTCTGATTGATATCCTTTGAACACGTGCTTGAATACAAACGGCACAACGAATGCCACAAAAGCACATGCCAATACCCATGATCCAATGACGACAAATGCCACGCTCATATTTCTTTTGATCTGCCGCCAATAGAAGAAAATAAACAGCGCGGCAATAATGGTGAATGCAATAAGCAGGGTTGTTGTTGTAAACAACAACGACACTACCAACAGCACGGCCAGCACCACTCCCGCGATCAGATATCCCGGCGGCAACCCTTCACGATACATCGCGATCAGGAAAGAAAAATACACAAGGGCCAACCCGGTTTCGCCCTGCAGCACCGACAATACAGCCGGCGTAAATGCTATTGCCGCCGCGATCAGTTGCGACTTCGGTTTTCGAAAATCCGTTTCCTGCGAAGAAAGATATTTCGCTAATGCCAGCGAAGTGAATATTTTACACAATTCCACTGGCTGAAGATTCATGAAACCCAGTGGGATCCAGCTTCGCGAACCCTTGATTTCCTTGCCTACCCCGGGAACGAATGTGGCGATGATCAACAAAATACCGACGAGATACGAAAGGTTGGCCATCGCCGTAAAAGCCTTGCTATCTGTTAATAATATGAATGCAGCAATGATGATACACGCGGCGAAAAAGAACAATTGCTTGCTGTAATTCTTTTTAAATCCTATAAGCGTTTGCTCTACGCTTTCACCACTCTTATATTCTACAGAAAAAATACATATCAATCCAATGATAATGATAATAGCATATAGCCACACCATCAGCCAGTCTACTCCTTTTGATATGGAAGGATTTTTTTGATACATGAAAATTACCGGTTGGTCTTGTTGATAGAATCCGCAGCAGGTTTTCTTTTATTATCAGGCAAAATTGCTTCCGTTCTGATGATCGTTTTCTTATCGCTGCTGTCTTTTTTGCTTTTCTCTTTTTCCAAAGCCTGTTTGTCTTTGATCATTTTGCTAATCGCATCGTCTTCCCCATCGTCATCGATACCCGTGGTGTCTTTTACGATCTTGATATAACCTTTTGAAATAAGATAAGATGAATCTTTGGAATGACGAAGCGAATCCTGCCGTCTTACTTCGGCATATATTTTTTTCGGGATCAATGTCAGTTTGGACAACTCCTCAATCTGTGCCAATCTGCGTTTGTCAACAATAGAATCCTTCAGGTATTTTTCAATCATCAAACCTACGATCGGCGCGGCATACGTACCACCAAAGCGGCCACTATTTTCAACCACGCACATGATAGCGATCTTTGGATTTTCGCGCGGCGCGAAAGCACAGAAGAACGAGTGATTTTCTTGCTTAACACCGCGATAATAATTTTCCACCGTTCCTGTTTTACCGCAAATGGTAATGCCTTCTACCTTTGCGCGCCCGCCGGTACCGCGTTCCAGTACGCCTTGCATGCCGTCGTGCACCACTTCAAAGATGCTATCCGGAATGTCTATCGCATTGTGTCGTTTGCGGTATTGTTCTAAAATTTGATACTTATCACCGCCTTCAATGGAATCTACCACATGGGGTGTAATGTACCAACCTTTGTTGGCAATATATGCCATTTCATTTGCCACCTGTATCGGTGTTACATCTACTTCTCCCTGGCCAATACTTACCGATCGAAAGCTGCAATAGTTCCATTTGCCGGCACCGAATGATTTATTAAAATAAGCCGGTGTTGGAATGTTTCCGCGTTTCTCTGAAGGAACATCCACGCCCAGTTTATGCCCAAGCCCGAATGCCGCCATGTAATTATCCCAGGCAGTCAGGCTACTGTCGATCGTAGGGTATTTAGGATTATTGATAACACGCTGCATCACCGTTGCGAAATAAGTATTATCCGAAACTGTAATGGCATTGCGCAAATTAAATGTGCCGTAATCCAGGCAGCGCATGGGTTTTCCGGTTCCGCAACCGTAGAAAGCGCCACCGCAGGTTACTGTAAAATCGGGCGTGATCACATTTTCATGCAAGCCAACAAGCGCCTGCAATGTTTTAAAAGTTGAACCCGGCGAATAGGTAGCGCTCACAGTTCTGTTAAGCAGTGGCAATGCAGGATTAAGGAACAATTCCGAAAAGTGTTTACGCCTTTCGTTTCCTGTAAGATATTTCGGCTGGTAAGTAGGCGCACTCACCATGCAAAGTACGCCGCCAGTCTTGGGATCGATGGCTACGATAGCTCCAAGCTTGTTCTGCATCAGCTTTTCGCCCAGTTCCTGCAGGTTGATATCGATGGATGTGTAAACATTTTGTCCCGCTACTGCAGACGTATCATAACGTCCGTTCTCTAGTTTTTCAGTGAGCCTGTTTTTATTGTCCCGTTTCCAGTGTTCGATGCCGCGCTCGCCCATCAACACTTTTTCATAAGTACGCTCAAGGCCCGTCATGCCTGCATAGTCGCCGGAAACATATCCTTCATCTTTATGTTTTTTTAAAAAATTAGTATCCACCTCAGCAGTGTAGCCAAGCACATTTGCAGCAGCATCGTACGGATAACTTCTTACAGAACGTTCCTGTAAATAAAATGCCGGCGCAAAGCGATAGAGGCTCTCATTGAGCTTTGCCATCTTATCATTCGTAAGTAATGGTTCAAAAATAGAGGCACGCGATCGCCCGTTCTTAATGATCACTTCTATCACCTTTTTACGAAATGTGGCGGTATCGATCCCGAGAATATTGCAAAGGCCTATCGTGTCAATTCCCTTTAATTTGTTCGGCGTCAGCATCAGGTCATAGATTACGCTGTTTTGAAGAATAGCATTATGGTGCCGGTCATACACAATACCCCGATCGGGATAGATCACTTTTCGGAAAGTACCTTGCATATCTGCCTGCGCCTTGTATTCGCTGGAAAAAAGTTGCAGATGCGCCAATTGAAATATAATGACAAGGAACATGCCGATGAACACAAGCATGATCACATTTTTTCTTGATTGGTTAAAGACGGACACTTATGGTTGAAAGTTAATAGTTGATGGTTGAAAGTTAATAGTTGATGGTTGAAAGTTCAAGGTTCCACGTTCCACGTTCTTTAAAATCAATGAAGGCTGCCAAATAGCTTAATACATTGAGTTTAAAAAACCTTGAACTTTAAACTTTGAACCTTCAACTATATGGTGTTTGTTTTGAATTTCTGTTTGCGTACAAAGATAAGCTCTGTAATGATGATCAGCACCAGGCTTACGGCAGTTGACAGCAATGTTTTTACAACAAAATACCACACGTTTCCAAACTGCCAGGCTTCGAGTAAAAATAGCCACGTATTGTGCAGCAGGCAAAGTGTTCCGGCGAAAATCATGTAAGGGAGCAAGCCACCCATACTTTTTACGGAGGGCGCTTCGTAGTTGGTTTCGAAACCTTCCTGGGGGATCATCAGGTTTACGAGGAACGGGCGAACATATGCGATCAGTACACAGGCTGCTGCATGGAAGCCCGGGTGATGACGAAAACTATCCAGTGCAAAACCCAGTGCAAAACCCATCAACATAAGCCAGCCTCTTTTCATCTTGAAAGGAAGCCATAAGATAAAAAGAAAATACAGGTACGGCGTCACCATCTGGTGCAGCTGAATTTTATCCAGTACATAAAACTGGAACAAAATGAACAGAATAAATCTTACTATGGTCTTTACAAGTAAACTCATTATTTTTTGATGTTCCCTTCTTCCTGTTGTTTTTTTACTTTTTCCAATATTTTCTCCACGGGCTCCTGTTGAAAATTGATGATGGTATAAGCGTATTGCAAATTGTAAAAATCTGTGGCAGACCTTACACTGATGCTGTAATTACTGGTCGACTTTTCGCTGTAAACCGCTTCCACCCTGCCTATCATGATCCCTCTGGGGAAAACCGTACTTGATCCGCTGGTGATGATCGTGTCGCCTTTGGCAACCTTCACGCTTTTTGGAATACCGGAAAGCGTAAGTAAATTCGGCGTTTTACCATCCCAGGTCACGGTGCCGGTTTCCCCGGTTTTCAGAATTTTTCCGTCGATGCGACTGTCTTTATGAAGCATGCTCATCACTACTGCGTAGTCATCATTCACTTCCATGATGGTTCCCATGAGGCTGTTGTTCACATCGATCACACCCATTTGTGGTTTGAATTTACGCACATTGGGCCCGTACAACACAATGAAATTATTCTGGGAAGTGATGCTGTTTGAAACAACTTTTGAATTGAGATAAATATAATTGCGGTATTGCAACAAAGAATCGATCCGGATAGTATCAATCACCGTTTTGGATACAGTGTCGGGCACATCGAAATCCATCCGGAGTTTGTTGTATAGATTTTCGTTTGCTTTCACCAACGAGTCGTTCGTTCTTTTTAACCGGAAATAATATTCTACTTTGTTATACTCATTATTGACACGGCCCGTGATCTTATTGGCACTGTTTCCAAACATCGCCTGATGATACTTGCTGTAATGTACAATGAAATAAATACTCACAACCTGCAGCAGCAGGAAAAGAAGAAAATTAAAATAACGGCGGATGAAAAGAAAAATATTACGCACCGAGGGAGTTATGAATTATGAGTATGAACGACGTGTAATCGTCAGAAAACTTTTTATTTCAAATGCCTGTCAGTCTGAACTTGTCGAAGGTGAAATCGGATCAAAAAAGAACGGCTTCGACAAGCTCAGCATGACAGGCATAAAAATTTGCAATTAAAATTATCTCATCACAAAAGGATAGCGATCGTAGTTTTTCAACGCGATGCCGGTCCCTCTTACAACGCTCTTCAGCGGATCGTCGGCCACGTGCACCGGCAATTTGATCTTGGCCGCAATTCTTTTGTCCAAACCGCGAAGCAAAGCACCACCACCGGTGATGTACAGTCCGCGACGGTAGATATCTGCCGCCAATTCGGGCGGCGTAGTTTCCAACGCCTTGAGAATCGCTTCTTCAATTTTGAAAATGCTTTTGTCCAAAGCTTCCGCCACTTCCTGGAAACTTACCATTACCTGCTTAGGAATACCGGTCACAAGGTCACGGCCATTTACCGGAATATCATCCGGCGGATTGTCGAGATCTTTCATAGCGGCACCAACCTGTATCTTGATCTGTTCGGCGGTACGTTCCCCGATCAACAAAGAATGATAACGACGAAGCGCTTCCATAATGTCGGCTGTAAATTCATCGCCTGCAATACGGATACTCTGGTCGCAAACGATACCTGCCAATGCAATTACCGTGATACCGGTTGTACCACCGCCAATATCTATGATCATATTTCCCACTGGTTCCTCTACGTCTATACCGATACCAAGGGCGGCAGCCATTGGTTCATGAATCAAATACACTTCTTTTGCGCCAGCTTGTTCGGCGCTATCTCTTACCGCACGTTTTTCCACTTCGGTGATGCTGCTTGGAATACAGATCATCATTCTCCAGCTTGGCGCAAACAATGGCTTTTTTGGATATACTAATTTGATGAGTTCGCGGATCATCAGCTCCGCCGCATTGAAGTCGGCTATCACACCATCCCGCAGCGGGCGAACCGTGCGGATACTCTCGTGCGTTTTCTCATGCATCATGAGCGCCTTTTTGCCCACTGCCAGCAGGTTTTTCGGATTATTTCTGTCCAGGGCCACAATGGATGGTTCGTTTACAACCACTTCATCATTGTGGATGATGAGGGTATTTGCAGTACCCAGGTCTATCGCAATTTCCTGCGTAAAAAAGTTGAAGATGCCCATATATATTTATGTAACGATCGTATGATTAAATGGATGTGGCAAAGTTGCTGTAAAATATTGGATTTACAACGGCAAAAAAATATTTTTAGTACTAATATTCCGCAAATCATTTTTTGCGGCAGAATAAGACCCCGCACTACTTTACTAACAATTTTAGTGGGGCTGATCAGAGGTTTAAAAGTTTAGGCGTTTGAATGTGAATAAAAAAATTTAAGGCGCCTTCTTAAATCGCTAAATTCCGGGTGTTTTTTAAGCGTGCAAATTTTTATGTCGCAAAACTTAAACAGCTAAAACTTATTTAAACTCAAATCCAATGTCAGAGCGGAATGTAATGCCATCGAAATACAATTGTTCTATCAGGTAATTCGACTGTTCCGCACCCTCCCGGATATTGTCGCCATAAGAAGTTACTACCAACACCCGACCGCCATTTGTTACAATATTACCATCCTTTTTTTGCGTGCCTGCATGGAAGACAATACTTCCGGGAATATCCACGGTATCCAGTCCGCTGATCACCTTGTCTTTTTCATAATTGCCCGGATAGCCGCCACTTACGGCCACTACGGCCACCGCCACATTCGGATCTGTATCGATCTTCACTTCAGTTAGCCGTTCTTCCGAAGTAGCCACCAGTAAGT
>JAATFP010000089.1 GCA_015655125.1 Chitinophagales bacterium | reverse complement strand
GAGCACACTCAGTAATTTGGATTGCTGCTGTAGTGAAATATTTCCAATCTCATCCAGAAAAAGTGTACCGCCGTCGGCCGCCTCAAAACGGCCGGCACGGTCATCCCGCGCATCTGTAAAGGCGCCCTTGCGGTGTCCGAACAATTCACTTTCAAAAAGGCTTTCCGTCAATGCTCCTACATCTACTTTTACAAACGGTTTTGTTGCGCGCGGGGAATGCGCGTGAATTGCTTCTGCGATCAGATCCTTTCCGGTACCATTTTCGCCAAGAATGAGAATGTTCGCATCGGTTGGCGCGATCTTTTCAATTTTATAAAAGATGTCCCGCATGGCTTCCGAGGTGCCAAGGATCTCTTTGCTGAACGTGGCTGTTTCTTCAGCAATCTTTTTCGCAGAGAATTTACCGCCGCTTTTATTCAGTACCTCTTTCAGCGTTGACAGCAGCCTTTCGTTGTGCCACGGTTTTACCACAAAATCAGCGGCCCCCTCTTTCAGCGAACGCACAGCCAGATCTATATCACCATAAGCGGTTATCATGATCACTGCCACAGACGGCTTCAATTCTTTTATTTTGCGAAGCCAGTAAATTCCTTCGTTGCCGGTGTTAATGGAACTGTTGAAATTCATATCCAGCAAAATCAAATCGAAGGGTTGTTTTGCCAGCAGGTGTTTTATATTTTCAGGATTTTTTTCAGTGAGTACTTCTTTTACTTCCGTTTTAAGCAGCAATCTCACAGCCGTCAGCACATCGGTATCATCATCAATAATTAAAATAGAAGCGTTTTTTAGAAGCATGGTTCAATATATATTTCTCCGGTTACGACCACAAGTATACCATAATTATAAAGTTATGACAACTAATATTTTAACCCGCGAGGGCGAACATTAGTGTATCAGAATCGTACACTTATTGTATTAATTGCGGACAAGCATGAATTTAAAGGATACTATAATCGGTTGAATTTCAATTCCGTTTTGTTGTGGCACAGTGTTTACCAGTATTCTGTATCAAAAAACTTCATCGTGGACAGAGTCATAGAAAAAAAGAAATGGAACAAAAAGCGGGTGCTTACTGTTGCCGGGATTGCAGCATTGGTGATATTGATCGTCGGTAGTTATTTTCTTACATCGGGAAAGAGCCGGTTGAATGTTGATACCAGCCGCATTACAGTAAGTGAAATAAAAAAAGCGCCTTTCCAGGAATTCATCCCTGTAAATGGCATCGTGTTACCAGTAACGACTATTTACCTGGATGCGCTGGAAGGCGGCCGCGTGGAAGAAAAATTTGTGGAAGATGGTGCGATGATGAAAAAAGATCAGCCGATACTCCGGCTCGCCAACACCGATCTTGAACTGAGCCTCGCCAACCAGGAAACGCAGGTGTATGATGTATTGACCCAAATGCAAAATACGCGCAACAATGCGGATCAGAACACCATCGGGAAATTGAACCAGATGGCCGAAGTGGACAATGCGACGATCGAGGCAGAACGGATTTACAAATTGAACAAACAATTATTTGATCAGAATGCGATCGGCTCGCAGGAGTTTAAGGCCTCCGAAAACAATTACAACTACCAGTTGCGCAGGAAAAAATTAACACAGGAAACCCTGGAAAAAGATATGGCATCAGGCAAATTGCAGGTGAGCCAGGCCGCGCAATCATACGGGCGCATGCAAAATGCGTTGGCATTGATGCGCAAAAAAGTGGGCGACCTGATCGTGCGCGCACCGGTTGACGGGCAACTTACTTCTTTGGATGCAGAAATCGGCCAGTCGAAAAACAAAGGAGAAAGATTAGGACAGATCGATGTAACATCCGGCTTCAAAGTACGTGTAGACATCGACGAACATTATATTTCCAGGATATTCATCGGGTTGGCAGGAACATTTCCATTGAATGGAAAAGATTATAAACTAAAAATTAAAAAAGTGTACACGCAAGTCACCAATAGCCGCTTCCAGGTAGATATGGAATTTGAAGGCGCGGTGCCGGAAGGCATTCGCCGGGGACAAACGTTGCAGATTAAGCTGGCCCTAAGCGATGAAACGCAGGCGCTGCTGGTGCCAACAGGCGGATTTTTTCAAAAGACCGGTGGTAACTGGATTTACAAACTGAATGAAAATGGCACTGTGGCTTACAAAACAGACATCCAGCTTGGACGCCAAAATCCGGACTATTACGAAGTTACGAGTGGCCTGAAGCCGGGAGACAAAGTGATCACATCCAGCTACGAGAATTATGGAGATATTCAGGAACTGGTGTTGAAGAAGGAATGAGGTATCAGGTAATTTCTGAATAAAAGAATAAGTCATCTTTTATTTAGCCTACAACTTTATCGGCTGTGTTAAATTTTTCTTTGGTGATTGGAATGGATGACGCAGAACGTTGTATCTGAGAAGTAAGGGCAAAAGGTTCTGAATGTAGAAAGAACCTGGTTATAAAATAATTTCCACGGTTAATGAATCAGGCTTTGCCCGGATTTATAAATCTTTAAAATAGGCATACAAAAATAATAAACCAGTATTAAAATAAAATGGCAAAGGATTAAACTGCTACCTAATATCTAAAAGCTGTAACACATGATCAAAATATCTGAACTCGAAAAAATCTACCGCACCGAAGATGTGGAAACAATGGCGCTTAACAAATTATCCTTTGAAGTAAAAGAAGGAGAATTTGTAGCGGTGATGGGACCATCAGGCTGCGGAAAATCGACATTGCTTAATATCCTCGGGCTGCTCGACGATGTTGAAAAAGGAAGTTTCATTTTTAACGGGCAGGAAATTGCGCGCTTCAATGAACGAAAGCGTGCAGACATCCGTAAAAAAAATATCGGCTTCGTTTTTCAAAGTTTCAACCTGATAGATGAGCTGACCGTATTTGAAAACGTAGAATTGCCATTGATATATCTTGGTATAAAAACATCCGACCGAAAACAAAAAGTAGACGCGGTACTTGAAAAAATGCAGATCATGCATCGTCGAAACCATTACCCACAACAGCTTTCGGGCGGACAACAACAACGCGTAGCTGTGGCAAGAGCAGTTGTAAACAACCCTAAACTGATCCTCGCAGATGAGCCCACGGGAAATCTTGATTCCACAAATGGAAATGAAGTGATGCAGTTGCTGACAGATCTGAATGAACAAGGCACCACAGTGGTGATGGTAACCCACAGCGAACACGACGCAAGATACAGTCACCGCATCATCCGGATGCTGGACGGACAAGTAGTTACCGAAAACATTCTTGTATAATACTACACAACAGCCATGATCAGAAATTATTTTAAAATAGCGCTCAGGAACCTGCTACGGCACAAAGGTTATGCAGCCATCAATGTTACCGGCCTGGCGATAGGTATCGCCGCATGCCTGCTGCTTTTTTTAGTGGTACGATATGAAATGAGCTACGATAAATCGCAACCTAAATACGAGCATCTGTATCGCGTCGTAACACAAAACAAATACCCCGATCGCATCAATTATACGTCAGGTGTACCCAACCCGGTGGTAGAGGCACTTCGCACCAAAATACCGGGTGCAGACTTCGCGGCCATCAACTCCATTTACGGATCGCAAATATCAGTTATAGACAACGGAACGGCAAAGAAAAAATTTATAGAAGACCAGGGGATATTTTTTTGCGAACCGCAGTTCTTCAAATTATTTAGGTATACCTGGACGAGCGGAACGCCGGCCGCATTGAATGAACCGGGTACAGTTGTACTGACAAAAAAATTCGCTGAAAAATACTTTGGAAACTGGGTGGAAGCAATGAACAAAACGTTGCTGCTCGACAATTCCATTCCCATGAAAGTATCTGGGATACTGGAGAATCCACCCACAAACACAGACTTCCCGATCGGGATTTTGATCTCTTTCGAAACGCTTAAAAAAAATGCCGGGACCTACAATTATTACGGCAATGAATGGGGAAGTACATCCAGTAATTTTCAACTATACACCTTCCTGCCAGAAGGACTCACCGCACAAAATGTAAATAAGCAGCTGCTCGATCTTAGTACCAACTATACCGGAAACGGAAAAAAATCGCATTTTTTGCAACCATTGAAAGATCTTCATTTTGATAACCGATTTGAAACCTTTGGAGACCACATCACACAGCGCTCTACTTTATGGACGCTGTCGCTGATCGGATTATTCATCATCATCATGGCCTGCATCAATTTCATCAATCTTTCAACGGCACAAGCAATTGGCAGATCGAAAGAAATTGGCGTAAGAAAAGTGCTTGGAAGCAGCCGCACACAATTGTTTTCTCAAGTGATGGGCGAAACCGCATTAATCGTTGCCATTGCCGGCGTGCTCGCCGCCTTGATCGCATTTTTATGTTTGCCTTTCATTAAACATATTGCCTCTATAGAAGAAAAGCTGAGCCTGTTCAATTTACAAACGATGGCTTTTTCGATCGCAATCGGTGTAGCGGTAACCTTGTTTGCCGGCCTTTATCCTGCGCTTGTTCTTTCAGGATTCAAACCCGTAATGGCGCTGAAAAACAGAATTACGTCTGCAAAGGTCGGCGGCATTTCACTTCGCCGCGGCTTGGTGGTATTGCAGTTCGCCATATCACAGGTACTGATCATTGGAACCGTTGTGGCGGTAATGCAGATGAATTTTGTACACAATGCAGATCTGGGTTTTAATAAAGAAGCGGTATTGGTAATTTCCACCAACAGCGATTCTTCGGTGACTCAAGGCTACGCTGCTTTTAAACAAAAATTGCTGCAGTTTCCCGGCGTATCATCTGTTTCCTTTAATTCCGATGAGCCATCTTCCGATAACAACTGGAGCAACAACTTCGCATTCGATCACAAAGAAGATGAGCCGTTCCCGGTATATCTCAAGTACGGCGATGAAGACTATTTCAAAACCTTCGGGCTCATATTCATTGCCGGCAAGGGTTTTAGCAAAAGCGACACCGCGCTCGAAATGGTCATCAACGAAACATTACTGAAAAAACTACAGCTAAAAAAACCTGAAGATGCGCTGGGCAAAGACATCCGGATCGGCTCGCAGCGGTGGAAAAAAATTGTGGGCGTAGTAAAAGATTTTAAAACAAACTCGTTGCGCGAAGCAATAAACCCGATACTGATCGCAGAGAACCATAATTTTTATGCAAAAACGGCGATAAAGATCAACACTTCAAATATCGTAAAAACGCGCGCCGACGTTGAGAATGCATGGAACAGTTTCTACCCTTCCTATGCCTACAAAAGTTCTTTTGTGGAAGAAAAGATCAATGACTTTTACCGCCAGGAAAACCAGCTTTCACTATTGTATAAAATTTTCGCAGGATTGGCCATCTTCATCTCGAGCCTCGGCCTGTTCGGACTCGTTTCTTTTATGGCAGTTCAAAAAACAAAAGAAGTCGGCATCAGAAAAGTATTAGGCGCTTCAGAAAGGAACATCGTTTACTTATTTTCGAAAGAATTCACAGTACTCATCTTGCTCTCTTTTGTCATAGCCGCACCAGTAGCGTATTACATGATGACAAACTGGTTACAGGATTTTGTTTACCGGATAAAACTAGGAGCCGGAGTTTTCATCATTGCAATTGTTATTTCAATTTTCATCGCCTGGATAACGGTGGGCTACAAGGCAGTAAAAGCAGCAATGGCGAATCCGGTTAAGAGCCTCAGAACCGAATAAAACGTAATAATCTCCACGTTTTAAACAACTATTATGATTAAAAATTATTTTAAGATCGCCTGGCGGAATCTACGAAAAAACAAAGTTTTTTCGTTTATCAATATTTTCGGACTGGCCGTAGGGTTCACGTGCTGCCTGTTGCTGTGTTCGTTTCTCATAGATGAATTAAATTTTGATAAGTCGCCTGAAAATGCATCAGATATTTATCGCGTGGAGCTGAATATCGAAAACAAAGACTTTTATTCAACAACGGACGATGCGATCGCGCCGGGCTTCCAGGGCAACTTTCCTGAAATTATCGCCGCAACGAGGTTAAATAGCTGGAGCAATATTTTTGTGCGTTATAATAATGTACAATTCAAAGAAGATGCGGTTGCTTTCTGCGATTCCAATTTTTTGCAATTCTTCAGCCTTCCGTTTTCAAAAGGTAATCCGGCCACCGCATTAAAAGAGCCTGGTTGTGCCGTAATTTCCAAAGCATGTGCAAAAAAATATTTTGGTGAGCAGGATCCGATCGGTCAGTCATTTGTGATGAACAACAATCCAGATCGCCCTTTTAAGGTAACCGGGATATTAGGCGACGTTCCGGAAAACATGCATTTTAAATTTGATATCTATGCCAGCATGCCGCGGCGAAATAACGGCACATGGAGCAACGTGGGTACGTACACCTATGTAAAATTAAAAGCCGGAACAGATCCCAAAAAACTGGAAGCCAAGTTCCCGGAAATGGTTGCCAGATATGTGGTTCCCGAAGTGCAGCATGACATGGGTATCAGTCTTGCGGAGGCCCAAAAGTCTGTAAACACTTTTGTTTTTTATCTAAAACCACTGAAAGACATCCATCTATTTTCTTCAAACAAGGATGAACTGCAGGCAAACGGAAGCATTAAATACATCTATATTTTCGGCGCGCTG
>JAATFP010000087.1 GCA_015655125.1 Chitinophagales bacterium | reverse complement strand
TTTATTAAAACAATTTCCGCAAACAGATGCGGCAGAAATGATTGCGGATCTGCTCATTTCGCGCGAAGCGGAGAAAATAAAGAGCCGTGAACAATTTAAAAACGATGATTCCGGTTTTACCGAAGAAGAAAAATGGTAACAAAAAAAAGCCCCGTTTATCGGGGGCTCATGATTTATTTGAACATCAGTTCCTGTGTTTTTTGTTTGTCTTCTTTCTCATTTTTGAGGTCGTACATCGTTCCAAACACGTGGTCCCATAATGTAGAACTTACTCCAAAACCAAGGTCGCCGTGTTTGTAATGATGCAGGTGATGATTTCGCCACAATGGTTTCATCCATTTGAAAGGCGGGTTCCATGCGTGGATCGCGTAATGCATGCTTCCGTAAATAAGATAACCGAGCATGAAGCCAGGGAAAAAAGGAAATGCATATTTTCCGAGTACCAGGTAAAAGATCAGGAAAAATACAGATGCAATGATGAGGCTCGGCGCGGCCGGCATGAAGAGACGTTGTTTGTCGCGCGGATACTCATGGTGGTTGCCGTGCAAAATGTAGTTGATACGTTTGCCGCGTTCTGTTTCCGGATGGTAGTGAAATGCAAACCGGTGCAGGATATATTCTGTAAAGGTCCAGAAAAACATGCCACCCAGAAATATCAGGAAAACCTGCAGTCCATTAAAAGGCAGGCTTGTAGCCGAATAATAAGGCAGCAGCACAAGTACCGGAAGGTACATGCCCCAGATAACCAGCGGATGCGTTTTAGTAAGATATTCCAGGTATTGACTCTGAAATAGTTTAGCCTGACCCTTGTTATGAATTTTCTCGAAGTTCATGACACGAAATTAAACAACAAATTTAATATGAGCGGTAAAATATTGGTTGCGCAATAAGGAAACTGTTACCTATTTCATTGAATACGTTGAGCGTATGCCAATGTTAATTTGCCTATTTTTACGTTTAAAATCAACCATATGAAGTTTGTTTCCTATATAAAAGAAGATCACGAGCAATTGGCGATGCTGTCCAATGGTATCCTTTACGATACCGACCGGCTGCACCCCGATATGCCTCAAACGATGACGTTGTTGCTCAATTATTGGGATGATCTGATGCCTTTATCGGCGGCAATACAACGGAAGCTCGACAACGGGGAAGTGACAAACGTGCGCGGAACCGCCATTGAAAATGTGCAATTGCTGGCACCTGTTCCTCATCCGCCCAGTTGCCGCGATGGTTATGCCTTTCGCCAGCATGTTGCCGCAGCGCGCAGAAACAGGAAAGTGGATATGATCCCCGAATTTGACCAATACCCGATTTTTTATTTTACCAACCATCACAGCATCCAGGGCGCGGGAGATGTATTTTGTATGCCGGATCATTTTGAAAAACTGGATTTTGAACTGGAAGCGGCTGTTGTGATCAGTAAGCCTTGCAGAAACGTGACGGCGGCAGAAGCAGACGAATATATTGCCGGGCTGATGATCATGAATGATATGAGCGCGCGCAGGTTGCAGATGGAAGAAATGCTCCTCAATCTCGGACCTGCAAAAGGAAAGGATTTTTCAACTGCCATTGGGCCGATGCTTGTTACGCCCGACGAATTACAACAATTTGAAGTTCCATGCAAGGAAGGTCATACAGGCAAATCCTGGAACCTGACTATGACCTGCTCTGTAAATGGAAAAGAAGTAAGTCGCGGAAATCTCGCAGATATGGACTGGACATTTGCAGAAATAATCGAACGCGCCAGTTACGGCGTTACGCTATTTCCCGGCGATGTGATTGGCAGTGGAACTGTGGGTACAGGCTGCTTTCTGGAATTGAATGGCACAGGCAAGCTCAATGATTCCAATTACCAGGAGCAATGGCTCCAGGAAGGCGACGTTGTGGAAATGGAAATTGACGGATTGGGGAAACTGAGTAATACGATGGTGAGGGAGGAGAGTGAATTGAGTTTGTTTGCGGTTAAGAAAAAATGAGTAAGGAATGCCGATTGTGTAACTTCCTGGCGTTGCCTGAACAGTATATTTCAATTTTTCACCGCAGAGAAAAGAGTAAATGAAGATTTCGCAGAGATGAAGAAGGAAAGATTAAATGAACTTGGCGCAATAATATTATAGATCTCTTGATAGAAAATGAGATCATTATCGAAACAAAAGCTGTGGATTTTATAATTCCTGTTTTCACTGCGCAATTGATAACCTATTTGAAGCTATATGGGAAAAATCCCGGCTATTTGATAAATTTCAATGTACCTCTTTTAAAAGATGGTTTCAAAAGAATCGTCTATAACTTTTGATCTCTGCGAAAACGCTGCTTCTTTTTTCTTTGCGGGTAACCGAAGCGGGAGAATAAAAACTGTAACCAATAAGCCATGTTGATAGAATTAAAAAACACAACCACCGTCGAACGTCATAGCTATCTACAGGCCGCCGTTGCTCCGCGACCAATCTGTTTTGCATCTACAATTGATGCAGGTGGCAATGTAAATCTCAGCCCTTTCAGCTTTTTCAATTTATTTTCTTCTAATCCGCCGGTCGTGATCTTTTCACCGTCGCGGCGCGTACGTGACAACACAACGAAACATACTCTGGAAAATGTAAAAGAAGTGAAAGAAGTGGTGATCAACATCGTGGATTATGATATGGTGCAGCAGGTGTCACTTGCCAGCTGTGAGTTTCCGAAAGACGTGAATGAATTCACCAAAGCAGGGTTTACAAGCGAACCTGCAACGGTGGTAAAACCGCCGATGGTCAAAGAAAGCAAGATCAAGCTCGAATGCAAGGTGATCGAAATAAAAGAACTGGGAACCGGGGGCGGCGCCGGAAATCTCGTCATCTGTGAAGTGTTGGTGATGCATATCAGCGATGAAATATTGGATGAAAATAACCAGATAGACCAGATAAAACTTCATCACGTGGCACGGTTGGGTGGCGATTGGTATTGTAAAGTAGATGAACAGAACCTGTTCAGGGTACCAAAGCCGAATGTAAAATTGGGTATCGGCATTGATGCGCTGCCGGAAAATATCCGCAACAGTAAGATATTATCCGGGAATGACCTGGGGCAGCTTGCCAATGTAAGCGAGTTGCCTGTATCCGACCCGGCCTTCAGCGATGATGGATTGGCAAAGATCGTTCACTATTACAGTCTTAATCTTGATGACATGGAAATAGAGGTTCACCGCTATGCAAAAAAGATACTATCCGGAGGCAAGGTTGATTACGCCTGGCAGATCCTGCTTTTCACTTAATTTAACATTGTGATAGTAAGTATTGTTTTATTTTAATGCAATGAAACCAATACTCTTACTGCTTCTCTTTTTTTTCTCTTTATCATCATCTGGCCAATATAAAAATCTCGTGTTCGAAGGTGGAGGCACGCGCGGGCTTGCGTATGCGGGCGCAGTACATGCATTGGAGCAAAAAGGGGTTTTGCAAAATGTTGAAAGAGTAGCCGGAACATCTGCGGGCTCGATCATTGCGCTGATGCTATGTTTGGGCTACAACAGCAAGGAGATCGATTCTATTATGTTTGAATTGAAGATCCAGCGATTCAATGATGGTCATGGCGGCCTTGTGGGCAAATATGCGCGGGCAAAAAAATTCTATGGTATCCACAAGGGGGATGTATTTACACAGTGGCTGGAAGGCTTGGTAGAAGCAAAGACCGGCATTAAAACACTTTCTTTTTCTCAACTGGATTCGTTGCGAAAAGCGGGTCATCATTTTTTGGAATTTGCTTGCGTGGGCACCAACCTGAGCAAACAGCGGTCGGAGATCTTTTGCCTTGCAACAACACCTCAAATGCCTGTCAAGACCGCTGTTCGCATCAGTTGCTCCATTCCATTCTTTTACGAACCGTTGTTGCTGGACAGTGCCGGCAAGGAAGCTCCAAATCCCATAAAGGGTTATCGGTATAATGTATATGCAGACGGCGGGATATTAGCCAATTATCCTGTAAATATTTTCGATAGTTGCAAAAACAACGGTAACCCGCTGTCTTGTGACAGTATTATTTACAATAAAGAGACATTAGGGTTCAAGCTTGACAGGAAGGAGCAGATTGATCAGTATGGCCATTCTACCGACATCACGCCTTACAATATCCAAAGCCTGAAAGAATATGGGGCCGCCTTTTTTAACCTTGTGATGGAAACGATGAACAGGAAGGCGGACCTCGCAAACGAAAAGAACAGGACGGTGTATATTCCTTATTCCGACTTGTTTTCCAAGCCTAAAAAAGTGAGTGAAGAAGAAAAAAAAGAGATGTATGAAAATGGGAAAACGGCGACAGAGAAATTCTTCAGCAGAAATTAAAGTGAGTTGACATCGCTTTGAGATGTCAACTCACAGATGTCAACCCGTTTATTTGTACGCTCCGCCAAATACCTTTTTCAAAATATCAGTTGTCCGCGCAGCAAAATTCGTTCTGATGTTCACTTCCTCTTTTGCCACCAGATCAAACAGTGCATCGGTAGCCCTGTTGGTTACATAACTTGTAAGATCCGGATTTAATTTATTGAAGGTCGTCGGAAGGTTATTATACTTCGTGATCAGGTCACCGTAATATTTTGTACCATCCACTTTATCCAATGAAGATTTAATGACCGGCGTAAAAGCCGCGATAAGTTTCACTGTTGTTTTTTCGCGAAAAAAATGTGTAGCGCTCGTATCGCCGTTTTTTACAAGACCGATCGCATCGGAGATCGTCATGCTCTTAATGGCATCCGTAAAGATAGGCTTAGCATAACCGGCAGCATCTTCAGCACCGCGATTGATCTGCAGGATCGCCTTGTCTACCAAACTATTAAATCCCAGCGTTCGCAAAGTATTTTCTATCTTCTTTGCTTCCGGCGGCAATAATATTTTGTAGAGGGCATCTTTAAAGAAACCATCCACACTGTTAAGCTGTAAAACGGATTTTGCCAACCCTTGTGAAAGCGCTTCCTTAATTCCCTGGCCTGCTTCCGACTGCGAAATTCCACCCAACGTACCGCTGCTATTTGCCGGCAGGTTTTGGATAACATCACATCCACCCAGTAAGATTACAGAAACAAATAGGAGCGTGATTATTTTTTTCATGAGATTGTTTTATTTTTCTACTAAGACGAGCAAATATGCCGCCGAGTTGAGGCAAATTAATATTTAATAATGAATAATGAATAATTTCTTGCGCTCATATCTTCTCTAAAATAGTTCGCAGCCTGTATTTGAAAGAATTATTAAATATTCATTATTAAATATTAATCAGCCATTAACTACCTTTGCAGCCGTTAAATTATAATATGAGTACGCAACATTTATCAGAACAGGAAGTTATCCGCAGGGAAAAATTAGCAGAATTGAATAAGCTTGGTATTGATGCTTACCCGGCCGCCTTATATCCTGTAAATACCACCGCCGCCTACATTAAAGCAAATTATAAAGAAGGCGAAAACAACGCCGACTTCGCAGAGGTATGCATCGCCGGCAGGCTGATGAGCGTTCGGGATATGGGAAAAGCAAATTTCGGTGTATTGCAGGATGGCAGCGGCAGGATACAATTTTATATAAAACAAGACGATGTCTGTGCCGGAGAAGATAAGACCTTATATCAAACGGTTTGGAAAAAACTCACAGACATGGGCGATATACTTGGTATCAAAGGATATGTGTTTACCACAAAGACCGGTGAAACATCGGTACATGTAAGAGAATTTTCCATCCTGAGCAAATCGCTTCGCCCGATGCCGATCGTGAAAGAAAAAGACGGCGAAGCATTTGACGAAGTAACTGATCCTGAATTTCGCTATCGTCAGCGTTATGCCGACCTTATCGTTAATCCCGGCGTGAAAGAAGTGTTCATTAAACGTACAAAACTTGTAAACGCCATTCGTGAATTTTTGAACGAACGTGGTGCACTGGAAGTAGATACGCCCGTGTTGCAAAGTATTCCCGGCGGCGCGGCTGCAAGGCCGTTCACCACGCACCACAATGCACTCGATGTGCCAATGTACATGCGCATCGCAAACGAATTATATCTCAAAAGGCTCATCGTTGGCGGATTTGAATGGGTTTATGAATTTAGCCGCAACTTCCGCAATGAAGGAATGGACCGCACGCATAATCCTGAATTTACCGTGTTGGAATTTTATACCGCTTATAAAGATTATGAGTGGATGATGGATATCACGGAGCAATTGTTTGAAAAGACAGCGATCGCTACCAACGGCGTGTCCACTATTACCATTGGTGATAAAGAGATCAGCTTTAAAGCGCCTTTCAAACGCATTACCATGTATGATGCTATCAGGGAACATACCGGCCACGACATTAGCGAAATGGACGAAGACGGTATCCGTGGCGTTTGCGCACAGCTAGGCATTCATGCAGATGCAAAATGGGGTAAAGGAAAACTGATCGATGAGATCTTTGGCGGAAAATGTGAAGATCATTTTGTACAACCAACCTTCATCACAGATTACCCGGTGGAAATGAGCCCGCTTACAAAGAAGCACCGCAGTAAACCCGGGCTTGTAGAGCGTTTCGAACTGATCGTTAACGGAAAAGAATTGGCAAACGCTTACAGCGAGTTGAATGATCCGCTCGAACAACGCGAACGCTTTGAGGAACAAGTGAAGTTGATGGAACGCGGCGATGATGAAGCAATGTTTATCGATCACGATTTTTTGCGGGCGCTCGAGTACGGCATGCCGCCTACAAGTGGTATCGGTATTGGGATCGACAGACTTTGCATGCTGCTCACCGGCCAGGTATCGATCCAGGATGTGTTGTTTTTCCCGATGATGCGTCCGGAGAAACTGGATTAATGGATAATTTTAGAACGTATAATTGATAATTCTTTCATATTAAAACAGCCTGCATTTTTCGCAGGCTGTTTTTAGTAATATACAACCTTAGTTCTGATATAAAAATTGCTTTAAACCAGAATTATAAAACATTGTCAATTATCCATTAAACTACTTCACTTTAAAAACTTTCTCTCCCGCAATCGCATAGAACTCGCATTCATCAATGCAATACGAAGTATCGAGTCCGGTAAATAAACTGAAAGCCGGCAACACCAGTTGATTTTCATTCATCGCGAAACACGGCAGCCTCATTCCCTGCTTTGCGCGGCCGCGCAATAAAACGCCGGGATGTATATGCCCGGAAATGGAGAAGAAGTGTTCGTTCCCTTCTTTTACTTCATGCACAAACTGAAATGGACCGATCGTGAGGTTTGGTTTATACAACTCAATATCCATGTGCAGATACTGCAACGGTTTCAGGCGATCGTGGTTGCCTTGCACCAAAATAATTTTTAGCCCGTCAAATAAATTTCGCCAGTCGGCAAATGTTGTAATGTCAATGTTATAATCCTGGTGATGAAACATATCACCCACTACGATCAGTTGCCTTGGTTGAAACTGAGCGATCAGTTTTGTGAGCCGATCAAGATCCGCCGTTAATAAACCGGAAGGAACCGGAATGCCGGATTGGCGGAAATGCGCCGGTTTTCCCAGATGAACATCCGCTATAATCAGCGCCTGTTCGCGTTTCCAATACAGAGCGCGTTTTGAAGATAAAGTGATTGCTTCGCCTCTGATAACTAATTCAAGATCCCCATCCATGATTTCTATTTCAACTACAAAAGTAAGAAAAGTAAATCGCAGATTTTATTACTTCGTAATTGATCAAGGGATTACGCAGATCTATTGCTTCGCAATTTTTTCGCTGAAGCGAAAATTTGGTTGCCGCAGATGCGCAGATGTTTACAAGAATTATCGCCACATCCGTAAATAAAAAAATTCGCCGAAGGAGAAATAAAATCTGCGTAATCCCTTAATCAATTTAGCGAAGCTAAAAAAGAAATCTGCGATACAGAATCACAATCTTACCATATCCGCCTTCATCTTTTGTATCCGCGTTTCCAAACTTTCACTCGTCATCGTGTCGCGCAAACTATCTACTTTTATCGGAAAACTCAGCGGCGTAAAAGCGTTGAATACTTCTTTGATAACGATCGCACTGTGTTTTATCCGCTCCAGAGCCGCCGCCAGGCGAGGCTCTTCCAGTTGCTGATAAAAAACTTCGTCGTACGCCTGCCGCAGCAATAAACTGTCTTTGTCAAATTGCTCAAACACGTTAAAGAAAATTCCGGCAGACGACTGAATATTTTTATTCGATTGCTTCTTTCCTTTGAAGCCCTGGAAAATCAATCCGGCAATAACGGCAATATCGCGAAATTTGCGGCGTGCCATTTCGGAAGCATTGATGCTTTTTTGAATATCTAAAATCAGATTTTCGCCGCTTAATAGCTCCCGCACATTTTCATGATCAATATTTATTTGCTGGTCGCTCAATAATTCAAAACCATAATCATTCATGGCAATAGAAAAACTGATCGGGCTGATGCGGCTCAACCGGTAAGCCACCAATGACGCCAACACTTCGTGAACGAGTCGTCCTTCGAAAGGATAAATAAAAATATGATGTCCTTCCCGCGTATTTATTTTTTCGATCAGCAGCTCGTTTTCCTTTGGAAGATGCGAAAGTCGTTGTTGCTTATCAAACAGAGGTTTCAATTTTATCAGTTCAACATCCTTGGAATTTCCATTAGCCGCCTCGGAAAGCTTTTCCCGTAACATCGCGCTTAGATTGGCCGAAAGTGGCAACCGGCCACCATTCCAGCTGGGCGATATGGCTTTCTTCGCTTTGCTTTTGCGTACTAAAACCGTCATGTCTTTGATCATCACATATTCAAGAATATTTCCGCCCAGCGTAAAATTGTCACCGGGATTTAACCGCGATGCAAAATACTCTTCCACCATACCGATATAACCACCGCCCATGAATTTCACTTTGATCATTACCGCACCAACGATCGCCCCGATATTCATCCGGTGATTCATGGCTATTTTCCGGTTCGTTACTTTCCATAGCCCATCTTCAAAAACAACTTTATTAAATTCCTCATACGCGCCCAATGTTTCGCCGCCAACTGTAATAAATCGCATGATCCATTTCCATTCGTCTTCATTGATCTCTGAAAAAGCAAAGGTTTTTTTTATTTCCTCAAAGATGATCTTATCGTCAAAACCATCGCCCACGGCCAATGTTACGAGATATTGGATCAGCACATCAAATGTCATCAGCATCGGAACACGACTCTCGATCAATTGCCGCTTCTCCGCAGCTTTCAGGGCCGCGCCTTCTACCAATTCCAGTGAATGCGTGGGTAAAAAATAAATATTGGATGTTTCGTAAGGCGAATGACCGCTCCGGCCGGCGCGTTGTAAAAAGCGCGCAACGCCCTTTGGCGAGCCGATCTGTATCACGGTGTCAACCGGCTTAAAATCTACTCCAAGATCAAGTGATGAAGTACAAATCACCACTTTTAATATTCCTTCATGCAATGCATCTTCGATCCAGTTACGTAATTCAAAATCGATAGAACCGTGATGCAACGCGATTGCGCCGGCGAGGTCCGGATAAACATTTAGCAGCGTTTGGTACCATACTTCCGATTGCCCGCGTGTATTTGTAAAAATCAAAGTAGTGTTGCTCCGCTCAATGATAGGAATCAGCGTGTTCGCCATCTTTAATCCCAGGTGTCCCGCCCATGGAAGTGTTTCGATTTCCTCTGGTAAAATGGAAATGATGTTCGTTTTCTTTTTTTCTTTCGTAAAAACCAATGTCTTCTTCATGTCACCCCGGATAAGTACTTCCAGCGCTTCGTGGATATTGCCAATGGTTGCAGATATTCCCCAAACTGACAATCCGGTGCGCATGCCTTTTAACCTCGACACGGCCAGTTCCGTCATCACGCCGCGTTTGCTGCCGATCAGCTCGTGCCATTCGTCTACCGCCACGCAAATAAGTTGTTCAAAATAGGAGCTGTTATTTTTTTGCGCAAGTAGCAGATGCAGTGATTCCGGTGTTGTTAGTAAAATTTCCGGCATTTGTTTTTGCTGACGCTGACGCTCCGAAACAGGCGTGTCGCCATTTCGTACCGCTACCTTCCAGTCGATATTAAGATCGGCCAGTACTACCTGCATTGCCCGCGCAATATCTTTCGCGAGTGAGCGCAGTGGCGTGATCCAAAGCAATCGCAGGCCGTGCTTTTCCTTTTTATTGGAAGTCTTATTTAAATGCTGAATGACGACGGCCAGAAAAACAGAGAATGTTTTTCCATATCCGGTGGGCGCGTTTACAATTCCGGAATACCCTTCATTGTATTTCTGCCAGGTCTCTTTTTGAAAATCAAACGGCTTGTTGCCCGAATTTTCCATCCAGGTCAAAATTTCCTTATATCCCTTTGTCCGTTCTATCTGCATGCCTGGTGCTGTTTAACAAATTTTTCAGATCTTCGATCGTGTTGATTTCGTCGGCTTTCTTGTCTTTGCGCCATCTTTTTATTCTCGGAAAACGTAGTGCGATACCTGCTTTATGGCGGCCGCTCTCAGCAATTCCTTCAAATGCGATCTCAAAAACCAATTCAGGTTTTACGGTCCGCACAGGACCAAATTTTTCAATCGCGTTTCGTTTTACAAAATTATCTACTTCGCGGATCTCTTTGTCTGTAAGTCCTGAATATGCTTTCGCAATGCTCAATAATTTATCCCCATCACGCACCGCAAAAGTATAATCCGTATAAAAGTTGGAACGTCGGCCGGCGCCTTTCTGCGCATAAATCATCACAGCGTCGATGCTATACGGATCGATCTTCCATTTCCACCAGTCACCGCGTTTTCTGCCGGTATTGTATACGGATGTAAGTTTCTTCAACATCAACCCTTCGCTGTTTTGCGCGCGCGCTTCTTCCCGTATGTTGGCCAATTGCTCCCATGAATTATATTCAATCACAGGTGATAAAAAGATCGTAGTATTTTCCGGTAAAGCCGAAATTAAACCTGCTAAAGTTGAACGTCGCGCTGACAAAGGATTTTCACGGAAATCTTCATATTCGTATTCCAAAAGATCATAGCAATAAAAACCAATCGGCGTTTCTTCCATTTGTTTTTTGGAAACATTTTTTCTGTTCAATCTTTTTTGAAGACTATTGAACGACAACACCTGGCCGTTTTCCAGCGCCAATATTTCACCATCGATCACACAACCTTCCGGCAACATACCCTTCAGTTTTTCCAGTTCCGGAAATTGTTCGGTGATCAGTTCTTCGCCGCGCGACCAGATAAACAATTCACCTTTTCGTTTAATGATCTGGCCACGAATGCCATCCCATTTCCATTCGGCCTGCCATTCTTCCGGCCCACCGATGTTTTCTATTTCCTGTTCCAAGGGGTAAGCAAGACAAAACGGATATGGCTGCGAAATGTTTGTATCGACATCCAGCCCGTTGATGAGATTGGTGTAATTCGTTTCATTAGGTTGCCATTTTCCCATCAGGCTGTGCATGAGTTTATTGGCCTCAATGCCGCTTTGCTTCGCAATAGCGTTCACCAGTAGTTTATGCGAAACGCCGACACGAAATCCACCGCCGATCAGTTTATTAAAGATGAGGCGTTCCTGTACATCCAGGCCATCCCATGCATTTAAAACATATTCTTTTTTTGCTTCGTCACTTTCTTTTGAAAGTGCCGCCAGCTCATTGATCCAGGTGGAAATATTTTTTGAAATATGATGTGTTGGTTTTGGGAGAATAAGTGAGATCGTTTCGCCCAGATCGCCCACCGTATGATAACTTTCCACGAACAACCATTCCGGGATACCGGCGATTTCAATCGCCCATTCGCGCAGCAATTTCGTGTTGATCCCGCGCTTTGGCCGCTTGCCGGTAAACAGCGCCACGAGCCAGATTTTGTCTTCTTCTTCCGCCACGTCAAGATACCGGACGATCGCATCAATTTTATCATTCGTCTTATTGCTGATCTCCAGCTCATGTATGAATCTTGCAAATTTTTCCATGGTCAGTCTTCTTCTTTTTTAGGTTCCGCTACTTCTTCATCATCTTCTTTTCCATATTGCGTGGCCACTTCCGCCGATTCGATTCCGATCTCGTTTAGATACTTGCTGAAAGTGGCCGTGCTACCGTGCGTTACATATACCTTCTCTGCTCCCGTTGCTTTGATGGCCGACAGTAATCCCGGCCAATCCGCATGGTCGCTTACCGCAAAACCCGCGTCTGCGGCCTGCCAGCGGCGGCTTCCCCGAACCTGCATCCATCCGCTGCAAATTGCAACGGATGGGTTGGGCAGTTTTTTTATCAGGTTGGTTCCTAGTAATGCCGGCGGTAAGATCACAATTTGATTTTGCGTATCGGCCTTACTGGTTTCTATTGTCACCAATTCCGTTCCCGGTAAAATGATGCCATTGCTTTCAATCGCCTTGTTTAAATTATTGATGGAACTATGCACAAATAATTTTGCAATGCCTTCCAATCCTTTCATCAGCCGCTGTGCCTTACCAAGACTATATGCAATAAATACACTTGTTTTGTTTTGGAGCTGATTGTTAGAAATCCAGTTTGTTATTTCATCAAACATATTCTTTTGCGGCAGCCAATTGTAGATCGGCAATCCGAAAGTACTTTCGGTCACAAACTCATGGCAGCGCACGGGTTCAAAGGCCGAACTGATACCATCATATTCCGTTTTATAGTCTCCTGAAATGACGGCGACAAAACCTTCGTATTCGAGTCTTATTTGCGCCGAGCCGATGATATGTCCGGCCGGAAACATACTCACTTTTACGCCGTTGATGGTAATCGCTTCGTTGTAATCCAGCGTGCTGATGCTGAGGTTTGGATCAATTCGCAGGCGCAAAATTGGTTCGGTAAACTTGTGACAGAGGTAATGCCTGCTTCCAAAACGCGCATGGTCCGCATGCCCATGCGTGATGACGGCGTGATCGACGGGCAGCCAGGGGTCGATATAAAATTTCCCTTGCGGGCAATAGATGCCTTTGTTGGTAAAGGAGATGATGGACATGCGGGGAGTATATCAACAACCACACCATTTGGTCAATAGTGAATAGTCAATAGTGAAATCTTTAAAAAGTTTAATTTTTTGGCAGCATTCTTATTTTTGAAAACAATAATTTTACGCCGTAATTACAGCTTGCTAAAAAGGCAAAACCTGCGAGCTTTCACTATTCACTATTGACTATTCACTATGCGCATTATTTCCTACAACGTCAATGGCATCCGCGCCGCAATAAAAAAAGGCTTCATGGATTGGCTGAAGACCGATCCGGCCGATATTATTTGTTTACAGGAAACGAAAGCCACCAATGCTGACATCGATGTGAAAGCTTTGGAAGATCTGGGTTTTGAACACCATTGGTTC
Organism: Chitinophagales bacterium; assembly: GCA_015655125.1. Classification (GTDB taxonomy): domain Bacteria; phylum Bacteroidota; class Bacteroidia; order Chitinophagales; family Chitinophagaceae; genus Ferruginibacter. The sequence goes on along the minus strand of JAATFP010000087.1, from coordinate 51,314 downwards.
AGCGCTCAGAAAAAAGGTTACAGCGGTGTTGCAGTGTTTACCAAAATAAAACCTTCATCCGTGAAGATCGGCAGCGGTTTTGAAATGAGCGACTTTGAAGGTCGTGTGATAGAAGTTCAATTTGGCGATATCAAGCTGATCAATGCTTACTTTCCTTCAGGAACTTCCGGCGACGAGCGCCAGACGTATAAATATCAATGGCTGAAAGAATTTCAGGGTTACCTGGAAGATTCCCGCAAAAAGAATCCGAAGATCATTTTGTGTGGCGATTACAATATTGCTCATAATGAAATCGATATTCACGATCCAAAGGGCAATAAAAAATCATCGGGATTTTTGCCGGAAGAACGCGAATGGATGACGCAATTTTTATCAAATGGCTGGATCGATACATTTCGCGAGTTCAATAAAGATCCGCATCATTACAGCTGGTGGAGCCAGCGTTTTCCAAGCGTTCGGTTGAATAACAAGGGCTGGCGGATCGACTATTTTACAGTAACGCCGGAACTGAAACCACAGTTGATGGGCGCGGCCATTTATCCGGATGTGAAGCACAGTGATCATTGCCCGATTTATTTAGAGATAAAAAATTAGTTGGTTCTTTTCAAGGTTCAAAGTTCAAGGTTCAATGTTCAAGGTTCAATGTTTTTAAATTCAAAAGACCCGGCCTTCAAGCATTGAACATTCAACTTTGAACATTGAACATTGAACCTTGAACTTTGAACCATCATGATCATATACAACGTCACCACTAGAGTAAGCACCGCCATCGCCGCCGCATGGGAAAAATGGGCACTCGAAAAGCATATTCCAGATCTGCTGGCAACAGGTTGCTTTACAGAAGTAACGATGCTTCAGTTGCTGGAGATCGACGACACTGAGGGGCCAACATTTGCTATTCAATGCAAGGCAGAAAGTAAAGGGCTTTACAATCAGTATATTGAAAAATTCCGCCCGGCATTTAAGCAGGAATCTTTCGATTTGTGGGGCGACCAATTCATTTCTTTCAGGTCGTTGATGAAGGTTGTTAACTAATTGTGCAAAACAATAATTTTCCGGTTTTTTTACTGCAATTTGTTTTTATATTCCCCTACAAGCCGCATCTGTAAAGGATTTTATGCTTTAATTCAACCAAATCCTTTACTGGCGCAGGTTTCAGCGGGTTCGTATTTTTACGGTTAGTAAAAACCTTCTGGTGCAATTTGTGTAAAATCCTTGTGGAACATGGACTGTAGCGGTTTTGAGGAGTTTCATTCATCAAAAAAAATTTTGTTGCAATTAAAAACCTTCTATATTTGTCCCACTATAAATTTTTCAAAAAAAATATTATGAACAAAGCTGAATTAATTGCAAAGATTGCCGATGACGCAGGCATCACAAAAACACAGGCAAACGCAACTGTTGACTCTTTTGTAGAAGCAGTTACTAAAACTTTAAAAAGTGGCAACAAAGTTACTTTAGTTGGTTTTGGTACTTTCTCTGTATCAAAAAGAGCTGCGCGTAACGGCCGCAATCCACAGACTGGTGCTGTTATTAAAATCAAAGCAAAGAAAGTTGCTAAATTTAAAGCCGGTAAAGAATTATCAGCCAAGATCTAAGCATCGCGAAAAAATTAAAAAAGCAAGATGCAACCGTATCTTGCTTTTTTTGTAATCATTCAAAAAATAAAACTTCATAACATGGGACGTGGCGACATCAAAACAAAAAAAGGCAAGATTACTGCAGGATCTTTTGGTAAAACAAGACCGGCAAAGACTGCTAAAAAGGTAGCGGCTAATAAAGCAGCGGCGGAGAAGAAAAAAGCATAATTCAATGAATAATTAATAATGAATAATTAATAATTAATAATGCAGTTCTGAATTAAAGGAATTATTCATTATTAATTATTCACTATTAATTGAATTTATGGGGCCAACCTTTCAATATACCAACTGCCATCCTTGATTGTATATTGAATCCTGTCATGCAACCGGCTTTGCCTTCCCTGCCAAAACTCTATATACACGGGTTTTGCAACGTAACCGCCCCAATGTGGCGGACGACTAATGGGTTTTCCCTCAAATTTTTTTTCAAGATCAGATACATTTTTCTCAATCACTTCTCGCGATGAAATAATATTGCTCTGCGGCGATGCCCATGCACCGATCTTGCTTCCTTCTGGCCGCGATGCGAAATACTCGTCACTGTCTTTTGTACTCACTTTGCTTACAGTTCCTTCGATGCGTACCTGCCGCTCGAGTTCTTTCCAAAAAAACAACAGCGATACCTTGGAATTATTTTCCATATCCGCAGCCTTATGGCTGTTATAGTTCGTAAAGAAAACAAAACCATTTTCATCAAATCCTTTAAGCAACACGATGCGGGCCGACGGTTGACCCAACGCATTCACTGTTGCAAGTGTCATTGCATTTACTTCATCGATTTTGCTATTAATGGCCTCGCTCCACCATTTTGAAAATTGTTGCAAAGGGTCAGCCGCCACATCGGCTTCGAGCAGTGTTTGTAGCTTATAATCTTTCCTGATATTTGCTATCGGATTCATGTTAAAAGTTTAGTGATAGTAATTTGTTTACCGTAATGAACGGGGGATAAATTCTTGTAACTAAAATATCCTGGTGTAAATCAATTTACCCCATTCTATGCGGTTGAGGCAAAATTGAATCAAATAACCCAAACAAAAAAGCACCCTTTTTACAGGATGCTTTTAAATATCACAGGTAAATCTTACACAGTTGGTGGTGTGGGCGGATTGTTGCTGTTGGTCTTTTTTTCAATGTCATCTTTAAGGCTGTCGAAGCCACCTTTGATACTGTAGCCTGCTGCGCGAAATTGGTAAGCAGCGTAGAGTACGCCGAGGCTGGCCAATAGTGCAATGTAGAACCCAAAACTCAGAAAGCTGATGGCATCCATTGCCCGCAATAAGAATATGATGCACAAAAGAGCCGCGATTCCACCGCCGATCAATGATATCATCCACATCGTTTTGTCAAGCGTCTTTGTCTGGTCGCCCACAAGTGTAACACCACCTGCAGCAACAAACCCTAAAAATATAAGGATTCCCCAATCGTGCATGCCGTTTACACTTCCCGCCACAATACCAAATAAAGAAACTCTTATCCAGGGAAGAAACATGGCGATAATACCGATACCTGCCGCAATCAAAATAAATTTCCGTTGTTTGTTCATTGTCTGAAAATTCATATACAAGTAGTTTTAGATATACAAAATAACGAATACTTATAAGTTAAGCAAATCTTCCGTATTAATTTATTACACATTCTTTTCATTAAGTGCGGTAAACTGATCCGTTATTTCTTTGAGACCGGCTCTCAGGCTCTCAATCTCCAGTTGCGCGAGTTCCAGACTGCTTTTTGCCTGTGAAAGCTCGGTAGTGAGTTGGCGGACCTTTTTGTATAGAGAAGCAGCTTCTTCGAGTTCGCTGTTGGTATCTCTTAAATTCGCCTGGAGGCTCACGTTTTCATCAAGCATATTGTAATAATTCTTTTCCATCTTTATGGAATTGAACAGTTCATTTTCGAGTTCTTCCATTCGTAATGCGGTACCAGCGGCTTCCTGTTGTTTTTCGCCGATGTTGTCCTGCATCTGTTGAAATTCAAGCAGGTTCATATCCAGCTTACTTTGCATTTGCGTAGCCTTTACGGCAGTTTCGCGCAGCAAAGCGAGTTCTTCTTCCCGCTGTTTGATCACTTCGTTCAGATCTTCCAGTTGCAACGAGAGAAACTCGTTTTCGGAGATTAATTGCTGAAGTTGTTTTTCTGAAAGCATAAAAAAATAACGAATATAAAATAAGGAATAAGAAAGTTGCAGAGCCTTATTCTTTAAAATCACTTTAAAGATAAATATTCTGCAACTTTCTTGTTCTTATTTATTGAGTAACCAGCGTACCCACTCTATCTCCTGTTACTACCTGCATCAGGTTGCCGGGTTTATTCATATCAAACACAACGATCGGCAGGTTGTTTTCCATGCATAACGTGAATGCAGTCATATCCATCACCTTCAGGTTTTTGGAAATGCATTCTGCGAAAGTGATCTTATCGTATTTTGTTGCGGCCGGATTTTTTTCCGGATCAGCGGAATAGATACCGTCCACGCGTGTTCCTTTCAGGATCACGTCGGCTTTTATTTCGATGGCCCTGAGAGAGCCGGCAGTGTCTGTTGTAAAATAAGGGTTACCGGTACCTGCCCCGAAAATCACTACACGTCCTTTTTCGAGATGGCGCATAGCGCGGCGGCGAATGTATGGTTCTGCGATTTGTTCCATTTTGATGGCGCTCTGTAAGCGTGTGTACATGCCGGCTTTTTCAAGGCCGCTTTGTACGGCCATCCCGTTGATAACAGTTGCGAGCATTCCCATGTAATCGCCGTGGGCGCGTTCGATACCGGTATCTGCTTCATTCATTCCGCGGTAGATGTTTCCACCTCCGATCACGATGGCCACCTGTACGCCCATTTCGACAATCTGCTTGATTTCCTGCGCATATTGCGCAATAATGGTGTGATCGATAGGGTCGAAACTATCTTTGCTACCCATTAAGGATTCACCTGAAAGTTTTAAAAGGACGCGTTTGTACTTAGGAAGCATAGACAATGTGTGATTTAAGATGTGTGATGTATGATCTGTTGCGCGAAGATAATGTTTCCCGCAGATTTCTTGGATAACGTAGATTTTTTTTGCCCCCGGCAAAATTTTAGCCAGGCATTCGCAGATCCGATACCCGGCTGATTTGCGGTATTCGTTAAAAAAATTGGGCAAACACTTTCGTGCTGCCCAATCGCGTCAATACATCTCCCCTAAGAGATATAATGATATCAAACCACTTACGTTAGTCGCTTTATAAAGTTGGTGAAATAAAAGCCCATAGGCAATACCTTCTTGTGGGTATATCTGCCCCGGCAGAAGACCCACCCAAACGACCTGACAATAACAAACAAAAGGCGAAACATTGATGTTTCGCCTTTAATATATTAATATGGTTGGATGTCTGCGCCGGTTGCACCTTAGCCCAGGGCGACTCTTTTGAATTCAGTCACTTTCAGGTCAGCATTGATGCTCTTCAAATAACCTTCTACCGACTGGTTGCCATCTTTTACGAAAGCCTGCGCCATCAGTGTATTGTCTTTGAAGAATTTATTCAGCTTACCCATCGCGATCTTTTCGGCCATTTCAGCAGGTTTGCCTTCAGCTTTGATGATATCGATAGCGATCGCTTTTTCTCTTTCAATCGTTTCCGGAGAGATAGAGCTTTCGTCTACTGCAAGCGGGTTCATGGCTGCGATCTGCATTGCCACGTCTTTGCCGGCTTCAGGAGCGTCTTGTGTAAGACCCACCAGCACGCCCATACGGTTTGCACCATGAATATAGCTTGCTACAAAAGGTGCATCCACTCTTTCAAATTTAGAAACCTCGATCTTTTCTCCGATTGATGCAAGTTTATCATTGATCAGGTCAGAAACTTTTGCGCCGTTGATAGAAACTTCATTCAGCTCTTCTGCAGATTTTACATTGCTTTCGATCGCAGCATCTATAATGCTTTGAGCGAATGCAACGAAATCGGCATTCTTGCTTACGAAATCTGTTTCGCAACTGATGCAAAGAACGATACCTGATTTATTGTCTGCTGTTGTTTTTGCTAAAACAACACCTTCTTTTGCTTCACGATCGCTGCGTTTTGCTGCTACCTTCTGTCCTTGTTTACGAAGCCAGTCGATGGCGGCTTCAAAATCACCGTTGCTTTCTGTCAAAGCTTTACGGCAATCCAACATACCTGCGCCGGTTGCCTGGCGAAGTTTGTTGATATCTGCTGCTGTTATTGTAACACTCATTTAATGAATAGTTAATAATTAATAATTAATAATTCTGTACATCGCGATTTAAACCATAATGAATATTTAATAAACAATGCGATAAACATTATTCACTATCAATTATTCATTATTAATTAAATCTAGCGGGCACCACCTGTGGCACCGCCACCTGCTGGTCTTCGGCCACCCTGGCCAGGACCCGGAACTCTGCGTTTAGCCGGCGCGTTACCTCTCGGGGCACCTGCACCACCACGGCGGCCTCGTTCATCGCCTTCACCAAGTTTTTGTTCAAAACGGGCTGCTTTTGCTTCTGCGCTTTCGTCGCCGTCTTCACCACCGTCTTCATCTTTGTTAGCCTGGCGTTCTGCCAAACCTTCAGCGATAGCTGCTGTGATATAGTTAACGATGATCGCGATAGATTTTGTAGCATCGTCGTTTGCAGGAATTGCAAAGTCAACCTTATTCGGATCGCAATTGGTATCAACCATACCGAAAGTGCTGATGCCCAAACGTTTTGCTTCAGACAAAGCGATGTGTTCATGACCGATGTCTACCATAAACAAAGCTGCCGGTACGCGGCTGATCTGAGCGATACCGCCCAACACTTTATCCATCTTATCTTTTTCACGCGCAAGCGTTAATTTTTCTTTTTTGTTCAGGTTTTCAGCTGAAGAATCGCCGAGCATTTTTTCAATGCTCTGCATTTTCTTTACGCTTTTGCGAACGGTGTTGAAGTTGGTAAGCATACCACCCAGCCAACGTTCGGTAACAAATGGCATGTTTACGCGTTTAGCGCTTTCCTGCACGATTTCTTTCGCTTGTTTTTTTGTTGCCACGAACATGATCTTTTTACCGCTGCGGGCGATCGCTTTCATAGCTGCTGCAGCTTCCTGCAAGCCTTCTACAGTTTTGTTAAGATCGATGATATGGATCCCTTTCTTTTCTGCAAAAATGTAGGGAAGCATTTTGGGGTTCCATTTTTTCTTCAGGTGACCGAAGTGAACGCCTGCTTCAAGAAGCTGCTGTTGTAAGGAAGTGTTATTTTCCATTGTATGTTATTAAAGTAATTTTTAAAAAATTTGATGGCCGAAAGTTCAAGGTTGATCGTTGAAGGCACCCACCTTGAACTTTGAACCATAAACATTGAACCAGGATTAACGTTTAGAGAACTGGAAGCTCTTCCTTGCTTTTTTACGGCCTGGTTTTTTACGTTCCACGCTACGTGGGTCACGTTTCAACAAACCCGCAGCTTTCAGGGCCGGACGGTAGTCGGCACTTACTTCGAGCAATGCACGGGCGATACCAAGTTTTGCAGCCTCAGCCTGGCCTTTCACACCACCACCGGTAGCGTTGATAACCACGTTGAATTTATCTGCGCTTTCTACCGTTTTCAACGGAGCTTCTACCTGGTTTTGCAGGTAAACAAGGGGGAAATATGTTTTGTAGTCTTTACCGTTCACAGTAATGGAACCTTCGCCACGGCTAAGGAACACGCGTGTTACGGCTTCTTTTCTACGGCCAACTGCGTTTTTTTGCTTTTCCATTTATAGTTATTTTTTAGGACCTGAGGTTGCAGGTGTAAGTTTAGTAAAAGTTAATTCAGCTGGCTTCTGAGCGGTGTGAGGATGCTCGGCACCTTGATATACAAACAGTTTTTTGTACATCTGGCGGCCCAGACGGTTCTTAGGCAACATACCTTTGATAGCTCTTTCCATCACTACTTCAGGACGGCGTTTCAACAGGCTCTTCGCTGTTTCGCCCTTCTGACCACCCGGGTAGCCGCTGAAAGTGAGATACTCTTTGTCATCCATTTTGTTACCGGTGAACTTTACTTTTTCGCAGTTCGTAACGATCACAAAATCTCCGCAATCAACGTGTGGAGTGTAATAGGCTTTGTTCTTACCACGGAGAACGGACGCAATTTTTGCGCACAAGCGACCAACGGTTTGATTAGTACCGTCAACAACGTACCAGTTACGTTGCACAGTAGCCTCGTTCGCATGTTTAGTGGTGAAATGTAATTTACTCATTGTTCTTTTTTTTAAATGATGCTCCGGCTATCCCCGGAACGCTTTTTTGAATTGGAGTGCAAAGGTAAGCCCTAATCACTTTCATTTCCAAGAAAAAACAGGAGTAATTTTTTATGGGTATTTACAAAACACTGATAATCAATAAAATTATTGCAGTGATTTTAAAATCACTCAGGGCGATCGTCTGCCAGAAAACTTTTTCAATCTTCTCCAGCCCCAACCGGCTGTTGTAACAGTTTTTCGTGTCAGCCTGAGCCTGTCGAAGGCGGAACGATTCTAACTCACCATGGCAGAACCGATTGATCTTACATATATATAACATAAACCCGCAAACACAATATCTCATCCAACAACTTTTCTTAGATTTACATGGGTCAATGTGTGAATGGAGCAAAGGTGCATCCGGTTTAAGACTAACCGCAATACAAAAGCCTCTGTGAAGATTTCACCATTGACTATTCACTCATTCACCCATTCACTCACTATGTTCCTGAATTCTTTGCCCTATCATCTCAAGGTTCGTGATCATTTTAGGCAACAATCCAAGACCTGGGATTTTTTTGCCGCCGCCAATAACAAGGTCGATCAGTTGGAACAATATAAGACGGGACTGCTAAAAAACACCTATAAATTTGACCCGGCAGCCGATAAACATATATACAATGCTGTTGATACAGCCAAAGCTGCGCTTTCGCTCACCGGGCTGCCTGTGACGGTTTACCAGGCACAGTACACCGACGAACTTAATGCAAGTATTATTTTTTTGAACAGTGAGGCACATATTGTTTTCAGTGGGCGCATCATTTCTTTATTGGATGAAAAAGAATTGCTGGGCATACTTGCACATGAACTCGCTCATGTAAAATTGTACAGCATGCTTGATGGTGACCTGGAGATCGCCGACCGTATTATCCACGCTATTGCCAACAATTATCAAACAGAAGCGGCCTATTACGAAACAGCGCGCCTTTACAGATTATATACTGAAATATTCTGCGACCGTGGCGCATACGTTGTGTTGGAGCAAACGGCACCCGTTATCAGCGGGCTGGTGAAAGCCGCAACCGGCCTGGAAAAAGTAAGTGCAGACGCTTATCTCAAACAAACGGAAGAGATCCTTGCAAATGGCAACATCAAAGACGCCAGCTTTTCGCATCCGGAAAATTATATCCGCGCAAAAGCCCTCCAACTCTGGCACCAGAACGGCGAAGCTGCGGAAACCGCCATTATCGAAATGATCGAAGGTTCTATGAATATAGATCAGCTGGACATTTTCAAACAACAGGAGCTATCCGCGATTACAAGAACATTTCTGCAATTGTTCCTTAAGCCGAAATGGTTCCAAAGTACAATGGTCATCAGTCAGGCAAAAAATTATTTTGCCGACTTCAGGAACGATGAAAATGTTTTACTGCTACCTGGATTCTCTGCAAAAATATCAGGCGCCCATTCCAGCATCAAAGAGTATCTATGCTACGTACTGCTGGATTTTGTGTTGATCGATCCCATGCTGGAAGAGATTCCTTTCGGTTGGGCATTCCAGTTTTCCGAATATGTTTTTTTAAAAGAAACCTTCGAAGCCATCGTTAAAAAAGAATTGAAATTCAGCGATAAAAAAATACAGCAACATAGAAACAAAACGCTCAGCGCTTTTAATGAAGTAAAAGAAAATGAAGGCGAGCAGATTTACGAATAGCCATGAATACAACCGCTCAAACATACAAGGAGTTTTTAGAAGATTGTTTTTCGCACGGCGATTATGCCACCGATGACGTGATCGCATTTGTATTGCCGCTTTTTGAAGAAGTGATTTCGTTTCACGAAGCCGCGCTGGTGGCACCTTTTGAAAGAGAGCCAGCGTTGGTTATTACAAACAGGCATATTGATATTGATGAAAATTTTGCGCATGCGCCCTTAAATGCATTACAAAAAGTGAATGCATTATTTGAAAAGATCCGCTCTGCAAATTTCAATATTACCGGAAACATCAAACTTGATGTGGATGTGAATACCGGTATGCAATCGCGCGAAGACCTGCATGTACATCTTTTGGTAAACGAGCCTTTACAGCATCCGGCTTATGTTCCCGGCTATTCTTGTTATGAAATAATGCTTGGTAACCATGATGCATTAACAGATATTTTTTGCCTTGGGCTGATCCTTGGCAGCATGGCGCTCAGCCTCGACCTGTACGATGAACATGATCTGGAAGCTTTCGTTGCTACGCGTGCAAACCCTGTATTTCACAACAGCCGCATTCATCCGGCCATCGGCGCATTGATAAAAGAGATGACAGAGCTTGACCGCAGCAAACGTGCAGCCGATCTGTACGATATCATCAATCGCCTGCGCAATTATCGTGATTACGATCCCGAAAAACAAACCGATCTCAGCAATGTTGCCGGTTGGGTAAATAAAGAACTCACCAATCGCAGTCAATATATTTTAAGCAAATTGCGAAACCGCCTCTTTGATACGAGCCGCAGGAACAGGCTGTTGTATTACAAGCCTAACATGCGTTTTGTAAACCTCACCGTCAGCAGCGTGCCGATGGTGTTGCATTATCAAAGTATCCGGCCCGATCTGTTGTTCAGCTGGAACAACGAGATCGCCGGAAAGATTACGGGCATGAAAGACATTTTACTTAACAAATACCTTCGCTTCGAAGATCATTTATATTTACCGTCATCACTGGATAAGATCAGAACCGAAGCGCAGCGCGATGTGCAGGAATACGGCTTTAGCCAGTTAAAGCTTGTACCGGCATTTTTAAACTGGAACAATCTTCGCGAAGATAAAGACGAACGCATTCAAAGTCCGCTGTTGTTGTTGCCCGTTGAATTAAAGAAAAACAAAAAACTTAAGGAAGATCACTACGTAGTAACGATCAAAGACAATGTTGCAGAAGTAAATCCGGTGCTGGCTAATTTCTTGCGCGATCTGTACGGAATAAAACTGCCGGACTTCGTTGACCTGGATGAAATGAGCATGGCGCAGTTCTTTGAAATATTAAGGTCGCAGATCGAAGGCGCCGGGCAAGGCATCACACTGGAATATGCCGGCAAGCCAAAGATAAAACTTGTACACAGCATCGCCCGGCAAACCGTAAATAATTACCGGCGTCGGTTGCGAAGGAATAATGGCCAGCTCGACAGCTACAAAAATATTGCTTATAGTTATCAAACGGAAAATTACCAACCGCTCGGGCTGGAAATTTTCAAGCAACGTGTTCAACCAAGGCCCAGCCTGCTGGAGTTTTTGGTAAATGACGACATCAGGCTTAATTCGCATCATCTTACAGGAGAAGCTACCGGCAAGGAACGACAGCTGTTTGAGCTGGCCGGGGGTAGCAGCAATCCATATCATTGGGAGTTTGATGTTTGTAACATGGTGCTTGGAAATTTCAATTACAAAAAGATGAGCCTTGTGAGGGATTACAATTATGTGATCGATCATAAAACAGAACACAAGGTATTTGAACAGTTGTTTAGTGAGAAACCGAGACAGCATTCGGAAAAAATATTTGATCTCAATAAACCTGACGACTGGTATCATATCATCACCGCCGATCCTACGCAAACGAAAGCCATTCTTCAGGGCCGCACGGGCGAAAGCTATATCATTCAGGGGCCGCCGGGAACGGGCAAGAGCCAGACGATTACCAATCTTATCGCGGATTTCGCGGCACGGGGAAAAAGCGTATTGTTTGTTTGCGAAAAACGCGCCGCGCTTGATGTGGTATATTTCAGACTGAAGCAACAACAACTGGACGAATTATGCTGTTACATTCACGACAGCCAGGGCGACAAGCGGGAATTTATCAAAAATCTAAAAGCGACGTATGAAGATTTTATAAGGAATAAAATGAGTGTCAATGAGATCAGCCTGAAACGAACGGTACAATTGCAACAGATGAATGAGCAGGTAGAATTGCTGCGCCAGTTTCATTTTACAAATAATGATGTTAAAAGCGAAACCGGTATCCGGTTGCGTAACCTGATAGAGCGGGTGATAGAATTGAAAAACTATAATGTACAATTACAACCCAGGGAAGAAGAATTGCTGCCAAACTACAAAGACTGGTTACAATTTGGAAATTCTATCAGGGAACTAAGTGCAGCATTGGAAGAAAGCGGTGCGGAGCCTCAATTTGCGGAGCATCCATTTAGCAAAATAAATGATAGTTTATTTGTTTCTGAAAGACCGCATCAACTATTGGATGAACTCACGCGTGAGCTGAAAACATCGTTGCAGGAACTCGATGATTTTTTAGCAGCCAAAAATATTGCCCCGCAACATTCACAGACGCTGGAGCAAATTAAAAACCTGGTTCAGGATGCAGTGATGTTGCTGCCGCTTGCAGAGAGCGATAACCTTCGTCTTGTAAATACTGCTAATCCGGAAGCGAAAGATTTCGATAAAAGGATGCGGCAACTTTCGGGGTTTGAAAAAGAGCTGGAACACGCAAAAGATTTGAACATTAACTGGAAGCAGCGATTTAGCGAACAGGATACAGGCGCGGCTTTGGCGATTGCAAAAGAGAAAGAAGATTCTTTCTTTAGTTTTTTAAACGGCGAATGGCGGAGATTGAAAAAACAGTTGGAGCAACATTATGCATTTGAAAATCACCAGGTAAAGCCCGCATACAGCAAGGTTTTACAGCAACTACAAGAGGAATATCTTGCATCGGAAAAAGTATCGGGTGAAAAAAGGTCACTCCAGCAAAAATATAATATCGCCAATGTAGATCTTACTTATGTAAGCATCGAAATGCTGCGAAGCAAGCAGGGCGACCAGGAAATAGATTATTTGCTGCAAAGGCCGGATTCAAATGAATTGGTTATCCGCTTGAGCAAATTCAATCATCAATTGTATAATCTTGATAAAAAACTGAAGCAGTTATTCAATGACTACGAAACAAAAACACTCCGCGATCTTTCCGATGACCTTGAAAGTATTTCATTAAATACCGATGGCCTGAAAGAACTGTTACCGGCATTGCGTTCGTTTGCTTCCCTTCCGGCAGGTCTCAAAAAAGCATTGTGCAACGTTCCGCTTTCGCCCGTGGAAGCGGAAGCGGCGATGGCAAATAAATCCCTTGGTACTATTTATCGTCATCAAAAAATCTTTGCAGGCATTGATATGAACGCGCTTGAAACCTCGGTTAAGCAGATCGGCCAACATTATAAAAAATTATTGAAACTCAATGCGGCATATGTAAGAGCTATTACCCGGCAGCGCTTTTTGCAACATGTGGAACTAAGCAATATGGCGGTGAGCCAGCTGGATGCTGAACAAAAACAGTTTAAGAAAAATTATTCCGAAGGAAGAAGAATACTTGAAAATGAGTTTGGCAAAAGCATGCGCTATAAAAGTATACGCGAACTGACGGCTAAAGAAAGTGGCGCTGTACTGAAAGATCTGAAACCGGTTTGGCTGATGAGTCCGCTAAGCGTGAGCGATAGTTTGCCGGTAGATACCTCCTTTTTCGATATTATTATTTTTGATGAAGCCAGTCAGATCACCCTCGAAGAAGGTGTTCCTGCATTGTACCGCGCGCCGCAAACGGTGATTGTGGGCGACGACAAGCAAATGCCGCCATCCAGTTTTTTCAGCGCCAGAACGGAAGATCCGGATGATATCGCTACAGCCGGGCTGAACGATGAAGACGAACTGTTGAGCAATGATGCCGATAGTTTGTTGATGCAGGGAGCAAAAAAATTAGACAGCGTGATGCTCGGCTGGCATTACCGCAGCCGCTATGAAACACTGATCAGTTATAGTAATCACGCATTTTACGATGCGGGCCTGCTTACGATTCCGGATAAACAAATACATGATGTTGTGAAACCTGCGATAGACGTAAACAATATTGCAGATGCCGGAAAGTTTGCCGATGCGTTGTTCGACAGGAGCATCAGTTTTCATTTTCATCCAGATAGTGTGTACGAAAAAAGAAATAACCAGGACGAGGCGGATTACATTGCACAGCTAGTGCGGGAACTATTAAAAAGAAATATCAAAGAAAGCGTTGGTATTGTTGCGTTCAGCCAGGAACAACAGCATACGATTGAAGATGCGCTTACTGCGCTGGCGCAAACCGACAAAGTATTTGAGCAGCAACTCGAAGAAAGTTATGATCGGACGGATGAAGATCAGTTTACGGGCTTGTTTGTAAAAAATCTTGAAAACGTGCAAGGTGACGAACGCGACATCATCATCATGAGTGTTTGTTATGGATTTGACAGCAGAAAAAAAATGATCATGAATTTTGGCCCCATTAATAAGAAGGGCGGCGAAAAAAGATTAAATGTTATTTTCAGCCGCGCCAAAAAACATATGGCGATCGTTTCAAGCATTAAACATTTCAATATTACAAATGAATATAATGAAGGTGCAAATTATTTTCGCAGGTTTCTTCAATATGCAGAATTGGTGAGTGTTGGAAACATGGATCTGGCGAGGGTTGTACTCGATGGCCTTGTATTGAAAAAAGAGCGCATAATTTCAGGATCCGGGAATTCAATTGTATTAAAAGAAATAAAACAAAGGCTGGAACAAAAAGGTTACCGGGTTACACCGGATGTTGGACAATCGGATTTCAAATCAGCGCTGGCGGTAAAATTAAATGCGCAGGATGACCAATATACTTTAAGTATTTTACTGGATGATGACAGGCATTATTCGAGTGATAATTTATTGGAGCAATATTATCAACGGCCCGCCATTCTTAAAAGTTTTGGCTGGAAGATGATATTCGTGAGCGGAAAGGATTGGCTGCATCAACCTGATAGAGTGATGGAGCTTATCGAAAAAAAGCTCCATGAAAAAAATCCGGAAGAAATAGAGGAAACAGAAGAAAGCTTTGTTGAATTGAGTTCGTCTCCATCAAACATTGCGGCGGAAGAAGGCGGAACATTGTTTATCCGGCAGGAAAGCAAACCGATTGCATCGGCTTATGACGACCTGAACTTTCGCCGGCTTGAATGGAAAGACGATACCAGCAGCAAGTTTTGGGAGGTGGCAACGGATGGACACAAGTTGATTGTGCGTTATGGCCGAATAGGAACGCGGGGACAGGTGCAGGTAAAAACTTTCGCAGATTTTTCAACGGCGGAAAAAGAACGCGAAAAACTTGTAAAAGAAAAACTGAACAAAGGATACCGTGATAAACATTAAGAAAAGCGCATTACGGATGTTATTTTGAGAGGTTAAAGCTTTTTGCGGTTTTCATTTGCTGCCGTCATGGTGAGTTTGCCGAGCCATCTCACACTTCGGCAAGTTTTGGCTGATAAATAATGAGCACCGGGCCGTGATTATTTAAAAATCTCCGCTTGCACCGCTACCGCCGGCGCTACCGCCACCGAACCTTTTTTCGGGCGCGATGCCCGTTCCGGAAAATGTTTGAGCAATCACAAGACTTTCCACATTCATTTTATCCAACAAATATTTTGAATTACTTTCTGCAGAAGTAAATCCTTTTTTAGGTACCGACAACCATCTCGTAACGGACCACGCAATAAATACAAGCGAAATTCCACCAGCAACCATCAAAGTTTCCACGGTCAATATATGATGGTAGTTGTGGATTGTAAACACGATAGCTACAATCAGTAATAATCCAACACGAAGCAGCACTACGTCTTTTTTTTGCAAGCCGCGTGTGATGTACCCCACCGGAACAACAATCGTGAATATCCAGAACAACCATCCGAAAGGGATCGTTTCACCTTCCTTCAATCCCAGGTCAAACATTCCGTTGCTTAGCTCGCGTACCACGAAATAATTTCCGGCCGCATAAAAAGTGACAAGCATTGTTGCCTGTATCACAATCAGGCAATTGACGTAATGCCTTGCCTGGTACGAAATGGAAATTTTCTTTGCCGCAAAATAGATGATTGCCGAAATAAGCATGATAACAAACGGCATGGTTGTTTTTGCTATTGTTCCGGCATGTAAATAGGTAAAGAAAACTACTGAAAGTGAGGCCAATACTGCAATTGCTGCCATGAGCATGTCTGCAAAACGAAGCGTAAAGTAAGTTGATATAAACATTACAAGCAATGATATGGACGCCATCGACATATCGAGGTCGGCGGCAATGGCAATACCGGCAATAAAACAACCGCCGCTGGTCCACATCAGCGCATCATCTACTCCGGAGCGGTAATGATGTTTTGTACGGACAAAAAATTCAAGCGCAGCGTAGGCTGCCATGGAAAAAAGAAAAAACAATGTTGAGACAACTTTCTCGATTGAATTCAACATGATCAGGCTCATGAAGCCGAATGCGCAGCTGCAAACAATATTGGTCAGGATAAACATACCAATCCTGATGAAAAAATTGGGCGTATAAAAGGCGCACGGGTATTGCTTTCCGGCAATGGCGTATTCTTCGGCCGTGATGGCTTTTTCTTCCAGTGCCTGGCCGATGCTTGCTTGTGCCGTAACATTATCCAGCCATATTTTATTGTATGCAATCATAATGTTCTTATTTTCTTGTTCATCCGGATCAGAAATAATATGAGCAATACAGCCGATCCAATAAAATAGGGAAGTATGAAAAAGGCAGCGCCGAAGTCGTCGTCAATATCCAGTATCAATTTTACCAAAGCATAGCCGAAGCCTATATAGAAATACAGTGTTAGAATGAAGACGAAGTAGAAAGACTTTTCTTTCAGTGCCTTCCTGTAAAAAAAGTAAGAAAGCGCTGCTAAAATGACGAGAAAGAGTAAATAGATTGCATCGTATAAAAACATTCCACCCAAAGTTGCAAGGAAAAGCAGGTGTGCCGAAAAATTGTGGTAAGTGAATTGAAAGTGAGCCTTGAATTTTTGTTTTACAGAAAAATAGCCGGCGGTATACAGTAGTACGCCGATGGATGCTGCCGCAGAAAGTATCGTTTCGTTGTTGAAATCAAAATCCTGTAAAACTGTCAATGGCGACAACGCTATTCCCGCCCAGGCGCAGAGGTTGGTAATGGCCATCGTTAGAACTCCGATATGATCAAAATAATATGCCGCAAAAAACAGAAGCGCCATTGGGATAAAAGCGGCGAGGCCATTTTTTGTACCAAAAATATTGTATTGAAATTGCAGATAGCCCATAAAAGTGATCATGGTCAAACAACCCAGGAGGAGAATATAATCAAAAAAAGCATTGGGCGAAGCTGTGCGATTATTGCTGTATGGCGGCTTCTTTTTAAAACAGTAAAAGAAACTTCCTGTGCAGACCAAAGCGATGAAAATTAAAATAACCTGATGGCCAATCGTATTAATGTTTTTGTAAACTAAAATCCCAAGGCCGCTGGTAAGTAGCAAGATACCAAGATATAATACGGTTCTCAATTCCCAATGAAGTGAAAACAGCTTATTGCGTTCTGCCATCTTTACTTTTTCAAAAGATTCATCAGAAAGCTGTCCTTCGGCATGCAGTTTTTGAAAAACGAGTATGTCCATCCAACAAAATAAACATTTTAATACAGTTGTTTGCACAAATATTGTGCATGTAGCTGTTTACCGGACGCTACCGGATGATTTATGTTTTTGCAAATATTGATCACCTCGTTGTTGCCATTGCGGGGGGGAAACCAATCTTCAGACGATGATGAGGTTGGTTCGCTCCCGGCAGTGAACATTATTTATATCTGCGGGAATCCGGCCATCGGCGGGTTCAATAAGTCATTCCAAAATTGTAAAATACGAACCCCCAGATATCAGCTGTTTCTTCAATCGCTTTTGAGGTGGGTTTTCCTGCTCCGTGGCCGGCTTTGGTGTCGATCCTTATCAGGGCCGGATTATCGCAACTTTGCATTTCCTGAAGGGTGGCGGCAAATTTAAAAGAGTGTGCCGGAACCACCCGGTCGTCATGATCGGCCGTGGTAATAAGTGTTGCCGGATAACATATCCCTTTTTTTAGATGGTGGAGCGGGGAATATTTGATAAGGTAGTCGAAATCTTCTTTTTTATCACTGCTGCCATATTCTACTGCCCAACCCCATCCAACAGTAAATTTGTGATAGCGCAACATATCGAGTACACCTACCTGGGGCAACGCGACTTTAAAAAGTTCCGGCCGCTGTGTCATGCAGGCCCCCACTAAAAGTCCGCCATTGCTACCTCCCCGAATGGCCAGTTTTTGTGAATTGGTATACTTTTCTTTTATGAGCCATTCTGCGGCGGCTATAAAATCGTCAAACACATTTTGTTTCTTTTCGAGCATTCCGGCTTTGTGCCAGTTTTCTCCATATTCGCCACCGCCGCGGATATTGGCAACGCAATAAATACCCCCTGCTTCCAGGAACGGCATATTGGCAACAGAAAATGCCGGAGTTATATTTATATTGAATCCACCATAAGCGTACAGTAATGTTGGATTATTACCATCCTTCTTCAGGCCTTTTTTGTGAGTGATGAACATGGGGATCTTCGTTCCGTCTTTCCCGGGATAAAAAATCTGCCTTGTTTCGTAAGCCGAAGGGTCGAATTTTACATCCGATTTCTTAAATAATTCCGACTTTCCCGTTTTGATATTATATTTAAAAATAGTTGCCGGATAGGTAAACGACGTGAAGCTGTAAAAGAAGAAATCATCTTCTTTTTTGCTGCCGAAGCCCGTCGCCGTCCCCACACCTGGCAACAGGATATTGTGTTCAAATTTGCCGTCCATGCTATATTGATGAACCTGCGTGCTGGCGTCTTTCAGGTAACTGGCAAAAATTTTTCCACCCCCGGTACCTGCGCCTTCCAAAGGCTGCGGTTGTTCGGCCACGATTGTTTTCCAATTGCTTTCGTCCGGATTCTTAGGATCAAGCAGAATAAGTTTGTAGTTAGGGGCCTGACTGTTCGTTTGCAGCAATATTTTTTCACCCACGTTGTCTATAACGTTTGCATTCGTAGTAAAGCCCTTTACAATAGTTAAAAAGTCGTTTGAATTTTTGTCTGTCAGGTCCTTTACTTTTATCTCGCTTCCGTCCGTTCCTTCCGAAATGCTAAGTACTAAGAAACGCTCATCTTCTGTGAGTCCTGCACCCACGTAGCGTAACGGATGCTCTTTGTCTTCATAAATGAGTTTATCCGCAGATTGCGCAGTTCCGATTTTGTGATAAAATACTTTCTGGAATTCAGTTTTTGCACTGAATTTTGTTTTGTCATCCTTTGGCTTATCGTATCGGCTGTAATAAAATCCATCCTCACCGGCCCAACTGATGCCGGTGAATTTGATGTAATCGAGTTTGTCGTCCAGCAGTTTTTTTGTGCTTCTTTCCATTACATATATTTCCTGCCAGTCGCTGCCTGATGCCGAAACTGCATACGCAAAATATTGCTGCTTCTTGGAAAATGATGTGGCTTGCAAGGCTATCGTGCCATCGGTTGATAATTTATTCGGATCCACAAAAACTTCCGGTGTGCCGTTGAGGCCTTTCTGTATATAGAGGACAGCTTGATTTTGCAGCCCATCGTTTTTATAAAATGTGTACCATTCACCTTCTTTTTGAGGGGTACCGTATTTAGGGTAGTTCCATAATTCTGTCAACCGCTTTTTTAATTTTTCACGAAAAGGAATTTTACTTAAGTAATCGCCCGTTATTAAATTTTGTTCTTTTACCCAGGCTTCGGTATTTTTTGAGGTGTCGTTTTCCAGCCAACGATAAGGGTCGGATATTTTTGTTCCGAAATAATCATCGGCCTGTTCCACTTTTGCAGTGACTGGATAGGTAATTTTCTGTGCTGCCATAATTGTTGGAATGCATGCAAATGCAATGCAAATAAAAAATATTTTCATGATGTGTAAGTTCCGGAATTTAATTTGACTATTGCCACGAAAAGCTTTCTTTTAAACCAGTGTTTGATCTTTAATTTTACGAAACCATATTTCCTGCGGCATCTTTCCAAATACAAATTCTGTTACGCCGCAAAGCCAAAGTTTGTGATGAACCGGTTTGCCTTTGTAAAGTTCCAGCAAGTAATCGCCGCCACTTCCAAGATTTGTTTCCCGGATATGGACCAATTTCAGCACTTCCCGGTCATTCGCTTTCTCATCCGTCATTTCTACTAAACATCCGTTGGCATTATCCGACAACATATCCAAAAAAGTATCTGCGCCTTCTACCATCTGCAACTCACCAATATCGCCCGGCCATTCCGGCAGATCAACGAACCATTCTTTTGATGGGGTTTTATAAAATCTGAAAGTCCTTTTCATGGATCATTTTTGCTTTTCAATTTCTACATCCCATATACCTGCTCTCCATTGATGAATGTACCAATGACCTTTATTGTAAGGATATCATTGTTACTGCATTTCAACAGGTCTTTATCCAGCAGTATAAAATCCGCCGACTTTCCTGCTTCTAAACTACCTTTTTCTTTTTCTTCAAATGCGGCCCGGGCTGCCCAGATCGTCATTCCCCGCAATGCTTCCTGCCGGGTAAGCGCATTTTCTGTTTGAAACCCGCCTGCCGGAAATCCTTTTGCATCCTGTCGCACTACTGCTGCATAAAATGTTTTGAACGGGCTGATGTCTTCCACAGGAAAATCGGTTCCTAATGGCAACCATTCATCGGTGTGTAGTAATTGTTTGTACGCGTAAGCATTTTTTAGCCGTTCTGCGCCCAGTCGATCCCCTGCCCAATACATATCGCTTGTAGCGTGTGTTGGCTGCACGGACGGAATGATGCTGAAATCTTCGAAAAAATGAATATCGTTTCCATCTACAACCTGTGCGTGCTCTATCCGCCACCGGCGGTCATTCTTTCCTTTCAACACCGCTGCATATATTTTGAGGATCGTTCGGTTTCCGCTATCGCCTATGGCATGCGTACACATTTGTAGGTTGCTGTTATACAATCGCCTCGCAATGTTGGCAAAGTGCGAACTGTCGCTCAGCAAAAAACCTTTCCAGCCAGGCTTGTCGCTGTAGTCGTGCAAGAGGCAGGCACCACGACTACCAAGAGCGCCGTCGGCGTATAACTTAAAACCGCCCACGTGTAACCGTTCACTTATATATGGCCCGTTCTTTATCCAACGCTCGTAGTATTGTGCGCTGTCGCTCAGCAATGCAAAAACTTTCATTTTAAGGAGCCCGTTTTTTTCGCCTTTCTGCAGCATCCCGATGGTGTGTTCTCCTACACCGCAATCGTGTACGCCTGTGAGGCCCACCGCAAAGCAAAGTTGCTGTGCTCGAAGAAAATATTGTTGCGCAAGGCTGTCCGAAAGCTGCGGTATCTTTACGTCTACAAGGTCCATTGCATTGTCGAGGAGAATACCTGTTGGTTTACCGTCTTTTAATTCAATACTTCCACCCGCTATTTTTGTATCGGCGGTGATGCCCGCAATATCAAGCGCCCTCTGGTTAACGAGTGCCGCATGCCCGTCGATACGTTTTAAAAATACGGGGCGATCGCTGAACAGGCTGTCGAGAATATCTTTGGTAGGAAAAGCCTTTAGATCCCAGTCGTTCTGATCCCAGCCCCGGCCATATATCCATTGCACCGCACTCGTATCTGCATAAGCTTCGATACGATCTATCACATCGTCGAAAGAGGTGGTGCCGGTAAGGTCGCATTTCCACATATCGGTAGCAAATCCGGTAAAATGGCAATGCGCATCGATGAAGCCGGGATAGATAGCTTTGCCTTCCGCGTCGACTGTTTTATCGGCTTCATATTGTTTCAGAATGTCGTCGTTGGTGCCGATGGCCGTGATCTTACCGTCGGTAATGGCCATAGCTTCGGCAGTGCTGAATTTCTCATCTATGGTATATATAGTAGCGTGATGAACGATCATATCCGCTTTCTGGCGGAATTTGCAGGAGGAAAGGCAAAGGAACAATAAGCAATTGGCGATAAGCAACTGGCAGAATTTACAAGATCGTTTTTTTAGCTGCATGGCAATGATATTATGTGGTGCAATGTAAGCAATCATTAAGGTATTTATGAGAACTAATGATTCATCGTTTCAATACTTTTAAATTCATCGGCATCAGGTCAAGCGGATCAGAAAAAAGCATCGTAACATCTATTTGAAGGCAACTGGCAATCTGTTGCAACCGCATCGTATTTATAGAGGCCTTGTTATTTTCTATATTGCTCAACGCAGGCGCAGTAATGCCTATCTGTTCTGCAAGTGCTAGCTGCTTCACACATTTAAGTTCGCGCCATTTCCTGATATTTTCGCCGACTGCGATTTGTTTTTTATTCAAATTATCCCTTCTGTATTCCATAACCATGTAGATGAGGTAAGACACAAAATTAAATCTACGGATAATTAAAACATGGAGAAATACCGCTGACTTTTTAAAGAAAATAACTCGGTTAAAATGCTATATACATCCGCATTTTAAAGGAAAAACAACAGCAACAACCATAAACTAAATAAAATAAAGTTTCACTTACTTTTCATAAGCGTAAAAATTTTTTTTCTGGTAAATTATATTTCAGTTTTGTGAAATCATTGGCCGATGATCTAACAATTTTATTTATCAAAAATTTCAAAATGAAAAAGATCTTATTAATGATGACGATGATGACGGGAGTATATGCATCTTTCGGTCAGGTTACAGATAAAAGCACGCCAACGGTAGGAGGATCAGATTGCCCGGCAGGATGGTGCGCCTATTGGCAATACACATTTTCTACTTTCAATTTTCATAAACCAAGAACAGATTGCAAAACAGGTTTTGGACTCTGCATAAGAGGTAGTGCATCGTCCGGATGCAAGCCTTGTAATTTATTTAAAAGCATGGAAAGTCCGGCCAAAATTGAAAATGGAAACGTTACCTGTTACGGGGAGGTAAAAAGCGGTGTGCTGGAATTTCATATTCCTGCGGCAATCAAAATTGATCAGAATTTATCTGCGAAAGATATTTCCAGTTTTACAATTGACAAGGGCGCGCTTTCGGTAACGGCCAATGGCAAGCAACTATATAGTAAAGAAGGCACTTACCCGGTCACTCTTTCAGGAAGCGAGTATGTGGTGAGCATCGATTTGGAGTAGAGGGTAAAACAGGAGCCGTTACAAATATGGCGGCTCCTTCATTATCTTTATAAAAACGTACTAAATGAATAAAAAGAACCTGGTGGCAATCTGCTACCTTCTAATCGCATGCATTTCTTCCGGTTGTATGAAGATGGCAATCAAAAAGCACAAGATTGGCCGCGAATTTAATTTCACCGACCGCAATAGATACTTTAGCCAGATCAGTAAGGAAAATGGCATCGACGTCAGTTATTTTTTATTACTTGATTCTGCGGACTACATGAAGTTTGGCAGTTCAACCACATCCATTTATTACGGATGCTTCATCAACGACTCTACACAAATAAAGAAAACTGACTGGTTGATGGATAATCAAAGCTGCATGGGAAGAATCGGGCATGAGATCGAGCATATAATGTTAAGCAACCGGCCAGATACCATTGCGCTTGATTCCTCTGTCAACTTAAGCAACTTCGGATTTTATTCAGCCGTAGATAATAAACGTATCAGGATAATTCACCCCGATAAAAAACTGACGATCGTTCTGGTATATTTCTACAGCATGGGTACTTATTACAGATCACTTTTTAAAGAAATACTTGAAGCTCAGCAAAAGTTTAGCAGTATCTGCAACCTGTATGTCGTTTCCATGGATCCTGTCTGTTATTTGAAATAGGTTAGTTTAAACACCCAAAAAAATGCAAAAACTCTTGCTTATAATATGCCTATTTGCCGGCACCTGTGTTTCTGCTGGATCAATTAACGGGCCTTTCCCGATTTTTGGGGAGCCCGGAATGTTTTCGTCTACGGAAAAATCAAAGTTTCTCGCTACAGCGGATTTGCTGGATGCAGCAATCAGTTCAATAAACTCATTGAACAGTCTTGTCAAAAAGGAAAGTTACCGAAACAAAGTTGCAGCGTTTAACAATCCAGTTTCTTTCGAATTGGGGTTTAACCTTGAAGCGGAAATTCAAAAAGCAATCAAGCCGATATTGGATAAATCAAAAAATATAAATGCCGGAAAATTCTCATCGGTTATAAGTTGTTTGATCTCCAATTCGGCTAAATACCCAATGTTGAATTCTTCTTTCCCAACCTCAGGGATTTTCAGTCCTGTTTTCAATGACTTAATATGGTTTTATATGATACTATAATTTTCAAACCGATTGTTTATCAATATTTATAGAGATTAATTGATATGTATGAAATCATAACAAACCGGGAAATGTTGTAGTATTGTTGTAGTAATAACTATGGCATCAATCAAAGTTATATTGCGCAAAGAAGAAAAAGCCGATGGAACATTTCCGTTAGCAATTCGTATCACCAAAGATCGAAAATAATCATACATCTATTTAGACTATTCGGTGAAAGTTTCGGATTGGGACAAAGTAACTCAACGAGTCAAGAAGTCACATCCAAATTCTGCACGGTTAAATAACTTCCTTTTAAAAAAGTTATCTGAAGCGAATGAAAAAGCTTTGGAATTAGAAACAAATAAATCTGTTGTTAGTGTCAAAGCAGTTCGAAATACAATCAAGCCATCTGCTGGTGCAACATTTGCTCCCCAAGCGGAAATTTATTTAGGCAAATTAAAGTCCGAAGGAAAGTATAATCAATATACTCCCAATAAGTCTCGCGTCAAGCATTTTCAAGATTTCATTCATGGTGATATCGCATTTCAAGATATTACGCCTGCCTTATTAGAACGATTCAAATCTTATTTAATGTCTCACGATAATCATAGTGAGCGATCAGCGGTCAACCACCTTGTTCTTGTCCGCTCCGTTTTTAGCGAAGCCATTAAAAATAATGTGATTGATCCAAAGTATTACCCCTTTGGAAAAGGTAAGGTTAAGATCAAATTTCCTGATAGTAATAAGATCGGTTTATCAACTGAAGAGGTGAAGCGAATTGAGGACATTGAATTGGATGAACCAACTCATAATCATGCCCGCAATCTTTGGTTATTTTCTTTTTATTTCGCAGGCATGAGGGTCTCTGACATATTTCGCATGCGATGGTCGGATATCCAGGATAGCCGTCTGCACTATTCTATGGGAAAGAATAATAAAGGCGGGTCGCTCAAGGTTCCCGAAAAGGCGATTAAAATATTAAACCAGTACGAGCGATTTCGGGAGAACAAAGATGATCTCATTTTTCCAGAACTGAAAGACTGCAATTTTGATAATAAATTTCAAACTCAAAAAACAATCGGGTTTAAGACCAGTGCAATCGATAAGATTTTAAGGCTCTACGTTGCAACGAAAGCCGATATTGAAAAACCCCTAACTATGCACATAGCAAGACATACATTTGGAAA
The DNA here is from genome assembly GCA_015655125.1 of Chitinophagales bacterium. Lineage (GTDB taxonomy): Bacteria > Bacteroidota > Bacteroidia > Chitinophagales > Chitinophagaceae > Ferruginibacter. The sequence continues at coordinate 26,154 of JAATFP010000087.1, read as the reverse complement.
TATTTCCGGCGATAAAATCCCAATCCAAATGTTACAAAAACTGTATAGGCATTCATCGGTGACAACAACAATTGGATATCAATCGAATTTTATTCATCGCGATACCGATGAAGCATTAGATTTAATTATTAATTCTTAAAAACCCACTCTATCCTGCTATTTCTAGCAACGCCTTCGAGATCTGTCCTTTTAGGACCGTATGAATACCTTGTCAAATGATTCTACAAAAAAGTAGTCGGTATTACTAACCAGTCTTTTTCTGAATAATGTAAATGAATTTTCGGGATTTAGAGACTTAGAAACAATTTCTTTTAGCAACTCTAAAAGTTCATCATAAAACCAACCTTCATCTTTTTCTCCAGAAGAGTATTTTAATAAATATTTGCTTAAACGGGTATAGTAAGAATTAAAAACCTCACGCCTTAATCCATTTAGTGTTTAACTATCTAGTTTTAAATCTCGCACAGTGGCTGTGCCTTCGGCGCTCTTGCCATAAATTTCACCATTTCGGTCAAAATCGAAACGGATCCAATTGATAGAAACGCCGATTATTCATACGGAAAAATATTCAACTCGCAGTTATTCCCAAATTTAGTATGCTTGAATTCAATCGTAATTTTACTGTAATAAAATAATTTTCCAGAAGCTAATTTTTTCAAAATATACATAGACATTAGATTGGAGCTTAACTCTACTAACGTAAAAATACCTGATTTTAATAAATCGAGATTTTCAATCATTATTAATATTAAGTTTGACTGGCATTCCGAATTAACTAAAAACTAGCAAAATTAACTGCCCTAAATCTATACCTATCCTTGTTATACTACTATTGTGTTATATCTCATTTCAAGTCTTTTTTACCTTGGTATGGTTATGAAACAGCAGATATAGCAGCTTTAATGTGGGACTCGCATGAGGGGGCAATGGTTAGATTTAATGGACACGAATATTCCTCAGTAATTTATAAGGCTAAAACTGCTAGCGGTAAAGTATATTACGGATACACTCCTCCAGTTCGTTTCGAAAGTGATAAGGCTGCGAAAACGTCAAGTCCTGGTTATGCAGACCCATTGCAGCACAAGATTCCTGCCGGCGCGGAATTAGTAGCACATATTCACGGTCATTATTGGAAGGAAGATATTTTTAGAACTCATAACGAGTACTTCAGTCCCGAAGATCATGATCTATTTAAAGGAGAAATGACATATTATCTTGCGGGCTCAGACTCACGGCTATTGGTTTACCGAAAGGAGACCGGGGTTATTTATCAAATTGCAGGTATGGTAGATAATAAACTCACGAATAACAAATACTTCGAAAATGGCAGTTTTCAACCTATTTTTGTACCGACTCATGAACCATTTGATATAGACGGTCCGTTTTTACCTTAAATTATTTTGTATGAAAACGATTTTTTTATCTTCGTTCCTCGCAATGGTATGTTTGCTTAAACTTTCAGGATGTAGCAATACAGGCGAACACAAAAGAAAAGATAACTTAGTAATAAAAGATACAGAGATTGCAGATCCGAAATCAAGTTTGGTAGGAGAGGATTCTATAAAGCTTTCTATGTTTATCGATAGCTTGTACAATTCTTTTAATGCACAGAACTTTTCACTGTTTGAAAAACTTTCTTTAAAATGGGTTTTCGCACAGTACTTTTATAAAGATTCCGTAAATTCAGAAGACAATATTCACAGAGTCGCTAAGGATCCATCATTTTTTTATAAGGAAGAGCTTGGTAAAATCAGAGGTAGGGATAATTGGTCACGAACCCCCTCGATAAATTATCGCGAATATATTACTATAGAAAGAGAAAAATCTCCGCTAGAACTTCGCGCTACTTTTGGCGACAGTCTAGATATTTACCATTTTCATGCGCCGTATCGAGATTCTTCTGATCGTTGGTTGCACCTGTATTTTTTAAAAGTAGGTGATGCTTTTAAATTTTTTGGATATCATGCGAAAGAATTAATTTGACCCCATACTTAAAGTTCAATATTAATTACGAGAAGAAACATGTAATACTTCATTACATAGCGTTACGATATTAAGTTTTGATTTTTACAATGTAGGCACCTAATTCTAATGGGGTATAATCATAAGACCGCTATATATTTATAATTTGAGTATCAGCAGTAATCATTAATAGAGTCTCCGCCAGTCCACTCTAGGCCTTGAGCAAGACAATACACTTTCTCAACACCCTCTTCGGTAAAAAATGCGCCTACTTTCATGAACGAATGTGTTATCTTCAAAAGTAATTGTCGCAACTGCCCAACGCTTAATGCTATTTTCACCTTCGGCATTTTCAGTAGAAACATGCAGTGAGGTGTCGTTGTTGACAGTTTGATACACGGGAATATTTACAGGATTTGATTGTTGTACTTTATAATGATACCCTACGACAGCAATTTAAAAAGAACAGTCTTGAGGAACTAATGTTGAAGTACTTCGGTAAAAATCTCTTGGAAAAGAAAATGTCCGGTTCAAATCTTTTGACAAAATATCCGGGTGACGGGATAAAAACAGCCAAAGAAATAGCGAATGGCATTCAAAAGTTATTTAATCAGTATCAGGAAATGTACGCAGAAAACTATAATGAAATCAGAACTATCTTATTGCAGGGTAAAGATATTTCAATAAATATCAATATTCCTCAGATTGATAAATCACTTCATCAACTGGAAGAACTTTATACTAATAGTAAGGAAGCGGATATTCTTAATCTCCGAATGAATACATTGTTGGACAGATTGAGAATACTTATATTAACTGAGCAACAGGCAGAATAAATTTACCTGTTTTGGCGAAGCGGTTATTCTTACCACACAAAGTTTTCTAACTTTGGCACCAAGGATAATAATTATGTATACAACCAACCAAACCAAAAAATTGCAAGCTGCTACGATCTCCTGGCTGGCTGAAAAAGATATGGTCGTTAATGCAGGTAACATCGAAGAATTGCGGGATATTCTTCGGTTTCACGAATACCGGTATTATGTACTTAACGACAACCTGATCCAGGATCCGGAGTATGACAGGTTATACAAGGCGTTGGAAAAATACGAGGAAGCATATCCGGCTTCTGTTACAAAAAATTCGCCTACGCAACGCGTCGGTGCAGGATTGATAAAAGATTTTCCAAAGCGCCAACACCTGGTACCCATGTTGTCGCTGGAAAACTCCTATAATGCGGAGGACCTGTACGACTGGGACCGTAAGGCCCGTGAGTTGTCGGGCCTCGATATGATCGAATATTGTGCAGAACCAAAATTTGATGGTGCCAGCATATCGCTGATCTATGAAGACGATTTGTTGCTTACGGGTACCACCCGTGGAGATGGTGAAGTGGGCGACGATATCACGCCCAATATCAGGCAGATTCGTTCGGTTCCGCTGTCTGCTGCTTTCAGTAGCTATGGCATTCAGCAAATCGAAGTTCGGGGCGAAGTGATGCTCAATAAAAAGAATTTCGAAAAATACAATGCCGGTCTTGCTGAAGAAGGCTTGCCGCCTTTGGCAAATCCGCGCAACGCTGCCGCCGGAAGCCTGCGCATAAAAGACACCAGGGAAGTAGCGAAAAGAAACCTTGAAGCATTTCTTTATCATGTGAGTTACATTACCGACTCGGATCATAAAGACCAAACCAACGACGAACCGACCACGCACAGTGGAATGCTGGAAATGCTTTGGCAACTGGGTTTCAAAAGTCCGCAAAAAGAAATGAAGGTGCTGAAGGGCATCGACGCGGTGATCAAACATATTGAAGATTACGAAAACCTCCGGGATACTTTGCCATATGAAATTGACGGCATTGTAATAAAGGTAAATGACCTGGCACTCCAGGATCGGTTGGGAATAACATCGCATCATCCACGCTGGGCAATAGCCTATAAATTTAAAGCGCGGCAAGCTACCAGCAAATTACTTGATGTGGAGTACCAGGTTGGGCGTACAGGGGCCGTTACGCCGGTTGCTAAAATTCAACCTGTGCAAGTGGGCGGTGTAACAGTAGGAAGCATTTCCATACATAACGAAGATTATATCAGGGAAAAAGATCTTCGCCTCGGCGATCAGATCCTTATCGAGCGAAGCGGCGACGTGATTCCACAGATAGTACGCTCGCTGCCGGAACTTAGAACCGGCGGCGAAAAAATCATCAAATATCCCACCCATTGCCCGGTGTGTGGGGATCAATTGGTAAAACCCGAAGGAGAGGCGGTCTGGCGTTGCGTAAATATCAACTGCGAAGCGCAGGTAGTGGAGCGTATCATCCATTTCGTAAGTAAAGATGCGATGGATATTCGCAGTTTTGGAGAAGCCAATGTGCGGAAGTTTTACGACCTCGGATTGATCAAAGACATTCCATCCATCTATGACCTTTCCGGCGAAAGCCTGCAGCAACTGGAAGGATTTGGCGCAAAGTCGATCGAAAATTTATTGCAGGCTATTGAAGCAAGTAAAATACAGCCGTTGCACCGCCTCATTTATGCGCTCGGCATCCGGTATGTGGGCGAAACTACCGGAAAAACCCTGGCGCAGGCCGTCAATAATATTTTTGACCTTGCAACTTTCACAGACGAACAATTGAAACAAATTGACGATGTAGGAGTAAAAGTTGCCCGTAGCATTTTTGAATTTTTTCAGAATGAAGACAATACCAGGATGCTTGCTAAACTTCAGGCCGCAGGCGTGGTGATGGAGCGAACAAAATCCGCAGGTTTTACGGAAGGCGGCTTTAGTGGACAAACTTTTTTATTTACCGGCACGCTTAATAAATTAAAGCGAAGCGAAGCTGAAGATCAGGTTGAAAAAAAAGGAGGCAAAATTCTGAGTGGTGTAAGCAGCAAACTTAATTACCTGATTGTAGGAGATGATGCCGGCAGTAAATTAGAAAAAGCAAAAAAGATCCCGGCTATCAAGATACTTTCTGAAGACGATTTCCTGAATATGATCGGAATCGCAGGTGATAAATAAAAATAAGTTACCTCATGTTTATTTAGCAGGCGCCAAGCGATGTTCCTCTTTTATTTTGGTAAATTTGTAACTCAATTTTAAGTTTATGCTTCCCGCACATATATTCAGGTTTTTAAAAGATCTTCAAAAGAATAACGACAGATCCTGGTTTGAGGCACACAGGCCGCAATATGAAAACGCGAAGGCCGGTTTTTTGATTTTTACGCAGGAGGTGATCAAGGGCATTTCAAAGTTTGATCCGCCCATTGGCGAGCTTGTCGCAAAAAATTGCACGTTCCGTATAAACCGGGATGTGAGGTTCAGTAAAAACAAGGCTCCGTACAAAAATAATATGTCGGCATACTTTAATAAGGCTGGCAAAAAAGGGAATGGTGCCGGCTATTACATTCACATTCAGCCGGGCGCAAGTTTTGCCGCAGCTGGTATCTGGCAACCCGAACCCGGTGATCTTTCTAAAATCCGGCAGGAAATTGATTATAATTTCGTGGAGTGGAAAAAAATTATCAATGGTCCTGCATTCAAAAAGTTGTTTCCTAACGGTATTGATGCCACCGACTCTTTGATACGCCCACCAAAAGGTTACGATGAAGACAATCCCGCGATAGATTTTTTGAAACTGAAGAGTTTCGTTGTAAGAAGCCCAATAGAAGAAGCCAGTACCACATCAAAAACATTTGCGAAAGATGTTGCTAAAGCATTTCAGGCTATGCAACCGATGATCAATTTTCTCAATCGTGCCCTGGACTAGCGTAAAAAAAATATGGCCAGTGATAAAAATCACCGGCCTTGCTTACCTCTGAAACCACAAGAAAAAATTTGTGAGGTATTGATAATAATATATTTGGTATTAAATAAAATTTAAATACTTAAGTAAGTCTGACAGATGATTGGAAGATGGAAAATTGATTTCCCTGGTAAGCTTTAGATAAGATAGAATTGGAGTACACCGTAGATTTGGGTAGGGCGTAAAAATACTACATTTATCGAATTATCATAATTTTTTCACCGCTTTTTTCTTAATTTTTTTTCAGCTCTTCCCCGGCATATCTAAATAGCTGCTTTTTCTTCCGGTTGTACCACCATTTTGGCGCAGTTTTTTTCATCAACGTATCGATACCGCGCATCCCAAAAAGTTTCCAGAGTCCTGTTACTTTGCCAGAAAGATCACTTTGAAGCGCACGGAGACTCATTGCGAAGCCTGAATCAAGATATTCCATATGATGCCAAAATCCGGCTGGCATGAATAAAGTATCACCGTGCTCGAGGATAACTTCGTAACCTTTGGCCAGTTTTACAGCTGGAAACTGTTCATAATCAAAGCCTTTTGAATAATTGGCATAGTTTGCCAGGCTCAGCACTTCCCAGGGTTTGCGATATAGCTTATACTGTTCTTCAAAAGGAAACAGTAAAACCCGCTTGCGCCCGATGAACTGGGTATGGAGGATATGGCTCATGTCTATATCAAAGTGCATGTGTGTTACAGAACCTTCGCCACCTACAAAAAGCATCGGGTACTTCTTTACGAACCCCTTCATCAACTGGTCGGGCCATGTAAAGTCTTTCGTTACCTGTGGCGCATGTTGAAAAATATTAAAAAGGAAAATGCGCAAATCAAGCGGGCCGGCTTTTACCTTTTTAAGGTAATCACCAAATTTCATATATGCATCTGCCGTATTGATCGGCGTATACGAATCGCTTTTTACATTATTATAAACACCTACCTCCTGATCGCCCACGATATCGATAAAATAATCCCAGTTCCATTTCTTATATGCCGGCCAATTTTTCGCCAGTCCTTTGATGATCAACGGTTTTTTAGGATCGTAATAGTTTTTTTTGAAATCTTCCGGTGAAATACTTTCAACTACATCTACTGGCTTCAATTGCATGTGGGAATATTTTTGGTAAAATTAATAATAAAAGGATAACCGACAACAGCCGCCGACCACAGACCCGGTTTTTAACCTCGTCATAGCTTGCGTAATCTTTAAATATTATAAACATCAATACATTCTTCACCATTTGCCAGTGATCAGTCGCCAGTCGTCTTTCGTATGTTTAACTAATAAGCGTTAGTTTTGCTCAAATTACTTTATGGCAAAGATCAAAGCTGCGCGCAATACCACAAAAAATGCGGTTATATGCAAAAGCGCTGCAGTGTTGTTTAGAAAAAAAGGCTTTCGCGCTGCATCCATGCGTGAACTGGCGATCGCATTAGGTGTGGAAGCGCCCAGTCTTTATAATCACATCGGTTCAAAAAGTGAGTTGCTGCGAAACATTTGCTTCAATATTGCAAACGCCTTCACTAATAATATTGATACAGTGGAAGCAGCATCCAATACAGCCGCAAAAAAAATCGAACAACTCATTCGCTTTCATATTCAGTTTATGCTGAAGTCTTTTGATGAAGTGTACGTTTCCAATCACGAATGGAAGCATCTCGAAGAACCATATTTTACGGAATTTTTAAATCAGCGAAAATCTTACGAAAGTAAGATGGTGCAGATCATAAAAAATGGCATCACCAACAAAGAGTTCCGTAAGATACATCCACACGTGACCGTACTAACTATTTTATCCGCTGTACGTGGACTCGAATTCTGGCAAAAATATAAGGAACAAATCAATGTTCGTGCGCTTGAAAACAATATCGTTCAACATTTATTAAAAGGTATAACAAAATAATATGGCTGCTCATTTTCACTCATTGAAAATAAAAAACATAAAAAAGGAAACAGCGGATTGCGTTTCTGTGAGTTTTGAAGTTCCCGAAAACCTGGAAAAAGATTTTTTGTATAAAGAAGGTCAAAATATCACCATAAAAAAAAATGTAAATGGGGAAGAACTGCGGCGTTCTTATTCTATCTGCACCGCCCCGCACGAAAACGAACTGAAAGTAGCCATTAAAAAAGTGGACGGCGGATTATTTTCTTCTTTTGCCAACAACGACCTTCATAAAGGCGATGTGTTGGAAATCATGCCGCCATCAGGGAAATTCAATTCCAAAAGCAACCCGGCTTTCTCAGGAAATTATTTAGCTATTGCCGCAGGAAGTGGTATAACGCCGGTGATATCCATCATAAAACATACGCTTAAAAGCAATGCAGGCAATAGTTTTACCTTATTGTATGGGAACAAAAGCCGCAGCTCCATTATCTTTTTTGATGAACTGGAAGGGTTAAAAAATAAATACATGGAGCGTTTTAACTTCATCAACATTCTGAGTCAGGAAAGAACAGATGCTGATATTAATTATGGCCGCATCAATGAAGAAAAGTTAACTGCGCTGCAACAACTTGTTTCCTTTAAAAAATTCGATGACATCTATATCTGCGGACCGGAAGAAATGATCTTCGCGTCTGAGCGTTTTCTCACCGGGCAAGGGATTGAAAAAAAGAGTATTCATTTCGAACTGTTTACCACACCGGGACAAACTTTTGCTTCTGCAAAAAAAATAAACCCGAATGATGACGGAGGTCCGAAAAGCAACATCAGCATAAAAGTAGATGGTCGAAGTGTTGATTTTACCCTTGGCTTCAGCAGCGACAATATTCTTGATGCCGCGCTCAAAAACGGCGCGGATTTGCCTTTTGCATGCAAAGGCGGTGTTTGCTGTACCTGTCGCGCAAAGTTGATAGAGGGCGAAGTGCGGATGGATGTGAATTATGCCCTCGAACCGGAAGAGGTTGCCGAAGGATTTATATTGACTTGCCAGAGTCACCCGCTAACGGATAAAGTGGTGATCGATTTTGATGTGAAGTAGTGATACTTGGCTGGGACGCCAAAAGAATTTCTTCGGTATTAAATATCAGTGTACTTACCGTAAGAAAGTATATTGCAAATATTTATGAAAAGCTGCACGTACAGTTGCGTGCAGCTTTTCATAAATATGGCGCATCAAAACAAGTGGTTCAAGGCTTAGGAAGTTACCATTCCGCGCCGGGGAAAGCACGTTGCAAATATTGCAGATCTGTAAGAATGTAACCAAGATTTTCGGTGTGAATGCCTTGTTTGCCGCCGCGTTGCATAAAAATATTTTCCGGAAGGGCAAGCGTGGCTTCTTCAAAAGTAATTTTAATCTTTTCTTCCCACGCATTTTTCATCACAGCAAGATCAATATCAAAAAGATCTTTTTCATAATCTGAAGCGATAAAGAATTCACCGGTATACGGCCAGTAATTGTCGATGGCTTTCGTCATGCGCCACCTGCTTTCTTCTGTTCCATCGCCGAGGCGGATCACCCATTCGCCGCTCCATTTTACATGATAGGCCACTTCCTTCAAAGCCTTTTCTGCAATTGCAGAGATTTGCGCATCATCGCATCCGGAAAGTTTGGTATACAACAACTGCGCATAAACGCTGTAAACGAATTGTCGCAAAATAGTATGTGCCCAATCATTGTTTGGCAGTTCAACAAGCAACAGGTTCTTGAATTCCCTTTCTTTGCGGAGATAGGCAAGGGTGTCTTCGGTAGTATTGTTGCCAAGTTGGATGGCCGCATACTGATAAAAATTTCTTGCCTGGCCGATAAGGTCCAGTGAGATGTTTGTAATGGCGATGTCCTGTTCCAGGATCGGGCCATGAGCGCACCATTCGGCATTTCGCTGCGCTAATATCAGATTGGTATCTGCAAGAAATAATATATAATCCAGAAGGGTTTGACTCATTTGAAACATGTATTGAATACTGCCTTTTTTTAATTCGGAATTAAATTACATGTGCTTCACTTCATCCGGTAGATCGTAAAAAGTAGGATGACGATAGATCTTATCCTCTGCAGGTTCGTATAAACTTTCCGCGTCATCCGGATTGCTGGCATGAACATGCTTGCTTTCCACTACCCAAATGCTTACTCCTTCCTGGCGACGGGTGTATACGTCGCGCGCATTTTCGATTGCCATCTCGGCATCTGCTGCTTTCAGGCTTCCGGCGTGCTTATGATCCAGGCCTTGTTTGCTGCGTATGAACACTTCCCACAAAGGCCAGGCAGCCTCCTGATTTACCGGCGCGTTGCTGCCACCGGCAGTTTCTTCGCCCCCAAAATCACCGTAATTATTTTTAGATATTTTAATATTCATATCTTATTTTTTTGTTTGGAAGTGTATAGATGAATGGTTAGCAAACGTCACAAATTGAAGTTATCCATCCGCTAAATCCTTCACCCTGATCACTGTTTTATGATTAACCGGAAAATTGACCGAGTTTGCTATGAAACAATATCTGTTTGCTTTTTCATGTAGTTGCTTTGCTGCGTCGATCATTGAAAGGTTCTTCACTGTTACAGTAGGAAATAAAGTAACACTTTCAAATTTACCGCTACCATCCGGGCTTTCGATCATCACAGCCTTTGCCGTATCCTGATAATCCACTACCACTATTCCATTGGCGGAACACAGATGCAAATACCACAACATATGGCAACTTGATAAAGAAGCGAGCAACAATTCTTCCGGGTTGTATCTTGTTTTATCCCCCAAAAAAGCCGGATCTGACGAACCCCCGATCACCACTTTATTCTCACCTCCGATCTCGTAATTTCTATCATAGCTTTTGTAACTATCGGTACCGCTGCCGCGATTGCCTGTCCAGTTGAGAGTTAAAGAATAATGATGGTTCATCCTGAATGAGTAAATGTGTGAATGCTTTAATTTTAAAATCTCCCACCACCACTACACCCTTACTTCTAAACGCTGTTCCCGGCTTGCTTTTTTTGCAGCGTGCGCCAACGCCGCTTCCCGTACCCATGCGCCTTCTTTATGTGCTTTGTTTCTTGCTTCTAACCTTTGTTTATTACAAGGTCCGTTCCCTTTTACAACCGACCAGAATTCTTCCCAGTTTATCTCACCAAAGTCGTAGTGTTTCCGTTTCTCGTTCCATTTGAGTTCAGGATCCGGCAACGTCATCCCTAATAATTTCACTTGTTCTGCTGCCATATCCACGAATGCCTGGCGCAGCTCATCATTTGTTTTTCTTTTGATCTTCCATTTCATACTTTGGTCGCTGTTGGTACTCTCACTGTCTTTGGGGCCAAACATCATCAGGCTCGGCCACCACCAACGGTTGATAGCGTCCTGGCACATCGCCTTTTGTTCCCCGGTACCCTTACTCAATACAAGCAGGCTCTCAAAGCCCTGCCGCTGATGAAAACTTTCTTCTTTGCAGATGCGAACCATCGCCCTTGCATAAGGGCCATAGGAAGTGCGGCACAGCATTACCTGGTTGAGAATGGCGGCGCCATCTACGAGCCAGCCCACGGCACCCATATCGGCCCAGGTTAATGTAGGATAATTGAAGATCGAAGAATATTTTGCTTTGCCGCTCAGAAGATCGGAGATCATCTGCTCGCGGCTCGTACCGAGAGTTTCCGCTGCGGAATATAAATACAAACCATGCCCGGCCTCATCCTGCACTTTTGCTATAAGAATAGCCTTTCTTTTCAAACTTGGGGCGCGGCTTATCCAGTTGCCTTCCGGCAGCATGCCCACTACTTCGCTGTGCGCGTGTTGACTGATCTGGCGGACATTCGTTTTGCGGTAAGCATCCGGCATCCAGTCCTTCGGCTCGATCTTTATTTCTTTGTCGATCTTTTCCTGGAACGCTTTTTCAAAATCATGTAGACGCATGATATAATTATTTAGCCGTAAAAATAAGAAATAAACTAACAGGTGTTAGTTAAATCTCTGCGGGGCGTCAAACCATTGTGAACCAGCGGTGCTGGATTATTTTGTGTTCCAGCTTGTTTAAGCCCAACATTTGTTTGCGAAGCGGGTTGTTTTTAGCATCGTAAGTACAGGAAAAGTACCCGGAAAAAAAATAAGCAGAATCCCTTTGAAGAATGATGTTTTGATTTTTCCGGGAAATAATAATTAATTGTCAATGCCGGGATCGAGCCCCGTGTTTAAAAACCCATGATCCATTGTGGATAGTTAAGAAATTCGTTGGCAAAATGTTCCCCTTCTACATAAGTGATCAACCTTATCCAAAAAGTAACAACTGCCTTCTTATGAATGCGAACCTTCAGATTGGGTAAACCGGCAACGCCACAACCAACTATTGAGATGATAATAAACTTTCGCCAAACCGGTGAAAGAAAAATATTTAAATGCGCGATGGCGGGGAACGCGATCATTTTTTTCGTTGCCTGAACATCCATTCAAATAACTGCAGATCGCTGTATGCCCCGAGCCACGAAAAATGCCCCACCTCCGGATATTGTGTGTAACCGGGATGAGCGCCTGCATTTGTAAGCGCTTTCACCATATTTGTTGAAAAAACTACCGGAACTACCGGGTCTTCCGCACCATGAAAGATCCACATCGGGATATGCGCAATCGATTTAGCGATTGAGGTATCGCCGCCACCGCACACCGGCACGGCTGCGGCAAAAAGATCGGGCCGGCGCTCGATGATATCGTATACGCCGTAGCCACCCATCGACAGTCCGGTGATGTAGATACGGTTGGTGTCTACGGGCAATTTATATTTGAGCGAATCGATCATTTCGAGTAGGATGCGCGTGGGTTTGGAAGGCGTGGGCTGCAACAACAATTCCAAAACGCTTTTACCATCGCGGAGGTTAGACCAAAGCTGATCCGGCGGGCATTGCGGTGCAATAACGATTGCCGGGTGCGCGAGCATCATCTGATCGCTTGCAAAGCTAAGTGCACCCCACTTTAGCTGCGCCGAATTGTCGGTACCCCTTTCCCCGGAACCATGTAAAAAGATCACCAGTGGAAATTTGCGGTCGGCGCTCGCATCCGGCCACAGCATCCGATATTTAAGCGTGTCTTTGCTTTTGGAAATGTATTGCTCGTAGCTGAAGCGTTCGGTTTGACAGAAGGAGGATTGAATTGAAACGAAACAAAAAATGAAAACGAGGGTTAATTGAATGCGTTTGAATTTGTATTGCGCCATGATAAGTAGTTTTGATGTGAGGATTCGTGATACAAACGCTAATAGCAGGCAAAAGTTACACTTATTATATGGATTGCGGCCAGGTCAGCAACAATCCTGGAGAATACGGTCGTGGGTGATCACAAATGTCATCCATAGCATTATGAATATAGCGATAACGTTGAGGATAGTGAGCATTGGATAGCGATTGTGGTGAACATTATCAGGATGACCACTGTTCCTTTTTGCATATAATCTTGATGCCAGCGGGATCATCGCTGTTACCAGCAATATGATGAATCCGGGGTAAAAGCCGGTTTTGATGGCGCCAATGATGGCAACGGCGGCTGCGAGGGGAGCGAGAACGCTGCCTGTGAGCGTGACGGCGGTGAATGTTTTTGCGGGCATTTTGTTCAATGATTTAAAATGTAGAATGATCCAGGGATAAAGGTATAAAAAGCACTTTGTATTTCAAAGTTAAATTTTGATTGCTTCAACCGGCGGTTAACCGCAATAAAAAACCTGAGGATTCGGATGGATGCCCAGGTTTGCTTACGAAATAATATCTTGTTTAACGCCGGTTAAATTGTTTCATCTTCTACCGTTGCATTGGGTGCAATTTCTTTAACAACGTCGATTCCATTGTCCCTGCCGGATTCAGTTTCATACATTTCACTTTTGCCGATCACCTGGCCGTTTGTGGCGGTGAGGTTAAAGTAATATTTGTTGTTAGTGGAAGTCTTTCTATCATAGCGTTTGTCATCGGGCGAGTTGGCCTTCACGGAATCGATTCCGTTTTGACAGCTTGCCTTTGTAATGTAACCTTCACTCGCCAGAACAGTTTTGAAATTGTCGGCTTTAAGATTAAAATAAAATTGTTGGTTAGTGCCTTTAAAGATTGTAAATTTTGCCATTTTGATGTTGTTTTTTGTCGTATAAAATAGGCCCGGGTATATTGAGCTGATAAACTGAGCTAAACTATGCAATGCAAAGAAGACGAAATTACGGAAAACCATCGGGAGTATATAGTTTTCGTGGTGAGCCTTTGTGGTGTTACACAGCGCATTGCTGATCATGTTCTATGAATTCTCTCCTGATCGCCAACGAAGACTAAGAATGCGGATGGTTCGGCAACAGCGCACTTAAAGTTATAACTGCACAGTTACAAAATGCAGCTTCCGCATATATTTCAAACAGGATAGCTCCATAAATACCAACCAGTTTTTGTGTATTTAAATACGGCGCTAATAATAAGAGGGAGCTGGCTTCGGAAGTTTTAGGGATGTAACCAATGGCAGCAAAGATCCTTATTCATGCTCCGAACTGTTGAAAGAAAATGCCAGAATCTTGATCGCAAGCCCGTAAACTTTTTGCCGCTTGGGCTTTTACTTTTGAGACCTTATACTCTTTATCCATTCCATAGCATCTTTAACAGGCTCTTCATCGCCAGAAAATGCAGTATTATGCCCCAACGCCGGAAACAATTTATATTCATAACGCTTGCCTTTCGCCATCAACGCATCCAGATGCTCCATCGACAACTTCACCGGCACCTGGATATCCTTCCCGCCGAATATCCACAGCCCCGGAACAGCCACTTTGGCAAGAACGGCACGAGGATCGGTATCTATAAATTCATATTTGTCCGGATCATTGGCTATGTGTTTACGCGCATCTTCTTCGGTGTGCGTGTCCCAAAAATTTACATTGCCATTGGTATAAAACTGGAAGCGAAGTTGCTCCTTCACCGTTATCAATGCGCCGCTGAAAATGGCCATGAATTTCACCTTCGCATTTTTTGTTGCCGCCAGCGGAATGATCCATCCTGCCTGACTGGCGCCGCATAAACCGATCGGAATCTTATTGTCGGATAAATATTCTGACAACTCATTTAAAGCCGCACTCGCGTCTTGCGCCAATAGGTTAAGATTGGCCGAATCAACATTATTGGTGCCTACTTCCGGCCCGGCATACGTGCCGCCCGATTCGCCCACGCCACGCTTGTCGTACGTTACCACAGCGATGCCGTTGTTGGCCAGCAGCGTAGCAAATTCCGTCATTCGTTTTTCCTGTCCCGAGCCATGAACCAGCACCACGGCTGCGACAGGATGCGCCGGTGAAAAAATGGTGCCGGAGAGGGAATCGCCTGCGCTAACGAATTTTATGTTTTTGGTGGTGAAGGTGGGGGGCGTTGCTGATGCATTGCCGGCGGCAAAGAGAAATAATGAAGCAAGGAAGATGATGAAAAGATGTTTTGTGTTGGTGTTGCGTGTTGAAAAGGCTGGGTTATTTTGGATGATGTGTTTCATGAGGTCAAATTAGTTTTTTTTGCGGATATATTTCATTGCTCATTCCCTGACTGAAGTCAGGAGAAAGGAGAGTTTGTAAATCTTACTAATCATCCAATCCTCGTGCAGCATCTAATTGTGTTTTGTATCCGCTGCATCCAGGTTTAATCGATGCATCGGTGCGTGATAATGAGAAGTTTGCAATGCATCATTATCTAAAATAACAGCACTAACCGCCGGGGCGGCATCGGGGTTAATATATTGCTCCAACAATTTTATTTTTTCTCTCCAAAGATGAAGGTTTACATACGCGCGAAATTGTGCAGTCTTATCGCAGGCCAGCAATTGTTTTTGAAGGGCGCTTTGTAATGTTTTGAAATAATCAATTTCTGGCGGTGCGGCACCAGTAGCGATCACTGCATCGATGGCCCGCAGTAAGGCAGCGTTTTGTACCGACAGCAATTCAAATTTCTCCTGCATCTTCACCAGTTTTCTTCGGAGGTTCTCGTGCTGCCAGAGGGCTTCATCGAGTTCGGCTTGCCAGCGCGTATGAAGTTGCGCGGTGAGTGTTTGGGCGTCATCATCGGCAGTGACGCCCCTTTCCATAGAATTATGAGCAGCTAACTCATCCACCACCAGTATCTGCTTAAATCTGTTGGCGGCTTTGGGCGGAAGCCTGCGTTCGCCTTTTTCCGAAAGATTCACCTGGCTGCGGGTGGTGCCGAGCAAGGTGGCTATCAGATCCTGGGTGAGTTTGCTTTGGAGCCGGAATTCGCGTAGCGTTTTCATATGTGCTGATTCAAAGAGGTTTAAAAAAATTGTACCAGGATTTGGAGTCGGATTGATTTCGGGTACGGAATCTGTACCAGAGTTTGATTGACTTTCAAAGTTGGGTACAAAATTTTGAAAGGGTGGGGATTTTTGTTTGTTATAAATGGAATACATGTTCGTGTTAGCACAAATGCAGTTTACGGACCAGAATATAGTTACCTTTCTTTTTTATAAGGCTCCGCCTTTTTTTCCAAAATGTGATAAAGTAGATTCAGCGCGTTCCCTCGGTTTTTATATGAATAATCCCAGATTGGTGTTAAATCGACTTTTTGCAAAATCATAGTCAAGCATTCATGTATTAAAGTACCTAAATGCAAAAGAGTACAAGCTGCATTTTTATAAACTTTCTTATTTACCTCATTCATATCTCTTATATCGAAGCCTGATTCGAAACTCCCGAGATCATATGTGCAACCGTATAGAGATCCATGCAATACTTCTGAGGCATCGGAATAGTATTCGCTTTTATTAATCACAAAGAAGAAATCCATTACCTTCTTACTATTTTCAATTGCTTCGATTTTTTGATTTAATGTTTTTTTCGTCCAATTTAGACCTGACTTTGTTTCAGAGAAAATTGTCAGTGCTTCTTGAACAATAGAAACACTTTTTAATTTTTCTTGTTTTTCTTTTTTTAATCTAAAATTCTCGTCCAAAAAATTAATATCATCTTCCATTTTAGGCATGCCAACTTTGTGATATTGTTTGTAAACTGGATGTAGAATAAATGCTCGGTATTCTTCTTCGTCGCAGATACATAGATAACAAAAATTTGTAAGTTTCTCCATTATTGATCTCGTAAGCATCAAACATTCATTTGCAAAATCTTCAATCTGATTTGCCAATTGTATCAAAGCTGTGCCAGTTTGGCCAGCACTCAGTAATAATGATGCGGTTTGAGCTAACTTTTCATCTTCAATTTTTGGTATTCCTTCTTTCAACAAAAGAAGCTCCGCAGCAAAAAAATTAATTGCTTCAGCGTGATAGCGTTTAAGATTTTCAAGAGAGTGATTCGATACCATAAGAAATGGACAGATGAATATAAAATAAGGTGTGACAACTTACTTCGTTTGTTTCTCAACCGCTTTAAAAAAATCCGACAACTTCATTTCAAAATACCCCGCAATCTTCGAAAGATTCCCCAAACTAATATTATTCTTCGGTGACTCAATTCTCGAAATATTCAGATTAGTATCTATATACATCTGCTCCTGCGAAACATTCTTTTTATTTCGCAACGCCTTGATAGTTGCAGCAACTTTAGCGGAGAGTTCCGGATCTTTAAATTGAGACATATTACTATAAATAGACAACAAAAAAAATTATTCAACAAAGACGTATTTGTCTGCAATATTTTTTATCTTTATAAAACGAAAGAAACGCTCCCGAATACATCCGTTACCCACACACTTCTCACTACCTCACATTCTTAATCACAAACAATTTTAAAACTCATTTTATGAACACAGCACTCCGTAGCAAATTGAAAGCAAAACTGCCCGAGTATCACTCCCAACCTTTGAAACTTACACTGGATGAAATTGCAGATCCGCAAATGGTGATCAGCGAATTTTTTGATCGCTATCATTTACCGGATATCCGCGTGTGCCTCCGGGAATGGCTCGATGAAAGCATCAGAGAAGATGAAGTGCTGCCGATGAATTTTTTGGCGCTGCATGATGAGGTGATGCGGTTGGTGGAGGCGGTGTGGGTGATGAATGAGGGAAAGTAGGTTTTTTAATCCCACCTTAAGGAATTAAAAGTGGAGACCTATCCAGCATGCCGCCGCCCGGTCCCCTGACCCGCGGCGAGTGAACTGCCAACTGTTTGCGTTTCAGAAAAATTTCTTAATAGTGAAAGTGAGCTTGCTCTCACGGCAGGAAGAAACTCATCGGCGCAGGTCGGGGGACCACGCGCCGGCGCTCACGAGTGCGTGGAGTAGGCTTCGAAATTTCTTCAACACTCAAAAGCGAGTGCAGCCGACATTAAAATTTTTGTAACGAACTTTTATAAAACCTTCAAATGATTCAAAAACATCAAACCTATTCCGCATGCCGCCGCCCGGTCCCCTGATAGTTTACGGCCGGTGCATACGTATCCTGACCATTAACAAAAACATACAGGCCCAAAAGGAATGAAAGTCCGGCAATAATGAGCCATACAGGCGAACTTTTATAATCCGATTTCATGCTGCTGATATCTTCCAGAAAAATGGAATGGTAATGGGCGCTGCTGAAATCTTTGTATTGGTAATTTACCCGGTAATTGGTGAGGGTGAGGTTTCCGCTGCCGGAAGTGAGGATGATGTGTTCTGTTGAGAAGAGTGTGAGCATGGGGGGATGGTTTTAGTAGGGATGAAAGTAGGGAAAGGGAAAGAGGGGATGTTACGGCAAACCGTATAAACAGTTTGTTATATTTTTGCTTTGAGTGATCAACAAAATTAGTTTGGAAGGAAAATATAGTAATCCTCGTTATTCATGTATTCAATATCTTTCAAGAGTTCGTCTATTTGAGTTAAATATTCATTTGGCTGAAAGGATCGAGAATACTTAGCTATTATTTCTCTAATTCCATTTGCATAAATGTAGTCAGATAATAATAGGAGATTTCTCAATATTGAAACAAAATCTTCTATCGACTTGAATGCCTTGTCTCTATCGAACTTACCTAAGCTTTTAAAGAAATGTAATGGATCTTTTTCTATGTGAGCTACGGTAGAATTTCTTATTTGGGAAATTGTGCCTTCGTAGTCGTAATCTTTTTTAAATTTCCTCAACTGCGCCGACATTTCATCGAACATTTTTACGGCAGAATCGGATGTTCGGAAAGCAAGTTCTTTTATATACCGGCTATGTGATCCATAGGTTTTTACTGCTTCATAAATTAAGAGATAGCCCTGACGGAGACAGTGCATCTCCTCCCACAAATGGGTTGATGACAAGGCATTTTTATAAACCACTGTTATATCAAGTATACAAATTTTAAAAAATGAAATAAGTTTTGAATGCGTTTCAATAGCAATAATTTCATCGATTAAGCTATTGGTCTTAAATGCGATCCCTTTAAGCTCATCAATTAATTTAAGGCCTAAATAGACAGTATTTAAATCTTTGGTAGCGAATTGTAATAAGCCATCAATATTGGCAAGTTGTTCAGAAGTGCCTCTTGCTGCAGTTTTGATGTAAAATCGATTCATAATTTCGTTAAGAATAAATTCTCCGAAGAGTATTTGTTATTCATTTTCCACCATTTTAAAAAACTCCGACAACTTAACATCATAATATTTACACAGTTCGGAAATAGAACTGATCTTCATATTATAGATAGCTCGTTCAACTCTGCTAATGTTGATATTGGTATCATTATAAACTTCCTCTTGCGATAACTTTTTCTTTATCCGCACTTTTCTAAACGCCGCACCCATTTTATCTAACAACGCTTGATCATATATTGCTTCCATACTATCGAAGTGACGGAAAAAAAAACTTTGCCGCAAAGACGCGCGCGTCTAGTTTTTTATTATCTTTATTGAAAGAAAGAAACGCTCTCCTATACACCCGTTAACCACACATTTTTTTTGCCTCACTATTTTAATCAAAAACAATTTTAAAACTTATTTTATGAACACAGAACTCCGTACCAAATTAAAAGCAAAACTGCCCGCGTATCACTCTCAACCTTTAAAACTCACCTTGGATGAAATTGCCGATCCTCAAATGGTGATCAGCGAATTTTTTGATCGCTATCATTTACCGGACATACGCGTATGCCTCAGAGAATGGCTCGATGAAAGCATCAGAGAGGATGAAGTGCTGCCGATGAATTTTTTGGCCCTGCATGATGAGGTGATGAGGTTGGTGGAGGCGGCGTGGGTGGTGAATGAGGGAAAGTAATTGGTGGCAGTAAGAAACTTTACGGCGCAGGTCAGGGGACCACGCGCCGGCGCTCACGAGCGGATAAAGTGAGCTTCGAAAATTATTCCAGCGCTCGCTGGCGACGGGTTATGGGTTTTTAGATTTTTGTAAGGAAATTTTATAAACTCTTCTATAATTTAAAACATCAATCCTATTCCGCACGCCGCCGCCCGGTCCCCTGACCCGCGGCGAGCATACCACCACTCTATAAATAATCATGCCCCCATGATACCAAACGTATCCACACCATTATAATAAAATGCCGCAGATGAATACCGGTATTCTTCCGGAAAATTACACAAACCAGCCTTCACCGGATTTTGATGAATATAATCCAACTTTTGTTGAAACACAGCCGGCGTAAATAACTCAACACCCAATGAATCGCGTTTCCAGAAATTATATTTCCGGTCGGCGGCATTTACTTCATACACTTCTACTTTTCCGGAAGAAATCAATTTGTCTTTAAATTTCTTAGCTGTGATCTTTAAAAAATTATCCTGAATCTTTTTTAAATGATACCCGTGCATCGCCTGCCAGATCAAATGGATGTGGTTGGACATGATAACAAAACCGTTTAATCTTATCTGCTTTCCTTTTATAAGGTGACGAATACAATCTATCACAATGTCTTTATAGCAATCATCTTCCAGTAAATATTTCCAACCATTGATGGTGGCGGTAAAAAATTGCGGCCAGTTCTCGGGGTAATTTTCCATAAAAACAAGGTCGGGATTTTGGCTGTTTTTGGGCTGGTGATTTGTACAGTTGGGAGACGTTTTTTTCTTCTATTTTGGAGAGTAAAAAACTTTGCGCCGCGGGTCAGGGGACCGGGCGGCGGCGCGTGCGAGTTGGTGGAGTGGGCTTGGGAAGTTCTTAGCCTTTCACCAACGAAGGCGAAGATCGCAATTATTTTGTGTGCAATGAACCAAAGCGCGTTAACCGCAGGATTTTCTACGGGTGATAAAAGATCCTCATGTTGCAAAAACTGTAATCTTCGATCTGGGTTGGAATATATTCATTGTAAGAACGACGGGCAATCACCACTTTCTCAATTCGCCCGGTTGCATCTTTTTCATAATAGAATTGAATGGAAGTACGGATCGGCCTACTGGCAAGATAATAGATTTCTTCTATTGTTTTTGGCAATTGCGGCGTAGAGAAAAAATTGAATTGTATGTGACCAAAATATGTCCAATACGGGTTGAAACGATACATCACGCGGGCAGCCGCCAACTGGTAAAATGGATTGGTTTCATTATAATAAGTATAGTTCAATCTGTTGCTGTTGCCGCCCCGATATTCAAATGTGGGTTGGTTGAGCGCGTCGAGTGCGGTGCTGTCTCTCTGGGGACTTCCGAATGACATACTTGCACTGTCTAGTGTTCTGAAATAATTAGCGCCATACACAAATGTGCGACGGTAATTTTTTATATACTCATAAGATTTTGGAAGATTTCTTTCCCGTTGGATATCTTCTGTTACGCGTACCTGGGCATCGTATGTAAACTCCTCCGTTTGGATCGTACCATAACCATCTTCGGGTAAGTTGGTAGATGGGTTGTTGGTTGGCATCGAATCGCGGATTTGGAGCGGCCGTTGATTATCACCGTTATAACTGAACGTATAAAAATTATTCTGCCCAAACCAGAAATGATTTAGTTTACTGAGTCTGCGCTGACCATCATATTCAAATCTCACAATATTAGGCGCAACAATGGATGAACTGAAGCCGCTATCATAGCCAACATTAGCCGTGTACGTAAGAATGGAATCGATGGCCCCGGGATAACTTTTTTCCGGATTGATATTGGTAGCGTCTTTGCTGCAACTTAAAAGAAATAAAATGCATATGAACAGGCAAAAGTGAAAGGTGCGGCTCATCTTTAGTGATTTGAGTTGGGTAATTTTTTTCGAGAGCAAATGTAGCTCCGGAAAACTGAAAAAACAACAGGCGCAACAGTTAGAGGCAAAAATGTGCAGTTATGAAAAAAATGACGGTGCGAAAGTCATTTTGGGAATAAAGCATTCAAGAAATTATTTCGCCAGCCCCAGCCTCCTATTCATGCTCGGAAACTTGTTGAATAAATTCACCGGCTTTTTAATAGCAAAGCCATCAGTCTAGCCCTACCCAAACAACTCCCCAATCGTCCACATCGCCATAAACATCTTCCCGCTATCCTTCAATATTATGAACCCGTATTTTTCATAAAACTTCACCGCTTCGTCGTCGATCGGATCAACGATCACTGCCATGGAGCCTATCTCTTGCGAAATTTCATAGCTCTTTCTGAGCGCCTCAACCAACAGCAGTTCTCCCAACCCCTGCCCCTTGTAACTATTGTCGATCGCTAATCTCCCTAACAAAGTGGCCGGTAGATGATAGTAGGCAGGCGGCAATTTTTTTAGGACTGCTTCCGTTAAAAAATTTCGGTTGATCGATGTGCTGGATAGAGTGAAATAGCCTTTGATCTTGTTGTTCTCATCCGGCAATACAAAACACGCGGCCAGTTTCCGCTTTACATCCTGCTTTGCCTGTGTATGCAGGTAATCATCAAGCAGCTTTTTTCCGCAATTAAAGTCCTTTTTTTTGTGGGAAGTATGGAGGGGGACGGTAAGGTAATTCATTTTGCGGCGATCACTTTAGTGTATCTGGCCGCCGCTTTTTTCAGCTTCGAATTTGGCGCAGGCGGATTGGTGATAGCAGTAAAAAAAATATCCTGGTCGCGTTTGGAAGCAAGGATCAAATTGTGCCGCTCCACAATATTATCTGCACTCTGTTTTACAGAAAACATCACAAAATCGGTGAGATTGCGAAATCCCCCGAGATTAGCCGCATATTCAAAATATTCTTTTTGTTCTTTTGGGAGACGTGCATCAAAACGAGATAGTTCTGCTGTTTTCATAATCACAAAATTTTATTAAACAAATGTACGGAAATTATCCGTACAAAATAAATTGAACAGCGTCCAAAAACAAATGCCTCCACTTTCGCGAAGGCATTATTAATTATTCGTTATTATTTATTAATTACTTCGACAAATGCATCGATCTCTCCTTATACAACTGCCTAAAATAAGGATCCCTCAAATCCTTTATAAACCGTATCGCTTCCCCCGTACTCTTCATCTCCGGCCCCAGTTCCTTGTTCACACCCGGGAACTTGTTGAATGAAAACACAGGTTCCTTGATCGCAAAGCCCGTGAGCTTTTTCTCAAAGGTGAAGTCGGCTAGTTTGTTTACGCCGAGCATGATCTTGGTGGCAATGTTGAGGTAAGGTATCTGGTAGGCCTTGGCGATGAACGGCGTGGTGCGGCTCGCGCGTGGGTTGGCTTCGATCACGAATACGTTGCCGTCTTTGATGGCAAACTGGATGTTGATGAGGCCGCAGATGTTGAGCTTGCGCGCGATCTTTTCGGCATACTCTTCCATAGTTTGCACTATGAGCGGACTGAGATTGAACTGTGGCAGCACCGCATTGCTGTCGCCGCTGTGGATGCCTGCGGGTTCGATGTGTTCCATCACGCCCATGATGTGAAATTGCTCGCCGTCGAAGATGGCGTCGATCTCGGCTTCCTGGCAGCGGTCGAGGAAATGGTCGATGAGGATCTTGTTGCCAGGTAAGTGTTTGATGAGGCTGAGAATTCCTTTTTCCAGTTCTTCATCGTTGAGTACAATGCGCATGCGCTGCCCGCCGATCACATAGCTCGGGCGGATCAGCACCGGGTAACCTACTTCCTTCGCCACTTCAATGGCGTCATCGGTATCGTAGGCCGTACCATATTTTGGGTAAGGGATACCAAGCTCTTTCAGCGTATCGCTGAAGCGGCCGCGATCTTCGGCAATATCCATATTTTCAAAAGATGTGCCGATGATCTTAATACCTTTCTCATATAATTTTTTTGCGAGCTTCAAAGCGGTTTGTCCGCCCAACTGCACGATCACACCTTCCGGTTTTTCATGCTCGATGATCTCACAGAGATGTTCCCAGAATACGGGCTCAAAATATAATTTATCGGCAATGTCAAAATCGGTGCTCACCGTTTCGGGATTGCAATTGACCATGATGGCTTCGTAGCCGGATTCTTTTACGGCCAGCAAACCATGCACGCAACAGTAGTCAAACTCAATACCCTGGCCGATCCTGTTGGGGCCGGAGCCAAGAACAATGATCTTCTTCTTATCAGTTACGATCGATTCGTTGGAAGGTAATCCAGTGTCTTGCGACTTGTTGCCTGAATTACTGATCGTTGACAATTCTCCCGGAGCATGATGCAACTGCGGTGTTTGTAAGCCTTCAAATGTTGAATAAAAATAGGGGGTCTTCGCCTCAAACTCGGCGCTACAGGTATCCACCATCTTAAACACACGCGTGAGGCCCATGGCTTTTCTGCGATCGTAGATCAGTTCACTGTTTTCTTCCTGCATGATGCGGATGATCTGCTCGTCGCTAAAGCCAAGGCTCTTTGCATCGATCAGCAATTCATCCGGCAATGTTTTCAGATCATGCTTTGCCATCGCTTTTTCGCATTCGCAAATCTTTTGGATCTGGTAAATGAACCAGCGATCGATCAGCGTGCTTTCGCAAATGCGCTTTACGCTGGCGCCCGCCATCAGCGCATCTTTGATGCGGAAGATGCGATCCCATTTCGGGGTTTTGATATATTCGATGAGCTCATCGGAATGCATGAGACTTTTTCCATAATAACCCAAGCCAACGGCTTCGTTTTCTAAACTCTGACAGGCTTTTTGGATCGCTTCCGCAAAAGAACGACCAATCGCCATCACTTCACCAACACTCTTCATTTGTAATCCAAGCGTATCATTGGCGCCTTTGAATTTATCAAAGTTCCAGCGCGGAATTTTT
Source organism: Chitinophagales bacterium (assembly GCA_015655125.1). Classification (GTDB taxonomy): domain Bacteria; phylum Bacteroidota; class Bacteroidia; order Chitinophagales; family Chitinophagaceae; genus Ferruginibacter. The sequence continues at coordinate 1,378 of JAATFP010000087.1, read as the reverse complement.
ACGATTACATAATCCAGCGCCGGTTCAAAATATGCAGAGGTGCTTTGCGTGATCTGATTTTTTAATTCATCCAGATTGTAACCGATCGCCAGTTTTGCAGCAATTTTTGCAATCGGATAACCGGTAGCTTTACTCGCCAACGCAGAAGAGCGGCTCACACGCGGATTTATTTCTATCGCAATAATTTCTTCTGTTTGCGGATTAAGCGCAAACTGCACATTACAACCACCGGCAAAATTGCCGAGGTCGCGCATCATAGCAATGGCAGTGTTGCGCATCAGCTGAAACGCAGTGTCACTAAGGGTCATGGCTGGTGCCACCGTAATGCTGTCGCCGGTATGAACACCCATCGGGTCAAAATTTTCTACCGTACAAATGATCACCACATTGTCGGCGCTGTCGCGAAGCAGTTCCAGTTCATATTCTTTCCAACCGAGTACGGCTTCTTCTACCAACACTTCGTGTATCGGCGATGCATTCAGTCCATTATTAAGCGCTTCATCTAGATCAATTTTGCTATGCACAAATCCACCACCTGTTCCACCGAGTGTAAACGATGGACGAATTACCAGCGGGAAACCGATTTCCTGTGCAAATTCTTTTCCTTCCAGGAACGAGTTGGCCGTTTTGGCGCGCGCCACCGGCACACCCATCTGTATCATCCACTGGCGGAATTTTTCGCGGTCCTCCGCCTTATCAATCGCTTTGATATCAACACCGATCAGTTTCACATTAAATTTTTCCCAGATACCGAGCTCGTCCACTTCTTTACAGAGATTTAATGCGGTTTGTCCGCCCATTGTAGGGAGGACGGCATCAATATCATTTTCTTCTAATATTTGTTCGATGCTTTCTACGGTGAGTGGTAGTAAATAAACGCGGTCGGCCATCATCGGGTCTGTCATGATGGTGGCGGGATTGCTATTGATGAGAATTACCTTAATGCCTTCTTCCCGGAGACTGCGCGCCGCCTGTGTTCCGCTATAGTCAAATTCGCAGGCCTGGCCGATAACGATGGGGCCCGAGCCGATGATCAACACTGAGTTGATAGAGTCATTTTTAGGCATAGAGGAGTTTGCCTTTTTGTGCAGGCGGGCAAAAGTAGCCTTTATTCGTAAAAATAAAAAGCGCATTGGCAAAATAAAGTCGCGGAAGACAATATTATGCCTGTACAAAAAAGTGTAGCCTAAACGACGCTGACTCTACAGGGCGCGCCTACTGGCTGGAGATCGCAGCATTGATCCTCCAGCTTCCCGGTTTGGAAATGATTACTTCAAATTCTTCCGTCTGGTAATGCACAACGGCATGAAACGGAAATTTTACACCATACAAAGTATAGCTGGAAGCTCTCGGCAGGGTAACTTTTTCTTCGCGTTCA
>JAATFP010000114.1 GCA_015655125.1 Chitinophagales bacterium | reverse complement strand
TGGGCATCGCCTCTGCGGATGAAAGGTCGCAGGTGGAAGCTTGGATGCATGCTTACCCTGAAGTGGCGCGGGAACTCGCCGCCATAGAAAAAACTATAATGGATGTTGCTTTTGCAAATGCAGTGAAACCCGGCGAAAACGCCAAATCAAAAATTTCCGGCAAACTGAATTTCAGCGATAGCGCTACTACGGATCCTGCCCTACCGGCAACAATCAAAAATATTTATCCGATATCGCACACCTGGCAACGGATTGCAGCCGCAGCTATCTTATTATTGATAGCAAGCGCCCTATTAAATATTGTATACTACAAAAAATACAATGATGCAGCAGTTGCTTTTGCAGAGAAGAATACTGAAATACAGCAAAAGAACGCGGAATTAATTGCACAGGCGGACAAGTTGAAGGGAATGGATGAATATATTGGTGTTGTGCGCAACAAATACAGTCAATCGGTTTCACTGAATGGCCTGGAAGCTGCGCCAAACGCGGCCGCAAAGATTTACTGGTTAAAAAATACCGGCGAAGTTTATATCGACCCGAGTGATCTTCCCACTGCGCCGGCAGGTAAAGAATACCAGTTCTGGGGAATTGTAAATGGCAAGCCGGTTGATGGCGGTATGATCAAAACCAGCAATGGTGCCCGCTTCAGGATACAAAAAATGAAAACATTTGGTAAAGCACAGGCTTTCGCCGTAACACTGGAAACTACCGGCGGCAATCCTACACCAAAGGGCGATATGTATGTGCTGGGAACACTTTAAATATTTACTACGCAAATCTATATAAAGTGTTGTACTAATAAGATCTATTGCTCTCAAAACCAGTCTTCGACAAGCTCAGACTGACAGCATATATGTTCAAAAAGTCAAGACTGGCGGCATGTATGTTTGAAAAAGATTTTGGATTGCAAATTAATCCCGTAATATAAATTCGTTATCCTGACCACCAGCTTCAACTTTCCAACATCAAAGTTAATTCCTGCGTCAAAGTTTTGTAAACCTGTCTTACCCGGATTATTTTTTTTGAAAATTTGACTGAGAATTTTAATACTCCATATCCATCCATCCGTTAATCCATTCTGATCATTACGGATAACCGTAATAAGATTTTTTTAAACTCAATACTTTTGGAAAAAGGTGGGCTGCAAGTTCATGTTACGCAACAAAAAGCCAGCACATTTCAGCGAACTTAAACAACCTCCTTAATTTCAACTCAATCAGTAACATGAAATCTTTATTACTTCTGACAGCTTTAGTGATTACTGCATGTATAAACACAGTTTGCTTTGCCGGCAAGTGTACAGGTTCTGCATATTGTTCCGCGTGCACCAATTGCAGCCATTGCAAACATTGTAATGGTGGTGGCGGCACCTGCGGCGTGTGCGGTGGCGGTGACAGTTATAAAGACAATTACTCTTCCTCCAATTCTTCTTCGGCCGCCTCAACTTCCAGGAGTCAATCATCTGCCTATATATCCGGCAACAGCGCATATTCAACTTCTTACCAGGATCCGAAAAAAGACAGAGCTGGCAATATATTTATGTGGATAGTAATAATTTTAATCGTGCTGTCCTTGACCAGTAAAAATGGCGGAAAATAACCCTTAATGAAAATCCGCATTCTGCCTGTGTTTCGGCAAGCTCAACATGACAGGAATTTGATTAGTGAGATAGTCTGTGAGATAAAATCTGTATTCTGCTTATGTTTCAATAAGCTCAACATGAGAGGATGCTGTCAGTCTGAGCTTGTCGAAGACTGGTTTGCATAGCAAAATTTAAAATCTAAACAGCACAACACTTCATTTAACTTTCCCTCCTTACCCGGATACTTCCCACTCCAGGAAATTTTTACCGTCAAATACGGAATTCAACTGTTCGAGCTGTTGCTCGTGCGCCTTCTTGATTGTTATTCTATCTGTTTTTATTGCCTTCAATATTTTTCGCCAGTCGCCTAAAAAGAAAAAACGGCCAGCAGTTTTTTTGATGAGTTCTGCTGCCAAGAGGTCGCTTGGCATGGTGCTTAACCATCCGGAATTAATTTTTACAAAATCCAGGGTTGCCATGGCGGCAAGTTCGGGATCGTTGATAAGATCTATTCCAAGGCCCCTCGCTGTACCATTATGGCTCAGGTGATGACCGACTTTATAGAAAACAGTTTTATCCAGCAAATAGCTTGCATCCTTATATTCAATTGCATTACCGATCTTTACCGCCCAGGTAAGTTTATCGTGCCAGCTTTGCCAGTTGCCGAATTCTGCGTCACCAGGAAACAGCAACACTTTTTCACTGTTTTCAAATTGGATGGCAAGTGCAAGACTGGTGTTATTGATGCTGCTTTCATATTTCATCGCCAGGCTGCCGGCAGAATACAACCAGTCATATTCAATTTCGCGCCATTTTTGAGATGCATACAAAACAGGTATATCGCCGGCAGAACCTTTCAGCTCATACTCATCATCAAACGGGTGGTTACTCTTTTGTTCGGCAGGATCTTCAGCAGTAAGAACCGACATAAATGCAAAATATACCTGGCTGGGCGCTTCGCGCTTTTCGTAATTTTCTCCTTTTTTTTCGGTTCTATTGAGATAGGACGCGTCTCGTGGCGGCCCCAGCACGTGGAAACGAATACCTTCTGCATTTTCAAGTTCAATGACGGTATCGCCGGGTTCCAAAAATTCCACCAGTGTATTTTCTTTGATAACATTGTAATCCTTGAGCAGGTCCACCATCGTTGGATAAGGTTCGCCCGGAGCGGGCTTCTTGCTGATATTTAAAAGATTGAGGTCATCCAGTGCACCAATAAAGTGCGTTTTGGAGGCCGCCATCAAGGCTCCGTCTTTTTCATCCTGATAAAGTTTTTTATAATGGCCCTTCTCAGTGAGACGATTCAGTTTCCCAACAGCATTTGAAAGCGCCATACCCACTTTGCTCCTGTTCTGCCTGTAATCGTTGGCTGTAGGGTCATCTATGTCTTCGGTCCATGCGAACCACACCCTTTCAAACTCAATGGTGCTGAAAATAGCTTTCGACTTTTCAAAACCATTGATATGGTCAGCATGCTCATGGGTAACCACAAGCAAATCAATTTTATTATTGGTAATGGTCGCAAGGTCATCCACTAGCGGATCAAATCCTGCCTTCGCGCCGCCGATACATCCACAGTCGATCATCAGGTTAAAATTTACATCGTCGCCTTTTTTCAGTTGAAGCAGAAAAAAATCGCCTGTACCATAGCGGTACATCCGAATGTTGATAGATGAAATATTTCCCTCTGTTGTTGCCATGATTGAGAAAATTAATGGGTGTGTAAAAAGTTGAAAGGTTCATTGAGATTGTTAAGTCCCTGCATTCCAAAGTAGGCCTGGAATTGCGTACCCTCGCCCGGTAACGGATTTTGAAATTTGTGAATCGCGATACAACGTCTTCTGTCAATCTGGTGAACGTTATCATCCAGCCTTCCGATATCGATCAGCGGTTTGGAAATGGAATATTTCAATATCACACTGTCCAGGTCGAAGATGAGCGTGCATCCGCCGGACATACCAAAACCCGTTTTCTCTGTAGCAGGCTGTATCAGCGGCTCACCTTTCGAATTTTTTTCCATTTTTAAAAATGCGGTTTGAACGAGCTGTACGATGATCTGGTTGCTTTTATTACCATTTGGCCCCACACGTGACGCTACATAGAGGCCGCTCACATTTACTGCGGGATTTTCCTGAAGGTAGGCTGTGGAAGTATTAATGCCCAGTTCTTTCCAGTTTCGGCCAAACATGATACCCGATAGCTTTTCGAAGGATATAGATTGGGTAAATTTATTGATCAATCTCCGGTGCAACCCTACGAGCGCTGGTTTCTGGTCGTATTTGCCGCCAATGTAAAGCTGTGTGATCCTGAAGATCTGTTCGCGGTCTGTCTGGTAGTTGATCGCTTCCCTGTATTCTTTCAAAAATTTTACCAGGATGGTCATTACATCTTCGATATCCTTTGTGGCAGGCTTGGCATAGCTTAAACTCTCTACAGACAGATGTTTGATGCCGGTTGGATAAATACCTCTTTTTCGAAAAGCGTCAATGAAGGCAAGGCGATAGTCGCGGTTATCGTCCGTAACCAAATCCGTATCGGCGGTAATAACTGCACGTAAAAAATCTCCGAAATTTATGTCCACCGGCGGGCAATAGTCAATCGCCCTGATGCACATATTAAGAACATGTTGCGCCGCCTTCGATGCTTCAGCTGCCAGGCGATTCACGAGGTCGGGCTGCAATTCTCCCTGCGGCAGGATACCGGTGCCATTTGTTGCAATTCTTAAAAGGTCGGCCACCCTGCTTTTATAAATGCTCAGGAAGGCTTCAAAAACTGCCGCCACCAAAATAGATCCCCGTTCGTGGGGTTCCATAAGCGTACGGTATTCATCGCCGGTGGGCCTTATGGGGTGCCACTCATTCGTATCGCTGTCAAATTTCCCAATCGCATCTCTGAGTGAACCGTAGCCGCCGATTGCAACACCAAATTCCTGGGCAAGTTTGCCCAAAAGATTTTGGGATGCGAGATCACCGCGGGTCACAGCAATCTGGTTTTTCAGCACCTCCGGAAAAGTAAAATGCTGAAAAAGCGCTATGATATCTGCAAAGGCTTCGTGAAAAGCCAGCACATCAGGATTGGTTGCCTCGGTGTATTTACGATGAAGTCCATCCAGTATGGCGTGCGTAGTTTCGTGTGCAATGATATCATGGCTCAGGCAGGTAAAGGTGAGATTGTCTGGCATCTGCAAAGTGACGTCTGCCGGTTTAGCCGAAAAGTAACCAAACAGCAATGCTTTTTTTTGTGGACTGTAATATGCATTGGCATCCCGAAAGGCGTGTGGATATATACGCAAGGTTCGTACATATTCTTCTCTTATTTTCTTTTTTACCTGTCCGTCTTCATCTACTTCTATGGGCGTGTTGGCGGTTCGTTGCAGGTCAGGCACGTATTCGGTTTTTCTTGCGCTCCACAGCACGGGCCTACCCAATGCGCTTTCAAAATTTTTGATTGTTGTCATCGCTACGGCATACACCATTTGCTGGTGAAATTGGGGGTTGCTTGCGGATGGAGACAAACCGTCTTGTGCAAGAATATATTCATCAGAGAGATCAACAGGTGCGTAAAATTTGTTTACGGTCGGATCATAATCGATAACATCCAGGTATTCACCACATGGTCCGGGACTTAACCCGGTTTTTCCGCGATTGCCTTCGCCCCTTCCCGTTTTCGGATTCTCCGCACTGCCGGAAATATACTTTCCATTGGCCCTTTCCTGGTTGTCTTCCCAGGGAATTTTATAAATAATTTCGTTGATGAGGCTCGTATCCATCTTCAGCGATAAAGACGGGTCGAACGCATAGCCGCGGAGTTTTCTGTAGGGAGGTTTTTTTAACATAATGGCGGATGTTCAAAAGTATGATGAATGTTGATTACTGTAAAAGCTTTTGCTTTTCAAGATCTTTTAATATCCACGTGATGGCGGATTTTGTCGTTTTAGACGCAAGAGTTCCTTTGGTAAGAGCAAATATTATTTTTATTATCCCATTGCCGATTTTACTACCGGCTCGTTTAAAGAAATTCGTTCTATAGTATTCTTTCATTAGCGTTGCAGACTTTGAGAAATTTTCCGCGGAGCCTGTGGTGCCTTTCCTTTGCATAGTGAGCTCCAGCAATTTTTTCACCCTGGTTTCCATCACGCCCTTCATCGCAAATAAATTGGCAGCATCATATTTTGGCCATGCCACTTCGTGTTCAAAAGGACTATAGGTAGTACTTGTCTTTTTTCTATATAGCCAGTCAATGTCTGGAATGATCGGCAAAAAAGTCCTGCCTTCGCGTTCAAATTTAAAAGCATCGCGCATCTCCTTCGTCCAAGAGCGGTGAATGGGATGCATCTCACCGGTTGTTTCATTAAAGGCGTAGGAGAAATAAGTTTTGAAAAAATTACGTGCATTGTTTCGGCCAAGAAAAAAATCGTGGTGACGAAATTTGATATCAAGAAAGCCACTGAAAGCCATTGCGGCCCCGCATGCAATGGCATTTTCTTCGCGGGTATTTGTTTTAATAGTGGTACCGGGCAGATAACGTACAGGATATATTTCACTGAGGTAATATTTGCCTTCGTAGATATCCAGCAATTCTGCGCGTTTCACTTTTGACTGATCCCAAAGCGCGCCAACGATTGCAGGAGCGACACCAAAAAGGTCATCCGGCGCTTCATAATTTTTACCTGAAAATATATCGGGGAAAGGGTCGATCATGATAAGGGCAAACTTATCTGCAGCACCCGGAACCGTATCCGGATGCTTACGCTTGAGTACTTCCAGCACTTCCCCAAATGGTTCGTTATTTACTGCGCCGCCATCAACGCTAACGAATTCGAAAGGCTCGGGAAAGTCGGCGGGCCATGTGATCAGCGGAACACCATCCGGGTGAGCTTGTTCCGTTTGCCTTTTGAAGATGTTTCGCGTAGCGACACTTTTTATATACTCCGGTGCCAACCCGGGGTGGGAAAAGTCACGGTATTTCAAACCTACAGGAAAGGCTCCGGTAGCTTTTGTTACCAGTTTCAATAAGTCAATGTTGAATGGTGTTTTTTCAGGGTTCAAACTTAAATAACGATCCTTATCGGCGTTGTCGTCATAATTGATTTTGAAATGCGAAACCATAAAATGATCAAATGTATAATGCAGGGGGTTTCGTGGGCTGATCCTCGACTTGCCAAAAACGGAGGTGAAGTCTATTGCCAGCGGCACACCGCGAAGCATTGTATGAGACAGCAATATCTCCAGGTCGGGCGAAATGTAAGCCGGCAAGTTTTTTCTTTTCCCAAGTTGAGCAAAGGCATCATCGCAAATGTTATCGATGAATTTTGAATTAAGTAAAGAAGAAATTTTTCCGTCTTCCTCCAGATCATCGGTTGCAAATATTTTTTCGAACAATTTTTTGTTATGCTTGCCTGGTTTGGTACTCTCACCAGGAGTATCACCCATCAGCACCCATGAATCATACAGAATATTTTCTTTTTTTTGTTCCTTATTGTCAACAGATGTGACCGGGTTGATAACTCCGTTGATTGCATAGATAGCAGACATCATGGTGGTCATTCCGCCGGCAGACGTTCCTCCCATTACATCAACGATCACTTTGTGGTTGGGAACCAACCCTGCCAACTTATTGTTCCAGTCGCCGGGAAGTTTGTTGTTTTTTGCTTGTTCCCAGAGGTCCATCATTTGGAAAAAATAATCCATTACACCTGCCGTGTAGCAGCCCGCAGATGCGGCGCCGGCCATCGTGAACCCGATATGAAACTCCGGATCCGGTGCATTTGTTACATTGTTTGTTGTTTCCATATCTAGTCGCATTTCTTGTAAGAAATTGTATAACCAGGCCCACCATCAATCTTAAATTAAGGCAGCCGGGCGCAGGTTCATCTACAAAAAAGGTGAAGGGTCGGCGGGAAGGTGACGATTCAATTGGTTACGGATCAACAAGAGTAAACAAAAGATTTAAAAAAAACAATATCCGGATGTAAAAACTTTGAAATTGTCAAAATGCGACAAGGTTTTTACTGTACCCTCAAACACCGTTTGCAATGACAGCTTAAATTTAAATTTTTAACGCCAATTTTAAACTGTCTGGATTTTTGGGAGGCCTACAGCAACGCCCGATTATTTTTAAAGGAGTTGAAAAAGAACAAAAAGGCGCTCACCATTTTGAGGCATTTGAATCCTCGCACCGCAAGGAATACACTAAGTAGGGTCATGGATGCAAAGACAGAAGAAACCCGCAACCGCCGTATGGCTCAGGCCATTGAAATGATAGCAGATGGGAAAGGGAAGAACTGGAAGTACGAGCGGTAATGAATAATTAATTGATCCAGTCTGCAATAAACACATTCGTGTCCCGCGTTCCGCCATTGTTGCGGTTGCTGCTGAACACAAATTTTTTACCGTCGGCACTGAACATCGGAAACGCATCAAATCCTTTATCGCGGGAGATCTTTTTCATATTGCTACCATCGATATCTGCGATGTACATATTAAACGGAAAGCCGCGCTTATATTCGTGATTGCTGCAAAAAATAAAATGTTTTCCGTCAGGCGTAAAATTCGGCGCCCAATTGGCCTGGGCCAGATCTGTAACCTGGTGAGCATCGCTGCCGTCTGCATTCGCGATCCACACTTCCATGCTGGTGGGTGCCACGAGATTTTCGGCCAGTAACTCTTTGTATTCTTTTACTTCCGTTTCTGTTTTGGGACGCGAAGCACGCCAGATAATCTTCTTCCCATCAGGGCTGAACCACGCGCCGCCGTCGTAACCAAGTGTACTGGTGATGCGCTTTACATGCTTCCCGTCGAGATCCATTGTATAGAGATCAAGATCGCCATCGCGCATGCTGGTGAAAACAATCTTATCGCCTTTGGGCGAAATGGTGGCTTCCGCATCATACCCTTTTGTACTGGTTAATTGCTGAACGATCTTTCCACTCGTATCTGCTTTGAAGATGTCAAAACTTTCATACACCGGCCAGATGTATTTGTTGCCGTACTTTTTCCTGTCGGGTACGGGCGGGCAGTCATTACCGGCAAGATGCGTGGACGCGTAAAGAATATGCTTTCCATCGGGATAAAAAAATGCGCAGGTGGTTCGTCCGGTTCCGGTACTTACCAATTTCGGAGTAAACACTTCGTCCGGACCGGTGGGTAATTTACCCATCCAGATCTGATCGCACTGAATATCTTCCTTTGGATTTGTTTTTTGGAAAATAAGGTATTTTCCGTCAAAACTCAGGTATGCTTCTGCATTATCGCCACCGAATGTCAATTGACGGATATTGGCAAAATGCGTTTCGCCGTCAAAATGAATGGTATCGTTTGCCGGCGCGCTTGTTTGGGCAAACGATGCGGCAGAAATCAGCATTGCGGCAGCGGAAAATACCTTTAAATATTTCATGTCGGAAATTTTCGCAAAGATATTAATTTATTCCGGTCATTGCGGGAAACGAAGCTATGACAACTGATAATTGTTTATCGTATTTTTGTAACGAACCTTTATCATGAAATATTTACTTGTTTTCTTTATCATCGCACTAATCTCTTGCAGCAACAGCGATAATACCGCCACGTCAATTCCGGCCATCGTTTCGGAAGAACAATCTTTAAAGGACCTTACGAAAAAATATCCTGATTCGTCCATCCTTGCCGAAAACCTGATTCAGTTTTATCGCGATAGCGGAAATTATAAAAGTGCGCTTTCGGTAGCAGATGAAAAGGTGAGGAAAGACAGTACCAACGCACGTTGGTGGGACATCAAAGGAACGCTTGATTTTGAAAATGGAGATACAACAGCTGCCATTTCAGCTTTTGAAAAAGCGGTCAATCTCCTTCCCGATGCCCGATACATCATTTCATTGGGAACATTGTATGCGCAAATAAAAGATGCGAATGCTTTATCAATGGCAGATGCATTGATTAACCTCAAGATGGGTAAGGAAAAAGAAGCTGATTTTATACGTGGATTATTTTATAGTTACAGTAATGAAAAAGAAAAATCGATCGGCTACTTTGACAAAGCCATCCAATTAAGCTATACTTACATGGAAGCCTACACGGAAAAATCGCTGGCTTTGTACGATCTTGGAAAATATCCGCAGGCTTTAGCGGTGTTGGATAAAGCGTTAACATTGCAAAACAATTATGACGAAGGTTATTATTATCGCGGTCGCTGCCTCGAAAAACTTGGCCGCCGCGACGAAGCCGCAGAATCGTACCAGGCGGCGCTCATGTATGACCCGGATTATACGGAAGCAAAAGAGGCGCTGGAAAAACTGGGCTCGAAATAACCACACAAATATTTAAAAAAACATCATGGCACTCATCGCACCGTCACTTCTTTCCGCAAATTTCTTAACCCTGCAGCAGGACTGCGACATGCTCAACAGCAGTAGGGCCGACTGGTTTCATCTCGACGTGATGGATGGCCGATTCGTACCGAACATCAGCTATGGCCCGATGATCATTCATTTCATCAGCAGCGCCACTACTAAATTTTGCGACGTACACCTGATGATAGAGGAACCCGAAAAATATGTGGACGCATTTAAAGATGCCGGCGCAAACAATATCACCATTCACCTGGAAGCCTGTCGCCACCTGCATCGCAACATCCAGCAAATAAAGAACCTCGGCATCAGCGCCGGTGTTGCCATCAATCCGCACACACCCGTTGACAGCCTGAAGGATATCATTGCGGATATCGACGTTGTGCTTGTAATGAGCGTCAATCCGGGCTT
>JAATFP010000097.1 GCA_015655125.1 Chitinophagales bacterium | reverse complement strand
TGTGTCAACTACCTTATTGCCATCTTCCGGACTCAACCCTTTTTATGGTACTTCAGCAGCGGCGCCACATGCCGGCGCTATCGCCGCATTGATCAAAAGCGCCAACCCTGCATTAACAGCGGCGCAGATACGTACCGTTCTGGAGTCTACGGCGCTCGATATCGAAGGAGTGGGGTATGATATAACCAGTGGAGCAGGGATTATTCAGGCTTTCCAGGCGATACAATCGCTTTCACTTGCGCCCCTTCCAAATATCAACCTCGGTACTACCACAGCCACCGAAAATCCCGGGCAAAACAATAGCGGTTACCTCGATCCGGGAGAAACGGGAAACCTGCTGGCACAGTTGAAAAATTCCACCGCTGCAAATGCAACAACTGTTGCTGCAACGCTTAGTACCACTACAAGCGGCGTTACCATTACTCAAAATGTGGCTTCTTATGGCGATATCGGCCCATCGGGCAACGCGACCAATACCGGGGCGCCATTTCAATTCAGCATTGCGTCTTCCGTGCCTTGCGGCACCACGATCAATTTTTATCTGACGGTAACTTTTGGCGGCGGCGGCATCAGTCCGCAAACTTTCCTTATACCGGTAAAGGTGGGAGCTACCCCGGGCGGCAATATTAGCAATACGCTCGGCACAGCGCCAACCCCTAATGCGGCTTATACGGTTTCGTCCGGTACCATCAATCAGCGTTTGAACCGCTTTACACCTGTATCTGTTTGTGGTACTCAAAAAGCCAATCCGGGCCTGTTTGCCACCACCGGCACGAGGCTCTACCATGCATTTACTATACTTAATAGCAATACAGCCGATCAATGTGTAACGGTAACTTTCACCGCAGCAAACGGAGTTAATATGTATGCGGCTGCTTATAATAACGGCGGCTTTAATGCTGCTGATGCATCGATCAACTTCCTGGCCGATCAGGGATCTTCGGCTGCTACTCAAACATTCAGCTTTACCGCGCCTGCAGGTCAATTCTTTACCGTAGTGGTAAATGAAGTGACAACCGGTACAGCTACCAACTCGCCCTATAATCTGAATATCTCACTCGCCACTTGTACACCGGCGGCATTGCCCCTTACGTGGCTCGACTTTACGGCGCAGCCGAAAAACGGTGCCGTAGGCCTGCAATGGAAAGTAGCAAACGAACTCAATCTCAGTCATTACGAAGTAGAATATGGAACCGATGGCCGCAGGTTTGCAAAATTGTTCGATGTGTCCGCTAATACATCAACGGCTACCAATAAAACATATAATCAAATGCATCTTACGCCGATCAAAGGCGATAATTATTACCGCGTGAAACAGGTGGATAAAGATGGCCGCAGCAGCTACAGCGATACGAAGCTTGTGAAAATGAGCGTTGCAAACGACATCAGCGTCAGTCCAAATCCTGCTACATCGGTGGTATACGTTCGGTCTGCAACAGCGATGAAAAATATAAAAGTATACAACGCTGTGGGGCAACTGGTGATGACGGCCAACCCGGGCAGTACATCTTATGACATAGAGGTTTCTAAATTGCCTTCCGGCACATACTCGGTGAGTGTAGAAACGGGAGGAACGTTGATTGTAAGGAAACTGGTAAAAGAGTAGTCAATTACTAATTACAGATTTTGGGAACGCGCCTTTGGCGCGTTTCTTTTTCTAAACCTTTTCTAATTTCAAGGATAGATAAAATGTATTTTGTTTTATTTCAATTACCCGGAACGTTGCTGCAAAAAAATAAAGTACAATTTGCTGGCTGAAATAAAAGCATGCTCTGTGACAGGCCCAACATGAAATTGGAAACGCCCGGTTTGATTGAAAACCAACAAAACCGTGGTCAACAAAAACATGTAAGCTATCATCACGGCGCGTGTGCCGGATACTACTGTGAATTTTACTGGTCACTATTCTACTTATTTCGTAATTCGTAATCCGCAATTCTTAATTCATAATACTGCCTTCGTAAATTGTAGTACAACTGAATATTATGCTGCAACGCCGCCTCGGACTTTTTCAATCTACCGTTTTAAATATGATCGATATGGTGGGTATCGGCCCGTTTGTAACGTTACCGATCGTGATGGGATTGATGGGCGGCATGTACCTGTATGCATGGATCGCAGGCGCGATTCTTTCGCTTGTAGATGCGATGATCTGGAGCGAACTTGGTGCCGCATACCCGCTCGCAGGCGGAAGCTATAATTTTCTAAAGGAAGCCTACGGCAGGAATGGGGCGGGAAAACTGATGAGCTTTTTATATGTATGGCAAACGATCATACAGGCCCCGCTGGTAGCGGCTTCTGCGGCGATCGGATTTTCGCAGTACCTCGTGTATATTGTTCCACTCTCGTTTGTGGCACAAAAAATAGTGTCGGGTGGGGTCATCGTGTTTGTAACATTTTTGTTGTATCGCAATATTGAAAGCATCGGCAAAGTAGGTGTCTTGCTATGGGCAGGTGTGATAGCCACACTTACCTGGATCATCTTCGGCGGAATCAGTTACGGTCATTTTTTACAGCCATTGCTTGATATGCCTGATGCCTTCAGCTGGAACAATATTGCTTCTTTTGTATTCGGTCAGGCATGCGTAAAAACAATTTACAGCTATCTAGGCTATTACAATGTTTGCCATCTGGGCGGGGAGATAAAATATCCGGGAAAAAATATTCCACGAAGCATGTTCATTTCAGTGTTGGGCATTGCGGCGCTTTACCTTGCCATGAACATGAGCGTAAGCAGCGTTATCCCATGGCAGGAAATAAAGGGTTGGCAAGACAGCGGACAGAATAATTTTGTAGTGAGCATTTTTATAGAACGGCTATATGGCCACAAGGCCGCCATTGTTGCCACCGTGATGATATTGTGGGTGGCACTGGCTTCGCTGTTTGCGGTGATGCTCGGGTACAGCCGTGTTCCTTATGCTGCGGCGGTAGACGGCGCTTTCTTCAGGATCTTCGCGAGGCTTCACCCCACCAAAAATTTTCCTTACGTTTCGTTGCTGGTACTCGCAGGTTTTGCTTTCATGTTCAGCCTGCTTTTCAAAATGGGCGATATCATCAGCGGCATCCTTGCTATGCGCATCATTGTACAGTTTATCGGCCAGGCAATAGGGATCATCTTGTTGCGCAAGCGAAACGGCACAACCAACCTCCCCTACAAAATGCCCCTGTATCCGTTGCCGGTGATATTGGCGATCCTAATGTGGGTGTTTATTTTTTACGCCACGGGCGGAAAGATCATGCTGAGTTTTTTAGCGGTGCTGCTTAGCGGGTTGGTGGTGTATTTTGTACAGGCGAAGATGAGCAAAAGCTGGCCGTTCAATGGATCAATGAGTGAATAGACCAATATGTCAACCGGTGAATCTTTATGTACCGATGTGCCTTATGATGTGCGTTTCTACGGTATTTGCGATATTTTTAATCGGAAAAAAATAGCCTTATAATAATTTATCCTATGCATCCTTTTACGGTAGCCGCAAATCTTAACCGATGTTTGATGATACAATAGTAAAATCTTTACCGAAGTTTTTTACCAGGATTTCTCAATACCTTACAAAACGATCCGGTCTTTTAAAACATTGTAAAAACATTTTACTAACGAGAAACATTTTCTATTTGAAGAATTGACCATTAACCATTCACCGTTCAGCTACTGCTTATTTACCAATCGTGTAAATTGCTCCCCATTCACCGTCACTTTCACAGCATATTGTCCTTTTGCAAAAGATGATACCGGCAACAGGATGGTCTGTTCGCCCTTTTTTATGGAAGTTTTAAAGCCGGATAATTTTCTTCCACCCATGTCGTACAATATAACGGATGCAATTCCGTTTGCGGCTGCAATTATATGCAGGTTGGCAATTTCGCTCACAGGATTCGGATACACTGAAACGAAATTTTGTGAGTCACCGGCGAAATTTACCAGCCTTTGTTGCGAGTAATTCATTTGGCCGTTTGCAGATTTTGATCGGATGCGGTAGTAGTTCATGCCGGTTGCAGGTACCGGATCGGTAAATGTATAGGCATTGAAAGTATGGAAAGATCCTTTTCCTGCTGCTGCTCCAATAACGTTGAAATTCCGCCCGCCATTGGTTGAACGTTCGATGTAAAACGTTGTTCCGTCTTCTTCATCAACTGTTGTCCATTGCAATAATGCGCCGTCAAACCTGCGTGTTGCTGTAAAGGAGTTGAGGCCGTTGTTTGCCAACGTGCCGTCTACCCGCGAATACCATATAGGTGCCGTGATGATGCGCGAGCCGTCGGCTTCGGTAATGTCAAGAAAATAATAGCGCTGCCCGAAATTAGCGATGTCGGCATCTGTATAAGAAGTTGCGGTAGCGCTCAAAGTGGCGAGTGGTGCCGGTAAAAGGCCACTTCCCGGTATGCCGTACATGATCTTTACCGAAGTGATGGCTGCCGATGTTTCATATTGCATGTTCAATTGCGGTGAGCCTGAACGGATAAGCTGTGATCCCATCAGTTCGCCGGCGATCGTAAAATTCACTTTTGCGCTGCAATCCTCTGTGGCATAAAAATGCATTTCCCGCACAGCGTGCAGCACCGAGGGTTGTGTAAGCTGTGGTGCAATAACGGCGAGCCTTGTACGTGCCGTTCTTCCGAAAGTAAGGTTGTGATTATCGTGATCGATCAAAGGCCCCACGTGATAACCTTTAGACAACAGGATATTGTAATAATCCATGTAACCCAAGGGTACACCGGCATTGTTGTAGGAGATACTGGTGGAAAATGCCGGACCGGATTCTATCGCCGTACCGATCACTGCATTATCGGCATCCGCCGAATAGGCATTGAAAAAAATATTGTTGAAGTCTGTCGGTTCCGGATGCGCAAGATAAGTAAATGCGTCACCGCCTTTTGTGTTGATCTTTTCAAAAAGCCCGCCGCTGTTACTGAAATTTCCACGCGGCACAAATACTTCGTATTGTCCGGTTTCCCAGCCGAGCAAGGAATCCATTCCGTATACAACGGCATGACCGCCGTCTTCGATCACGCCCCATTCCATACCATACATAGCCAAAAAGCCGGCGGTAGAAGAAGCCAGTGCCTGCGCTTTGCCGGGCGCCCAGTTTACGAGCTTCATACCTGCACCGGTGTGGTTGTGTTCGCTGATGCCGAGAAAATCCATGCACATGGATTCTTTTGCGAAGGCATAATCATCGGCCGGTGTGTTGACGGTATTATCGGCATTGCCGTCGGAGAATGAACTGTGCGCATGAAGGTTTCCGAAATAAATAGTATTCGCATGCGTAGTTGGCAGCGGTGAAGTGATTTTGGAGGAGCTGAGATAAGATGCGGTTAGATAGGTTGGTCCGCCCGTACAGTTGCTGTTCAGTGAAAAGATGAAAAAATAGTAGGTGGTCGATGCCGAAAGGCCCGTAGCATAAAATACATTCGTAGACGATCGATTGATCACTGTTGCATTGCCGATGATGTTACCGGCCTGGTAGATCGAATTGTCTTGCGGCAATGCGCTGAGTGAGGGTGATGTACTTATAAGTACGAGGTTTTCATCCGCAACACCTGGTGTAAAAGCTCCGCCGATTGAATTGGAATTTACCGAATAATAAACAGTATTGGTTGGTGCAGAAGAAGGTGCCGAACAAAAATTTTCGATGTGGAAATTGAGTCGCGCCGGCTGAGGGATCACTGCATTCTGAACCGTAGCGATGGTAGCCAGTGTCCATTCTGAAAGAATAAAAGTGCCGGAAGCGGCGGTAACGGAAAGGTTGCGGTAATAACTTCTATCGGTCGCATTGATACCCTGGCCAAACTGGTCGATGATGTTGCTGTTTTCGTCAAGCAGCGCTACGCCGTCGTTTCCGTTGAAATTGATGACCAGCGATGAATTTTGTATGGCGGTAGACGAGGTAAGATAGGATACTTCGCTTCCGTTGGCAGGATTGCCGATAAGTACGGATCCTTTTGCCGGAATGATGAAATTAAGGTCTACTACCTGTGATGGGGAGCCGGTGATATTGATAGTGCCCGCACTGCCGGTTTGCGCCCACAGTGCAAGCTTTAATTGCGGACTTGCAGTGTTAACGGCAGCGCTGCCCAGATTGGTAAGTTCGATCCATTTGTTCGTGCCGGTGCCCTCATAATATTGCGAAATGATCACTTGAGCCCTGGAAGGTTGAATGGTAGCGAAGATGGCAAGAAATGTCATCCAGGCAAGGAGATGTTTTTTACTGCTGAACATAGTGTTTTACCCATTTGTCGGGCTGTCAAAGCTAGGCTTTGTGGGTGAAAACACCACCGGATCCTGAGGTTTTTCTCCACACTACGTTTGTGCGGATGCATAGCTGTTTTTATTGGCTTTTGCCGGTAAAAGTATTTAAGAAATGCTGATTTGTAATTTGCAATCCGTCATTCTTAATGGATGCCATCCATGCAACCAGATTATGTACCACTTCTTCTCTGTTTATGTCGTTCAGCATTTCGTGCCGCCCGCCGGGATACAGATCATAGCCGATGTATTTTGCACCGGCCGCTTTCCAGCTATTGATCAGTTGAAGAAATCCTTTGCCGGAGAGGCCCACCGGATCTTTGTCGCCGCCGAAGCAGTATATTGGAATATTTTGCGGGATCGACCGGATATTTTTTTTGTCAAAAGCGTCGCGGATACCTTTGAAGAAATAGTAGAAGAAGCCTGCACTGCATACAAAACCGCACCACGGATCGGCTACGTATTTGTCTACCTGTTTTTCATCGCGACTGAGCCAGTCGTTCGTAGTCCGGTTTGGCTTGAACGCTTTGTTGAATTTACCGAAAGAAAGCGTATCGATGAGTCCGCTTCGGAAACTGCGCCCCATGATTTTATATTGTATCCGCGCCACTATTATACCAATACCCATCAGCGGATCGGCCTTGCCGTTGGTAGCGCTTAATACCAATCCGTCAATTTCATTTCCATATAATTGAAAATACCGTTGGCACAAAAAAGATCCCATGCTATGTCCGAGCAAAATGATTTTTTTACCCGGGTGTTCTTTGCGTAAAAACTGAATGATGATGTGGATGTCCTGTACCTGTTTGTAGAACCAATCTGCCTCCGCAATACCAAGGTCGCGTGCATCTTGCACATCCGTGCCGTGTGCGCGATTGTCGTTTGCATATACTGCAACGCCTTTGCCCACAAGCATTTCGGCGATGAACTCATACCGTTGGGCGTATTCGGCCATGCCGTGAACAATGTGCAGAATATATCCTGCTTCGTTGTCGGGTAGCCAGCCAAAGACGGGGGTTTGATGATTTTCGGTAGTAGAAATATGCAAGGATCTTTTCTGCATGTCAGAGTGCTATGGCTTCTTTTTTTCGGCGGGTAATAATTTAAAGCTTGTGGCTACGAAGCGGTCATTAACAATCGAACCACTCACTTCCGCTTTTCTCACGGCGTTGCAAAATCCGTCGTCGGCATGTGCATCGCCATGATCGTCGATGGTGGTACCATCTACCAGGTAGGCTTTACCGTTGATCCTTACTGCGAGATTGCAGCCTTTGTCTTTCATGTGAAACATACAGCTGCCGCAGGCTGTTTCCACTACCTGGTGGCTGATCTTAGTGACAGGAGTTTCTTTCACTTTTTGAGTTTGCGCGGAAGCTGCAACCGTCATAAAAGTGATAAATAATGCTGATATAAATTTGCGCATGATAATATAGTTTATTGAGATAAAGGTAGTTTATCTTAGTGTTCTTTTTTGCCTGTCCAAAAGAATCAAAAGTACGTCCGGCGCGGAATTACCGTCGCCGTGCGATAGCTGCTTCCTCGCTTTTGCAAAAATTAAACTGCTTATTATAAATCGATACGGCAAACAACGGTCACCTTATCCGGACCGGGGTTAAAAAAGGTTCAAAAAATTTAAAAAAATCATTGCGAATATCTTTCTTTAAAAAAACAGGAACCGCAACAACCTTAAATCTTTCGAACCTCTTAATTTTTTTGAAACTTGTTAAACCTGCAAGCTATCCCGCCATATCCGGAATATCATCTGCTTTATAAAGCCCTGCATCCAGTTTCTTTTTCGTTTCTTCAAACGCCTTTAATGTCAGATCGATGTCTTCATCGCTGTGTGCGGCAGTTGGAATGAGCCGGTAGATGATATCTCCTTTCGGGATCACAGGGTACACAACGATACTGCAAAAAATGTGATAATTTTCGCGCAGATCCATCACCATTTGCGTGGCTTCCGGCACATCGCCTTTCATGTAAATAGGTGTTACCGGCGAATTGGTATGACCGATATCAAAGCCTCTTTCTTTTAATCCGCTTTGAAGGCGCTCAACATTGTGCCACAGTTTCGTACGCAGTTCCGGCATCGATAATACCATCTTCATACGCGTAAGCATTCCTTCTACGATGAGCAGTGGCAGACTCTTTGCGAATATCTGGCTACGGACATTGTAGCGTAAATATTTCAACACGTTTTTTGGACCGGCGATAAATGCCCCGATGCTGCCCATGCTTTTTACAAATGTGCTGAAGTAAAGATCGATCCCGTTCTGCACATTTTGCGCCTCATCGGCACCGGCACCTGTTGGCCCCATATAGCCGAAGCCGTGTGCATCATCGATCAAAATCCTGATCGCGTATTTCTTCTTGAGTTCAACTATTTCTTTTAAGATGCCTTGTTCGCCATCCATTCCAAAAACTCCTTCTGTAATTACCAGAATCCCGCCACCGTTCTTTTCAGCTATCTTTTGCGCGCGGATGAGTTGTTTTTCGCAATCTGCAATATCATTGTGTTTGAAGGCATAGGTTTGTCCCATGTGAAGGCGTATACCATCTACGATGCAGGCATGGCTTTCCGCATCGTACACGATCACGTCG
>JAATFP010000098.1 GCA_015655125.1 Chitinophagales bacterium | reverse complement strand
CCTGCCGCTGATCCAAGCGCTAATCCTTCCTGAACGCCGGATGAAACTGGTGTAATGTTGTACGCAGATACTCCCTGTAGAGGTGCGTATAAATTTCTGTAGTAGTGATGCTTTGATGGCCGAGCATTTCCTGAACGGCACGCAGGTCGGCACCGCCTTCCACGAGATGAGTAGCAAAGGAATGACGAAAGGTATGAGGAGAAATGTTTTTAGTGATACCTGCTTTTGCCACCAGTTCTTTCAGCATTAGAAAAATATATACGCGGCTCAACCTGCTGCCGCGATGATTGAGGAAAACGAAATCTTCTTCACCGGGTTTTATGGTTATGTGCGATCGCACCGTCCTTATATAAATGCCAATGAACTTTATGGCATCTTTACCAATTGGCACCAGTCGTTCTTTATCGCCCTTGCCGGTTACTTTTATGAAACCTACATCGAGGTGAAGACAACTTATCTTCAGGTTCACCACTTCGCTTACGCGCAACCCGCAACTGTACATTGTTTCAAGGATCGCTTTGTTTCTTTCACCGCCGGTTTTGCTAAGGTCGATGGCCGCAATGATCTGCTCTATCTCTTCAAAAGCAAGGGTATCCGGTAATTTGCGTATAAGCTTCGGGGCCTCCAGCAACATAGTAGGGTCTGTGGTGCTGATCTGTTCTATCAGGCAATATTTGTAAAAGCTCCGCAATCCGGAAATGATCCGTGCCTGTGAAGCCTGTGTCATTCCCAGTTCGTTGATCCACTGCAGAAATTTTTCAAGATCTTTCAATTCCACATTGCCAGGATTTTTAAGATCGTTCTTTTGCAAAAAATATTCCGTGAGCTTTTCAATATCATGTATATAGGCTTCCACAGAATTGTCCGACAGCGATCTTTCCAGTTGCAGCCAGGCCTTGAATCCTTTTTTATATGGTTCCCACATTAAGTTTAGAAGTTTAGAAGTTTAGAGGTTTAGACTTAAACTGTGTGCATGATTTAAAAGCGTTTTTGAATAGCAAACTTCAAACTAAACTTCTAAACCTTCAAACCTTCTAAACTTGTTCCGCATACAATTTAATTAAACATTATTTTCGCTGCACAAGTATTTTATTAAACAAGCAAAATTATGCTGCCAGTCAACTTCCGATTATTTAAAAAGAAACTTTCAGAGAACAGGAGCGCGTTTCGCCGTTTTTTAAATAAAACTGAAAAAGTGCCGCCGCGTGGCATCGACAATCTTACACCGGTGATGGCGCGCGAAGTGTGGCAGGAAGTGGATTGCCTGAGCTGCGCCAATTGCTGCAAAAAAATGACGCCTACTTTTACGCCGGCCGATCTGAAAAGAATATCCAGGCATTTCAATCAAACCCCGGATGAATTTCGCAAACAATGGCTGCGTAAGGATCGTAATAATGATCTCATCAATAAAACAGAACCTTGCCAGTTCCTCAACCTGCAGAACAACAAATGTTCCATCTATGAAGTACGACCGGCCGACTGTGCAGGTTTTCCGCATTTATCCAAAAGAAAATGGACGGATTACGCTTACATCCACAAACAGAATATTGATTACTGCCCGGCCACTTATAAGATGGTGGAGAAGATCATTGCCAGAACAAATGGATAATTTCTTAATGGATAATTGATAATTCTTTTAATCCTGTTCAGCTTATTTTCTAATAGAAGATTTGACTCAGACAGATTATCCGTTAAGAGATTGTCTGTTACTCATACACATCTTCAATCAAAAAATAATCTGTATCTTCCTTTTCATGCAACGTTATAGATAGCACATCAAACTGTACGCGTTTCCATTCCGGATGCAGGTATAAATATTCTGCGGAGGCATCGATCAGGTGGCGGATCTTTTTGACGGTAACGCTTTCTTCGGGATGCCCGAATGCAGTGGTGGTCCGGCATTTCACTTCTATAAAATGAAGCAGGTTGTCTTTATAAGCAATTATATCAATTTCCCACTTTCCATGCCGCCAGTTTTGTTCAAGAATAGTGTAGCCATTTTTCAAAAAATAGTCCGCTGCCAGTTTTTCGCCTAATTTTCCCGTGTCGTTATGTGCTGCCATCATACAAATTACTAAAATTGTGATCACAGGAAATACAGAACTATTCTGATAAAATACTTATTTTTGCGCAAAATCGTACAGATGAATCAAAGCAAATCAAATATATTATTGGGCGTTGCAATGATATTGCTTGCGGCTATTTTAAGGGTAGCAGCATATTATAACGTGATGAGTTTTTCGCCGATCATCGCCATTGCATTGTTTAGCGGTGCTGTGATCAAAGATAAAAAACTGGCTTTCATCATCCCGATCCTGGCAATGTTCATCGCCGATTGCCTGATGGAAGTATTCAAAGTAGGGCAGGGCTTTTATGGTTTTGGCCAGATTGGAAATTATGTGGCCTTGCTTTCTGTAACCATTCTTGGCGCTGCATTACGGAAGATCAGCGTATTAAGTGTTGTGGGATTTTCATTAGGCTCAACATTGTTGTTCTTCTTCCTGAGCAACAGCTCGGTGTTTATTTTTGATGATTTTAATATGTATGAAAATTCGCTGAACGGATACATTAAATGTATGTTGGCGGGACTTGCATTTTTAAAATGGCAGACATTTGTAAATGACCTGGCATGGAGCGCAGTGTTGTTTGGGAGCTATGTTTTGTATTTTAGGCCCTACGCAAAAAAAGCAATTGCTTAATCCTGGTTGGAAAAAATATTCCCGAGCCACTCTTTAAAGGGTGGCTCTTTACTTATTTTGTCTGTCATGGCGAGAAACGGTTATAGATTTCCGGCATCATAAACTTCGCAACGCCTCTTCATATCCTTCATCAGCTTCCAGTTCTTTTCCATCCGCTGCAGCCGTAGCCAGTTCATCGCAGCGGTTGTTATAGGGATTATCGGCATGGCCTTTCACCCACACCATTTTTATGTTGAATTGTAAGGACAAGGCATAAAATTTTTTCCATAGATCAGGATTTTTTTTGCCGCCTTTGAAACCGGTGCGCATCCACGTTTTGAGCCAGCCTTCTTCGATGGCGCGCACTACATATTGGCTGTCGGAATAAATGGTAACAGGAATATTGGGTTTGGTGATCGCTTCCAATCCTGCAATGACAGCCATCAACTCCATCCGGTTATTGGTAGTATGCCGAAAACCTTTCGATAATTCTTTCCGGTGCCGGCCATACATCAACACAACACCATATCCGCCCGGGCCTGGGTTTCCGCGCGAAGAACCATCGGTGTAAATAACTATGCTTCTTTCACCCCCTCCGCTCCCCGAAGGAGAAGCCGGAGCGTAAAATTTATTTGTAGAGATGTTCATTTTTATTTTTTTGAACCACAGAGGCACGAAGGCACAAAGGTTCGTAATTTTTGGGTCTTCGCTTTTTCGAGGTAAATAATTCAATTCGATCTTCGCATCATTCCGCGCAGCGGAATCCAATTTGCGTAATCCTTTAAATCAAAATTCGCGAAGCGAAAAAAGAAATCTGCGATAAAAATTGATCAAACCTGAAACACACCCGTTTTAAACTCCGGTATATCCGGATTATGATTGGCTGCTTTGATTCCTTCCGAGATCACCTTTCGCGTATCTGCAGGATCTATGATGGCATCAACCCATAATCTTGCCGCAGCGTATTCGGGCTTTGTTTGCTTCGTATATTTCGCTGTGATCTTTTCTAAAAATGCGGTTTCTTCTTCCGGGGTCACTTCTTTTCCTTTGGCTTTCATTGCGCCCACTTCGATCTGCAACATTGTTTTTGCTGCCTGCTCGCCACCCATTACGGCGATCTTTGCAGTGGGCCATGCATAAATGAACCTCGGGTCGTAAGCCTTGCCACACATCGCGTAATTGCCAGCTCCGTAAGAGTTTCCAATGATGATGGTGATCTTCGGTACAACAGAATTAGCTACAGCATTCACCAGTTTTGCGCCATCTTTTATGATGCCGCTGTGTTCGCTCCTGCTGCCTACCATGAAACCCGTTACATCCTGCAAAAAAACAAGCGGGATCTTTTTTTGGTTACAATTCATGATGAAACGTGCAGCTTTATCGGCACTGTCGTTATAGATCACTCCACCTAATTGCATTTCACCTTTCCTGCTTTTTACAATTAATCTTTGATTGGCCACAATGCCTACTGCCCATCCATCGATGCGTGCATAACCGCACACGATCGTTTTGCCATAGTCTTTTTTAAATTCATCAAAACTATTTGCATCTGCAAGACAACCGATCATTTCCAGCATGTCGTAAGGCTTCGTATTTCCTTCGCTCATAATGCCGAACAGTTCGCCTTTGTTTTGTTTTGGCCCCACCGCTTCGATCCTGTCAAAGCCCGCCAGTTTTGGCTTTCCGAGTCTGCCAATGATCTTCTTCACCTGGTCGAGGCATTCTTCTTCCGTTTTGAATTTGTAGTCGGCGATGCCGGACAATTCATTGTGCGTAGCTGCGCCACCCAATGTTTCTGCATCTGTATCTTCGCCGATGGCGGCTTTCACTAAATAGGGGCCGGCCAAAAAGATTGAACCCGCGCCTTCCACCATCAATGTTTCATCGCTCATAATAGGGAGATATGCGCCGCCTGCAACACACGCACCTGTAACAGCTGCGATCTGCGTGATGCCCATGGCGCTCATCTTTGCATTGTTTCTAAAAATACGGCCGAAATGTTCTTTGTCGGGAAAGATCTCATCCTGCATGGGCAGGAAAACGCCGGCGCTGTCTACTATATAAATGACCGGCAATTTATTTTCCATCGCAATCTCCTGCATGCGGAGATTTTTTTTGCCGGTGATAGGGAACCAAGCGCCTGCCTTCACCGTTTGATCATTGGCCACGATGATGCACTGTCTGCCACTCACATAGCCGATACCGCTTACTGTGCCGCCTGCAGGGCAACCACCATATTCTTCATACATTTCATACCCTGCAAAAGCGCCGATTTCGGTAAAAGGTGTGTTATCATCACAGAGATAACTGATGCGTTCCCTTGCCGTGAGCTTGTTTTTTTCTTTCTGCTTCTGAGCAGCTTTTGTACCGCCGCCCTCGTATATTTTTTCGAGCTTCTGCCTTACCTGGCTCCAGGCCATTTTAAGAGCATCTTCGTTTTTATTGAATTGTATGTCCATATGTTGGTGCAATTGGTAGCAGGCAAAGTAAGTAAAAAAGAAACATAGATGACAATTTGATGTTGAATTACGCTTCGTGCCATTGGTAACGGCAGATGTGCCGCAAAACAACGTATTGGTGAAAATCCGCATTCGGGTTATGTTTCGACAGGCTCAACATGACAGAACCCTGTCAGTCTGATCTTGTCGAAGACGATTTGCAAAAGCAAATTTCCGAACCTGATGACACAACATGTAAATCTTTAACTTTAATCATTGATACATTTGCATATGACCAAAATTTCTTTACTGATAACCGGCGCCTTGCTGTTACTATTATACTCACCTGTAATTGCACAGGATAAACCAACTTTCCGCAACAGCGACCTTTTCCTTTCTTTTACCGCTGTTGCCAACAACTATACTCAAACGGGCGAAGCGAAAGGGGAATTTATTATTGCTAATACCGGCACGAGCGTTCTGCCTGCCACTGGCTGGAAAATATATTTTAATAGTAAAAGTAATCTTGTGACAGAGCATCCGGATGCCGTTTTCAACATAAAAAAATGGGCGGGCAATTTGTTTGAGATCTCACCTGGCATTTCTTTTAAAGGAATACTACCCGGAAATAAAATTTCATTCGATGTACTGATGGAAGGCGCTTTCATCAATCGCAACGATCAGCCGGAAGGGTTTTATATTGTGTGGAACGAGCAGCCCTTGAAAGGATATGATATCAAATATCTCATTGAAAATAAAATTTCATTGCCGGTGATTGATGGCAGATTAGAGTCTGATTTTGCTAAAAATATTTACCAGCGCAATAATGCCACCACGGTAATTAAAGACAATCTTTCAAAAATATTCCCGCAGCCGGTGAGTTATATTGAGCCAGGTTCTGTTGCTATATTAAGCGCAACGACAAAGGTAAGCGCCGATAGTCGTTTTGCAAATGAAGCCAGATTATTACGGGATGAATTGAATTCGTTTTTTGAAAAGAAAGAAGTAGCATCATCAGGTACGATAAAAAGTATACTGATGAATTATGTGCCGGATTTGGCGACCGAAGGCTACGAACTGAAAGTAACTACCGATGCCATTATCATCAATGCATCAGAAAGCGCGGGCATTTTTTACGGGATCCAATCTCTGAAAACCTTGCTGCCTGCAGATGTCTGGATCCATAAACAAACTGCGATAAATATTCCCTCGGTAATGGTGAAGGATCAGCCCCGCTTCTCTTATCGCGGATTGATGCTCGACGTCGCGGAACTTTCAAAAGAAAGAGGAAGTGTTTCGCATTCTCGACCTGATGGCGCTGTATAAATTAAACACTTTTCATTTTCACATTACAGACGATGAAGGCTGGCGGTTGGAGATTGACGGTCTCCCGGAACTGACTTCGTTTGGCGCGTTGCGCGGCCATAGTCTTGATGAAAAATATCATTTGCCGTCAGCTTACGGCTCAGGCGCAGACACCGGAAAATTATATGGTAGCGGATTTTACTCCCGGAAAGATTTTATGGAGATCCTGAAATATGCACAAGAGAGGCATATCGATGTGATACCGGAAATTGAAACGCCCGGACACGCGCGTGCCGCTATCAAGGCCATGGATGCGCGGTACAGGCGATTGATGGAAGCGGGCAAGCCTACAGAGGCTCTGCAATACTTATTGCGCGATACGTTGGATCATTCCGTTTATTCTACGCCACAATGGTTCCATGATAATATCATGGATGTTGCAGTGCCATCTGTTTACACCTTCATCGAAAAAGTAGTGGATGAGATCGACCGGCTTTATAAAGAAGCGGGTGTTCGTTTGCGCAGCATTCATTTTGGTGGCGATGAAGTAGCGGCCGGAACATGGGAGCAATCGCCGGCCTGCAGAATGTTGATATTTTCTGATCCTTCTGTTCGAACCACAGATGATCTGTGGTACTATTATATCTCGAAAGTGAGTGCTATTTTGCAAAAAAAAGGTATTGGGTTATCTGGTTGGGAAGAGATCGGTTTGCGTAAAACGCTCCTGGATGGAAACAAGATGACTTTTCCAAACCCGGAGTTTGCGAACAGGCACATGCACCTGTATGTATGGAACAATATTGGCGGAAATGAGGACCTGGCCTATAAACTGGCGAATAATGGTTACCAAGTAGTTTTGGCTCCGGTAACGAATTTTTATTTTGATCAAACACAATACAAGACTTACGACGAGCCTGGTTATTACTGGGGAAGCGTAACTGATATCAAAAAAACGTATGAATTTATTCCTTACGATCTGTTGAAAAATATAAAAGAAGACGACCAGGGAAGGGCAGTGACAGCTGCAGATTTTTCGGGTAAACAACGACTGACAGATTATGGCAAAACAAATATTATTGGCTTGCAAGCCTGTATGTGGAGTGAAACGATCAAGGGGCCACAACAACTGGAATACATGTTGCTGCCTCGTTTGGCAGCATTGGCAGAAAGAGCATGGGCAAAAGATCCTTCATGGGCAACGGAAACGGATCCGCAAAAAACGAGCGCTTCGTATGATTCTGCATGGGCAGGTTTTGTAAATAATGTTGGCACGATACAACTGCCGATACTGAGCAATTATCATGGCGGTTACAACTATCGGATTCCGCCCGTCGGCGCGATTGTAAAGGACGGCGCCATCTTTGCTAATACGCAATTTCCGGGGTTGACGATAAGGTATTCGACCGATAGCAATGAACCGACAAAAACAAGCCCCGTATTTCAAAATGGAATGAAGGCTAAAGGCACTGTGAAGTTAAGAGTGTTCAATGGCGCCGGGCGTTCGAGCTACACAACTATTGTGAATAGCCAATAGCGAATAATCAAATCTTTAGAGAACTTGATTTGAGGTCGCGATTTAAATATTAACGTGTTATGCTATTAGGTGCTGCTCTGCAAATCGTCTTCGCCAAAATTCAGACTGACTACATTTATCCATGTTTCAACAAGTTCAGGGTGGCTGCATTCGGTTTGTGTTTCTGTAAAGCGAAACATGAATACAATACGAATTTTATTCAGGTACTTTTAATAGCACGACACGTTTAAATATTAATCTTAACCTTTCATTTTCTACTAACCCGAGATGTTTTCCTACAAGGAATAAATTAAAATTCCATTTGCCGGAATAGTTGGTTCGCCAAATAAAACCACTGCTTTGGGAGGCAATTCGATTTTTTTTCCGGCCCCAAAATTGATAAACACCACTACTTTTTCTTTTCCGGATATGCGCGAGAATGATATCATGTCATCTTTCAGGTCGAGTGATTCGTATAAACCGTATTGTAACGCTTTGGTCCTATTGCGTAATGCGATCAGTTGTTGGTATTGGTTTAAAAGGGAAGCGGATTCTTTTTGTTCCCTGGCAACGTTGATTGATTTATAATCTTCATTCACTTTTATCCAGCTTGCTGTTTTAGAAAACCCTGCATAAGCGCTGCTGTCCCATTGCATAGGGCTGCGCGATTTGTCCCGGTTGTGATCGTTCCCTTCTTTCAGCGTTTCAACCGGTGATTTGCCTGCGGCTTTAGCGATGTTATAAAAACTTTTTCCCTGCACATCTTTTATTTCTTCGGGATTGTTGGCAATGATGTTCCGCATGCCAATTTCTTCGCCATAATATACAAACGGAACACCTTTAGCCGTCAATGTCAGCGCGGCGAGTGCCAGCGCCTTTTGTGGATTGTTGCCTGCAAGGCGATCCATCAATCGCGGCATATCATGGCTCCCAAAGAAAAGCGTAGGGTAGCCGGACATATCCGATTCCATACTTTTCAATTCATCAAAGATCCGCTGAACAGAAAATTCGGGAATGCTTCCAAAATTAAAATTGAATACTACATCAAGCATTGAAGGTGATTGGTACCTTTTTAAAACATCTATCTTATCGCTTCCGATTTCACCTACAATGAAACGATCCTTGTATTGATGCACGGTGTAACTTATTTTCCTGATTGCTTCCTGAAGGCCCGCCTGGTCCACATCATAGACATGTTGCTGCCCGCCGTCTTTTTCAGGATTGTCGGGGAAAGTTTTTTCCGTGGTTAAAAAATTAATCACATCAAACCGGAACCCGTCAACACCGAGATCAAGCCAGAAGCGTAATACTTTTTCA
This sequence comes from Chitinophagales bacterium, assembly GCA_015655125.1. Taxonomy (GTDB): domain Bacteria; phylum Bacteroidota; class Bacteroidia; order Chitinophagales; family Chitinophagaceae; genus Ferruginibacter. Next base: position 1,187 of record JAATFP010000098.1, on the reverse strand, counting down.
GCTTCCTTTATCACAGTGGGATTGGACCAGTTAAGGTCGGCCATGCGTTTATCGAATTTGTGATAATAATATTGGCTGGTGGCAGAATCTTTTTCCCACGCCGAACCGCCAAAATATGATTGCCAGTTATTGGGTTTGTCTTGCCAGATGTAATAATTACGATATGGATTATCCTTGCTTTTCCTGGCTTCTCTGAACCATGTACTTTCTGTTGAAGTATGATTCAGTACTATGTCCATGATCACTTTGATACCACGTTTGTGGGATTCGGAAACATATTGTTTAAAATCATCGTTGGTGCCATATACAGGATCGGTCTGGTAGTAATCGGCAACATCGTAGCCATTGTCTACTTTCGGTGAAAGTAAAAATGGGGTGAGCCAGATACCTTTCACACCAAGGGTTTGAAGGTACCCGAGTTTTGCGGTCATGCCTTTAAAATCGCCGTACCCATCGCCATTGCTGTCTGCATAGCTTGGCATGTAAACCTGGTAAAAAACGGTTTCTTTCCACCAAATCTGATTTGAAGATTGCGAGGTGGCGGTTAGCTGAAACTTCAATAAAAATAGCGCCAGGAGAACCGCTTTTCCTGCGAATGGAAATTTATTCTTCATAAGATTAAGTTGAACTCTCCTTAAAGATATAAATAAAATTGCCCGCAGCAGAAGCTGCAGGCAATCCGATCTTCATCTCCTTCTTCACTTCCGGCCATTTACCGTGGGAAAGATCGTGGCCGGTATTCATATTTTTGTCGTTCAGGCGTTTAGGTTGCAACCTGCTTCTTGAAATATTCTTTAATTATTTTACCGGATGAATAATCCTCAAAACGCTTACAGTCCACCGCCCAATGATCTGTACAGGTCAACTACCGCAGCCAATTCTGCACGTGTTACAGAAGCGAGTTCTATTTCGCTTTGCAGCACATTGCTTTGTGCCGTGATTACTTCAAGATAATTGGCCATGCCATTTTGAAAGAGCAAATTGGCATTTCTCGTTGCCTGCTGCAATGTATTTACCCTGGTGATAGCGATCGTTTTTTGTTCCCTTATCTTTTCGATTGATGCCAGTGCATCTTATACTTCGCCAACTGCTATCAATACAGCCTGGCGAAATTGGAGAACCGTTTTTTCTCTTTCAATTTTGGCCACATCCAATTGCGTGCTCAACTCTTTTTTCTGCAGCAGGGG
>JAATFP010000028.1 GCA_015655125.1 Chitinophagales bacterium | reverse complement strand
CCAATTCTGCACGTGTTACAGAAGCGAGTTCTATTTCGCTTTGCAGCACATTGCTTTGTGCCGTGATTACTTCAAGATAATTGGCCATGCCATTTTGAAAGAGCAAATTGGCATTTCTCATTGCCTGCTGCAATGTATTTACCCTGGTGATAGCGATCGTTTTTTGTTCCCTTATCTTTTCGATTGATGCCAGTGCATCTGATACTTCGCCAACTGCTATCAATACAGCCTGGCGAAATTGGAGAACCGTTTTTTCTCTTTCAATTTTGGCCACATCCAATTGCGTGCTCAACTCTTTTTTCTGCAGCAGGGGTTGAGCAATTCCAGCGGCAACGGCGCCGAAAAGTGATGCAGGAATATTGAACCAGTTACTTGCCTTAAATGAATTTATTCCGCCTGCCGCCGTTATCTTCAGCGACGGATACATATTTGCCTGCGCGATTCCAACCTCTGCATTTGCTACCTGAAGCGCGATTTCGCGGCTACGGATGTCGGGGCGATTTTTTACCATATCGGCCGGAATACCTGCAGACAAATTATCGGGTATCGTTACACGATCCAGTAAGGTACTTGTGGCGATCGCTGCGGGCAATGCGCCGGTCAGAATGCTTAGCGCATTTTCCTGTAACAATCTTTCCTGCTCAAATTGCGGAATAAGCAATGCGGCTGCCTGTTGCTGTGCTTCCACCTGTTGAACAGCCAGGGAAGTTACCTGACCGGAATTGAATTGTAATTTTGTAATAAACAAGGTGCTATCTGTCAGGCCAAGGTTTTTCTTTGCAATCGCAAGTTGTGCGTCCAGCATTAAAAGGTTGTAATATCCCTGGGAAACACTTGCGATCAGGTTGGTCTGAATAGCATTCTTTGCTTCGGTAGTTTGCAGGTATTCTGCCAGGGCGGCTTTTTGTTTGTTTTTTATTTTACCCCAGATATCAGCTTCCCAGGATAGGGAAACATTTGCATTGTAATCTTCAATATGCGTTTTTCCGAGAAACTGAATGGTGCTTAGTCCATTCAGGCTATTGTCTGAAGGTCGCGTAATTCCTGCTGTTACATTAAATGTTGCCGTGGGAACGAAGTTCCATTTTGATTGTTTGTAAATGGCTTGTGCGGCATCGATATTTTTCACTGCGATCTGCATGTCGAAGTTTTTCGTCAGCGCACTGTCAATCAACTGTTGCAAGACAGCATCGGTAAAAATATCTTTCCACTTCAAAGTGGCGATGCTGTTTGTATCTGTTGTACCAGCATTTCTGAAAGTTGACGGCAACTGCTTCTGTGCATCCGAGCGTATGTCTTTTGTTACTTTACACGCGTAGAAGAACAGGGCTATGAACACGTATAGTTTTAGATTCTTTGTCATGATTTTTTTATTCTAAATATGATTTGCGGGAGATGATGATCATCGACCCGGATAGTCAGTAGTCAATGGTGAATAGTGAAATCTATAAAAGCTTTTCTGATTGATTTCAGTTGACTGCTTTGAAGATTTCACCATTACTATTTACCATTTACTAATTGGCGAGTTCCGGCTTCGCCACCACCGTTAAAAAATTTTTATCTTCTTTTTTGATGATCACTTTCTTACCTGAGATCATTTCCTGGATATGCTGAAAAATGATGAACAGCACCGGTATCATGAATAATCCAAGTATCACTCCGGCGATCATACCGCCGGCTGCAGCAATGCTGATAGAGTGATTGCCTTGTGCAGATGGGCCGGTAGCGCGCATCATCGGTATCATTCCCACAATAAATGCAAGCGATGTCATGATGATCGGGCGCAGCCTCAGCTTCGCGGCTTCCAGTGCAGATGATATCAATGTTTTACCATTGTGCCGTCTTTGCACCGCAAATTCTACAATCAGGATAGCATTCTTTGCAAGCAGCCCAATCAACATCACCAATGCTACCTGTACGTAAATGTTGTTTTCGATGCCAGCCAATCCGATGGCCGAAAATACGCCCAGGATACCTGCAGGAATGGAAAGTACCACCGCCATCGGCAAAATGTAGCTTTCATATTGCGCAGCTAAAAGAAAATACACAAAGAGTAAACACAATCCGAAGATGATGGCCGATTGACCGCTGGAAGAAATTTCTTCCTTTGTAAGGCCCGTAAACTCTTGGGTGTAGCCGTTTGGCAGGTATGTTTTAGAAACTTCTTCAACGGCTTTGATTGCGTCACCGGTACTATAGCCAGGTTTTGGAATAGCGTTAATTCCGATGGAATTGAAAAGATTGTAGCGCGACACAGTTTCCGGTCCGTACACGCGATTCAGTTTTACCAGCGTGCTAATCGGCACCATTTCACCGTTATTATTTTTCACCGCAATGTTGTTGATCGCATCAGGATTTGCTCTGTCCACAAAATCTGCCTGCACCATTACGCGGTAATATTTTCCGAAGCGGTTGAAATCGGATGCCTGCGCACTTCCGAAATAGGCCTGCATGGATTGCAAAACGTCTTTCACCTTTACGCCAAGCTGTTGTGCTTTTTTATCATCCACTTCCAGTTCCAGTTGTGGATAATCGGCTTTGAAAGAAGTGAAGGCGAAAGCGATCGCAGGTTTTTTCATCAGTTCTCCGATAAAACCTGAAGAAACTTCTGCAAACTTTTTTAATGTTCCGTTGCCTGTTCTGTCTTGCAACACAAGATCCAAACCGTCCACGTTACTGAATCCGGGAACGGTAGGAAAGGTGAATACGAAGAAATTTCCGCCTTTGATCTGCGCCAGTTTTTGCCGCGTATCGTTCATCATCACATTGATATCTTTTATTTTTCCTCTTTCAGCCGAAGGTTTGAAAGAAACAAATGCCACAGCTGCCGATGGATTGGAAGATTGCGTAAGAATGTTGAACCCTGAAAGTCCCATCACTGCTCGTTTTGCTTCAATTCCGCTCAATACTTTTTCGCCTTCTTTGATCACTTCCGTGGTGCGTTCCAGGGATGAGCCCGGTGGCATTGATAATGCGATCGCAAAAAAGTTAAGATCTTCCGAGGGAATAAATCCTGTTTTTGTTTTCTTCACCAAAAAGATGGTCGATGCTATTACCAGGATCAAACCCGTAATGGCCACCCATTTGTAGCGGATCAAAAAGCGCAGGCTGCCAACATATTTTGTTGTGAGTTTTGAAAAGCCGGAATTAAATCCTGCAAAGAATTTTTGTTTGAATGATAATTTTTTTACCGGTGCATTTTCATCATGTGAATGCACATCTTTTAAAAATAAGGCACACAATGCGGGACTTAAGGTAAGTGCATTTACTGCAGAGATCACGATGGCAATGGCCAATGTAAATGCAAACTGACGATAGAATACGCCGGTGGAACCGCTCATAAAACCGACCGGTAAAAATACGGCACTCATGACTAAGGTGATGGAAATAATGGCCCCCGTTATTTCGCTCATCGCCGCTATGGTAGCAGCTTTTGCGGGGATCTTCCGATGCTCCATTTTTGCGTGAACGGCTTCCACCACCACGATGGCATCATCTACCACGATACCGATGGCAAGCACCAATGCAAACAGTGTAAACAAATTTACCGACAGGCCAAAGATGTTCATGAAGAAGAATGTTCCGATGATGGAAACCGGTACAGCTATCGCGGGGACCAATGTTGAACGGAAATCCTGCAGGAACATGAACACCACGATGAACACTAAAATAAACGCTTCGATCAGCGTGTGTTTTAACTGTTCGATCGATTCATCCAATGGGATCTTGGTATCGTAGATGGTTGTATAACTGATTCCTTTTGGAAAATTTTTAGACACTTTTTTCATCAGATCCGCAATGGCGATCTGGATCTCGTTGGAGTTAGAGCCAGCTAATTGAAATGATGCGATGTTCACGCCTGGCTTGCCATTTGTGCGGGTATAGTTGCCATAAGTGTATGCGCCGAATTCTACGCGTGCCACATCTTTTAACAACAACATCGAGCCATCAGGATTGGCGCGGATGACAATGTTTTCATAATCAGCAGCCTGGTTTAACTTCCCTTTGTATTTGATGATGTACTCAAAAGATTCTTTGCTGCCTTCCCCAAATTTTCCCGGTGCCGCTTCCAGGTTTTTATCCTGTATGGCCGCCATCACGTCTTGTGGCATCAGCTTATAAGCCGCCATCTGCGCGGGATTGAGCCAAACGCGCATCGAATAATCTTTGTTGCCACCAAATATCAGCGACTGCCCAACACCCGGAATTCTTTTTATTTCCGGGATGATGTTGATCTGTGCATAGTTTGCCAGAAAGGTCTGATCATACGTTTTTGCATCGTCGGCATAAAGATCCACCACCATCAGCAAACTGTTTTGCTGTTTGGATGTAGTAACGCCCGCCTGCACTACTTCTGCCGGTAACTGGCTCGTAGCCTGGGCCACACGGTTTTGTACGTTCACTGCTGCCTGGTCGGCATTGGTACCGAGTTTAAAATAAACGGTGATCACGAGCGAACCATCATTGCTGGCGGTAGAACTCATGTAACTCATGTCTTCCACACCATTGATTGATTCTTCGAGCGAAGGTGCCACCGAGCGCAATACAGTTTCGGCATTTGCACCGGGATAAAATGCCGTTACCTGAACAGCCGGCGGTGCAATGTCCGGAAACTGTTGCAATGGCAATTGTTTTAATCCGATGAGGCCAAGTATAACCAAAAGGATACTGATAACGGTTGCCATTACGGGCCGTTCTATGAATTTCTTAAACATAAAAATGTTAGTTGTAAATAATGAAAATTAATTTTTTACAGCAACCTGCACTTCCGGTTTGAGCGGCGTGATCACCATTCCGTCCTGCAAATGATCGAGTCCGTTTTTAACGATCTTGTCATTCACTTTCACGCCATCGCTTACAAGATAATCTGTACCGGTTTTGCCGATGATAGTAATTGGATTGCGTGCCACCTTGTTACTGTCACCCACTTTGTATACGTATATTTTATCCTGTACTTCTACAGTTGCTGCCTGGGGTACCAGTATAGCATTGGCATGTTCTAAAGCAAGGCGGATCTTTCCTGTGTTGCCGGAACGCAACAATCCCTGTGGATTCGGAAAACTCGCTCTTACAGTGATGGCGCCGGTGGTGCGATCAAACTGCCCATCTACCAATTCAATTTTTCCCTGTTGCGGATGAATGCTGTTGTCGGCCAGCACCAGAGAAACCGGTGGCAGATGTTTGATCTTTTCTTCGATGCTCGTGCCTTTGTAATTTTCTTTGAAGCCGATAAAATCTGTTTCGCCCAGTGAAAAATAAACATGTACTTCATGCACATCCGAAAGGGTAGTAAGCGGCGACGGTTCTGATCTTGAAACAAGACTTCCTTGTTTTTTCAGCAAGCGGCCGATGTAACCACTCACCGGTGCTTTCACTGTTGTGTAACCAAGATTGATATTTGCTGCGGCCACTTGCGCCTTTGCCTGTTGCGCATTTGCTACCGCAACTTTGTAAGCGGTTTGCGCCATTTTCAACTGGATGTCGGCCACTACTTTATTTTGGACCAACGGTGTTAGTTTGTCAATTTCCAGTTGCGCATTGGCGATAGCTGCCTGAGCTGCATTGAGACTGGAAGTGGCGCTGTTCAATTGTTCGCGGTAGAGGCGATCGTTGATCTTGAAAAGCGGCTGACCGGCAGTAACGAACGCGCCTTCGTTTACCAGCACCTGATCGAGAAATCCTTCCACTTGCGGACGAATTTCCACGTCGGTGGTGCCTTCAATAGAAGCAGGATATTCAGAATAGGTAGTGGTCGAAGCCGAACTGATCTGCACTACCGGGAACGACTCCGGCGGCGCAGCAGATGTGGATGCATCAGGTGTTTTTGCCGAGCAGCCCAAAAGAACTAAAATCAGGGAAGCATATAGTGTTTTGATGGAAAGTAGCTGTTTCATAAACGTTATTAAATTGTTGAACGATGTTAAGTGAATAGTCAAAAAAAATTGTTGAAAGTTGATTGTTGAAAGTTACTAGCAGATGGTTAAATGTTTTTCAACTATCAACCCCCAACTATCAACCTATTTGGAGCGTCCACCGCCGGTTCCGGAGCGCCGGTGACGCGAATTCTAAATCCTGTAAAATTATTTAAAGGTGTTAAGTTGCCGGCAAAAAAATTATGCGTCTTTCATTGAACGGATAATTCCATTGATCGCATCCTTTAAAATCTGTTGATTGATCTCGTTTGAAACGCCCTGACGAACGATGTTGATCGAGATGAGACCATGCACCACCGACCAAAACGTGTAATACTTCGTGCAGATCGCGTCGTCATCCAGCGGCACGTTCATCAGTTTTTGTATTGATTCGGTGATGATCTTCGCTGGCGACTGCATTTCGGGACACTCACTTTTCATTACGCAGCAGTTCATTTCCACACCAAACATGAGCTGGTAAAATTCTTTGTGGGCAAATGCAAAGTCCCAATACGCCAGCCACATGGCTTCCAATTGCTTTTCGGGCGTTTTGTGTTTGCTTTTTGCTTCTTCCAGTTCCGCCGTTAAAACACGATAGCCTTTGCGCGTCAATTCTTGTAAAATGGCTTCTTTGTTGGAAAAATATTCGTAAATGATCGGTGCCGTATACTCAATTTCATCCGCGATCTTACGCATGCTCAAAGATTGCCAGCCTTCATTTTTTACAATTTTAAAAGCTGCATCCAGGATATTTATCCTGGTTTCATCTTTCAATCGCTGAATTCTGTCTTTGCTTGCCATGATCGAAAATTAATGGTGTATAAATAATCTAACACCGTTAAACAAAGTTAATGCGTTTTCTTTTAAACTTCCAAATCTTTTTTTGTATAGCTGTTTTAACATTTGAAAATTTTGGAGGGAATTTAGAAAAAGACATCGAGGGTACCATATATGCCTTGCTAGGGGAAGAAGCTGCAATTTACCATGTGTAATGTCAGGGTTCAAAGTTCAAAGTAAGCCTGAAATTTGAACCCTGTACTTAATCACTACTCGATATCGTCTTTACAAACCGGCGGGCAAATCCTGGTGTAATTAAAATAGGCAGTTTTAATGTCCTTTGCATCACCGGAGGCATTTTCTTCTGTTGGCACAAAAATCACCGTATCGGTATCTTTTACAAACCGTGCGCCCGGGTCGTCTTCCGTATATCTCGCCAAATAAATCCGGATACCATCCAGCGCATTTGTGGAAGACAGGCCGATAATCGCATCAATGATGTCGCGATTCACCCAAGCACTACGCATCTCTCCCGGCGGAAGATCTTTACGATAATTCAAAATGTACTCTTTTGCTTTCGCAGCAGAAATAACTGTACTCATAATAAATAGATTTTGTTTCAACGAAATTGAATCAACGATGCGGAATAAACAGGTGAAAAACCTCGTGTTGATAGCAGAAAATTCTACTCGAATTATGAGGTTTTTCTTTTGGAAATAGGAAGGTTAAAAGTTTCTGGCGCAAAAATGAGAACCAGGAACGTCAGGACGAAGTTCCCGCGTAGTATACTGCGCAAGTAAAAAGTACCATACAAGCTCTGTTTAGTACTACGACGTAACGGTTGGTATTCGCTACTTTTGCAGTAAATAATACTATTTATAAAACAACTTCCATCATACAATATATGTAACCTCGCCAATGATCTATACGCGTCGGAAGATTTTTTGTGCGATCGTTTTGCGCATTACCTTGATGTGCATTCCGATCTGCATTTTCCGCACAGGCATTCTTTTTACCACCTGGTTTATTTTACCAGGGGAAGCGGACATCATTCGATCGATTTTGTAAAATTTCCGGTGAAACCCGGAACTATTTACTTCATGGCGCCCGGGCAGGTGCACACATGGATGTTTAAGGGCGATACAGATGGGTATATCATTAATTTCTCGGAAGAATTTCTCGGCAAAGTTCCTGCCGGTGCGAGTTTTACGGATCGCTTTCCTTTTTTCTCTGGCAATGCAACTGAACAATCTCTGGTGATTCCTCTAAAGGCACGCGCAATAATTGAGCAAATATTTGAAAACATTCTGGCGGAAGACGGTTCAGGATACAATGACAAATACGATATGATCCGCGCAGCATCGGTACAGCTTTTTATCCATGTAAAACGCAATTCGGCAAGCGCAGGCAAAATAGCAATAACACAATATTCGCCGGTGATTACAAATTTCAAAACGCTCATCGAGACACATTATAAAGAGAAGAAACTTACAAAGGATTATGCTTCGTTATTGTTCATCACGCCCAATCACCTGAATGCACTTTCCAGGCAGGTCGTGGGCCGATCGGCAGGCGAGCTTATCCGCGAACGCATTTTGCTGGAAGCAAAGCGGCTGCTCGTTAATGCAGAACAGAACATCAATGAAATTGCATCCGAACTCAACTTCGCCGACAACTCATACTTCTCTAAATTTTTTAAAAAATATACAGGTACCTCACCGGAAATTTTTCGAAACAAATCGCATCAATAATATGGAAACGTTAATTAATATGAATACCGCAACAAAAAAAGTAAAGGCACCCGGTATTTTGAATCTTGCCAATTGCAAATGCCCGCGCTGCCGCGAAGGAAATATGTTTACCAACAGCAATCCATACAATTTAAAAGAAACGATGAAGATGAATGCGTATTGCCCGGTGTGTGGCCAACCATTCAACATTGAAGTGGGGTTTTACTACGGTTCCGGCTATATTAGTTATGCACTTACCATTGCATGGAGTGTTACCACTTTCGTAGCCTGGTGGGTGCTGATTGGATTTTCGCTGCGCGATAACCAGATTTTTTATTGGCTCGGTTTTAATTCCTTATCGCTTGTTGCGCTGCAGCCCTACCTGATGCGGGTTTCACGAACAGGCTGGCTGGCTTTCTTTGTTCGTTTCGATCCCAACTGGCGCGTCAACCCTGTTATAAAAAATGAGCGCGTGAACGATGCGGTAGAAAATATGAGTTGAAATTGCCCGCTGATGTAAACGTTGTTTATTTTATAGATCCGCCTTCTGTGACTGGCATTATAAAAAATCGATTACCGAACAAAATCCGTATTGTTTTTGACGTGCATTGGTTACACCGATGATCGTAAATTTTTCATCCAGGCATATTTTTCGATGCGTGAGATTTGAAACCCCGCTGTCAATCAACAATTGCAATGCAATTTCCTTCGGAACATTGGTGCCGAAAGAAAGACACTCGCCACTGAATTGCATGGTACATTTTATCCGCTTATGACCGAGCCTGTAATTGTTGTACAACTCTGCCGCATGACACTTTGTATCTTCAAACAACGCCTCATCCGGCGTCAATTCCTCAACCGGATAGGTACTTTCAAGTTCCTTCATCAGTGAAGCCTTATATTTCTTAAAAGATACATCAACTGTAAACGCGACTCCCTGATAAGGTTCAACTTCGTTTTTTGCAAATTGATCCGGATAAAGCCGGCACAAGTTGATGTAAAGGATCACGTCCTTTTCCGCTTGTGATAAATAAACCGCACCTTTCGCCGTGTTGGCAGATTCGAGTTGTGCAGCACTCCACGGTTGCGCGATAGTTGACAGGCTGAAGAAACATAAGAAAAGGAGTAAAGCGTTTTTCATATCACAAAGTTAAGCAGTAAAATCTGTCGGGTATCAGGGTATTCTAAACCTTCAACTTTAAACAAAAAAGCGTATCTTATATCCGAAAAATGCCTGTTGCCAACTGACCTTTGCGGAAATGCCTTTCAATCGTATTTTTTAACTGCAAAATAAATACACATGTCAACAACAGTCGCTCCTGCAACTACCAAAACGCAGAACATTTTTCGTATTTTACTTGGCTTGCTGCTGATCTTCGCAGGAACCAGTCATTTGACTTTCGCGCGCATTTCTTTCCGGGTACAGGTCCCATCCTGGATTCCGCTGGATCCCGACCTCGTGGTGCTGGCTTCCGGTGTGGTGGAAATATTACTTGGTTTGGGATTATTATTCCTTACAAAATACCGCCGGCAGATGGGGTGGATCACTGCCCTTTATTTTTTGGCGATATTTCCCGGCAACCTCGCACAATATCTTAATCATGCTCCTGCATTCGGACTTGATTCGGATGGCATCAGACTCACACGGCTCTTTCTGCATCCACTATTAATAATATGGCCGATCTGGTGTACAGGAGCATGGAAGAAGAGGGTTTAGAGGTTTAAAGAGTTTAGATATAACTTCAGTGGTTCGCTAAATCACGGCAAAGTTTCAACGATCATAAAATAGTTTATAAGTAGCATTGGGGTAAAATTTTTTCGCAGAATGATACGAAGCAGAACAAAATATGATAACTGTCATGTTTTGAAAAGCCGCAAGTCATAAAGATCCTCATTTTTTGGGAGGAGATTTGTGGAGTAAATCAATGATCAATAATGGTGCTGAATTAAATGCCATTTGAATTTAAGAATGGCCCATCATAACTTTTAAACTAAACAAATATGAACACAGTAACTTTTCTATCAACTGTCCATAAATATCAGCAATCAGTTTCGAAAGTAAATATCATCCAGCGTTTTTTAACATGGTGTGGCGCACAGGAAGGAAAGCGCCTGCTGTGGACAGCGATTATCCTTCCATTACAGGCCTGCATTTTTGCACCGCTTACATTCATAGTGGCGATGTTTGGTGGAGTTCATTTTGCATTGTTTATTCCCGTGATTACCGTGCTGGTATTTACTTTTATTACAAATCTTGCAGCGTTGCCTACGAAGATAACTATCCCGGTTTTTATCGCCGGAATATTGATTGATATAATTGTGATGATTATTTCCCTGTCAATGGGAGTTAATCCTGGAACTCTTTTTTGATGTAGTCAACGTCAATAAAATGTTCTGTGATTGTTGACAGCTTATATATTGGTGTGGTGAGGATAGAATGATGACCGACGACTGACCACCGATCACTGTCACTTCATGTTCTCAAGGTATTGTAAAAACTCTTCTTTCTTCCGGATTGCAAGCGGCACATTGGTTTTGTCTTTCATTACGATGGTGCCACCATTTGCTTTGATGAAATGGTCGAAATAACTCATGTTGATCAGGTGCGACTGATGTACACGGAAAAATCCATGTTGGCCCAGCATCATTTCATAATCTTTCAAAGTAACCGATACCAGCACCTTTGGCGCATTGATGAAATGAAATGTTGTGTAGTTTTTGTCTGAAGTACAATGAACAATATCCTGGATATTTACCGAAAATATTTTATCTGATGTCTTTAAAATGATCTTCTGTAAATTTTTAGGGCGCTCGATATTGGCAAACAGGGTGGCATATTTAAGCTCGAGCATTTCTTTCTTATTGTTTTCTATTGCTTTTTTAACTGCGGCCACCAGTTCAGACGGATCAAGTGGTTTTAGCAAATAATCGATGGCGCTGAATTTGAAGGCCCTGATTGCAAAATCCTCGAAACCGGTAATGAAGATCACATTGAAAAATACCGGTTGTAATTTTTGCAGCACATCAAAGCCCGACCCATCGGGTAATTCTATGTCCAGGAACACAAGATCGGGCAGATGTTTTTTGATGGCGGCAATGCCTGAAGCCACATCACCGGCTTCTGCTACAATTGTGACTTCGGGACATAACTTCCGGATCATGTCGATATTTTTCCGCCGGATATTTTCAACATCGTCGATAATTATTGCGCGCAACATTGGTAGAAAATTTAAGTGTTGTGGATATAAGGCATTTCAAACGTAGCCACGGCGCCGGTGATATGATTATCTCCGTCAACTATGTTTGTTACAAGAATAGTATCCGATTTTTCTTTTAACCGCTCACGGACAATATTATTTGCCATTGATCTGTGTTCCTTGCCTGGCGAATGGTGGACAATTCCTTCGCCATTGTCCGTTACTTCAAAATGCAACTGGTTACCTTTCATTATAAAATTTATTTCTATAAATCCGCCCTCCCTCTTATTCTTCAGGCCATGCCTGATGGCATTTTCTACAAAAGGCTGGGCGAGCATCGGCGGAACAAGGATATTTTCGGTATCGATGCCATCTGCAGTGATTTGGTAATCGAAATGATCGCCGTACAATAATTTCTGGATCTCAACGTAATTTTCCAGCATGGGGATCTCCTCACTCAACGGAATATAATCTTCTGCAGAATTTTCCAATATCTGCCTGGTCAGTTTGGAAAATTTTGTGAGGTACATGATTGCATTTTCATCCTGCTTGTTGTAGATCAGTGCCTGGATATTATCGATTGAGTTGAAAATAAAATGAGGATTCATCTGGCTGATCAGTAATTTTTGCCGCAGTGCGTTCGTTTTGGCTTTTGCATCCGCCTGTTTTCTTTTGAAAAATATCCATACAAATGCGCCTGTCACAAGCGTTCCGCCGATCAACGCAAGCAGGTAATAATTTTTCTGCTTGTTTTGTAATTTAACGATCGTGTTTTCCGATTGCAGGATCTTGTTCCGCTCGTCTACCTGCTTTGTTTCATATTTTACCGCTACATCTTCAATCGCCTGTGTTTTTTGTTCATTGTACAAAGAGTCAGAAGTGGCTTCAAATTCTTTACTATACTGCAAGGCCTGTTTAAAATCACCTTGTTTTTCAAATAATACTGCGAGATTCTTTTGTGCCATCCGGATGTCTTCGAGGCTGTTCATGGTTTTAGCCAACTTAAGGCTTGTAATGAAATTCGGTTTTGCTTTTTTGAGGTCATTTTGCTGCAGAAACAATTCACCAATATTATTATACAGTATTGATTGCTGGATATTATCCTCAATTTCAATTGCCGTTTTCAACCCCATCTGGTAATAAAAAAAGGCAGAATCCGTTTGATTAAGATAATGGTAACAAAGTCCCATGTTGATGCCCAGCTCATCCAGCCGGTCCGTGATGCTATCCTTCATGCAGATTTCTTTTGTTTCCAGTAACGGCACAAGCGCCTCCTTGTATTTTTTTTGACCGATCAATATTACGCCATAGCTTGAAAGTGCGGCACAAAGACTCACCGGGTTATTTTCCTTTCTTAAAAGCGCAATGGATTTTTCGCTGTAGCTGGATGCTTTTGCAAAATCATTTTTATAGAACATACATTGCGCAAGTTGCCGGTAGCATTTTGCAACGCCCGCGCTGTCGGCCAGCCGGAGCCTGATCTGCAGGGCCTCGTTCACGTACTCGAGCGACTGTTCATAGCTTCCGATCTGCGCGTACAAGCCAGACATATTGTATAACGTGATCGCCAGATCTTTTGTAAACTGTCCCGCACGTGCAAGAGCAATACTTTTGTCATAATGAGAGATCGCCGTCGGCAGATCATTTTTCCGCTGATAGATCCAACCGATGAGATTTTCAGCGATCACGAAACCATGCGTATAATTATTTTTTCCGGACAGCCGGACAATTTCATTCGCGAGTTCGAGTGCTTTATCCGGATTTCTTGAAATAGAATCCTTTGTCTGCTTTGCCAACGCTGCAATTGTAATGGAATCCTGCCGGTATTTTGGTTGCGCTTGCGCGAAGAAAATAGAAATCGTATACACAAACAGCATCGGCAACTGTTTGCTCCATCTTTTATACTGAAACAACATTTATTGAATTTAAAGGGCGAAAAATACAGTTTATTTTCTGAAGATAATTTTTTTTCCGTCGTGTAAGAACCCACTCTGAAGACGCACAACAAGCTTTTAAAAAACGAATATTCGGAATATGCCGGCGAACTTCAATCTTCCGCATACATATATTCATTTCGATAGAATAAGATGCTACAACGAATTACTTTTGGGAAGTAAATTTTAAATAATAACAAATCAACAATTGTTGTATGATAAATATCAAAGAGTTCCTTTTTTGAATTTTATTCACTTATACTTGCATTCCCAAAAAAACGGGATTGCAATAACCCGGATAAAACCAACATTTAAAAACCAAAACTAAACCAACATGAATTCAAAACTGACAATGATCGGTGGTGGCGTACTATCTATCATCTCGGCCTGGCTGCCGTGGGTAACGATGATGGGCATTTCTCAAAACGGCTTTATGGGCGATTACAAGGGCAATCCCGGATTGTTCTTTGTTGTACTTGGAGTGATCATCGCCGTAATGGGACTTTTAAACAAAAAATGGAGCGCTATTGTTGCGATCCTTTTCTCTCTGATCGTTTGCGGACTTGGCTTTAAGTATTACAGCGATGCTTCTGAAGCGGCTGCATTCGGGGCTTCTGCGGGCTATGGCATTTATGTTATGATTGCAGGCGGCCTTGCTGGTATCGCAGGCGGCGTAATGCGTTTTTTGACAAAGAAGAACGTTGTTGTAGCTTAATTCTTTCCCTTCAGATAACAAGTAATTATCGGCCGGGCTTTTTGGCCCGGCGGGTAATTGTTTGCCCGGGAAAATTGCGGGCCGCCCGTTTTTAAACTTGTACCGTATGAACCACACCTATTAATTAAAAAATTAAAGAAAAAAATGAAAAGACAATTTTTAAAACTCGCCGTAGGATTTGCATTGTTATTACAAGCATGCGGTGGCGCTGCGCCAAAAGAAGTGAAACTGGAAAAAATGGGCCTGACTATTACTGCGGATGTGAAGGACGTACCGGAGTACACCAACACCAAAGTAAGTGACACCGACACTGAATTGGCAAATTATGATTTCAATATCGGGGGGGATGCACGAGTGAACGTTATTGAAATTACTGAGAGTGTTTTCCCGACAGATATCGACATGTTGAAGAAGGCACTTACTGCAGATCCGGATTTCATTAGTGTTACCGAAGAGAAAAAGTTCAGCAATGGCGCATTTGGCGTGATTTACAAAGAAAAAGGTTCTACTAAAGAAATAATGGATTACAAGTTTTATTTTAAAAAAGGAAACCGTTATTTCCGGGTTATTCCTGTATTCAACAACGACTTGACAGATCTTGACAAGCAGGAAGCTGCTATCGAAAGCCTGAAATAATATCCAACCGGATTATGAAAAAGCTGGTCGTTAAAATCTGATCAGCTTTTTAAAAGACTTTCTGTTACCTAAAGAGAAAACAATCACTTACTCAAACTTATAAAATTATATGAAATGTATTCGTTTTATCCTGGCTATGATGCTGGGAAGTTTTTCTCTTCTATCGCAGGCGCAGATAACGGCTTATATCAATGGCAAAGAAATCAAGAGCGGCGCTACTGTAAATAAAAATGATCTTGCTTCGCTGGAAGTAAGTTTTAAAAATCCGAAACTGCCTTCTTTTATTTATGGGAAGACAAGTCTTGGAGTTCAGATCGACGACGCAAAAAATAAGAATGTAGATTTTTGGTCCGTTCGCAAAGACGGATCCTCTGCGGTAGAAGATTTTTTAAAAAACACTTCTCCTAAAAAGAAGTTCAAGGCATTTACCAACAGCGACCTGCTGGAACGTGGCAACACACTCGACTGGGTGCTTAAATCTTCGTACGGTAAAGAAGATTGCCGGAACCTTACAGTGAAGATCACTCTTACCTATAACGAACAAACCGGCTACCAGGAATATGCCCAGGCTATTTACCTGCTGGAAAATTTCACGTTCACGGTACCATTATTCGAGACAAAAAATACCTATCTGCCTTTTCTGGACCTGACGCTCGACAAGACCAATATTCCCGGCGACCTGGACCTTCATCAAAATGGCCGTCTTGGCGATAAAGGAACGGAGCTCGGGTATCGCTTCAAAGATAAAAATGGTAACTTCTACAGCATCTATGCGTTGAGCAGCAAAGATTACCCGGGTCTTAATGCGAAAGAGCTGGCAGATGATTTTATCCATGCCGCTGCGCTGTATGCTGCACAAGATTACGTAACAAAATTTTCGAATTATGACATCGGAAAATATACCGTTCCATGGGACGATATCAACAACCTGCTGAGCGAACGCAGGCGTATCCCGAGCCTGAGTTGGAAAGGAAACAAAGAAATTAAGAAAATGGATCTTTTAACTTTGTATACGCCTGTAGACATTAATGGAATGAAAGGTTATACTTTCAAAGCGGATGAAGAATTGCGTAGCGACAGAAATTCCAAATGGCAACCGGGTGGAAATTTTGTGATCTATATCGTTAATCACCCCACCAATCCTGACCTTACGCTTGTTACATCGATTTCTTTGTACAACGATGTGAAAAATACAGATGAAATAGACACATTTTTGAAAGGTGTGCTGAATGGAATTAAGAAGTAGTGAGGAATAAAACAATGTATGATCTAATGATCTTCTGGTTTTAAGAATACCTGTTTTACTTTGAATCAAACATTAAATAACGCGCTACGGCGCGTTATTTAAATTAAAATAATGTTACTGTAAAATCAGTACATCAAAAAGGGATTCTTCAAACCCGACTGCAGCCAACTTCCTTCCTGTAGCTCCGTTTCCAGTTCACCTTTATCCCATCCACAATAGCCTATAAATATTTTGATATCATTTGTTGTTAATCTTCCTTCCCTGATCGCGGCAACACCTTGCTCAAAATCGCCGCCAAAATAAAGATGGCTGTCAATTGCATTTCCATCCCGGATAATATCCGGCCGTTGATGGATGAAGAATAATTCCGTATCTGCAACTGGTCCGCCGGCATATAAAGGGAATGGCGGCGCGTTACTGAAAGCTGTCAATTCATTTAGTTTACGGGGAAAAATTTTGTTGATGATAAAACCAATTGCTCCGTTTTTGTCAAGCAGTGTTATCAGTAAAATGGTGTTTTTAAAAACGGGATCGTTATCGGAAGCGGAGAAAGATAATATGGCAGGTGTGTGTAAATGCATGTCCGAAAGCGAAGATAGGACACATCCTTATTATACTTCACCTCTGTTTGATGTCAATAAAGACGATAGTGCGCCGAAAGGCAACGGCGGTGTACGATAAATTTGCAAAGCGTAAAATTCTATAGCATTTTTCTGACTATTGGCAATAATGGAACTCAATGGGGTGTAACAAGTCCCTGACCCATTTTTGTAAATTTTTTCCGCGTAGGTTAGAAGCAACAGGGCAAACCTTCGAAGGTTTGCCCTGTTGATCTCTTTGAAATTATTTTCCTTTAAATTTTACTAACTGTCAGAAAGATACCGTGTTCACCGTGCTGGCAGACGACGCTGTAAAAGTTGTCTTTAATGTGGCCCCGGTTGTTGAATAGGTTCCGCCGGTATACAATCCCCATCCCGAGGAATTACCGGTAAAATTTCCACCCGTATATGTTCCGCCAAAATACACCTGGTAGGCGGTGCCCGCAGTTACTGCCGGACTTGAAAAATGAAAATAGTATACAGCGTTCTTAGGTTTAAACGTCACCATTTCGGTTCCTGAAGTGTTGCGGATATGGAGCACTGAAGTGGCGGCTAGTTGAGAAGACGATTTTAGGAACATACTTCTTTGTGTAGATCCTGTGCTGAAATTTTTTGTCATGTTCGTATTGGAGCCACCGGAAATGATCAGTCCTCCGTTCATAAGAAAAGTTCCGTTGAAATCTATCCCTTCTTCAGGCTGACTCGTTGGCCCTGTAACGATCGTGGTTCCGCCGGTAATGGTAAGGTTACCGTTGGAATCGATCGCATCTTTTCCCGAAACTATAACTATGCCACCTGAAATATACAGGTTGCTGTTGTCATTCGATTCCGATCCGCCAACTACTGTTCCGTAGGTAGCATTGATGCCGTCATTGGAGGCAGTAATGTTGGTTACACCTCCGGTAAAACT
>JAATFP010000090.1 GCA_015655125.1 Chitinophagales bacterium | reverse complement strand
CCAGCGGGCTCCTGCAAATATTGCCCAGGCATACCATCAGGATCTTCATATTGATTTTCGTTGTTTTTCGCTGCAAATATAGGTCAATGGGTGAATAGGTCAATAGTTGCAGAAGGTGGTATATGGATGTTTGGTTATCTCCCTGATGATCTCGTCAATGTAAATAACTTATGACGAACCCTGCATGAACCCTGGAAGATGACCGGGAATTGCCGGGGATGCCGGCATCGTCTGTTCATTCGTCAACTCATTAATTGCCCTATATGGAATCTTCCATCCTGCTGCATCTTACTGGCAACCAGTATCGTTATAGTAACAATTATTTAAAAATCCTGCCGTTCAAAATGTTTCTCTTTTTTATCTGCGGCGTGTTAAGTTACGTCGAATCGGTAACAGCATTCGTTTTTATTAGTAAATTGCTCATTCAAAAAAATAATATGGCACTGGAAGAATTTGAAAAGGACCCCATGGCGGAAAGGCACAAAGGTTATTTACGCATGCGGAGCATTATGGATTATGGGATGGGGATATTGTGGATCGCAATGGGCTTGTTCTTTGTGCTGAATGATTATCTTTTTAGGGTAGATCTTTCGGATCGGTTTGATCCTGCTGCGTTAAAAGTATTTGGTGCGCTTTGCGTACTTTATGGCGGTTTCCGGGTATATCGTGGTTACAAAAAAAATTATTTAAGAGAAAGATGATACGATTGGCAAGGAATGTTTTTTTGATGATGATTGCTGTACTCGCTTTTTCCTGTGGCAGCAAAAAAGAGATCAAACATGAAAATGATACGCCCACAAGTGGAACGATCAATATCAGCGTGGACGAATCTTTCAAACCTGTGATCGACGAACAGATCGAAATGTACGAAGCTTCTTTTCCCGGAACGAGGATCATCGCTCACTACAAACCCGAAGCGGATTGTCTGCGTGATCTTTTTTCGGACACGTCGAACCGGCTGATCATCATCACAAGGCCGCTGGTTTATGCAGAAGAAAAATATCTGATCGATTCGCTGCAGTTCATACCCGGTTCTTCCGCCATCGCTTCCGATGCCGTTACATTACTTGTAAATGCTAATAGTACCGATACACTTTTTTCACTGGAACGGTTGCAGCAGCAACTTTGCGGTAAGATCAACCGCAATGAAACGATTGTGTTTGATGGATTGAAAGCTACCAGTACTGTGAGGTTCATTACAGACTCGGTGCTTCGCGGCGGCAGTTTTGATACTTCCGTTGTGAAAGCGACAAAGAGCAGTCAGGATGTGATAGAATATGTGGCCACGCATGAGAACGCCATAGGGCTCGTGGGCATCAACTGGATAGGAAATCCTGAAGTAAAAGAGCAGGTAGAAATGCTGAAAAAGGTTAAGATCGCCTATGTAAGATGTGACGTCTGTAAAGATACTCCATATGTGAAGCCTTCACAGGAAAGCATCATGACGCATAGATACCCTTTGGTACGTGGTTTGTATTATATCGCGAAAGAAAATTATAAAGGTCTCGGAACGGGTTTCACCAGCTTTCTGAAATATGAAAGGGGACAGTTGATTTTCAGACGCGCTTACCTTGGACCCATCATGGATTTCAGAATAAGAAATGTTCAGGTGAATGAAGAAATCCCGAAGAGCCAATAAAACGATTAACAGTTTATTATAACTTTTTTTTACATTGCAAAAGTCTTAAACAAAATATCAAACATGAGCAAATTAAAATCAGGCATTCTTTTCTTGGCGGTTGTGCTATTTGCAAATACGTTATCAGCACAAAGCCTGGATGATGGTAAGAAATTTATGTATTATGAAAGATTCAAAAGTGCAAAGGATGTTTTCCAGAAACTTGTTACTGCAAATCCGAATGATGAAGAAGCAATTTACTGGCTCGGCCAGTCTGAAATAGGGCTCGAAGATGTTGCCGGAGCAAAAGCCTTATATCAGCAAAAACTTTCCACGATGACTAACAGCGCTTTATTATACGCTGGTATCGGCCATGTAGAATTGCTGGAAGGAAAAACGGCAGAAGCCCGTCAGCATTTTGAAATGGCGGTTTCTTTAAGCAAAGGTCAAAGCATCCCGGTATTAAATGCGATCGGCTTTGCAAATGGTAACCCTGATAGTAAAAATGGCGATGCCAATTATGCGGTGGAAAAATTAAAACAAGCCACGCAGATCAAAAAGTTCAAAGATCCTGAAGTGCTGGCAAATCTTGGGGATGCTTACCGTAAACTCACCGATGGCGGTAACGCTATTCAATCTTATAATGCCGCACTGGCCATCGATCCTAATTATGCCCGTGCAATTTATCGTTCCGGCCGCGTATACCAGACGCAGGGAGTGGGCCAGGAACCGCTTTACATGGATTATTATAACAAGGCGATTGCAAAGGATCCTAAATATGCCCCGGTTTATAACACGTTATATGCTTACTATTATGAAACTAATGTTGGTAAGGCCGCAGAATATCTTGAAAAATATTTAGCTAATTCTGATGATGATCCTAAAGCTTGTTCTTACCGGGCATCTATCCTGTATGCGCAGGCATTGTTTGCGGATGCAGTAAAAAAGGCGGACGAATGCATTGCTGCGGAAGGTGCCAATCCTTATGTGAACCTTTACAAGATTAAATCATTTGCGTACAACAGGTTGAAAGATTCTGTAAATGCAAAAGCAAGTTTTGAGGAATATTTCAGGCGCCAGGAGCCAAACAAGATCGAAGGCGGTGATTACTCAGCGTATGCCGCGTTATTGCTGAAGTTCCCTGGAAATGAAGCCAAAGTTGCAGAGCTTGTGGAAAAAGCGGTGGCTCTCGATACCGTGGACGCAAACAAAGCGGCCTATATGAAAACGTTGGCCCAGGCTTACGAAGCGCAGAAAAACCCTGCGGAAGCTGCAAAATGGTACGGCCGCATCATCAGCGTAAAAAAGAATTACAGCAATGTTGATCTTTTTAATGCAGGGTATAATTATTATAGCATCAACCAATATGATTCTGCCAACAGGTATTTCAAGTTATACACAGAAAAATACCCTGCCGATATTTTAGGTTATTATATGCTTGGAAATGCAGCGGCAGCAGTTGATTCTACGGGTGCCGAAGGTTTGGCAGTTCCTTATTATACCAAAGTAGTGGAATTGGGGGAAGCCGATCCAACCAAGCCGAATGCTAAAACGAGATTGATGAACGCTTATAAGTTCTTCTACGGGTATTATTATAATGCTAAAAAAGATCAGGCAACAGCGTTGACTTATGTTAATAAAGCTGCCGAACTTGATCCGGCCGACCAACAGGTTGCTTCCGCGAAGAAATTCATCGGCGAAAATGACCCCAATGCGCCAAGAAAGCCAGCTACAACCCCGAAAACCCCTACGCCACCAACTACTCCTAAAAAACCGGCCACTGGTCGCTAATTATATAATGATTTTTTAATACAATGGCCCGCTATTACAATAGCGGGTTTTTTATATGACTAAAATATTACAATGGCTATTGTATATTGAATTGGCTATCTTATTTTTGCGTAAATCACAGTCAGACTATGGATTTTTACTTTTTACAGGTACAGACCGTTAACAATGCCAATAACTATTTACCTATAGTCATTCAACTGATATTTGCAATCGGTCTGATCTCTCTTCTCATCTTTGGTTCCGATCTCCTCGGACCCAAAAGAAAGACCGGTGATAAATTACAGAACTTCGAAAGTGGTATAGAAATTAAGGGCAATGCGCGCCAGCCGATGGCCATTAAATATTTTCTCGTAGCTATTCTTTTCGTGTTATTCGATGTGGAAGTTATTTTCTTTTATCCCTATGCGGTCAACTTTAAAGCATTGGGTAAAGAGGGGTTTGCTGCGGTGGTATTATTTGTTGGTTCGTTTTTGGCAGGGTTCATATATATATTTAAGAAGGGTGCCCTTAAATGGGAGGATTAACTTAACGATTGCTTACCAGAGTTAAACAGTTTTCACCTACGAATGACGGTGCCGCAGATGTTTATCAGCCGGTATTGAAGTTCCGAATATCAAATTACAATTATGGCACGTCCGGTACAATACAACAACACAATAAAATTCGAAGGCATTCCGGAAGGATATATGGGAGAAGGGTTCATGGCTACCAATTTTGAAAAAGTAGTAGGGCTTGCCCGTAAGAATTCCATCTGGCCATTGCCGTTCGCAACCAGTTGCTGCGGAATTGAGTTCATGGCAACGATGGCGAGTCATTACGACCTGGCACGTTTCGGTTCAGAAAGGCTCAGCTTTTCGCCGCGCCAGTGCGATTTGCTCATGGTAATGGGTACGATTTCAAAAAAAATGGGGCCCGTTGTAAAACAAGTTTACCTGCAAATGGCCGAACCGCGTTGGGTGATGGCGGTTGGGGCCTGTGCCAGCAGCGGCGGTATTTTCGATACCTATTCTGTTCTGCAGGGAATCGACCAGGTTATTCCAGTGGATGTTTACGTGCCGGGTTGCCCGCCAAGACCGGAAGCGATTCTCGATGGGTTTATGAAAGTGCAGGAGCTGGTACATAATGAAAATCTTCGCAGAAGACATAGCAACCAGTATAAAGATCTTTTGGCAGGATACGGCATTCAGTAGGTTTAGGGGCTGTGATGAGAGATTAGTAGATGGGAGCCTGCGCGTACGTTGCTTTAAAAAATATTTATTACCATTCAAAATTAAAAACCTGCAAAGGTTTTAGTTTATGACAAACGAAACGGTACAACAAAAACTGACTGAAAAATTTGGCGAACAGCTTACCGGGTGGGAAGAACCATACGGGATGCTTACTTTCACTGCGCCCAAAGAATTAAATCTGAAAGTGCTGCAATTCCTTTTTGATGATGAAACCCTTCAGTTCCAGTTTCTCACAGATTTGCAGGCTGTTCATTACCCTGATAATAAAGGGGCTGAACTGGCCGTTGTTTATCATTTACATAATCTTGTAGATAATGTCCGCATCCGTTTTAAAGTTTTTACCGATGTTAAATCCCCGGATGTTTTTAGTGCAACGGCATTGTATCAGTCGGCAAATTTCATGGAGCGGGAAACTTATGACTTTTACGGAGTGAACTTCATCGGACATCCTAACCTGATCAGGGTGTTGAATGTGGACGAGATGGATTATTTCCCGATGCGCAAAGAATTTCCTTTGGAAGATCAGACCAGGATAGACAAGGATGACGAGATGTTCGGCCGCGGCGGGGAATTTGGCTTTGGAATTGAAAAATCCGCTACGGGAGGTATCTCTTTGGCTGAGGACCAGAAGCCTGCCAGTGACCGCGAACAGGAGTTGTAATTGAAATAAAATATTTTATCCTTCAGGATAAAGAAAAAATAAATTTGATGTCAGAAAATACCGATCATATCTTATTACCGGAAGGATCGCTCGAAAAGCAAACGACCACGCTCAATCTTGGTCCGACGCATCCTGCTACGCATGGCGTATTTCAAAACATCCTGGAAATGGATGGCGAACGCATCCTCAAAGCCACGTCCACGGTGGGTTATATTCACAGGGCATTTGAAAAGATCGCCGAACGTCGTCCCCTGTACCAGATCACGCCACTTACAGACAGGCTGAATTACTGCTCTTCCCCCATCAATAATATGGGCTGGCACCTCACCTGCGAAAAGCTGCTCGGTGTAAAAACGCCGAAACGCGTAGATTACATGCGCATCATCATTATGGAACTGGCGCGCATCAGCGACCATCTGATCTGCAATTCGATTGTAGGAGTGGACAGCGGCGCATTCTCAGGTTTCCTCTACCTGATGCAGTTCCGCGAACTGATCTACGAAATTTATGAAGAGATCTGCGGCTCAAGGTTAACGACCAATATCGGACGTATTGGTGGTTTTGAAAGAAATTTCACGCCGGCGGTCTGGCAGAAACTGGACAAGTTCCTTGACGATAAAAAAGGCTATCCTGCAGCATTAAGAGAATTTGAAAATCTCTTTACCCGCAACAGAATATTCATGGAGCGTACCATCGGCTGCGGCCCTATCAGTGCCGAAAGAGCATTAAATTACGGATTTACAGGTCCTAACTTAAGAGCAGCAGGCGTCGATTATGATGTGCGTGTGCATACACCGTACAGCAGTTATGAAGATTTTGAATTCACCATTCCGGTGGGATCAACGGGCGATTGTTACGATCGTTTTCTGGTGCGCAACCAGGAAATGTGGGAGAGCCTGGGCATTCTTCGGCAGGCTTATGCTAAAGTAAAAGAATTTAAAGGCGCTGAGGCAGAAATCTATCACGCAGACGTTCCGGCTTATTATCTGCCGGAAAAGAAAGATGTATATACGAAGATGGAAGCGCTGATCTATCATTTTAAAATAGTGATGGGTGAAGCGGAAATGCCGGCGGGTGAAGTATATAGTTCTGTAGAAGGCGCCAATGGCGAGCTTGGCTTCTATCTCATCAGTGATGGCGGGAGAACGCCTTACAGGCTTCATTTTCGCAGGCCATGCTTTATTTATTACCAGGCATATCCAGAACTGATAAAAAACGGGATGCTGAGCGATGCGATCATTACGATGAGTAGTTTGAACCTGATCGAGGGTGAGCTGGATGCCTAGCAATTAAGAATTACGAATTAAGAATTACGAATTATGAGTGTGCAATTTTCAGAAGAGAAATTAACCAAGATTGGTGAAATCATCAAACGCTATCCGGAAGGAAAGCAGAAGAGCGCGTTGCTTCCCGTATTGCATCTGGCGCAGGATGAATTTGGCGGTTGGCTGGATGTGCCTGTTATGGACTACGTGGCGTCGTTGCTGAGCATTGAGCCGATTGAAGTATATGAAGTAGCGAGTTTTTACAGCATGTATAATTTAAAACCTGTTGGAAAATTCATGTTTGAGGTTTGCCAGACAGGGCCGTGCATGTTGAACGGTAGCGATGACATCATCGATTATATCAAACAGAAATTAAATATCAAAGTGGGCGAAACAACCTCCGATGGAATGTTTACTTTAAAAACTGTTGAGTGCCTTGGTGCTTGCGGTTACGCGCCCATGATGCAGTTGGGAAAACACTACCGTGAGCATCTTACAAAAGAAAAAGTAGATGCCATCATTGAAGAATGCAGATCAAAAGCGAACTAATGAAATATATTTTTTACATCCTGTTATCGGTTTTGGGGCTTCATGCGTCAGCACAAAAGAAAACCCTGGCCGAACGCCAGGTGCAGGCAAATGCGGCATTACTGGAAAAAACCGTTTTCGGAACCAAAGACAGCCTGACGCTTGAAAAATTATTCGCGAAGCAGGTTCATTACGAGCATTCGCATGGCCAGGTGCAAACAAGGGAACAGGCTATCCATGGGATTGTAACCAACAAATCGGCTTATGTAATTTCCACCGATCCGGCGCCTTACACTGTAGATACAATGGGTGATTCGATCTTTGTAAACAAGCCGTTTAAAGCGATAGAAAAAAAAGCAAATGGTACGGAATCTCCGCTTGATTTTACCGTAACGACCGTTTGGTTCAAAGAAGGCGGCGAATGGAAAATGTCGCGCAGGAAAGCGACAATCATTTATAAACAGCCTGCGGCTAATTAACCATAAAAAAATAAAACTACAATATGAAGAATTTTAAACTTGCGTTGATCGGTCTTGCAGCATTTGCGACCTCTTGTTCTGAATCAACTTCTAAGAACGACACAGCAAATAATGATACGGTGAGCACCATGAAAATGGCAACAGACTCCAACACGATCACTGCAGCGGTGAATGATACAACAGCCATGGCGAAACCAACTAATTGGGCCGGCACTTACAAAACTTCTTATCCGGAAGGTTACGACAGCTACGAGATCATGTTGCACAATGACAGTACTTATATGTACACCGCAATATATCATGGCGATAAAGCAAGGACCGTGAAATTGAAAGGAACATTTACCTGGATAGGCGCGGGTGCGATCAAATTGAACGATGCAAAAAGCGAACCGGCAGAATATCTGGTAAAAGAAAATGAATTGACGCAGGTAAATAAAGATCCGCAGTCAGAAGTGGTGATTACGCTGACAAAAGAAAAATAAGATCACATCACAACGAGGAAATCGATGAGTATAAAATTATTATTAGATAAAGCAAATGTTCCCGGCATCCGCGGCTACGAAGTCTATCGCCGTGAAGGCGGTTATCGCAGCGTGGAAAAAGCATTGAAAATGCAGCCGGCCGACATTGTGGAAGAAGTGAAGAAGAGCGGCCTTCGCGGTCGCGGTGGCGCAGGTTTTCCTACCGGAATGAAATGGAGCTTCATTGCAAAACCGGAAGGCGTGCCGCGCCATCTTGTTTGTAATGCCGATGAGAGCGAACCCGGAACTTTCAAGGATCGTTATCTCATGGAATTTATTCCGCACTTGCTTATCGAAGGAATGATTGTCTCATCGTTTGCGTTGGGAAGCAACACCAGCTACATTTATATCCGCGGTGAATATGCTTGGATCACCGATATTTTGGAAGAAGCCATTGCAGAAGCAAAACAAAACGGCTGGCTTGGAAAGAATATCCAGGACTCTGGTTTCGACTGCGAGATATATGTGCAACGGGGAGCCGGCGCTTATATATGCGGTGAAGAAACGGCACTCATCGAAAGCCTGGAAGGCAAGCGCGGGAACCCGCGTATCAAACCGCCGTTTCCGGCTATACAAGGCGTGTGGGCGCGGCCAACGGTGGTGAACAACGTGGAAACATTGGCCGCCGTTGTTCCGATCATGAACATCGGCGCGGAAGAATATGCAAAGATCGGTGTTGGAAAAAGTACCGGCACAAAATTGATCTCTGCCTGCGGTAACATCAACAAGCCGGGCATTTACGAAATAGATATGACCATTTCTGTAGAAGAATTTATTTACAGCGACGAATACTGCGGCGGCATTCCAAACGGAAAAAGACTGAAAGCCTGCATACCGGGCGGGTCATCGGTTCCGATCTTACCGGCCAATCTTTTGTTTACGACTGCAAAAGGTGAAAAAAGAATGATGAACTATGAAAGCCTGAGTGATGGCGGTTTTGCAACGGGTACGATGATGGGATCTGGTGGTTTTATTGTGCTGGATGAAGACCAATGCGTAGTCAGACACACTTACACATTGGCGCGTTTCTATCGCCATGAAAGTTGCGGGCAATGCAGCCCGTGCCGCGAAGGAACCGGCTGGATGGAAAAAATATTGAAGAGCATCGAAGAAGGAAAAGGCAAAATGAGCGACATCGATCTGTTGTGGGACATTCAGCGCCGGATAGAAGGCAATACGATCTGTCCGCTCGGTGATGCGGCTGCATGGCCTGTTGCTGCAGCGATCAGGCATTTCAGGGATGAATTTGAATGGCACGTGAACAATCCGGAGTTGTGCTTAACGGAGAATTATGGATTGAGGCATTATGCGGATGAGTTGCAGGTACCGGTGAGTGCATAAAAAGGCAAAATGCAAAAGCGAAAACCTTAAAATGAAGAGAGCGAGCAAGTGGAGAGGGAAATTAAATATCGGTGTTATAAATTTTCATTGTCTGTTGTCAGATTCTTGAAAAAAGAAAAGTGGGATACTTTTGGAATAGTGATTGCCAAACAATTAATGCGCTCGGCTTCTTCCGTTGGGGCAAATGTGGTAGAAGCAAAAAATAGTTCAACTCGTGCAGAATTCAGGCGATATTATGAGATTGCGTTGAAATCCTGTAACGAATCGAAATATTGGATATGCTTATTACGAGATGGGTTTGAAAAAATGGGAAGCGAATTAAAAAATATTTTAAAAGAAGCTGATGAGATATCCAAAATTCTCGCGACTTCTATTATAAAATTAAAACAGGATAAACCAAAAAGTGATAAGCCGAATACATAAAGAACGATGATTTTAAAAGAGTCTTACTTTTTGCTTTTGACCTATTACTTATTACTTTTTATTTATGGCAGACGAAATTAAAAAAGAACCACCGGCCAATTTTAAGGTAACCATCGATAATATCACGATCGAAGTGCCGCCGGGTACATCCATATTAAATGCTGCAAGGCAGATCGGTGGCGACGTTACACCGCCGGCGATGTGTTATTACAGTAAGCTTGCGGGCAGCGGCGGTAAATGCCGTACCTGCCTGGTGGAAGTGGCCGCAGGATCTACCGCCGATCCGCGCCCGATGCCGAAACTGGTAGCAAGCTGCCGCACCAATGTTATGGACGGCATGATCGTAAAAAATATCACGAGCGAAAAAGTGCCGGATGCAAGAGCAGGTGTGGTAGAATTTTTGTTGCTCAATCATCCGCTCGATTGCCCTATCTGCGACCAGGCTGGTGAATGTCACCTACAGGATCTGGGTTACGATCATGGTAAGGCCGGAACGCGGTACCAGTTTTCACGTCGCACGTTTGTAAGGGAAGACATCGGGCCATACATTCAGCTGCACATGACGCGTTGCATTCTATGTTACCGTTGTACCTATGTTGCAGATCAGATCACAGATAAGCGCGTTCATGGAATAGTGGATCGTGGCGACCATGCGGCCATCTCCACTTATATTTCCAAAGCGATCGACAATGATTTTAGCGGAAACATGATCGACGTTTGCCCCGTGGGCGCATTGACCGATAAAACTTTCAGGTTCAAAAACCGCGTTTGGTTTACAAAACCTGTGGATGCTCATAGGAATTGCGAAAACCCAAAATGCTGCGGCAAAGCAACTTTGTGGCTGCGCGGCGAAGAGGTATTTCGTGTTACAGCACGTAAAGACGAATGGGGTGAAGTGCAGAGTTATGATGGCAAAACAGGCTGGATCTGTAATACCTGTCGTTTTGATAAAAAAGAAACAAAGGACTGGACGATTGAAGGCCTTACTGCAATCAGCCGCCATTCTGTAATTGGTGCCAATAAGTATAAAGTGCTGGAAGTGCCGGACGAAACCATTGCAAAAGTGATGGGTGGAAGGGCGCCGCAATTAACAATGGACATTCACGAAGTGAGTGGTGTAAACAATCCGAAGGTAGATCTGAGCGAACTGCAACGTGCATCAAAGTCGAGTGATTTTGTGCAGGATCCGGAAAAGAACTGGGAGTAGATTTCTGCAGATTGCGCAGTCCTCGCAGAGGAGATCGCCAATCTGTAAAATATTAAAAAGCGATTGAACTCCGCAAAGCGATTCGGGTAATGTAATCAACATCTGCATTATCTGCAATCTGCGGGCAAAAAAACATAAATGACAACTGTATTATTGAATATTGATCTTGCATTGGTACTCGAAAAATTCGCGCTGATACTGATCGTAGTAATGGGTTCGCTTGGCGTAGCAATGTATGCCACATGGGGCGAAAGAAAATTTGCAGCGCTCTTGCAAGACAGGCGCGGCCCGAGTAAAGCCGGTCCGTTTGGTTTGCTGCAACCGCTTGCAGATGGCTTGAAACTTTTTTTCAAAGAAGAGATCATTCCGAATTTTTCTTCCAAGTTCCTTTTCATTCTTGGCCCCGGCCTGGCAATGCTTACGGCGGTAATGACGAGCGCAGTTGTGCCTTGGGGCGATAAGGTACATTTATTTGACCGTGATATTTCATTACAGATAGCCGACATCAATATCGGTATATTATATGTCTTTGGCGTTGTGAGTCTCGGTGTTTATGGTATCATGATCGGAAGCTGGGCGAGTAATAACAAATTCTCTTTGTTGGGTGGTTTGCGGGCGGCTTCACAGATTATCAGTTATGAACTGGCAATGGGAATCTCGCTGATCGCTTTGCTGATGATTACCGGAACACTGAGCCTGAAAGAAATTGTGGAACAGCAGCAAACCGGTGCCTGGGGCGGATTCTGGGGCTGGAACTTCTGGAAGCAACCTCTTGGTTTTTTGATATTCCTGATCTGCGCATTCGCAGAATGTAACCGCGCACCGTTTGACCTGGCTGAAGCGGAAAACGAGTTGATCGGTGGTTACCATACAGAGTACTCTTCGATGAAACTTGGATTTTACCTGTTTGCGGAATACATCAATATGTTCATCAGCAGCGTCATCATTTCAACTTTGTTCTTCGGCGGATATGATATTCCTTTCTTTAATGAAGCGGCACATGCAGATTGGGGCAACTGGCTCGCATTGCTGGGCGTGGGTGCATTGATGACGAAGGCGATCCTGTTCATATTATTTTTCATGTGGGTACGCTGGACGATCCCGAGGTTCCGGTACGATCAACTTATGCACCTTGGCTGGAAAATCCTGATTCCGCTGGCATTGTTTAATATGCTGGCAACGGGAGGAGCAATCTTATATTTTTTTAATAAATAAAAACGCAAGGAGAACCATATTTTTGCAAACTTTAATAATATGCAGGCATTAACAAAAAGAGTAAAAGCAGTGCACCGGAAGCCGATGAGCTTTGCAGAGAAATTATATCTTCCTGCAATTTTTAAAGGTATGATGATTACCCTCGGACATGCCTTTAAGAAAAGACCCACGGTAAATTATCCTGAAGTGAAACGCCCGTTCAGTCCGGTATTTCGCGGAATGCAGATATTGAACCGTGATGCAGAAGGCCGTGAAAACTGCACTGCGTGCGGGTTGTGTGCCGTAGCTTGTCCGGCAGAAGCCATAACTATGGAAGCTGCTGAAAGACAGCCGGGAGAAGAACATCTGTATCGCGAAGAGAAATATGCCGCCAAATACGAGATCAATATGCTGCGCTGCATCTTCTGTGGATTATGTGAAGAAGCGTGCCCGAAAGATGCCATCTACCTCAGCGAAACTTTTGCGCCCGCAGATTACAAACGCAAGCAGTTTGTGTATAATAAAAGTGAGCTGTTGATCCCAAACCCGAAAGAGGATCCGGAAGCATACAAGAAAGCATTGGGCAACAGGGCAATACCAACAACTAATTCATTAGACCAACAATAAAGGATGAACACACAGATCGTATTTATTTTACTTTCAATTATGGCCATCGGCAGTGCTGTGGCCATGCTGCTGAGCAAGAGTCCTGTGAAAAGTATCCTGTGGCTGATATTGGTATTCTTCGCTATCTCGGGAAATTATTTTTTGCTGAATGCACAATTCCTCGGTATCGTTAACCTGATTGTTTATGCAGGTGCCATCATGGTATTGTTCTTATTTGTGGTGATGCTGATGAACCTGAATGCTGATGCGGAACAAGCCAAAAATTACCGGTTACAGTTTATCGGCGTGATATCCGGCGGATGTCTTTTGCTGATATTGCTTTCTTTTTTGATGGCATCAAAAACACCACAACCTGTGCTGATGAAAGTGGGGGAAAGCGGCCTGATCAATAAATTAGGACTTACATTATTTCACGATTATGTACTACCGTTCGAAATCAGTAGCGTGCTGTTTTTAAGTGCAATGGTAGGCGTTGTGGTAATCAGTAAAAAATAAATCCCGGCAACCATGATAAAAATAAAGATTCTCTTTACTGTACTGATCGTTTTGCTGAATATACTTTTTGCTTCGCAAACTTTTGCGCAGGTTAAACTGGAAGACCTGAAAGAATTTGACCTTGGCAGCATCCTGGGGAAAACCAAAGTGCTGAAGGTGAAAAAAGGCTTCAATCCGGTATTCAGTATCGGTAATTATCAGATCAATACGATCGGGATACTTGGTGAAAAATTAAAAGGCGTTGGAATATTGGGCGATATTCTTGATTCAAAAGGAATAAATAAGATCGTGAGCATGTACAAAACGTATAAGACCGGATTGGTGGTTTATAAAATATTATCGGCGGCAGGTAGTGTGGTTACTGTAATCAGCGTGGTAAAAGGTTTTGCTGATTCCGATAAGTTTGATGACAAAACGGTGAAGAAAATGTTGTATCCGGCACTAAGCTCGGTGGCCACAGGTGTTATCACAAAATTGCTTACGAAGGCAGCATCATATAAAGCGGTTGACATCTTTAATGGCGTTGTAAGAAATAAAGTAAAAGATATTTTTTCGATCAAACCGGCGTCGGAGACGCTTGGAATTGGTCTTTATGTGAAATTGTAATTTATTGATATAAGAGCCTACATAGCTTTATCGCTCACATTGTTTACCATCGGCATCATCGGTGTTTTGATCCGTCGTAATGCCATCATCGTTTTCATGTGCGTGGAACTGATGTTGAATGCGGTGAACCTGTTGCTGGTGGCATTTTCTAAAATGCATTCTGCCAGTCCTGCCACAAAAGCATCGCTTACGTATGCCAGCGATGCGCAGATATTCGTATTCTTCATAATGATCGTTGCTGCGGCCGAAGTAAGTGTGGGCCTTGCAATCATTGTGATGATGTATCGCAACACGCACTCGATAGATGTAAACTTTTTGAACCGATTAAAAAACTAACAACACAGCGCCTTTCAGATAACGGATCTACAGTTGTCGGTCGTCAGTTGTCCGTGGTCAAATAAATATTATGAACAACGTTTTAGATATAGCCTGGCTCGTTCCCCTATTACCGCTCATTGGTTTTTTGATCAATGGCGCATTCAGGAATTCGCTTTCGAAAGGTATCTCCGGGTTTATCGGAAGTGCCGTGATATTGGCAGCTTTTGCATTGAGCGTTTTCGTTTTTTTGCAGGTGAAAGGAGGCAATACGCATGTGGCGCATTATTTCAATTTTATCAATATCGAAAGTTTGCGGATCGGTTTTGATTTTAAACTTGATCAGTTGTCGTCTTTATTTCTTTTAATCATTACCGGTGTCGGCTTTTTGATTCATGTATATTCTACTTCTTATATGCATGAAGAAAGAGCAGCGGATTTTGCAAAATACTTTTCTTACCTCAACCTTTTCGTATTTTCAATGTTGCTGCTGGTAATGGGAGGAAATTATATTATTATGTTCATCGGCTGGGAAGGTGTCGGACTATGTTCTTACCTGTTGATTGGCTACTGGTTTAAAAATAATGATTACACAAACGCCGCTAAAAAAGCGTTCATCATGAACAGGATCGGTGACCTTGGTTTCCTGCTCGCAGTTTTCTGGCTCATCAGCAAAGTTGGAACCGTTAGCTATGACGAGGTTTTTTCTGCCGCAAGCATCGCTAAGTTGTCACAAACGGATATCACGGGAATTACTTTATTGTTTTTCTTGGGCGCAACCGGTAAAAGCGCGCAGATACCTTTATACACCTGGTTGCCCGATGCGATGGCAGGTCCTACACCCGTCAGTGCATTGATCCACGCTGCAACGATGGTTACGGCTGGTATCTATATGATCGCGCGCAGCAATATCTTATACACGATGGCGCCGGCAACACAATGTGTGGTTGCGATCGCAGGCTTATCTACCGCTATTGTAGCGGCAACGATTGCGCTAAAACAAAATGATATTAAAAAAGTGCTGGCCTATTCCACCGTGAGCCAGCTTGGCTACATGTTCCTCGGCCTCGGCGCAGGCGCTTATACCGGTGCCGTTTTTCACGTGATGACACATGCTTTCTTCAAAGCGTTATTGTTCCTCGGCGCAGGTAGCGTTATTCACGCGATGGGTGGCGAGCAGGACATGCGCAATATGGGCGGATTGAAGAAGCACATGAAGATTACGCACATTACTTTTTTATTGGGCTGTATCGCTATTGCGGGGATTCCGCCGTTCTCCGGTTTCTTCAGTAAAGATGAAATTCTCGCAGCAGCATACGAAGCCAGTCCCGTTTTCTGGATCGTAGGCGTGATCGGTGCGACGATGACGGCATTTTACATGTTCCGTTTATACGGACTGACATTCCTCGGGAAATTCCGCGGCACGCACGAGCAGGAACATCATCTGCATGAAAGCCCGGCACCCATCACTTTCCCGCTGATCGTTCTGGCAATACTCGCTGTAACCGGTGGCCTGGTGGGTATTCCGGACGTATTCATGCATGGCGGTCATAAGCTCGGAGAATTTCTTGCACCGGTGTTTGCACAAACCACCACATATCTTGGGGCACGTGGGCATCAGGAAACGCTGTCGCACAACACGGAATATATTTTAATGGGAACATCGGTCGTACTTGCGCTTATTGCCTTGTCGTATGCGATCGGCAAATACAGCAGGTATCAAAAAACGGACAAGGCTGCTACCGGACTTGGAAAAGTGCTGGAGAACAAATGGTACGTAGATGAATTGTATGATGCGGTCATTGTAAAACCGTTGAGATCAATAAGCGTTTTCTTCAATAATATTATCGAAAAGAAAGGCATAGATGGAATTGTGAACGGTGTGGGCAAAAGCATCAACTATGGAAGCCGCCAGCTGCGTTGGTTGCAAAGCGGCCAGGTGGGCGCCTATGTTTTACTGATGGTGATAGGAATGCTGGTTTTATTTATCATACAATTTTTTGTAAAAAATATTTAAATGTTGGGTACTTACATTACATTTCCTGAGTTATTGATATTGGTCCCGATGC
The DNA here is from genome assembly GCA_015655125.1 of Chitinophagales bacterium. GTDB lineage: Bacteria > Bacteroidota > Bacteroidia > Chitinophagales > Chitinophagaceae > Ferruginibacter. The sequence goes on along the minus strand of JAATFP010000090.1, from coordinate 1,212 downwards.
TGGCAGGGCTACTGTGTTTTTTTATTCGCAAGGGCAATACGGTGAAGAATGTCGCATTGTTTGCTTCCATCGCCACGCTGGCCGTTTCGCTGATCAGCCTTTGCTATGCGGACGAAAAATTTGCAACCTACAACCGGGTAAGTTATATCTGGATGAAATATCTGGGCAGCACTTATTTCGTAGGACTGGATTCAACCGGCCGGATGCTTACGTTGCTTACTTCGCTTTCCTTTCCGATCATTTTTGTAGCAACTTATAAAAACAATTATAAAAACCAGGCGGCGTTTTATGGTTTGATGTTGTTAACACAGGCGGGCCTCATGGGTGTTTTTTGTGCGATGGATGCATTGTTATTTTATTTCTACTGGGAACTCGCTTTGATACCTGTATACTTTTTATGCAGCCGCTGGGGCGGTGAAAAAAGGATACAGGCAACCTTCAAATTTTTCGTGTACACGTTTGCAGGTTCATTACTGATGCTTGTTGGTATCATTTACGTTTACCTGCACACACCCGGCCGCTTATTTGAAGATGGCACGCAATCGGCGCATTCATTTGCAATGAATGCTTTTTATCATGCAGGGCTTTCCGCCAGCGACCAGCAATGGCTGTTCTGGCTGTTTTTCATAGCATTTGCCATAAAGATGCCGATCTTTCCTTTTCATACATGGCAGCCGGATGCTTATGACCAATCGCCTACTTCCGTTACGATGGTGCTGAGCGGCATCATGGTGAAGATGGGATTGTTTGGTATCATCCGCTGGCTCCTCCCCGTTTTCCCGGTTGCATCGAAAGACTATGCACACATTGTGATGATCCTTTCTGTCGCCGGTATTATTTATGCAAGCTGCATCGCGATGGTGCAGGATAATATTAAAAAGCTGGTGGCTTATTCATCCATTGCGCATATCGGCCTGATGTGTGCAGCGATATTTGCAATGAATACGATCAGCTTGCAGGGTGTGTTGCTGCAAATGTTCAACCATGGTATCAACATTATCGGATTGTGGATCGTGGTGGATTTACTGGAGAAAAAAACGGGAGTGAAAGAGATATCAAAATTGGGCGGTGTGGCGCACAAAGCGCCGGCGCTTACTATTTTGCTGGTGATCATTGCGCTTGCAAATATTGCGTTGCCGCTCACGAATGCATTTGTAGGGGAATTTATGATGTTTACCGGCGTATGGCAATACAATCATTGGTATGCAGCTG
>JAATFP010000102.1 GCA_015655125.1 Chitinophagales bacterium | reverse complement strand
TCCTCTTTAGCAGGCTTTTTTTTAGGACCTTTTTGAAATCGTTTTTTAGGGGGTCAATTTGAAATGGCGAGAGGGGGTCAGTTTAGCTGGGATTTACAGATAGAAACGAGGTTGCTGCCGGAGACTTGATTTTACACTATAACCCAGGCGCATCAAATGCTCATCATGTTCAGGTCGTTAGTCAAGTGACAGAAAATGCTATTCATATTGTTCAAGGAAATTTTAGAGGATTGCCCACGCGTTTATGGGATCGATCCACTAATCCATATTCCACAAGTTATATAGGAACTGATCCACAGGTTGGATATTACTCGCGATATAATGGAAACTATCGGAATATTACTACACACGATGAAGTCGAAGTTGGATTGTATTATTCCCCCAAAATCAAAATTTTTGTTTGGAATTTTAGAGCTTTCAATAACTATTAAACGTTTTTAAATGAGATATTTTGTTTTAATCACCACTTGCGTTTTGCAGCTTGCAATAATTTCCGGGTTATATTTTTTAAAGTCCGCATTAAGGACAGGAGAACCTAAATGGCACGAGTTATTAGTAAGGTATGGAGACTACAGCTATATACTGCCTGTATTTTTTTTGATAACGCTCGTTGTTGGATTATATGTAAGCAAACGTGATATGGTATTAAAAATCATCATTTTAGTATTAGCGGTATTTGGATTCTATGTGTGTTCTACTATTTCTTTAAATCCGTATTAATAGGATAAATTAATGCAATGTTATCAGTCTTTAAAATTTAGAGTTAAAGCCTAAGATTTTCTTAGAACATTTTTAATTGCTAGATTGATATAAAGTATTTTACACCGGAATCATTATTTTTAGAAAGAGCCGAAACTATTTCGGCTCTTTTTCATTGATATTTTTTAGAAGCAAACTTTTACATCTGAGATTGATTCTAATTTGAATTCGAGTTCTTCACCTGTTGAATTTCATGTTGAGAAAACCCGTCATATTCTAGCAGCGTTGAAAAATCCAGAGAAGTAAGTTTCATCACTTGTTCGATACTTATTTAAAAAGGGTTAGATTTTCTATATATGAACTCTAGTCGTCCAATTCGTTATGAGGCATTTTTGTTGAAAGACTGTTTAATACATCTCCGAAGCGAATAACTAATTTTGCATCAAACGGATCAAATATGAACGATCAACTATCAAAATTGATGCAGACCCAGGAAAAGTTTCGTCAACTAAATGTAAGAAATGCTGTTATTGAAAAATTTTCCGTCAGCAAAAATTATCTTGCAATTCAAGACGCATTAGCCAAACTCTCTGCCTCCCCATTCAAAAACGGATTACTAAGATCTATTGATAATTTCACGGAATGGAATAACCGGTTAAGGAGTTCTGTGCCTGGCATGTCAGTTCCGTTCGCACAGTATAAAGCGTTGACAGATTTTTCGAAGCCTATCGACATATTAGAAAAACTTCAGACCGCAGCTAAACCTCGTTTTGTGACGGATTTCGTCGACGTAAAAAATCATCTGGGCTCAATTTCTGCTGCCAGTCTATTTGCGTCGAACCATCTTGAAAAGATGTCGGCTATCACGAATTTGTTGCAACAACCTTATACGTCTATTCTAAGTGAATCGTTTCCTTTTTCACGTTACATGCAGAGCTATTTAATACCGGACGACAGCGACGTTGCGTTTGAGGATAAAATAGAAGAGCATAGCGGCGTGATCGTTAGGGTTGGGAGCAATAATATTCAAGCGATTATTAATGATTTTTATCAAAATGAAGATCTCTTAAAAACGATTTCTCCACGAAAATTTGAAGAGGTAATAGCTGAATTATTCAGATTTCATCGATATAAGGTCTTGTTAACTCAACAAACTCGGGATGGCGGATTCGATATGAGTATGGAAAAGGTTTTAGATGATGGGACACCATTCCGTGCTTTGGTTGAATGTAAACGCTACAATTCAAAAGTAGGTGTTGAAACTATTCGCTGCTTTTCTGCTGTTGCCTACCGGCAGAAAGTTCGGCATGGAATTCTAGTGACCAGTTCTTATTTTACAAAAGATGTAGAAAATGAGTGTATGACTCGTCCTGAAAAAACCTTACACGGTTAATAGATAATCCTAGTATTTACTTTACACTCAAATTTACATTTCAATTGCTTTGTTTGATGGAATCTTTGGGTAATTCTTCCATCTCTTTTGTATTTGACCGGTATTTTCATAAGCAGCATCTGGTGTCAAATAGTTTAAGCTGCTATGTGGCCGTTGCTGATTATAGATACCTATAATCCTGTCAATGGCTATTTTCGCTTCGTTATGGTTCTGGTAACATCGTCTTGGGATAAATTCCGACTTAATAATTCCATTCATTCGTTCTGCCAATGCATTTTCGTAAGGGCTTCCATTTTGCGTCATGCTGATTGCCACATTGTTCTGCATAAGTATGTCTACATAGTTGCCTGAACAGTACTGAACTCCGCGATCAGAATGATGCACCAACGTTCTTTCAAGAAACAATCGATTAGACAAAGCCATATTCAATGCTTCAATACATCCTGCGCTTCCCAGACTTGGATACAAACAGTGACCGACAATTTTCCGCGAGTAAGCATCGGTGATTAATGATAGATAGCTGTAACCTTCAATTGTTTTGATATAAGTTATATCAGACACCCATACTTGTTCCGATGCATACACTGATACATCTTCAACAAGGTTCGGATATTTTTTTAACCAATGGAAAGAATCTGTTGTAACAATGCTGCGTTTCCTGCGCCGGATAAGCATTCCATGGAAGCGCAGTAAATCAAAAAGCTGATCGCGCCCCATTTTTATGCCGTGATCTTTCAGCATCGGTTCAATCTTAAAAAAGGTTTTACGTGTACCTAGCATCGGCATAGCATCTCTTAAATCTTGTACCAATCGCAGTACGATCATGTGCGCAATGCTGGTTTTCTTTTCGTAATTATATGCTTCGTAATAAGCCTGCCGGGTTACACCAAACAGTCCGCAAAGCTTCTCCAGGCTTATGGAGGGATAAGCTTGCTTTATTTTTTTGACCGTTTGGTACCAAGCTTTTTTCTGATCTTGATTTGAAGGTCTTCTTCTGTCACCTTGATCATCGTTTCCAAGCCAAGGATCTTGAGATTAGCATACTCAAGGACCTTCTCAAGTTGCTTGATCTGGTGTTTGTAATCCTGAGCTTTCTTGTCTTTGACTCGTCCTGAAAGAGGTGGTCACATTGAGCGGATTTTCCAATTAAACAACTTTCAAGTGGACTTTCAGAAGAAGAGTTTACTCTCAAACTTCAAAATGAAAACTCAGCAACACAAAATAAATTGATCGCGGCTCAAAGCAGTAGCGAGATTATAAATAATTTTGCAAGAAATTTGGCAATAGAAATTCGCACAATCAATACTAGATTGGAAGCCATAAATCCGACTTTAAGCCGAATATTAAATCGGCTGACGGTTGATCCAAGGTTTGCTAAAACAAGCATATCTAGTTATCAACATTACAAAAAGAATTACGCGGAAATAAAAGTCCCCTTGCATAATAGCCAAGTTCAAGTCTCCCATGTGGCAAGTGAGGCCCAAATAACAGATGTTCAATTCAGTCTGCTTTTGGCAATGGCACAAACTTATCAGTGGAGTCCTTGGCGAGCCCTTTTATTAGATGATCCTACTCAACATCATGATCTAGTTCATGCTGCAAGTGTGTTTGATGTTTTGAGAGATTATATCGCTGACTATGGATTTCAGATCATTCTAGCTACTCACGATTCAGTGCAAGCGAAATTCTTTAAAAGAAAATTAGAAAATGACGGAATTCCATGTACGCTCTATAACTTGAAATCAACTGAAAATGGCGTAGTTTCAGAAAATTTCATTTAGAGAAACCTATTTAGTAATATAAAATTTTAAAGTTCCATATAATCAGGACAAATCTTATTTAATTTGGTTTCTTAAAATTTTTTTTCTACAAATGTTTCGGCCGAAAAGCTACAAATCAAAGTTCACATTGTTTTTATACGATCTATGTACCAAATGTTTATTTAGAAATTTTGTTGTAGGGTTGTTGTAGTAAAGAAAAAAGGCTTTGAGCAAATCTGCTTCAAAGCCTTACCTGTCTTGTGGTGTGAGCCGGGATTGAACCGGCGACACATGGATTTTCAGTCCATTGCTCTACCAACTGAGCTACCGCACCATCTTCGCTTTGCAGCGAAATCCCCGAAGGGGCTGCAAAAATAAGGGAAAAAATAGCAAACAGCCTAAAAAAACAAAGACTTTTTTAGGCGTTTTATGTTTTTCTGATCGCTAAAGCGTTGCTGATTACGGGATTTCAGGGTTTAAAAACCCGTTAATGGTGAGGTTAAACTTGCCCAGTATCAGGTGCTTCCTGCACAAGAAGGAAACAATTGGTATATGGGTGTTTGCCGGTGCAAATATGAAAACAAGGGAAGGTACAGGAATATAGAATTAGAGGTTTCGCAAGCGCAATATTATAAACAGGCTTTTCTTACAAAAACAGCCCTCCATTGTTACCAAACTTTAGTTGCGTACAATTCAGGTCCTTACATTTAATCCGGCAAAACTTTAAACCCCGGCAACGTAGGAAGTCAGGCCAGTAAAGGGCTTTGTCGGTTTTTATGAATGATAGCCACATCAAAACATAGTGTTTTTACAACATTAACATTGAAAAACCTAAACATTTATTTTTTAATTTTTCCACGCGCTGAAATGCAACAACCGCCGCATTTTTCCGCTTTTCTGCACAGCCTCTTAATAACTTTTAAAATATTTTTTTTATTTCATTTGTATTATTGCATAGAGGGTTTTTGACCGGTAAAACACGAGAAAAAAAGCGGGTTTAAAAAGTAAAAATACCCAATGGCCTGAACGTCAATTCAAAACGAATTTATTCATGGGCCGGAAATAAAAAACATAACGGTTTAATAATATTTATTCAATAAGGTCATGCAGGAAACAGAAGAACTTTTATTAAAAGAAAACAAGGATCGTTTTGTTATCCTGCCTATCAACTATCCGAAGATCTGGGAACAATATAAAAAGCACGAAGCCAGTTTCTGGACCGCTGAAGAGATCGATCTGAGCAGCGACATGAAAGACTGGAACGCTATGAACGACGGGGAGCGTCATTTCATTTCCCATATCCTGGCCTTCTTCGCTGCAAGCGATGGCATCGTAAATGAAAACCTTGCGGTTAATTTCATGAGCGAAGTGCAGCTTCCGGAAGCCCGCTGTTTTTACGGTTTCCAGATCATGATGGAAAACATCCACAGCGAAACCTATGCATTACTGATCGACACTTATATAAAGGATCCGGCAGAAAAAGACCGTTTGTTCCACGCCATCGACACAGTTCCGGCGGTAAAGAAAAAAGCAGAATGGGCCTTGCGCTGGATCGAAGGCGGAACTTTTGCAGAACGCCTCGTAGCATTTGCCGCAGTGGAAGGCATCTTCTTCAGCGGAAGTTTCTGCTCGATCTTTTGGCTGAAAAAACGCGGCCTCATGCCGGGACTGACTTTCAGCAATGAGCTCATTAGTCGCGATGAAGGCCTGCATTGTGAATTTGCCTGCCTGCTATATGGAATGTTAAGCAACAAATTATCGCAGGAGCAAGTATATAAGATCATCGCGGATGCGGTTGAAATTGAAAAAGAATTTATCAGCGAAGCATTACCCGTTAAGCTTATCGGGATGAATGCCGACCTCATGAAACAATACATAGAATTTGTAGCCGACAGATGGCTGGGAGAGTTGGGCTATCCAAAAATGTTCAACTCCACCAATCCATTCGATTTCATGGAAATGATCTCGCTGGAAGGCAAAACAAACTTCTTTGAAAAACGGGTAGGAGATTATCAGAAAGCGGGCGTTATCGGCGGAAACAAAGAAGCACAGGCATTTTCAGTAGACGAAGATTTTTAGGAACCACAAAGGCACGAAGACACAAAGGCGCACAAAGTTGCAACACCTCCCAGTCTTTAAACCGGACGGGATTGCAGATTTGCTAAGCCAAACACCACCTAATTTTTATAAACCAAAGCACGAACATGAAGAAGGACGGAAAGTCTTCATGAGGGAAGTTGACTCTTTAAGAAATAATAGTGAATAATTCCTTAGGGCCGGAAAGAACGATAAAAACAGAACAGATTTTTGAGTTGAAAAAATTATTAATTATTCACTATTAATTACAAAAGGACTACTAACACATCAAAATATATAATTTATGCAGGTAATTAAAAGAGACGGAAAAAAAGAAAGCGTAAAATTTGACAAAATTACTGCACGCATAGAGAAACTTTGTTACAGCCTCGACAGGCGTTTTGTGAACGCAGTGGACGTTGCAAAAAAAGTGATTGAAGGACTCTATGATGGTGTAACGACCACAGAACTGGATAACCTTGCCGCAGAAACCGCCGCATCGTTAACGGTAAAGCATCCCGACTATGCGTCGCTTGCGAGTCGCATCGCTGTGAGCAACCTGCACAAGAATACTACAAAGAGCTTTTCTCAGACAATGAAATTATTGTATGAGTGCGTGGATTCAAAAACCGGCAAACACCTGCCGTTGCTGGCCGATGACGTTGCAGAGATCATCGCAACAAATTCCGAATTGCTCGATTCAACGATCATCTACGATCGCGATTACGGTTTCGATTACTTCGGGTTTAAAACACTGGAAAAATCTTACCTCTTAAAACTAGACGGCAAGATCGTTGAACGTCCGCAGCACATGTACATGCGCGTTGCAATCGGTATTCATAAAACCGATATCGAAGCGGCTATCAAAACGTATCATCTGATGAGCGAAAGATGGTTCACACATGCTACCCCTACTTTGTTCAATGCCGGTTCTCCAAAACCACAGATGAGTTCATGCTTTTTGCTGACCATGAAAGATGACAGCATCGAGGGCATTTACGATACATTGAAACAAACAGCCAAGATCTCTCAAAGTGCCGGTGGTATTGGTTTAGCGATCCACAACATCCGTGCAACCGGCAGCTACATCGGCGGCACAAACGGCACCAGCAATGGTATCATCCCGATGTTGAAAGTATTCAATGATACTGCACGTTACGTAGACCAGGGCGGCGGAAAACGCAAAGGCGCTTTCGCAATCTATCTTGAACCGTGGCACGCAGATGTTTTTGATTTCCTGGATCTTCGTAAAAATCACGGTAAAGAAGAAATGCGCGCGCGTGATTTGTTTTATGCATTGTGGATCTGCGATCTCTTCATGAAACGTGTGGAAGCAGATGGCCAATGGAGCTTGTTCTGCCCGAACGAAGCACCAGGATTGCAGGATTGCTACGGCGAAGAATTTGAAAAATTATACGAAAAATACGAAGCAGAAGGAAGACAGAGAAAAACGATCAAAGCACAGGATCTTTGGTTTGCTATTTTAGATGCACAGATCGAAACCGGCACTCCATATTTATTATACAAGGATGCGGCAAACAGCAAGAGCAACCAGCAAAACCTCGGTACGATCAAAAGTTCCAACCTCTGCACAGAGATCATGGAATATACATCGCCTGATGAAATCGCGGTGTGTAATCTTGCGTCATTGGCATTGCCTCGCTTTGTATTGAACGGCGAATTCAATCACGATAAATTATACGAAGTAACTTACCAGGCAGCCATCAACCTCAATAAGATCATCGATAACAATTACTACCCGGTTGAAGAAGCAGAAAGATCCAACCTTCGTCATCGTCCGATCGGCCTTGGCGTTCAGGGGTTGGCCGATGTGTTTATATTGCTGCGTTTGCCTTTCGAAAGTGATGAAGCAAAACAACTTAACAAAGAAATTTTTGAAACAATTTACTTCGCGGCAATGACAGCAAGTAAAGATCTTGCAAAAGTAGACGGGCCTTACGAAACATATGCAGGTTCACCGGTTTCAAAAGCAATCTTCCAGTTTGATATGTGGAACGTAGAGCCAACCTTGCGTTGGGATTGGTACACATTGAAAGCAGAAGTATTGAAACACGGCGTTCGCAATTCATTGCTCGTAGCGCCAATGCCTACCGCATCTACATCTCAGATCCTTGGCAACAACGAATGTTTTGAGCCATATACATCCAACATCTACGTTCGTCGTGTATTGAGCGGTGAATTTGTGGTAGTGAATAAACATTTACTGAAAGATCTTGTTGAACTGAATTTGTGGAACGATGACATGAAACAACAGATCATTAGCCACAATGGTTCTATTCAAAATATCGTGGGCATACCGGACGAAGTAAAAGAAATTTACAAAACAGTCTGGGAAATCAAACAACGCAATATCATCGACATGGCTGCCGACAGGGGTGCCTATATCTGCCAATCGCAATCGCTCAACTTGTTTGTAGATGCGCCAACAAGCAGCAAGCTCACTTCCATGCATTTCTACGGCTGGAGAAAGGGTTTGAAAACAGGCATGTATTACCTGCGTAGCAAAGCTGCTGCACAAGCGGTTCAGTTCACCGTTGAAAAACAAGGAGGCAAAACAGCAGAGCCATTGGTAGAAAACAAGCAGCTGGAAAATGTGAATGCCGACAATAGCATCAACATTGAAACAACGATTGATGAGTCATTGTTGAATGGCGGAACTTGTACGATGGAAGATGGTTGTGTGAGTTGCGGATCTTAGTTAATAATACTTTTCTAAAAGAAACCCTGGCATAGCTGGGGTTTCGTGCTGTTAAAGAGAAAGTATTCATTTTAAAAAAAGTAAAAATGGCAAACAAAACCTTTAATTTTTATTGTGACGAAAGTTGTCATTTGGAAAGCGATGGCCAAAAATTCATGTTGATTGGTTATGTAAGTTCACCCTATAATCAAGTGAAAATGCACCATGAAGCGATAAGGAATATAAAAATAAAACACAGGCTGAAAGTAGAAGTAAAATGGTCAGCACTGTCAAAATCTAGTTATCCTCTTTATTCGGAATTGATAGATTATTTTTTCGCAACTGATTTGCAATATAGAGCAATCGTTATAGATAAGTCAAAAATCAACCACGACAATTTTAACCAGAGTCATGATGATTTTTATTATAAAATGTATTATCAGTTGCTTAATAAGAAAATTTCACCAGAGTCAAATTACAACATTTATCTCGATATAAAAGATACCAGAAGCGCCCAAAAAGTGCAAGGCCTCAAAGAGTATTTAAATTATCAGTATTTATCTGTTAGAACCCTTCAAAATATAAGGTCCCATGAAAGTGAGTTAATGCAACTAACAGATATTATAACGGGAGCCTTAGGCTATAATTTAACAGGAAGTAACAAAATGATAGCGAAAGTTCAAATTATAAATAAAATTAAAAATCATAGTAAACTACCATTAACACGATCTACATCCAAAGAGGACGATAAGTTTAACCTCTTTTTTATAGATCTCAAATAGATTTCATGCCATTTAATTTCGAGAAAAGATATCCTGATTTTTTAGAATTCGCTTATTTAGATGAAAATGCGCGAACAAAATCTTTGCGTGCAATTTTCAATAGGGATATCCAAGAAAATGTTGATTTTAAATTTCGCGGAAAAATGATAAGACCGATAAAAAAAGAAGGGCAGGATGGAATGGAAATATTATTTGATCATTTAACAAAGGAGAGTATAGAAGAAAAGGACGATAGCGGAAGGAAATTTAAAAGAAGATATTTTGAAGCGGAAAGATCAAAACGTCTCCATTGGATATTACCTTACATTAACGAGTCCATTAAAGAAGAAATCTTAGTCTTTAGTGCTGAGGAGAGAAATCAATTAAAAAGACAAGATGAAATCAAAACATATATTTACAATAAAACCAGAAATTATGTAATCGTCTTACTCCCTCAAAGAAGTATGCAAGACTATTACCTCTTAACCGCATTTTATGTCACTTTATCAGGAACAAAGAAAAACCTGGAAAAAAAATACAAAAATCGATTATCCAAAGTCTATTAAAACGCAAAGCTCGGTACACTTCGTGATGTATCGAGCTTCGAAACTCTTTCTTCCTATATTTGGTAAGATGAGCACAGCAAATATAGTATACTATTTTAAAATAAATTGAATTATTTAATAAATATTTTAAATTGTTTATAATCAATTGTTTATGACGCAGCGATTTGTGGGTGACTTATGATGATATCCTTATTATCCCACATTATTCACTAATTCCCATACACGCATAAAAACTTAATCCGCATCACCTTCAGCTGCTCCCATGTAAAATTGCTGTCCGCCATTTCTTCCTGTGCAATTTGCAGGGATGATGTTTCGCAGTTTTTAAAATAATCCATGATCTCTTCCTGCTCATATTCATCTACCATTTCATCGATGGCATAATCAAGATTGAGCTTGGTGCCGCTGGCAACGATGGTTTCCATTTCTTCCAGCAATTCGTCGATGCGCAGTTCCTTGTTTTTTGCGATGGTTTCCAGTCCGATCTTTTTGTCTACATTCTGAATGATAAAGATCTTGTTGTTGTTCCTGTTCACCACACTTTTCATTACAAAATCATCCGGGCGGATCACATCATTTTCTTCTACATATTTAATGATCACATCCAAAAATGGCTTACCATAGCGTAAAGATTTTCCTTTGCTTACACCGCTGATCTTTTCCAGCTCTGCCATCGTAGTAGGATACATCGTTGCCATATCTTCCAAAGAACTTTCCAGGAAGATCACGAATGGCGGAAGGTTTTTTTCTTTGGAAACTTTCTTGCGCAATTCTTTCAGTTGCTCAAATAATTTTTCATCCACGGCACCGCTATCAGCAGCAAGCGGTTCGCCGGCTTCGTCATCGGCATTGGCATCTTCAAAAAGATTGTTGAGTACGATCTTAAAGGATGCCGGTTTTTTCAAAAATGCCTGCCCTTTTTTGGTGATCTTCAAAACGCCATATTCCACAATATCCTTTTCCAGCAAACCTTCCAGCAACATCTGCCTGATAAGGCTGCTCCAGAAATTAGGATCCTTGTCGTTGCCGCTGGCAAAAACATCCAGCGCTTCGTGCCGGAACATCTGCACCTGTGGTGTTGCTTTTCCTGTAAGAATAAGGATGGTATATTCGATGGCAAATTGCTCGCCCAATGCGTTGATCACTTTTAGTGCTGTAACGGCTTCTGCTTTGGCTTCCACTTTTTCTTTTGGGTTCAAGCAGTTGTCGCAATGACCGCAGCTTTTATCATCGTTGTATTCTTCGCCAAAATAATAAAGAAGGGTTTTGCGGCGGCACACGCTGCTTTCTGCATACGACACGGTTTCGTTGATCAGCTGTGCACCTACTTCACGTTCGCTTAGTGGCTTGTCGCGCATAAGGTGTTCGAGTTTTGCAACGTCTTTGTGGGAATAATACAGGATACATTTTCCTTCCATTCCATCTCTGCCCGCACGACCGGTTTCCTGGTAATAATTTTCAATTGATTTTGGAATATTGTAGTGAATCACAAAACGTACATCCGGCTTGTCGATGCCCATGCCAAAGGCAATGGTAGCAACGATCACGGCCACATCTTCGTTTAAAAATTCATCTTGTCTTTTGGCGCGGAGTTTTGCATCAAGCCCTGCGTGATATGCCACTGCTTTGATGCCGTTTGCCATCAGCATTGCGGCGAGTTCTTCGGTAGTTTTCCTGTTGAGCGTATAAATAATACCGCTTTTATTTTTGTGCTGCTGGATAAAGCGAACGATGCTTTTATTCGTTTGATCGAGATTTACTTTCGGCAAGATCTCATAATACAAATTTCCCCTGTTGAAGGACGAAATGAAGATTTCCGGATTACGAAGGCCGAGATTCTTCACAATGTCGCTCTGCACTTTTGGTGTAGCCGTTGCTGTTAGTGCGATTATGGGAACATCAGGATTGATCAGATCCATCATTTCTTTTAAACGGCGGTATTCCGGACGAAAGTCGTGGCCCCATTCTGAAATACAATGTGCTTCATCTACCGCAAAAAATGAGATTCTGAGTTCCTTGAAAAAATTGATATTGTCTTCTTTGGTCAGCGTTTCCGGTGCCACATACAGCATTTTGGTTTTGCCGCTGGTAAGATCATCTTTCACAACCTTTTGTTGTCCCTTGTTAAGCGTGCTGTTTAAAAAATGCGCCACGTCGTCTTTGCTGCTGTAGCTGCGAACCAGATCCACCTGGTTCTTCATCAGTGCGATGAGCGGAGAAACAATGATCGCCACGCCTTCGCTTACCATGGCGGGCAACTGGTAGCAAAGACTTTTCCCTCCACCTGTTGGCATGATCACGAAGGTGTCGTTGCCTGCCAGTAAATTTTGAATGATTTTTTCCTGCGGACCTTTAAAACCGTCGAAGCCAAAATTGTCCTGCAGCTTCTCCGCCAGGTCGCCGGAAATATTGATAGAAGTTTTTGTAGCAATAGCCGCTTTTTTGGCAGCGGGCTTTTTTATTGTTTTGGATGTTGATTTAACTGTAGCCATAATTTTGGTACCCTCACCCTTTAAAGGGCCAACCGGGCAATTTTGTTTAAAACGGTTTTTTCATAAGGGCAACGAAGTTACTCTTCCCGCCCTGGAATATCAAATCGGCGTCGGCAGGAAACCACCTTAAAACAAATATTTAACAAACCTTAAATAGCCATTTAAGTTACCATAAAAAACGCAGAAAGTGCATGTTTATTAAAATATATTTGCATGTAAATTTACCCGTTAATATGTGGCTACATTTTAGTTTTTCGTCATTCCGGGGAACGAAGTAATCCAAAGAAAACAATTAGATCGTTCATTCTTTGTAATGATGAAAAAACATGAATCAATCAAACAGGAAAAAAATCTGCCGGTTCCTCATCATCAGCGGAAAAGCGCCCGGATAAAAATCCAGTAAAATCTGTGCAATCTGTGGCATATTTAAACTAGGTTTGCCGCTCCAGAACAGCTATGAATAAAGATATTATCATACAAAGTGCCCGGCGCAGCATAGAGTTGCAGGCGGCTTCTATTGCCGCACTGTCGGCATTTATTGATGAGTCATTCGCTAAAGCTGTGCAGGTACTCATTTCCTGTAAGGGACGCGTAGTGATCGGCGGCATCGGAAAAAGCGCCATCGTGGCACAAAAAATCGTTGCCACCATGAACAGTACAGGAACGCCCGCTTTGTTTATGCATGCTGCAGATGCCATCCATGGCGACTTGGGCATGATACAGGAAAGTGATGTGGTACTACTCATCAGCAAGAGCGGCGATAGCCCGGAAATAAAAGTTTTGCTGCCGCTGGTGAAGAACTTCGGCAACATTCTTATCGGAATGGTGGGTAATATGCAATCCTATCTCGCCCAACACAGCGATATCGTGTTGAACACATCAATTATCCAGGAAGCTTGTCCGAACAATCTTGCACCCACCACCAGCACTACGGCTCAAATGGTGATGGGCGATGCTTTGGCAGTATGCCTGATGGAAACGAAAGGATTCAATTCTGATGATTTTGCAAAATTTCATCCCGGTGGCGCACTTGGAAAAAAATTATATTTACGGGTAAATGACCTGGTTCTTCCTTCCGAAAATCCTTTTGTAAAAACCGATACGCCCATCAAGCTGGTGATCATGGAAATCACAAAGAAACGCCTTGGCGCTGCTGCTGTGGTTGATGAAGAAAACAACGTGATCGGTATCGTGACCGATGGCGACGTTCGCAGAATGTTGGAAAAATATGACATGCTTACAACGCTCACTGCAGCCGACATTATGAGCAATACACCTAAAATTATCGAAGCGGAAGAACTGGCGATGGAGGCATTTGAAAAAATGAAGTCAAATAATATCAGTCAACTGATAGTTACAAAGAACAATAAATACGCAGGTATCATTCACCTGCACGATCTCGTAAGAGAAGGCATTATATAAAACAACAACAATGAGCGTGTTAGATAAGAACAATTATGTGGCCATCATGGCAGGCGGTATCGGTAGCAGATTCTGGCCGATGAGCAGGACAAATTATCCCAAGCAATTCCTGGATATTTTAAATACCGGCCGCACGTTGATACAGGCGACATATGACCGCTTCCTGAAATTTATTCCGAATGAAAATATCTACATCGTCACATCTGCGCAATACACGGATATTGTAGCAAAGCAGTTGCCCGGGCTTCCTGCCGCCAATATTTTATCGGAGCCTTCCAGGAAAAATACGGCGCCTTGCGTAGCTTATATTTCGTATAAATTACAACAACTCAATCCCAACGCCAACCTGATTTGTGCGCCAGCGGATCACCTGGTGACAGACCCCGACACATTCAAAAATATTTGCCTTGATGCTTTGCATTTTACTTCACACATCAAAGCCTTGGTAACATTGGGTATCAAACCACTCAATCCAAATACAGGCTATGGCTACATCCAGTACGAATCGTTTGCCGTAAGCGAGAATGTATTCAAAGTAAAAACGTTCACCGAAAAGCCCGATCTCGACCTGGCGAAAACATTCATTGCCAGCGGAGATTTTTTATGGAACGCAGGGATCTTTGTTTGGGAAGTTAAAAATATCGTTGCCGCATTTGAAAAATACCTTCCGGAAATGCATGAAGTTTTTGACGCGGAGCGCGTCAATTTCAATACACCGGAAGAAACAGAAGCCATTGAGCGCATTTATCCGCAATGTGTAAATATTTCTATCGACTATGGCGTGATGGAAAAGGCCGATAACGTGTATGTTATTCCCGCATCTTTTGGCTGGAGCGATCTCGGAACCTGGGCGAGCGCCTACGAAACCTTCGACAAAGATTATTTGTCAAATGCCGTCGGCGGTGAAAATGTATTCGTACTCGATGCTACCAACAATATGGTACACGCCGATCATAAAAAACTCGTGGTCCTACAGGGGATTGACGACTTCATTATAGTAGATACTCACGATGTTTTGCTTATCTGCAAAAAGGAAAATGAACAGCAGATAAAGGAATATGTTGCAGAAATCAAGCGGATCAAAGGCGACAAATATCTGTAAATACAATAATGTGTTTTTTATTACGTTAGGAAAGGGTACCCTTTTTCCGAAGCGGCGCATTCTTTTTTCAACCAATAAGAGACTGCTATGATAAAAACTATATTGATCTTTTTTACAGTGTTATTTATCGCCCCTAATTTTATTGATAAAAATATAAACCAGGATTTTCAATACGATCGGGAGGAACTCTTTTCTCCGGAACTTTATTATATCAACAGCATTCAAAAGCTGGAGCAACATACCGATAGCCTGGCAAACATTCAACATATTGCACAACGATCAGCAGAATATTTAATGTTATTGGAAAAGATTATCTCCAAAAGATTTTACCACGGATTTTCGCAATTCACGTTAAAGGAAAACTGGCTGGCGGCAACAGGAGAAGTGCTTTTTGGAAGGGGACTTGCCTGCAAAGTGCTGCCGGAAGAAATCATACAGCATCCATTTGCCGCGTGTTCACAACAAGTAATCGTTATGATGACAGTTGCGCGCCGCAAAAACATTGATTACCGCTCAATAGGCTTTCCGCATCATTATGCGCTTGAACTTAAAGCAAATAATAGCTGGTATTTTTTTGATCCCAATCTTGAACCCGTTATGAGCAAGGAACAGCGGTCGTCTATAAATTGGCAAACGATGACGGGGAGCCTGAAACAATATTACAAACCAACCATACAATCAGGTTTCGGATATATGTTTGGTTCGGTATCGCCCGTATTTGGCAAAACAAATGCAGATCCGGCTCCGAACGCAGCGCTTTTTCAGAAAGCAACGATCTGGCTGTCGAGGCTGTTTTGGTCGTTTCCGTTATTAATATTGGCGTTGCGGAACTACCGGTTGCGCATTGTGCGTTATGGATTATGGGTTGGTTTCCGTAAACCTGGCAGTTTTTCTTTTACAGCAGAGAAAGGAGTAAATGGGGTTTTCGCAGAGGTATAAAAATCTCCGTGAAATCTCTGCAACTCTTTTCTCTGCGGTGAAACGAAGCCGTAAATTATAAAAGTGTTTTATAACCCGCAACTCATAATCCTAACCCGCAACTAAAGCTGTATTTTTGCCTCGCACAACAAAGCATTTCAACACTTGCATCTTTCCATCCAAAGCAAATTGCCCAACGTAGGCACTACCATTTTCACTGTCATCAGTTCTTTGGCTGCAGAACATAAGGCCATTAATCTCGGCCAGGGTTTTCCTGATTTTTTAATGGACGAAAGGCTGACTTCGCTTGTAACGGCGGCGATGAACAACGGGTACAATCAATACGTTCACATGAATGGGTTGCCGCTCTTAAGGGAACGGCTGGCTGAAAAAATGCATGACTTATATGGAACCGATGTGGATCCGGAAATGCAAATCACCATCACGCCCGGCGGTACGTACGCCATTTACACAGCATTCACCACTATCCTTCAAAAAGGGGACGAAGTGATCGTATTTGAACCGGCATATGATAGCTATATTCCAAACATCGAGGTCAATGGTGCCGTTGCAATACGTCTCCCGTTGAGCTTCCCGGATTACCGGATCAACTGGGCCGATGTAAAAAATGCGATAAATGAAAAAACGAAAGCGATCATCATTAACTCGCCGCATAATCCAACCGGAAGCCTGTTGCAGGAAGAAGATATTTCTGCGTTGCAGGAAATAGTGAAAGACACCGGCATCTTCATCATCAGCGACGAAGTATACGAACACCTGATTTTTGATGGAAAACAACATTTGTCGATTTTAAAATATCCGGATCTGTACGAGCGTAGCTTCGTTTGTTTTTCTTTTGGAAAAGCATACCATTGCACCGGCTGGAAATTGGGATATTGTGTTGCTCCGCCCGCGCTGATGAAGGAGTTTCGCAAAGTGCATCAATTTAATTGTTTTACCTGCAACAGTCCTGTGCAGTTTGCGTTGGCAGAATTTATTACAAATAAAGAAGCATACCTGGGCCTGGGGAATTTTCTGCAATCGCGGCGCGATCATTTTTCCAGCGCGATGAGATCTACAAAGTTCAAGCCTTTGCCATCTTATGGAAGTTATTTTCAATTGTATAGTTATGCCGACATAAGTGATGAAAATGAATTTGACTTTGCGGTACGGCTTACCAAGGAATATGGCGTAGCCACAATTCCTGTTTCTGCGTTTTATAAAAGTCCTGTGGAAAACAAAGTGGTACGTTTTTGTTTTGCAAAAAAAACAGCGACCCTGGAAGCTGCTGCGGAAAAATTACAAAAGATCTGACATGAATAAGATGAAAAATATTTTTCTGCTCATGCTCGTTGCCGGATTAATATGCTGCAAAGCCGGGCCTGCAAACAATGCTGTAGAAATAAAAAATTCGGTAGCTGTAAAAAGCGTTTCACCTGGTGAAATGAACGCTGCGCCTGCTATTGAAGAAGAGGTAACTTTTAATACGACCGCTGCTGCGGCTTTAAAAAAAGACAGCGTTTTAATAAAACTTGCAAATGGTAAATCATTCAATCTTTCGGTGCCACATGGATTTCATATCGGAATCGCGGCAGAAGGGTTAAAGCGGTTGCGTTTTCTGACAATGAGTCCAGACAATCGTTTGTTTGCTACCGATATGTTCGACAGAAGTGACAATAATAATGGTCGTGTATTGATCTTTGAGGAATGGAACGAAAAGGAACATCGGTTTGAAAAAATTTCTACATTCTTAGCCGGCCTTCACAATCCCAACCAGGTAGCATTTTACAAAAACTATATTTACATTGCGGAAACGGATAAGCTGACACGATATGCATATAACGCCGGCGATATGCAACCATTGGGCAATGCACAAACGCTTGCTACCTTTCCGGCATATGGACTCGGATATAAGTACGGTGGCTGGCACCTTACGCGCAGCCTGGCTTTTCACAATGACAAATTATACGTAAGCGTGGGGAGTAGCTGCAATGCGTGCATAGAAAAGGAAGAGGTACGGGCTTCGGTAGTGGAAATGAACCCGGATGGCACAGGCATGAAATTCTTTGCGCGTGGGCTGCGCAATTCCGTCGGTATTAAATGGATCGCGAATGACCTATGGGTGACCACGATGGGGCGCGATCTGATCGGCCCCGATAAACCCGAAGATCTTTTTATGAAAATCAAGCGTGATGGTTATTATGGCTGGCCGTTTTATTTTCAATATCACAATAAAATTTACAGCGACGACCAGTTCAAAGACTCTGCCCGCGCTACTTACGTCAAAAGGCCTGAAGTGGGGTTTGCCGGTTTCAAGGCACATAGCGCGCCGCTTGGATTTGAATACATGAAAGATTTTGATGATGACAATATCGGCAACAGCGTGCTTGTTTGTTTGCATGGCAGCACCAGTGTGTGGCGCGAACGCGGAAACTCCGTTGTGAAAGTGGAAGGAAGAAATAAATATTCGGATATTGTTTCCGGGTTTTTAAAAGGCAAAACAGAAGCTGGAAGATTTGGTCGCCCATGCGATGTGATGATGAAGGATAAGCGTTCGTTTTTCTTTACCGACGACTGGAATGGGGTGCTTTACTTTGTGTGGAAATGATATTTACAGATTATTGCTTAACCATCATGTTTACCTGGTTTGCAGAAGATTACTTCGTACCTCGTAATCATAAGTACTAAACTGTATTGGTGATCAACTGAAAATATTTTTCCGCTTTTACCAGGTCTTCCGGTACATCGATTTTTACGGTTGCTTCAAAGGTTTCTACCATTTTTATCGGGACGCCGTTATCCAGATAACGCAGTTGCTCGAGCTTTTCCGCTGCTTCCAGCGGACTCACCGGCCATTTTGTAAAATTGAGCAGCGCCTGCTTCCTGAAAGCATATACGCCAATGTGCTCAAAATAATTGGGTGTAATCGCAAGGTCCCTGTGATACGGGATCACACTGCGGCTGAATAGCAATGACCAGTTGTTTTTATTCACCAGCACTTTTACATAATTAGGGTCCGCAACTAAAGAAAGGTCAGAAAATTTCTTCATCAGCGAAGCCACCTGAACGTTGCGGCCATTTTCGCATTCGAAGGCTTCGAGTAGCTTTTGTAACGGGTCTTTTTGAACGAATGGTTCATCTCCCTGCACATTGAGTACCACATCTGCATCCATATTTTCTACCGCCTCGGCTATGCGATCGCTGCCGCTTTCATGGCTACGGATGCTCATGATGGCTTTTCCGCCATTGGAAGAAATCTCGTTAAAAATGATAGTATGATCCGTTACCACAAAAACATCATCGAATAGTCCTGTGGCAACAGTGTTGTCGTATGTATGGCGAATGACGGTCTTGTTGCCAAGTGGCTGCATTAGTTTGTAAGGAAACCTGGTGGCTGCATAACGTGCGGGAATCATGGCGATTTTTTTCATATCAGTTGTGTTCAACAGTATTTAGCGGAAGCGCATATGTTTCATATTTGCAGCCGGCGCATTGAAAAAAAATTTCTTTGTCTTCCTCCACCTTAAAAAGTTTTTGTAATGAACGCGTAATGAAATCGAAAATATGTATGGTAAACGCGGCATCTTCCGGCATCTTTGCGGGCCGGATCTTTTTTTCAAAAAGGCTTTGATTGCATTTTGGACAAATGGCAGCGTGCAGGTGTTCTTCGTCAAAGCTTTCCAGCAATAGCAATGCTTTCTGTGCATCCAGCACATCAACGGCCAGCTTTACACCACCGATGGCATTGGTGAGCAATGGCTGAATTCCCACCACATATTCATCGCGCAGGTATGCAGGAATGCCCGATTGCTCCAGCCTTGCCAGCACCACATGCGCAGAAAACGTATTATCAAAAGTTTTTATTACAACAGTTTCCATTTAAGATGTGTGGTTTTACGCGAACTCAAAATTTTAACAGGGGTTAAAAATTCTTTGAAGATTTCATCATTCACTATATCGTCCAGCTCATGCCTCCGTCCTTTTCATCTTTCAACAAAATGCCGATGTCGTTCAATTGATTGCGGATCTTGTCAGATGTTGCAAAATCCTTTTTGTTCCTGGCTTCGCGGCGCATATCTATCAGCAATTGCATAACGCCTTTCAGCATTTCATTGTTGGTACTATGTTCGCTTCTCAGGCCAAAAATATCTTCTAAAAATATCCTGAATTTTTCTTTTAACAACAACAGCGTAGAAGCTGCAATTGCATCAGCCGCTACCAATCCGTCTTTAAATGAATTGATGATGGGCGCCAGTTCAAACATATTTGCAATCACTTTTGGCGTGCTAAGATCATCATCCATAAATTCTTCAAATTCGCCCAACCAGTTGAGTACTTTTGATTCAAGCAAAGGATTTGTTCCATCGATTACCGCTTCGTTTACCGGAAGGATCCTGAGTACTTCATATGCCTCCCATAATCTTTTGAAAGCTTTTTCACTTGCTACCAGCGCTTCGTTGCTGAAGTCAAGCGGGTGGCGATAATGGCTTTGCAAAATGAAAAACCGGATGGTCATCGGGCTAAAAGCCTGTGATAATAACGGGTGGTCGCCGCTGAAGAGTTCGGTAAGCTTGATCACATTGTTGTAGCTCTTCCCCATCTTCTTGCCGTTGATAGTGATCATATTATTGTGCATCCAGTATTTTACCGGCGCCGTGTGATTGCAGATGGTACTTTGTGCGATCTCGCTTTCATGGTGCGGAAACTGCAGGTCCATACCGCCGCCATGAATATCAAATTCGGCACCAAGATATTTTGTGGCCATTGCCGAGCATTCGATGTGCCAACCGGGAAAACCGTCGCCCCAGGGGCTGCTCCAGCGCATAATATGTTCAGGCGCGGCAGATTTCCAGAGGGCGAAATCTGCGGTATCGCGTTTTTCTTCCTGCCCGTCCAGCTCGCGTGTAGTACTTAAAAGATCATCGATGATGCGACCGCTTAATTTTCCATAATCATGGCCCGCGGCATATTTTTTTACATCGAAATATACCGAACCGTTTATTTCGTAAGCATAACCTTCGGCAATAATCTTTTTGATCATGTCGATCTGTTCCACAATGTGTCCCGTAGCTGTTGGCTCAATACTTGGTTCCAGGCAATTGAACTGGTTAAATGCCCAATGAAAAAGATTGGTGTATTTCTGTACAAGTTCCATCGGCTCCAGTTTTTCCAGGAGCGCTTTTTTGCCAACCTTATCTTCCGCTTCGCGGCCCTCTTCCTCAAAATGGCCGGCATCGGTGATGTTGCGGACGTAACGGACCTTATAACCTTTGTAGGTGAGATAACGAAAAAGCACGTCGAAAGTGATGTATGGCCTTGCATGGCCCAGATGACTTTCGCCGCTTACCGTCGGTCCGCATACGTACATTCCCACGTGACCAGGTGTAATCGATTTAAAATCTTCCTTTTGCCTGCTGTAAGAGTTATATACTTTTAATGACATATTTTATGTTTTCTTCTGCGCATAAGAAAGGGTTAAAGAGTTACGTTCGTTCAGGCGAAGTACAGTCTCTCTCTTTTGCGGTACAATATATTTGTTTTGAACAGACCCCGTTAACGGGTGCAAAGATATTAAGCTATGCCGCAACGGCAACAGCAGCATGAAAAATAATATGAAGAATTGCTGGCGGTCATCTGTCGCAAAGTAGGTTTTTTAGCGAAAAAAGGAAAATATTTTTTGATTTTGTCACCCAGTGCCAAATTGTAAAACCCGCTATAGATTTCATCAAACCCGTACGCAGGATGAAACACCGGATGTTGTAAAAAAAGGAAAAATTTTGTTTAAAACAAAGGGCCTTGATATCAAAGCCCGCTTCCATTATAAAAAATATCCGTAATGATCGGAAAATGGTCGCTTAATTTTTTCTGCACGCAGGTAAATTGTTCGATCGTAAAACGTTTGTCTGTAAAAATATTATCGATCCTTAAAGTGGGTGAAATACCGGAAAAGGTTCGCCCTATGCCGCTTCCTTTTTCTGCGAATGCGTTCTTTAAACCCTTGCCGATCGTTGCGTAAGCATAACTGTTGGGTACATCATTGAAATCACCGCAAACGATTACGGGTAGCGGACTTTCATTGACAGCTTTTTTTACACGATCACTTTGCAGGCTGCGCAGCTCAAAGCCTTTTCTGAATTTTTTCAGGATACTCATCGACTGTTTAAAACTTTTTCCTTCATCAATCGCAGATTTATTTATGTAATCAAGGTTTTGTGCAGAAAATTTTAGCGACTGCAAGTGAAGATTGAACACCCGGAAAGTATCCTTGTTCACAGCAACATCCACATACTGGAAAATGTCATTATAATTATTGGGTTCGTACGCGATCTTATGCTGGCTTACAAAAGGATATTTTGAAAAAATGATGACGCCAAACTCATGTTTGCTATCGAAGCTCCATTTAGGGTCGTAACAATAATATTGATAAGGCATACGAATCGACCGCATGATATCGGGAACGTAGTTGATGGCATCCGGGTAACGATCGCTTCCCACCATTTCCTGGAAACAGGCGATATCAGGATCGTATTTATTAATGAGGTCAAACATCTGCTGCTTTACTTCCGGGTGCGTTTTATGTTCCAGGATATCGAAGTGTGCAATGTTCCAGCTCATCACACGAAGGTTCGATTTATTCTTCTGCATAGCGAATCCGCTGCCTGTTTTGAGTTTGATCAACTGCCTTAAAGGTATCCAGCACAATGCGATCGAAACGACGCCAATCAGCGCCAGCCGGGCTTTTACAAACAACCAGAAAATAATGAAGATCACGAGCAACAACAGAAGATACAGCGACGCAAGATTGAAAAGTCCTGCCAGCCAAAACGAATGCCCAAACGAGGCGCTGTAGCAACCCACAATAAAAAATACCGCGGTAAGAATATTAATCAGGATAAGAGAAACTTTAAAGAAACGTCTCATGAGCATGCTATTGCATAAAGATAAGAATAGTTTAGTGGTTAGATAATCGTGTGCCTATCTAACAACTAAACCCTAACCACTAAACTAATATTTGATCCTCACAAAACCCGGCAGGCTTTTAAAATGAAATTTATTTCCGCTTATCAGTTCGCCATCGAGATGAGCATACAACGTTTTCTCTGCTTCAATTGTAATTTCTTTTTCCTGAGTGTATTTTATAAATGGGTATTTGAGATGATTTCCTTTTTCAATGACAGGTAAATAACGCAGGCGCGAAAAAATACTGAGCGGCGCGCAAAGCATCACATCGAGCAAACCATCGGTTAGAGAAGCATTTGGGGTAACCAGGAACCCACCGCCGGTACGGCTTGAATTATTGACGGCGACCAATAAAAATTTTCCCGTAATTGTTTTTTGGTTAATGATGGTAAATGTTGGCTCGCGAAATGAAAATATCTTTCTCAGTACCACATACAAATAGCCAAGATGGCCGCCGATAATCCGGATAGATTTTCTGGAACGCAAAACTTCGCAGTCGAAGCCGATACCTGAACTGTTGATGTAAACAGCGCCGTTACAACTTGCGGCGTCTACAGGCTTTGCGGCTGACGTGAGTGCTTTGTGCAATTGCTCCTCGCGGTTGATATTGCCATACAATTTCCAAAAAATATCATTTCCGGTGCCGCCTTTAAAAAGCGCCAGGGGAATAGAGATGTTTTTGTATTTATTGAGAAAATAATTAGCCGTTCCGTCGCCGCCTACGATCCATGCTTCGGCGCATCCATCCAATGTTTGCGGCCAGTTTGTAACATACAAATGATGCGCAATCCCACGTTTGGTGAGTTGCCGGTTGATCCAATTGCCGAGCTTTATTGCGAGTGCCGACCCAGACAACGGATTTATGAACAGGGCTATTTCTGAAGGTCTTTGCAGTGTTTTGGCTTATGAAAGCTAATATAGAACATTGGTGGTCAATAGTCAATAGAGAACGGCCAAATCTTCAAAGAGTTTGCGGTATAGCGAACTTTTCGGCGACTTTAGCTTTTGTTTTAACCCTTAAAAGAAGAAAAGCAAAAATGAAAGGTGTTCAATCTAACGCTAATCCCTAAATTCTAAACTAAATATCGTCTGTTTCCGCAGCTCTCTTTAGAATCGTCTTTTCTTCTTCTGTAAGTGAATCATAACCACGTTGGTTGATTTTATCAAGCAATTCGTCTACTCTTTTTTGGGTGACGATCGATGTCTTTACAAATGGCTGGCGGTTGCCGGTATTGTAAAACATTTTTTCCCGTACCGGTCTTTTCCCGATATTTTTTGCGGGATCAAAAAGATGCATGAACCAGTTGTAGAGGTTGCTCATCCACGTGCCACCGTCATATCCCTTTTTTAGAAAATATACAAATACAAATCCGGACACGGCACCGCCGAGAACGGCGAAGCTATAAGGCGAAAAAAACCAGATGTCTACCATGTTGAAAAGAATGTAAATCACGGAAAGTATCCATACAGGAAACCCATTGCCGATGTTACGGAAAATGCGGTAGTCGGGATCGAGCGTAGCCACTGCTATGGCGAGTGCCGCCGTACTTGCACCTGCGCCGCTCAAAGCATAAATGGAAGCAGCGTTGGTGGCATTCGCCGTCAATAAAAAAAATGCACCGCCCAGCAAACCGCCGTAAATGTAAATGGGAAAGATCAACTTGTTGCCCGAAATATCCTGCAGGATAAAACCGAAGGTCCATATCCAAAGCATGCTTACCAGCATATCGAGCAGCATCGGAAAAACTTTATCGCCGCCGCCGTGGGCAAACATGAAAGTAAGAACGCTCCATGGTTTTCCCACCAAAATATGCAGATCGGCAGGCAATGCAAACCAGCGAAGGATATTGAAATCTGTTGTGGCAAGATCCTGGCCCTGGTGTGCAAACAAATAAAACAGGTTGCCCGTTAGTATAAATATAAATATAATGATGTTCAGCGCAATCAAGGCCATCAGGGCATTGTTGTGTTGCCCGAGTGTAAAACGCTTGCGGCGATAATGTTGTTTGTATTCAATGTGCCTGTCAGCGATACCCATATAAAATTTTCAATGAAATTAATTACAGTTATTGGAAATCAATGTTAGTATTAGTAGAAAGTTTTTCGGTTGGCCTTATTCCAGATAAGTACCAGGATAAAGCCCGTGAGTAAACCGCTTAAATGTGCAAAATGCGCAATGCCGGTATTATACGGACCAAATTCTCCAAACAGGTCAATCAGTACCATTACGCCCACGGCGTATTTTGCTTTTACCGGGATCGGAATAAAAAACAAATATAAAGGCGTATTTGGAAACAGGTATGCAAAAGCAGCAAAAACGCCCATGATAGCGCCGGAAGCGCCCAAAGCGGCACCAACATATAGCTTGTTTTCTCCCGCAACGGGATCAAATACTACTACATCTTTTAAGACGAGCATTTCCGTTGCCCCGGCCACGAGCCCGCAAATAAGATAAAAAATGAGAAAACGTTTGCTGCCCCAAACCTTTTCGAGCCATGTTCCGAAAGTAAACAAGGCAAACATATTGAAAGCGATGTGCGCAATACCGCCATGGGCGAACATATTGGTTAGAAGCTGCCATGGTTCAAAAAAATCAGAGTGTAAACCATGTATGGCCAGTTTATCAGATAAATCAAAATCTTTGGCATCCAGCAAATATTGCGCAATGAAGACGATTACGTTAATGATAATAAGATTGAAAACAACCGGAGATGTTTTCTGAATACTGTTTCCAGAACTTGAATATGCCATGCTGCAAATTTAGAAGTAAAACCTTTACTTAAGTGTTAATAAAGCCACGCTCTCAATGTGATGCGTGTGCGGAAACATGTCTACCGGCTGCACTTTTTCCACCTTGTATTTTTCGCTCAGCAACGCGATGTCGCGCGCCTGTGTGGCCGTGTTGCAGCTCACATACACAATCTTCGGTGCGGCGATCTCCAGTAATTTATTCACCAGCTTTTCATGCATACCCGCACGCGGCGGATCGGTGATGATCACGTCGGGGCGGCCATGACGGTCAAAAAAGGCATCGTCACAGATCCTGATCACATCGCCGGCATAAAAATGCGCATGGGTGATATTGTTCAGCGCTGCATTTTTTTTGGCATCTTCAATGGCATCTTCGATAAGTTCCACTCCGATCACCTTTTTTGCCATCTTGCTGGCAAAAATACCGATGCTGCCTGTTCCGCAATATAGATCATACAGGATCTCGTTGCCGCTGAGGCCGGCAAAATCCCGTGTAATGCGGTATAGCTGCTCCGCCTGTTTCGTGTTCGTTTGAAAAAAAGATTTAGGGCTGATGATGAATTTAAAATCTTCCAGCATTTCGGTCACATAGCCATTGCCAAAATAAACCACCGGCTCAAGGTCGTAAATACTGTCGTTCCATTTGGGATTAATGGTATATAATAATGTCGTAATTTGCGGAACCTGCTGCAGTAAATGCCCGAGCAACGATTTGCGGATCGCTTCATCTTCGTAATTGATGCAGATGTTCACCATCAGTTCGCCGGTTGTGCAGTACCTGATGATGATGTTGCGCAACCAGCCCGTGTGCTCCCGGATATCGTAGAAAGATATGTCATTCGCTTTTGCAAAATTGCGTACCGTGTTCCGGATCTCGTTGTTAACGCCATCCATCAGGTGACACTCGAAAATATCGATCGTTTTGTCAAAAATACGCGGCACGTGAAAGCCCAGCGCATCTTGTTGCGGCACTATGCCGTCGCTGTTTATCTCGTCTTTAGAAAGGTAGCGTTTGTTGCTGGCCGTAAACTCCAGCTTGTTGCGGTATTGGCGGGTTTCTTCGGCACCTACGATTGGAAGAAACGGAACATCCGTGAGCCGGCCGATACGGCGAAGGTTTTGTTCCGCTTCCTGCTGTTTGTATTGTAATTGTTTGGGGTAGGGCAACATTTGCCATTTGCATCCGCCGCAAACCCCGAAATGCCGGCAAAACGGGTCTACCCTTTCTGCCGAAAGGCTGACCATCTGGTTCACGCGGCCCTCGGCCCAGTCTTTTTTGTTTTTGGTGATGAAGATATCGGCCACATCGCCAGGTACGGCACCTTCTATAAAGATCACTTTTCCTTCATGCCGCGCCAGGGCCTTGCCTTCGGCTGCATAATCGGTGATGGCAATATTGGGGAGGACAAACTTTTTGTTTTTTTTACTCATGTTGGCGCAAAGCTAATCACAGATTTTTGTTTTTCCCGCTGATTGCGCCGATCGCGCCGTTTTGACCGAATATTTTCCGCAGATACATAGAAATGGATTTAAAATCAGCGAAAAAATCTGCCAACTCGTTAAATCGTACAAACTATCCCTGTAATCTGTGTAATTATTGGAAATCTGTGATTAGATTTGTTTTTTTTAAAGCTATGAGGAATTTTATCATCACTCTTTTCACCGCCGGCCTATTATTTTCGGCTCAATCTGCAGCGGCTTACCAGATCACTTTTCAAAGCAACTACAAATCGGGGAAAGCTTATCTCACCTATTATATGGGCAAAAATCTCAATATAGAAGATTCTGCCATGGTGAATAAAAGCGGGCTGGCCGTTTTTAAAAATGCAAAAAAACTTCCCGGCGGCATTTACGCAGTTGTTTTTCCCGGAAATCGTTATTCTGCCGACTTTCTCGTTGATAAGGAACAGGTTATTTCCATCAAGGCGGACACGAACAATATGGCCGCAACGGTTGTTACCGGTTCGCGGGAAAATGTGCTTTTCCAGCAATACCAGCAATTCACTTCGGCAAAAGGCCCGTTGCTGATGCATGAAAAGGAACTGTTCAGCAATTCAACCAACGCAGCCGACAGCAGTACGCACGAAGCATTGTACAATAAATACAACAAGGAGCTCAACGATTACCGCGAAAAACTCATCAAAGATCACCCGGCATCGATGATGGCCGCGTTGCTCAATGCGATGAAGGAGCCTCCGTACCCGACCAAAGTGCCGGTGACGAGAGAGGATTCCCTCGACAATTATTATTTCTACAAGGCGCACTATTGGGACGGCATCACCTTTATGGACGATCGTATCGTGCGCACACCGTTTTTTTTGCCAAAACTGGAAAGGTATTACCGGGAAGTAATGGCGCAATCGGCGCCCGACTCCATTATAAAGGACATCGATTACAAAATGTTGCTGGCGCGTACAGCGCCCGAAATGTATAAATACCTGCTCAACTGGTTAACGGATGAATATATTAACCCAAAATATATGGGCCAGGATGCGATCTTCGTTCACCTGTTTGATAAATACCACAGCAAAGGACTTTCACCCTGGTTGAATGAAAAGCAGATGGACATCATCAGCAGGCGGGCATACATGCAGATGGCAAACCTGATCGGTGAAAAAGCAGCCAACCTGGAGATGCTTAATACAAATGATAAACCATCGGCGTTGTATGAAGTGGATGCAGATTATACCCTCGTGCTGTTTTGGGACCCAACCTGTGGGCATTGTAAGGAAGAATTGCCAAAAATAGATTCGATCTACAATGCAAGCTGGAAACAGAAGAATCTTAAAATCTATGCTGTTCTAACCGAAGATCAGAAGCCGGAATGGCTGAAATATATTGCCGACCACAATCTAAGCAGCTGGACCAACGTTTACCAAACCAAAGAAATGGCCGCTGCCGATGCTGCCGCACAAAAACCCGGTTTCAGGCAATTGTTCGATGTAACGATGACGCCTACGCTGTTTTTGCTCGACAAAGACAAACGCATCATCGGGAAAAAACTTACCTGGCAGCAGTTGAATGAACTGTTGGAAGTGAAGTCGAAAGCAGCCAAAAAATAACTGGAACCATTTCTGTAATCGTCTTCGACAGGCCCAGACGGACCGGCTCTATGTTGCGAACCAGTTTGCCTGACAGGCGCAGACTTACAGAAACGCTGTGATGTTGAGCTTGTCTAAGCATAGATATTGTTTCAGATTTGCAATAATTACATTTTGTATTTAAATTTATTTCTCGATGAAAAAACTGTACCTGCTGTTTGCAATATCAGCAAGTGTGTATAGCGCAGGGGCCCAAACGTTGATCACCTACGGAAACAATACGGTAAGCAAAGATGAATTCTGGCGCGCGTATAACAAGAACAAACCGGTAGTGACAGATAAGGAAAAGTCTGTTCGCGAGTATGTGGACCTGTACACAAACTTCAAACTAAAAGTGAAAGCTGCCTATGATGCACGGATCGATACTTTGCAACAGATTCAGTATGATATTCAGAACTTCCGCAACCAGGTGATGGAAAATTACCTGAGCGACAACAAGGGCCTGAAACGCCTGGAGGACGAAGCTTTTGAGCGTAGTCAGAAAGATGTGCATGTGCTGCATTTTTCGATACCGATTGGTCCGGATTCTGCCCAAGCAGCCGCTGTTGCAAAAGAGCTATATCAAAAATTGAATTCCGAAAAAGGTACGATTGTTCTGCCGGATGGTGTAAAACAAAGCGACCTGGGATTTATCACTGCATTCACCGTTCCTTACGAATACGAAAACATCATTTACAATTTAAAAACCGGAGAAGTGAGCGAGCCGAAGGCCTCAAAAACTTCGTGGCACTTGTTCAAGGTATTGGAACAAAAACCAGGCGCCGGTAAATGGAAGGTGGCGCAGATATTGTTCACCTTTCCGCCGGAAGCAGACAATGCAATGAAGGAAAGGATCAGGCGCAGAGCGGATTCGGTGTATAATCTTTTGCAGAGCGGAATGTCGTTTGCGGCGGCGGCGAAGATTTTCAGCGATGATAAATTAACGTATCTCACAGAAGGCGAATTGCCGGAGTTCAATGCGGGAAAATATAGCTATGCATTTGAATCGCGGGTATTCAATCTTAAAAAAGACGGAGACCTGAGCAAGCCCTTTGAAACGGCTTTCGGTTATCATATTGTAAAAAGGCTTGGCCAGAAGGCCGTGGTGACGAATCGTTCCGACGAGACCAACAACTTTGAACTGAAACAAAAAATAATGGCGGATGAACGCATCAATGTGGAACGGGAAAAGTTTACCAAAGAAATCGTTATAAAGACCGGCATAAAGAAATCGCCTATCGTTAATACGACGGATCTCTATCGTTTTGCAGATACATTGATGAAAGATCCGTCTGTTGAAAGGACCGAAAGTTTACCCATCAGCAAAAAGCCGGTATTGCTGTTTACGGATAAAAGTACCGTTCCCGGTAGCGAATGGTTGAAATTTGTAAGAGATTACCGCGGTAATACCGACCAGGATCAAAAAGAATCAAATGAACAATTATGGAACAAGTTCGTTTCTTATTCCGCCGTGGAATATTATAAAAATCATCTGGAGAATTACAACAGCGATTTTAAGTTCCAGATGCTGGAATTTAAAGAAGGCAATATGTTGTTTGAAATAATGGAAAGAAATGTGTGGAACAAAGCAGTGATGGATGCGGCAGGCCTGCAAAAATATTATGATACTCATAAAGAAAAGTACAAATGGGCCGCGAGCGCAGATGTGATCGTATTCAATTGCTCATCAGCAAAAATTGCAGAAGAAACAATGACGGCATTGAAAGCGGGGGCAGACTGGAAAAAATTATCCGATGAAAGCAATGCCACCATCCAGGCGGATAGCGGTCGTTACGAACTTACACAAGTGATCGGTGCGGAAAATATTGCGCAACCGGCGAACGGAATGTACACTGGTATCATTAATGGTGCGGATGGAACTGCGTCTTTCGTGTACTACCTGCATATTTATCCGGCAGACATGCAACGTAATTTTGAGGAAGCGCGTGGCCTCGTGATTAACGATTATCAAGGCGTTCTGGAACAGGAGTGGTTAAATACCTTAAAACAAAAATATCCTGTAAAGCTGAATG
Source organism: Chitinophagales bacterium (assembly GCA_015655125.1). Taxonomy (GTDB): domain Bacteria; phylum Bacteroidota; class Bacteroidia; order Chitinophagales; family Chitinophagaceae; genus Ferruginibacter. Next base: position 66,741 of record JAATFP010000102.1, on the reverse strand, counting down.
AATCAGTGCTTAGCGGATTAATAAAATAACTATACGAACTTTTCTAAAAGCCTGTTAACTCCGTTGGCAGGCTTTTTGTTTTATGGGCATAGACAAATAAAAACTGTAGAAAAAACCACAAGAGTTCTACAGCTAACGCAGAAAAAACCTAAAAAGAAAAGTATGAAAAAAGTATTGGTAGTAATGATCGCTGTGGCGGCAGGATTAACGGCGGGTGCCCAGACATTCTATGTACAAGGCGGTGCAAACTTCGCCAACATTACAAAAGACAAAAACGGAAACACATCGGACAAGAACACATTGGTTACTTTCAATGCAGGAGGAATGGTGCGCTTCGGACTGTCAAAAGTATTTGACCTTGAAACCGGACTTTTATTTACGGGCCGCGGTGCAAAAGCAGATACTTACTTCGGAAGCACTGAAGATGACAACTACATCAAAACAAAATTTAACCCTTACTACATTGAGCTGCCGGTAAATGCCGTTGTAAAATTTCCCATTGAAACAGATGGCAAAACTAATATTTTTGTGAGTGCCGGCCCATATATCGCAGTTGGTGTTGCCGGTAAATCGAAGGTAGAATCCCGTTTTTTGGGCATCACAAGTTCCAGCTCCAGTGATATCAAGTTCAATGATGACGATCCTACAACAAGCGAACAGGAAGACGCAGCTTACAACCGAATCAAAAGGTTTGATTATGGCGCAAACTTCGGCGCAGGTGTTGAACTCGGCTCCGTGATCATTAAGGCAAATTACGGCCTTGGTCTTGCTAAAATAAACTCAACTCAAACAAACAACAGCGATAACGATAAGAACAAATACCGTACGTTTAGTGTGTCTTTGGGCATTCCTATCGGCGGAAGATAGTGTAAAAGGGATGGTTTAGAGGGTTGTTTAAAAGTAAAAACATTCAAGCCATTTTCTATTCTTAAAGTAAATACTTAAAAAGGCTTTCCAAACGGAAAGCCTTTTTAAGTATTTATTTTGTCTAAAAAAAAGGGAAGTCTGTAAAGATTTCACCATTGCCCATTCTCTATAGCTTGCTCACCACATCCGCTACGATATTGGGTTTACCCAGCGTATAATAATGCAATACAGGAACACCTGCTTTTTTCAATTCTTTTGATTGATGCAGGAGCCATTCTGACCCCACTTTTTCTACTTCAGCATCTGTTTTGCATTTGATCATTTCCACTGAAAGTGCCGTGGGCAGGTCGATGTGGAACACTTTAGGCAACATTGTAAGTTGTTTGATATTGTAAACCGGCTTTAATCCGGGAATGATCGGTACAGTAATGCCAATGTCGCGACATGCATTCACGAAGGCGAAATATTTCGCATTGTCGAAGAACATCTGCGTTACGATATAATCTGCGCCCGCATCTACCTTTTTCTTAAGATGCTGAAGGTCGCTGTCCATGTTCGGCGCTTCAAAATGTTTTTCTGGGTAACCGGCCACACCGATACAGAATTTTGTTTTGGAGGTATTTTTGAGATCTTCTTCAAGATAAATTCCCGCATTCAGATTATTTACCTGGCGTAGCAGATCGATCGCGTATTTATGTCCACCCGGCTCCGGTTCAAAACCTGCTTCGTTTTTTGCGGCATCGCCGCGAAGCACCAACACATTATCGATACCAAGATAGTTGAGGTTAATAAGTGCATCTTCCGTTTCGTTTATGCTGAAGCCGCCACAGATGAGGTGTGGAACAGTATCCACATTATACTTGTTCATGATGGCCGCGCAGATGGATTCTGTTCCGGGCCTTTTACGAACAACAACTTTATCGAAAGTGCCGTCGGCCTTTTTTTTAAAAACATGTTCGCTGCGGTGATAGGTAACATTGATAAACGCCGGTTTGTGTTCCATCAACGGATCGAGATGCTGGTACAACGACTGTATTCCCTTTCCTTTCAACGGTGGCAGGATCTCGAACGAAATAAGCGGCTCTGTAGCCTGGTTGATATGATCTATTACTTTCATCTATGTTATAAATTGATTGCAAACTTAGTGCGTTGGCCGCAGATTTCGAAATGTTGTGTGCTGAAGCTCCTGCTTCGGCTGTTACCGAAGCTACGGCTTCGGGCACACATCGATGCTGCAGCTTCAATTAACATGGGCTTGTTAATGTTTAGCATAAAGCCAACGCATAAACTTCGGCACACAAACATTTCGTAGTTTTGAAAAAATTCCACAAGTGAGTCTTATCATACAAACAAACAACCTGGTAAAAGTTTACGGCAGCCGAACGGTGGTAAACAATGTTTCCTTTAATGTAAAGCAAGGTGAAATCGTAGGTTTGCTGGGCCCCAATGGTGCCGGAAAGACCACTTCTTTTTACCAGGTGGTAGGATTGGTAAAACCCGATAAGGGCGAAGTTTTTTTGAATGACATCAACATTACAGGTTTGCCGATGTATAAACGCGCCCAAATGGGCATCGGATATCTGCCACAGGAAGCAAGTGTTTTCCGGAAGCTGAGCGTGGAGGACAATATCACTGCAGTATTGGAAATGACGAAATTGAAAAAGCCGCAACAAAAAGAAAAACTGGAGTCGCTGCTCGATGAATTTCGGTTGCAGCATGTACGCAAAAACAATGGCGATACTTTAAGCGGCGGCGAGCGCCGCAGAACGGAGATTGCACGGGCATTGGCTGTTGACCCCAAATTTATTTTGCTGGATGAACCTTTTGCTGGCGTGGATCCTATTGCGGTGGAAGACATCCAGGAAATCATTGCAAAATTGAAATATAAAAATATCGGTATCCTCATCACCGATCACAATGTGAACGAAACGCTTTCCATCTGCGACCGCGCTTATCTCCTGATCGACGGCAGCATTTTCAAACACGGCACCGCAGAAGAACTTGCGGGGGATGAACAGGTGCGTCGTTTGTATCTCGGGCGCAATTTTGAATTAAAACGAAAGGATTATTTACATGAAGCTGCGGAGAAAAGAGCCGGAGATTTCTCTTGAGAAAAAAGCCGATTTCTTTAGCTAATAACTAATAATGAATAATTAATAACGGGATGATGCGGTGCCTCTGCGGGGCACACCGAAACTCACTAACCCGGGAATATTTCTTATTTCTTAATTATTAATTATTAATTTGCTCCAATGAAGCTGCTTTCTCCAGCCATATCCAAACTGGCACGCATGCGTTTTTGGCGCATTGCAAACTGGAAAAATCATCCGGTGGCCTCGCAGCGCCACGTTTTGCAACATCTTATCACTGCGGCGCAATACACGGAGTTTGGTAAAAAATACAATTTTACAAGATTATTTACGGTCAGGGAGTTTAAGGCAAAAGTGCCGATCCATGATTATGATGATCTGAAACCTTACATCAACCGAATGATGGAAGGTGAAGAAAACGTGCTTTGGAACGAACCCGTAAACTGGTTCGCCAAATCTTCCGGCACCACCAGTGATAAGAGCAAATACATTCCGATCAGCAACGAAAGTTTGCAAAATAATCACTACAAAGCCAATAAAGACGTTCTTACAAATTACTACAACAACTTTCCGGGCAGCGACCTTCTTACCGGCAAGGGGCTTGTGGTGGGCGGTTCGCACCAGATCAGCAAGGTCAGCGACGACATTCAATATGGCGACCTGAGCGCGGTACTGATGCAGAATTCCCCGTTTTGGGGCCAATGGCTGCGCACGCCTGAACTCAGCATTGCACTGCTCGACGAATGGGAAAACAAAATTGAAAAACTGGCGCAAACCACCTCCAACGAAAATGTTACATCCCTTGCGGGTGTTCCCACGTGGACGCTGATCTTACTAAAAAGAATTCTTGAAATAAAAAATAAAAAAACCATTGCCGAAGTGTGGCCCAATCTAGAGCTGTATATCAACGGGGGAGTTTCATTTGTGCCTTACCGCGAGCAATTTGAAAAGATCATCGGCAAGCCCATCAACTATCTTGAAGTGTATAATGCGAGCGAAGGTTTTTTTGCTGCGCAGGAAAGGCCCGAAGATGAAGGCATGACACTGTATACCGAACATGGCGTATTCTATGAATTTATGCCGGTCGAAGAATATGGTAAGGTGGATCCCAAAACGATCGGCTTGAAGGAAGTACAGCTGAATAAAAACTATGCACTTGTAATCAGCACCACGGGCGGCTTATGGCGATACCTGATCGGTGACACAATTCAATTTACTTCTTTAAATCCTTACCAGATAAAGGTGAGCGGCCGGCTCAAACACTACATAAATGCATTTGGCGAAGAAGTGATCGTGGATAATACCGATCATGCGATTGCCGCAGCTTGCGCCAAAACAAACAGCGTGGTAAACGATTACACTGCCGCGCCGGTATATTTCAGCGAAGGTGAAAACGGCTGCCACGAATGGCTGATCGAATTTGATGTGCCGCCCCGGGATATTCAGGAGTTTGCAATAGAACTTGATAATGCGCTTAAAAATGTAAACAGTGATTACGAAGCAAAACGTTACCGCAATATCGCACTCACTTTGCCTAAAGTGCATGATCTGCCACATGGTGTTTTTTCTGCCTGGCTGCAAAGCAAAGGCAAGATCGGCGGGCAACACAAGGTACCGCGATTGAGTAATGACCGCAAGATCGTTGAAGAAATTATTGCGATTCGGGAGTTGGTGTAAATTGCCGCCGATGCGCAGATCGGCATTGGTCAATGAGAGCGAAGCGCGGCAAATCTCCTGAGCGGAAGGAAAACATGATGAGATTGCTCTCAGTCTTCTGCGCGACGTATCTTCCTCGCAGTACGGCAATAAATCGCCGTAATTCACTCGCAGTGACACGAATATTTATTTACTTTTACCGCCCATTATATAAACTAAAACGATCATCATGTTATTAGAAGGAAAAGTTGCTATTGTAACAGGCGCCGCGCGCGGCATCGGAGAGGCCATCGTAATGAAATTCGCAGAACACGGGGCAAAAGTGGCCTTCAGTTATGTAAGCGACAGCAGCGCCGAAAAAGCTGTGGCCATTGAGCAAAAGCTTAACACGAATGGCGTAGTGGTGAAAGGGTATAAAACAAATGCGGCAGATTTTGCGGCCTGCGAAGTTTTTGTAAATGATGTATTGAAAGAATTTGGAAAAATCGATACCTGTGTAAACAATGCCGGTATTTCAAAAGATAATTTGTTGCTGCGCATGACACCCGAACAATGGGACGAAGTGATGACAGTGAACCTGAAAAGCGTCTTTAATATGACGAAGCAAGTGATCCGCCCGATGATGAAAGCAAAAAGCGGTAGCATTATCAATATGAGCAGCGTGATTGGTGAAATGGGAAATGCGGGCCAAAGCAGCTATGCAGCCAGTAAAGCCGGCATCATCGGGTTCACGAAAAGTGTGGCCAAAGAATTAGGCAGCCGCAATATCCGCAGCAACGCCATAGCGCCGGGTTTTGTAGAAACGGACATGACAAGTTATTTAAAAGAAGGCGAAGGTGCGGAAAAATACAAGGCCGGGATTCCGTTGGGAAGATTTGCCAGCACGGAAGATATCGCCAATGTTACCCTGTTTCTTGCAAGCGATCTGAGCAGCTATATCACCGGGCAAACCATCAGCGCCTGCGGAGGATTGAACATCTGACGTAATGGATAATTTTATAACGGATAACGGCTAATTCGTTCAACCGAAGAATTGTTTGCAAAAACATCCACTTTTTCAAAATGGGAAAATTATCTATTATCCGTTATAAAATTATCCGTTCCAACCAACTTCTACACTCCTGCACCTCTGAACTTTTCCTTTCTTATTCCTCATTTCGTATTTCTTATTTCTCATTTTTCGCTATTTTCGCAGTGTTCAATGCGGAAATTCTTTACCATATTATTCCTTTTCATCGTAAGTATCCAGTTTTTGCCCATCAAGCAAATGGGAAAGGCTTTGTTTGACAACCAGTTTGTAGAGGAAGAAGTATGTAAAGCAAAGATCGAGAAATGCAAATCTCTCGAACCCGGAAAAGATCTCATTTTCCTTGACTTTGCGCCGCAATATGTTTATGTTGAACGTCAGCAGTTCTGTATCAGAAAGATTGCATTGCACAAACCTCCCATCACCGATATCATCGCTCCACCGCCGAATGCCTGATTAACGAAATTTCTCAGCACATGTGTTCGTGTGCCTGTTATTCCTGTTAATTTTTAAAGCATTTCAATGAAAAAATATTTTCAGGGTGTGGGCTCGGATTTTCCTGCATCCATCGTAGTATTTCTCGTGGCCGTACCGCTGTGCCTTGGCGTGGCCGTAGCAAGTGGCCTCCCTCCGTTTTCCGGCCTGATTGCCGGCATGACGGGAGGTATAATAGTAGGGCTGGTTAGCAAAAGTCACTTGAGCGTAAGCGGCCCTGCTGCGGGCCTTACGGCAATTGTGGCCGCTGCAGTATTAAAGATGCCGGTTGTGGAAGCGTTTTTCCTGGCGGTTGTATTAGCCGGGATCTTCCAGATTTTGATGGGCGTTTGCAAACTCGGCGTAATAGGTGATTATATACCCAACAGCGTGATCAAAGGGATGCTGGCTGCTATCGGTATTATTCTTATCCTTAAACAAGTGCCGTACCTGGTAGGGTACAAGACCAGTTTTGAAGGTGATGAAACTTTTATCGAAGCTACCGGCGAAAACACTTTTTCATCTGTATTGCATTCACTCAACCATCTTACGCCGATAGCGATGTTCATCGGTATTTTTGGCCTTATCACATTGATCGTTTTTGAAACAAAATGGGTCAAGAGCAAGAAAATCTTTAATGTGCTCAGCGGCCCGTTGGTAGTAGTGGTGATGGGCGTTCTGACTAATATGTTTCTCAGTGATTTCGATCATAAACTCACCAGCTCCAATGCACAGCTGGTGAATATTCCGGTAGCGGGTTCACTATCGGAATTTCTTTCTTTTTTCAAATTGCCGGATTGGTCGTTTATTACAAATGCAGATGTATGGATCACAGCAGTAACACTGGCATTGGTGGCGTCGCTGGAAACGTTGCTGGGTATAGAAGCGGTAGACAAACTCGATCCGTTGAAAAGAGCAACCCCTTCCAACCGTGAACTGGTGGCGCAGGGAACTGGAAATATCGTGAGTGGGTTATTGGGCGGACTTCCTTTGACAAGCGTGATTGTGCGAAGCAGTGCCAATGTAAATGCGGGTGCCAAAACAAAGACCAGTACAATCTTACATGGGGTACTGATTTTGCTCTGCGTGTTTTTTGTGCCTGATCTTCTCAATCTTATTCCGCTTGCCGCGTTGGCTGCAATATTGGTATTCACCGGGTATAAACTGGCGAAACTCCCTTTATTTGTCGATTACTATAAACGCGGCTGGGACCAGTTCATGCCTTTTGTAATCACGATCGTGGCAATTGTTCTTACGGACCTTTTAAAAGGCGTACTCATTGGTATTGCGGCCGGGATATTTTATATCATCCGCAGTAACTTCCGTACGGCGATATTCACGGTGAAAGATAAAGATTATTACCTGGTAAGACTGAGGAAGGACATTTCATTTTTCAGTAAACCCAAGCTCAAAAAGGTTTTGGAAGATATTCCCGAAAACAGCAAACTGATGATCGATCTTACGAAAGCGGAATTCATCGACAAGGATATCATCGAAACCATCAATGAATTCATGTCGCATGCGGCACACAAGAACATTGATGTAACGCTGAATAAGAGTACGTATAACGAGTCGCACAAGCTGATCGATCCGGGGAAGCCTTACGTAGATGATTCGGCGCACTGAGTAAATGGGGCAATACGATATCTTATAGCCTTAAAGCAAAAAACAAAATAAGTATCGCTCAAAGAACTAATTAATTAAAATAAAAAAACATTTTATGCTCCCTTACGAAAAATTATTATTGGAGAACAAAGCCTGGGCCATAGAACAAAAAAAGACGGACCCGGAATTTTTTGAAAGGTTATCGCGTCAGCAATCGCCCAAGTTTTTATGGATCGGCTGTGCCGATAGCCGCGTTCCTGCAGATAAGATCACAGGCACCGAACCGGGTGAGATCTTCGTGCATAGGAACATTGCCAATCTGGTGGTAAATACCGATATAAACATGCTGAGCGTTTTGCAATATGCTGTGGAAGTGTTGAAAGTAGAACACGTGATCGTTTGCGGTCATCATGGTTGTGGTGGCGTAAAGGCAGCCATGCATAATCACCATTACGGCATCATCAATCATTGGCTGAAAGAAATCAAAGATACGTATCGTCACCAGCGCGATGTGGTGGATGTGTTGCCAACGGAAGAAGAGCGCGTGGACAAACTCGTTGAATTGAACGTGATTGAACAGGTGTTCAATCTCGCAAAAACATCCATCATTCAAAAAGCCTGGAAACAGGATCAGCGCCCGCAATTACACGGTTGGGTGTACGGTTTGGGCGACGGCATCATTAAACCTGTTTGTGAAATGGATCATGAATCAAAAATTGACCCGTTATATGAATATGATAATCTGTAATCTTTTCATAGGAACGTGCCTGTGGCGCGTTCCTACGTTTAATCATCGGCATATTCCCCCGACAAGCAATACTTCCCGAATATCATCATCCCGATGGCGATCGGTAAAAAGATGAGGATAATGATGCTCCATTGAAGCAGGGTATTGTGCGCCTCGCAGGTAGCGGCTGCTTTCAGCACGGCGTCGGTAATGCCGGCTGCTTTGTTGTTTGCTGCGCCGATCTTTTCGATGGCCTGCAGGATCATGAAGACGATCACAGCCGGGCCTGAGATGATCCAGATGATTCCCAAATATTTTTTTACTGCGTTCATACAAATATTTTTTACGATGATCAATCGTGGATGTTTTTATTGTTTAAATAAATTGCGCCGATAACAAAGCAAACGGCAGCAACGCCGATCGGGTACCACAAGCCGGACAGCGGCGTAGAACCTTTGAAAGTAGTGATCAACGTGGCGATAAACGGAACCAATCCGCCAAAAACACCGTTGCCGATATGATACGGCAAACTCATCGAAGTGTATCTGATCTTCGTTGGAAAAAGCTCGACTAAAAAAGCCGCGATTGGTCCGTATACCATGGTGACGAAGAGAATCATAATCCAGATGAGGGCAATGAATTTTATTTTGAGCGACGGATTTAGAATGATATTTGAATATTTAACCGGGCCGTATTGAGCTTCTCCTATCTGCCGGAATCCCGCTACCTGCGCAGCAACGGACCAGTTTTTTGTAAACAGGCTTCCCTGAAATTTATAAACACTTTTTATTTCACTTTTAATAACCATCTCGTGTCCGGTGATTATCGTGTCAGTTTTTAATACTTCATCTTTTTCGGCAAAGCTTAATTTTTTTTCTGTGTGATCGTCTTCCAGATGCTGCATCCATTCTTTTGCATTCGCATCTTTCAACAACGTTCCAAATATCGGCCGGTAAAAAATTACGCCGAGCAACATGCCCGTGAGCATGATCCACTTCCTCCCGATCTTATCGCTCAGCGCGCCAAAGACCAAAAAGAAAGGCGTGGCCAAAGCGATTGCCCATAAAACGATCTCGCGGTTTTGCGAAAATTCGATCTTCACTACATTTTCCAAAAAACTCTGCGCATAAAATTGTCCGGTGTACCAGATCACGCCTTGCCCCATCACGGCGCCAAACAAGGCAAGCAATACCATCTTGAGGTTCGCCTTGTGGCCAAAACTTTCCCGCAACGGATTTTTAGAAGTCTTGCCTTCGCTTTTCAATTTTGCAAAAACGGGCGATTCGCTCATTTTCATTCTTATATATATAGATACCACCACCAGCAGGATGCTGATCCAGAACGGGTAGCGCCAGCCACCCCACTCCGCATTGAAGGCCTCATTGCTCATGCTGCTTTTGGTGAGCAGTATTACGCCCAGCGAAACAAACAAACCAAGCGTTGCCGTTGTTTGTATCCAGCTGGTATAGTAACCGCGTTTGCCTGCAGGCGCATGTTCGGCTACATAAGTGGCCGCGCCGCCATATTCACCGCCGAGCGCAAGTCCTTGAACCAGGCGAAGTAACAATACAAGTATTGGCGCGAGCATACCGATGGTTTTATAACCAGGGATGAGCCCGATCAAAAAAGTGGAGCCACCCATTAAAACCAAAGTTAACAGGAAAGTGTATTTACGGCCGATCAGATCGCCGATGCGACCAAAGACCAGCGCACCAAAGGGGCGCACGATAAACCCTGCAGCGAAGATTGCAAGCGTGGAAAGCAGCGCGGCCGTTCCCTGCCCTTCCGGGAAAAACTGTTGCGAAATAACAGTGGCGAGACTCCCGAAAATATAAAAGTCGTACCACTCTATCAGCGTACCCAGCGAAGACGAAAATATGATCTTGCCGATACCGCTTTTTTCCGAATTATTCATATGGCCTTTTGATTGAATGTTTCTTTAAAGTTAATGGAAACTTATCCTGCGGGTTTTAAATACATAGTTTTATTGCCTTACTTTTTAAATTTTTTAAAAGGCATACCAAAAATTACCCTATTTAGGGTATTGTTCCGATAATATAATTTGGTTCTCTTTGTATCCAGAAATAAACAATCTGATTATAGGCCCGTTTAACTCCTCCCGGCTTAATCCCCGGGGCACTACGAAAACAACTTATTTATTCTCATGCTTGAACACACTCCCGTTCCGATTCTTCGGAATGGGCTTTTTTTTGCCTTGAAAATAAACGCTAAAGAAATTATCAAAATAATGCTAAATAAATTAGTTGGTTTCAAATAAAAAGTTTTACATTTGTCTTCTACCAATTTTAGTACGCAAATTCAGATACATCACTTAAAAAAACAAAAATGAGCAACACAGAAAAATCAGAAAAATTCAAGGCGCTGAAATTAACGATGGACAAGATCGACAAGGATTTCGGCAAGGGGTCGGTAATGATGATGAGCGACAAAGGAGTTGTGGAACAGGAAGCAATCTCTACCGGCTCAATCGGGTTAGATATGGCATTGGGCATTGGTGGTTTACCCAAAGGAAGGGTGGTGGAAATTTATGGTCCGGAATCTTCCGGTAAAACAACGTTGGCAATACATGTAATTGCAGAAGCGCAGAAAAAAGGCGGAATGTGTGCCTTTATAGATGCGGAACATGCATTCGACAGCAACTATGCGCAGAAACTCGGCGTAGATATAGATAATTTATTGATATCACAGCCTGATTACGGTGAGCAGGCACTGGAAATTGCAGACAGGCTGATCCTTTCCGGTGCATTGGATGTGGTAGTGATAGATTCTGTGGCCGCACTCGTACCCAAAGGTGAATTGGAAGGCGAAATGGGGGATAGCAAAATGGGCCTTCAGGCAAGATTGATGAGCCAGGCACTTCGTAAATTAACAGCAACTATTTCCAAAACAAACAGCTGTTGTATTTTCATCAACCAGCTTCGCGAAAAGATCGGTGTGATGTTCGGCAACCCGGAAACCACTACGGGCGGTAATGCGCTGAAATTTTATGCCTCCGTAAGGTTGGATATCCGTCGCCAGGCGCAATTGAAAGACGGCGATGAAGTAATAGGGAACCATATCAAAGTAAAAGTTGTAAAAAATAAAGTGGCACCACCATTCCGCCAGGCGGAATTTGACATCATTTATGGAGAAGGTATTTCCAAGGTGGGCGAGATCATCGATATGGGCGTCGAACTCGGCATTGTTCAAAAAAGCGGTAGCTGGTTCAGCTACAATGGCGACAAGCTCGGCCAGGGGCGTGAGTCGGTAAAGCAACTGATGATCGATAATCCTGAAATGGCCAATGAGATCGAAACCAAAATCAGGGAAAAGATAAAAGAAAACCAGGGGAGCTAGTTTTAATTCGAGATAAATAACACAAACGATCGATCAAAGACTATGCGACGAAAGAGATCCGGTAAAGGGATAACTTGTTTAACCAACTAACCCCTTAACCCTTGAACTATTTTTTAAGTTGGGTTATTAAGTATTAAAAACCGTCTTTTTCTAAGGACGGTTTTTTGCATTTACTTTTGGAAAAATTATTTTTTAGTACTCGTGAAAGAAAAATGTGGATGTTGCCTTGATATAAGAAGCACAATAAAATTCAAATAGTACGATGGAATACATTGTAGCAGATAAAAAGGAGGATTATGATGCCGCAATTCTTCTTTTTAAAGAATACGCGGCCGGACTCGATATAGACCTTTCGTTTCAGAATTTTGACGAAGAATTAGAGCAACTCCAAACAATGTATGCCGGACCAGTAGGCGGAATTGTTTTGTGCAAGGATAAACACGAATATATTGCCTGTATTGGTATACGTAAGTTGAACCAACTAACAGCGGAAATCAAGAGAATGTACGTAAAGCCGGAATATCGCGGTGAAAAAATAGGCAGCGAACTTGTGAAGCGGGCATTGCAGCTTGCAAAGAAATGTGACTATAATTCTGTGAGATTAGATACATTAAATACAATGAAGCCGGCCATGAAATTGTACCAGAAATTTGGTTTTGTTGAAACACCCGCTTATTACCACAATCCCAATAAAACGGTTGTATATTTTCAAAAGTCAATATAAAAACGCCAGCAATGAAATTTCAGCGAACTGTATAGAATGCGCTCTCCTTTCAATAACTTAAAGTTTAAATTTTTCAACAGAAATTTAGTTAAATATAGTCTTTGAATAATAACCCTTTCGCTATTCGTTTTATCGATTGCTTTTCGGGGAATCAAAAAATAAGAATTTTTTCCCGGCCCGATCAAAATCTTTCCACTCTTTCACATCGGCCTGAACCGCAAACACGGCACAAGTTGGCATATTGTCGATACTCGTATTGGTGAGAGTATTTACAAAATCCGTAATTCCAGGATTATGGGAAAAAATAGCGACGCTGTTGGCAATCGTTTCCAGTTCGCTGATTACTTCATAAAACACATGCCCGGGTGCATGATATAATTTGTCGATTAAAACTATGGCAGATTTATCGGCCCGGTAAACCTCGCAAAAAGCTTCACACGTCATTTTTGCTCTTTTCGCGGGGCTGCTTACAAACGCATCGACCCTGATATTTCTATTGACGAGCCGCATGGCCATTTCCGGCGCATCCCGCTTACCCCGGTCATTCAGGCTGCGATCAAAATCGGCTTCACCAAAATTTGCCCAGCTGCTTTTTGCATGTCGTACTACGAGTAAGGTTTTCATACAGATTCAAGTTTTAGGTGTCAGGCAATATACAAAACCTTCACTCTGGTTCAAACCATTGAATTGGTTACATTTTAATTTTATCAGCAAACCCTATACCTGACACCCTATACCTATCTTTGTAAAAAACGAAATGCTTTCCAACGATCCTCTTCACGGCAAAACACTTGAAGCCATCCTAATGCATCTTGTGGCTCACTTTGGGTGGGAAGAACTGGGAAAAATTATCCGCATCAATTGTTTTAACAATAACCCGGGTATAAAATCGAGCCTTACTTTTTTACGCAAAACGCCATGGGCGCGCAAGAAAGTGGAAGAACTCTACATAAGTATTTTATAATAACATGCCATCCACAGAAGCAATTATATTACAAACAAAACAATGGATCACAGATGTAGTGGTGGGATGCAATTTTTGTCCGTTTGCCGCCCGGGAGTTGAAACGCGGTACTATCCATTATGAAGTGGTGGAAGCCGCAGGACGCAAAGAGGCGCTGGAAGCATTGGTCACATTGTTTTCAAAAATGGACGAGGACAACACCATCGAAACATCTTTACTGATTTTACCATCCGGTGCGGCTTCTTTCACCGCCTATCTCCAACTGCTCGATCTGGCAGAAACACTGCTCGACGACGAGGGATATGAAGGTATATACCAGCTGGCCAGTTTTCATCCCGCCTATATCTTCGCTGGCGTGAGTAATGATGACCCTGCAAATTATACCAATCGTTCACCCTACCCAATGCTGCACCTATTGAGGGAAGAAAGCGTAACCAAAGCAATTGAAAGTTATCCGGATGTAGATGATATTCCGCAACGAAATATTGATTTTGCTACAAAAAAAGGCCTTGCGTATATGCAGCTCCTCCGGGAAACGGCCATGAAAGCAGCGTTTTGAGTTGCGGGTTAGCGGATTACGAGCTGTGGTTTTTTCTGGCGTAAAATATTTTCTGACCAAACTAAATATTAATCTCATGGAAAAGGTAGCGGAGATTATTGCGCTGTAAAAACTCTTTTTTAATCCTAAAAGTAATAATGGATAATTTTGATTATGAACAATGAATAAATCCTTCACAAAATGTAATTTTTAAAACCAATATCTGGTTTAATTTTCTGGCGTTATCTTATTATCCATTATAAAATTATCCATTCACTAAACATCCACCCTTATATTTGCCAGACAAAATAATGTTTATTTAATGGCCATTTTCGACATTAAACTTCCCAAATCGATTGCAAGGGCGCTCAATCTTCCGGTGAGCGATGCGAGAAGGCAGCAGCTCAAAGTGTTGAAGAAATTGCTTCGCAAAGCGAGATTTACGCAGTTCGGTCAATTATATAAGTTCGATGAAATCTTGTTGAGCCGCCATCCGGGCAAAAGATTTCAACAATTGGTGCCTACCTATAACTATACTAAAATATACAACGACTGGTGGTATAAAACGCTCGAAGGAATTCCGGACGTTTGCTGGCCCGGCGTGATAAAATATTTTGCGCTTAGCAGCGGCACGAGCGAAGCCGCCAGTAAATACATTCCCATTACCAAGGATCTTATCCGTAGCAATACCGTCACCAGCTTCAAACAATTGCTGAGCCTGACGCGCTACGAAAATATCAATAAGAGTGCAATCGGAAAAGGCTGGCTGATGCTTGGCGGAAGCACCCAACTTCAGAAAGGACCAACCTATTATGCCGGAGACCTGAGTGGCATTCAGCAAAAAAATATTCCTTTCTGGTTTTTGGGACTGGGTTTGTATAAGCCCGGAAAAAAAATTGCGCGGGAGCGCGACTGGAGCAAAAAACTGGAAGAGGTAGTGGAAAATGCGCCCAATTGGGACATCGGATTCATCGTTGGCGTGCCTGCATGGCTGCAGCTTTGTATTGAAAAAGTGATTGAGCGATACAATCTCAACAACATTCACGAGATGTGGCCCAATCTCTCCTTTTACGTTCATGGTGGCGTAGCGATGGAACCGTACAAGAAAGGTTTTGAGAAATTACTTGGAAAGCCGCTTACTTATATCGAAACCTACCTTGCAAGCGAAGGCTTTCTGGCTTATCAGAGCAGACAGGAAACCCGAGGCATGCAGCTTTCGCTTAACAATAATATATTCTTCGAATTTGTTCCGTTTGACGACAACAACTTTGACAGCGAAGGAAATATGGTGGAGGATCCGGAAGTGTACATGATCCATGAGATAGAAGAAAACAAAGACTATTCTATTCTCATCAGCACCAATGCCGGCGCGTGGCGGTATGCCATCGGCGATACCGTTCGGTTGGTTGATAAAGAACGCAGTGAGATCATCATCACCGGCCGCACCAAACATTTCCTGAGCCTGGTAGGAGAACATTTAAGTGTGGACAATATGAACGGCGCCATCGAAATGGCGTCCGGGGAACTGAACATTTCCATTCCGGAATTTACCGTGGCCGGTGTACCGCACGGCTCGTTCTTTGCACACGAATGGTACGTGGCCACGGATGATAAAGTAGATCCGGTAAAACTTGCGGAAGTGATTGACGCCAAATTAAAGATCCTGAACGACGATTACGAGGTGGAACGCAAGCATGCGCTGAAAGCCGTTACGGTAAACGTTTTGCCGGAACATGTTTTCATGGATTTTATGAATTCCAAAGGCAAGGTCGGCGGCCAGCATAAATTTCCGCGAGTGGTGAAAGGCAAGATGTTTGAAGAATGGAAAGCGTTTCTGAGAAAAAGAGGTTATTGACAATAAACAATTGGCAATGAACAATATGCAATCCAAATCGTTACTTTTGTCTTTTATCAACAGCCGATTTGCAATTGCCGGTTGGTTTAAGAAACTAATCTGAGTTGAATGACACAAGCCATCATTTCTGGATTTTTATTGGGATTGGCATTGGTCTTTTCTGTCGGGCCGGTGATCTTCACCATCATTAAGCTTCGTATCAATTACGGACTGGCAAGCGCATTTTATTTTATTTCCGGGGTATGGCTCAGCGATGTGCTTTGGGTGATCACGGCCAACCTCGCCGGTGCTTTACTTGAAACACTCGAGTTTTACAAAGTACAGATCGGGACTGCCGGCGGTATTTTTTTGATCGCGCTGGGTACGTATTATCTTTTCTTCAAAAAGTATCATTCCAAATCCGAACTGGATGAAGGTGTTAAGATCAAGAGTTCCACACACGCAAGATTGTTCGTTACCGGCTTTTTGCTTAACACGTTAAATCCCGGGGTGATTGCGTTGTGGTTGGCTGCGGCAACAAATTCGGCTGGTAAACCTGTAGAATATATCGTTGCCACTTTCTCGGTTTGTTTAGGAATGAATATCGCTGCAGATTTTTTAAAAATAAATCTTGCCGGGAAACTCCGAAACAAACTCGACGATAAAAATATAACAATCGTTAACAAAATATCCGGGCTGTTGTTTCTTATTTTTGGCGTGGCGCTGATCATCGGCGTTTTTTATACTACTGCTAAACACACGTAACATGGGCCGCTGTTTTTTTATTCTGGTCATCTTATTTTATCCTGTGGACATGATTGCACAAGGTTCGGATTTTATCATGCTAAAAAAGAGAAACCATACCCTGCAAACGTATTATACGGGAAGCAATATCGAATTCATCACTACCAGCGGCGCATACAGGAACGGCCTCATCAACTCCATCAAACACGATAGCATCTACATGCAGGAATTTGTGGTTCGCCGCATTCCCACCACATTTGGTACCTATATCTTAGATACGGCCGGAAGTTTCCGCTATGTGTATCATTACAAAGAAATAAAAGCGTTTGGAAAAGAACAGAAGGGATTCAACGTTTCCGGTAGTGGTGCAGCTTTACTTGGCGGTGGAATACTGCTCACTTTCGCCAGCGGAATATCTTATTTGATCGACAAAGATAAATTTAGTCCGGGCCTTCTCGGTGCGGCTGTTGGACTTGGAACCCTGGGTTATTTCATGAGTAAATCCGGCAGCAAGGGAACGGTGATCGGAAAGCGCGGATATCATTTGCAATATATGGGCGTTTCGAAGTAGTGAATGGTGAATAGTAAATGCTCACATCTCCACAGGCATTTTCGGAATGAGGTAAAGTTTTTTAAGCCTGGCCAATAAGTGAATGAATTAACAGGTGAATTCCGCTGATAAAATGATTCTCTAAGATCAAATAGATCTTTAAATTATTATGATCCATCGGTGGCCGGAATTCCGTCAAAGCCCCCATTTTTTCTTCAGGTGTTTCATGATCCACAACAAAGTCGTTAACGCAAAAACATAATAAACGACGTTCCAGGTTCCCGGGCGATCTTTAAAAAATGCCAGCCCGAAAAAAATGCCGATCAATACATTCGCTATCATCCAGATCAGGATCAATGCGATGGTATTTACAATAAGCACCAGGAAAGCCCGGGTTTCTTCTTCCATAATGAATCTAATCTAATGATCTGAGATGTATGATCTGTGATCTTTTTCAAATTTAAGCAATATTAAAAACACCATACATCATTTTACCTTTAATGCTTCAAAATCGGCACTGTCCCCATTGAATACATTAAAGTCCACAAAAGCATCGATGCCGTTCACGTGGCCACTCTCGCTGTGCTGCCAGAAGGTCCAGTCGCGACTGATTCGTGGTTTGTCTTTTACCAGGTAGTGGGCCACCCATAATGGGTAGTTGTCAAATTTTCCTGCGAGGTAATTCTTGTAAAAATCGGCGTTTGTATAAATGATTGGCTTTACGCCGTATTCGCGTTCTACGATCTGCAGCCAATCGGAAACCCTTTGTTGAAGATCAGCCAAAGAAACGTTGAAAGTCTGCTCCACATCCAGTACCGGCGGCAGGTCGCCGGGTTGAAGATCGACTATGCGAATAAAATTGAGCGCCTGAGCCTTACCGCTCTTGCTGGCGATAAAAAAATGATAGGCGCCCCGCGTAATTTGCTCCTGTCCGCACATTTTCCAGTTGCGTTTAAATTGCCGGTCCATATCATCCACGCCCTCTGTTGCTTTCATAAATGCAAAATCAAGATGGATGTTATTTACTTTCATTTGTCGCACTTCATCCCATTCAATGGTGCTTTGGTGCTTGCTTACATCGATGCCGTGCATGGAATAATTGACGGGTATATCGATCCCGAATTCTGTATAATGAACAAAACGTGATTTTGAAAAATGTATAAACAGGTAAAATCCCGCAGCCGTTAAAACAGTAAGTAGGGAGATGATGATGAGCGCCGGCCGCAGCCGCCGTTTCTTTTTCTTTCGTGCCATGGATACCGGCAATCAACAGCCGTGCTGCGAATGTAACAAATCCTATTTTACAATTTGCCGCGTAATGATATTGCCTCCCGTTTTAACTTTTATTACATACATGCCTTTCGCCCATGCGGCCATGTTTACCTGCAAAATTTCGGTGCCGTTCACCAGGGCGATATCTTTTTTAAACATCAGTTGTCCTGCAGCATTGTAAATATTCACATGGGAAGCTGTTGCATTAAAGTCGTGAAGATAGATCGTGAGCGGCACCGTTACGGGATTAGGGTAGATCTCCACCGCGCCATTGCCACTGTTGGTGATGGCCACTTTCTGAGTTGTATTGTTTTTGCTGATGAGCCACAATTGCGGATCAACAAAAACCGTGTCGGCGATGAAGCCGATATTGCGGATGAAACTTTGTCCGTTAAACGTATTGTTCACGATCACCGTGGCTTCCTGAGTGGTGTTCTTAAATTTCAAGGCCACCGGCATTTCAAAAAAGGCTACAGACGGATCGGAAGTAGTTTGATTCATTTTTATCTGAACATTACCAGCTCCCACCTGGCTCCAGGAAACGTGATAAGACGGATAGCCTTGCCCGAGGTACCAATTATTAAAAAAAGTTGTAAGATCAATACCACTTATAGCTTCGAGATTTCTTTTCAGGTCGGCGGTGCGGGCAAAGCCATAGATCACGCTGCTGTCTCTCTGATAACGGCGAATTCCATTAAAAAAGGTACTGTCACCTAATTTAAAACGAAGCATATTCAACAAATACGAACCCTTGTTATACGAAAGCCGGCCATCGAAGATCCTCCCGAGATTAGTGGTGTCATCTACCTTTACCGAGCCGTTTGGTAAGCCGGTAATGTTGTTCAGCACCGCCTGCCTGTTGATGAGCCGGTTTTCAGGATGTGCGTTTTCCATATAATATGCTGCGAGGAAGGTGGCAAAACCTTCATTCAGCCAGATATCTGCCCAACTGTTGGTGGTGATCTTGTCGCCGAACCATTGGTGCCCTAATTCGTGTGCCATAAGGGATTCATCCGGCACAATGATAAAAGTGGATGTCTGGTGTTCCATTCCGCCGCCCCAGCCAAACTGAACATGCCCGTATTTCTCTCTGATAAAGGGGTAATCGCCAAATGTGTTATGAAATAATTTCAATGCTTCCAGCACTTTCGGCGTGTTCTCCTCAAAGGTCGCCAGGTTTTCCGGATAGCAATATGTTTGCATCGGCAACAAAGTATTTCCCAGCTGCACCGAATTATTGAAGACCGAATAATTGGTCACGGCAAAACAAACGAGGTAACTCGCTATCGGATAGCGATGTTTCCAATATGTGATGCTTTTTCCGCTGCCAACAGCATTTTCGTATTGAAACAGGCCGTTGCTGGCAGCTTTGTAAATAGAAGGATGGGTGATAAAGACATCGAGGGAATCGGCTTTGTCGCCAAGATTTGTTTTGCATGGCCACCAGTCTTTGGAGCCATAAGGTTCGCTCAACGACCATGCAACAGGTGTTCCGGAATGGCTGTCCTGGATAAATGAACCAAAGCCGGTACTTGGGGGAATTCCCTGGTAAGAAATAGTTATAGAATCTAACGTTCCGGCGTTGATCGCTTGCGGAAAAGTGATCTGCAATGCGTCCGTTGGTCTAGTGAATGCAATATTTGCAGCATGATATTGCACACTGTCGGTGATAAGCTGGCTCGCCAGATCAAGCGTGATGGATGTTACCACAGCCGGAACAAAAAAATACATTGTTACTTTCCCTTTGATAAATCGCACGGAAGGATCTATTTCCCATTCACATCGGTAATAGCGGGCATCGAAATTATCCGAAGCCAGGCTGGTTTGATCTCCACGTTGCGTATAATGTTGGCGGGCCGTTCTTTCCACCTGCGAAATCTCCCTTACTTCATTGTAGTTAATTGTTTGAGCGTAAGACGACCAGCTAAAAAAAATCGCAAGGGAAAGCAGATAACGCATTAGGATTTATTTAAAAGTAAAGCTAGCTATAAAAGCTAAATGTATGTTAACCCGGCAATACCGCAGCTATTTTCTGCGTTAAAGACAGTAGCTTTTATTGAAACGCTGTAGGCGTGTTATTATTTTATCACCATAATTAATAATAAGATTTGAAAAATACTTTCCTGAAAACCCTTTCCACAGCACTTCTCTGCACATTTTTTTCTGGTTATTTATTTGCTTCCGCAACGGAAGACAGTTCCAGGATCCGGAAGCCGTTACTGGCCATTGTTAAAAAAGGGAGCGAGCCGAAGGTAATCCTTAAAGCAAATGTTTTGTACCCGGAAATATTGTCCGGCAGCGAGGAAGAATCGCTTGATTATGTTGAAAAATTTTCAGAAAAAAGAAAGGATTATCTTATCCGGACATTCAACCGGAGCCGGAAATATTTTCCAAAGGCGATCGCCATTTTAAAAAAATATAATATTCCATCAGAGTTTGCGGCGTTGATAGCGTTGGAAAGCGGATTCAATGGTAATGCCGTTTCCAGGGCCGGCGCAGTGGGCTATTGGCAGATCATGGATGAAGTGGCGCAGGAATATGGTTTGCGGATCGCTACAAAAGTGGCGGCTGTTTCAAAAAAAAACAAGAGAGCGGCCGGTAAAAAAGGCAAGGCTGTTGCCAAAGCAAAAAAACCAGTTGATGACCGTAAAGATTTTATCAAATCAACGTATGCCGCCGCAAAATATTTGCGCGACCGCCATCGTAACCTTAACGGCGACTGGTTATTGATCACGGCAAGTTACAACTGTGGCGTGGGAAATGTGTGGAACGCAATGGAACGTTGTGGCAAAAGCAATCCTACGTTCTGGGATATCAAAAATTATCTTCCGGCAGAAACGCGGAGTTACGTGATGAACTTTATCGCCATGAATGTGATCTTTAATAATTATGAGAAATTCGCCGGCGACGAACTTTGTTTCAAAGATGTGGTGGTTTCGAAGAAGGAAATTACGCAAGAGTAGCAGCTGCGTCGAAAAGTTTAGACGTTTAGTTGAAGCAGGAGATTTGAAGTTTTTAATTTCAGCCTAAACATCTAAACCTCTAAACGAAGGTTTTGTATCTTCGGAAAAAAATTTTTCATGGGTAAATTGATACGGCTGCTTCTGATCTTTTCCGGCAGCGCGATCGGGTTGATACTGATTGGCGTGTTTTCCGGTGCCGTTCAGCTTTACACCATTCCTACGGCAGCAAATTCCCCCAATATTAACCGCGATCAGCGTATATTCATCACCAGATTTAAAAAGCCTGCAAAGGGAGATTTTGTAGCATTCGTAAATCCATATTCGGATACGCTGATGGCGTTTACAAACAGGTCGCTGGTGCTGCAATATGTATATCGTCTTTGCGCCCGCGAAAACGACGTGGTGGAAATGCAGCAAAGCGTTTTATTTGTAAATGGCAAAAATTTCGATTCCGGCCGCAACCTTTCCCATTATTATCTTGCCCGTAAAAAGGACCTTTCGGTGTTGATGGCAATGGACAAAACGATCAATGCCGATGTTTACAACGACTATCGGACGGGAGATTCCACTACTATCGTAAACATCGCAGATCATATGGTGAAGCAGATCCCGGACAGCATCATTCTCAAAAAATACCATGTTCCGTCCGACACTTCCAGGTACGGGATCTTTATGTGGGACAGTGGAAATCCGCAGGGCTGGACAACCGATGATTTCGGTCCGTTGACCGTACCAAAAGGTTGTTGCTTCGTGTTGGGCGACAACAGAAGCGTGGCGCTGGATTCGCGTTACGTAGGTTTCATAAAAATGTCGAATATAAGAGGGGTGAAATTGTGATTATTGGGAAGTCACTAAATTTATAAACTGAATCACCAAAGAATTTCTTACCGCAATTTCTGCGTTGGCGGTCATGCTATCGGACACCTTTCACGTACTAAAACCATTTGACTAATAGTTTGATTTTTCGTAATTTCGCAAAGTGGAAAAACGCGCAAAAACAGCACTTGGCTTTGAGGTTGATAAACTTACAAATTCAATCCAGAATACCATTTCAGGGGACAGTTTCCCGACAGAAGTTAGTCGTTTGATAAAAGCAGACCTGAAGCAGGTTACCAAGAAAAATGGCTGGGCTTTTAATTGGAAAACTGAACTTGACGACAATACAAGGGAAGTGTACAAATTGACAATTAGCAATAACCCAAATATTATTCAAGGTATTTTAAGTCTTACTATTGAGCCTGACCATGTTTATATGGACTTATTGGAAAGTGCTCCTTTTAATAGAGGAAAAAATAAATTGTACGAAGGGGTTTCAGGAAACCTAGTTGCGTATGCTTGTAAAATTTCGTTTCAAAATGGTTTTGACGGCTATCTTTCTTTCTCCGCAAAAACTAAACTTATTGACCATTACGTTAAAACTTTAGGAGCATATCATTTTGGCGGACACTTAATGATAATAAGCACAATTGCAGCAAACAAACTTATTGACCAATATTTTAAAAGCATATAAAATGGGACACATTAAAGAACCAGATGGAATAGACTTTATAATTAGCGGAAAACCTTTGACAGACAAAGAAAGAAAAGCTATCAGCGAATTTATTAAGGCAGACAAAGAGAAAATCGCAAGGCTAAAGCTTCGCAAAGCAAAATCTGCCAACAGCAAAAAGTGGGTGACAACTTAGTTTGAACATCCTCTCCTAACAAGCACGAACCGCCAACACGGGGTTTGGTAAAATATGGGCGGACGAAAGTTATCTTCAGCATTTGTAATTCTGTTGTGCTTTGGTTCGGGGCGGGACGTTTACTATTTAGCTTTTAGTTGTTCTTTTCATCAAAAAGTTTTTAATCAGCATTTGTTCCGGCCATGACCAGCTACTATTCCCGTACTTCTCCAAGCCCGTTCGTAATATGCAACCTAAGTGGCATCACACATGAAGCTTATTTCATAAAGCAATTTTATAAATGACAAATAGACGATGAATTATAATAAAGAATTTTTAAAAAAAGTGATTTATTCATCGGTCGGCTTTTGCAATGAGTTTATCCAGCATCATATGCAAGAGATGGCAAAAACTGAAGATGCCAAAAGAGATGATGCCTGGCAGATAAGTTATAGTGACTTAGTAAGAGATTGGGAAAAATGTGAAGAAATAGAAGAACATGACATATTGATTCTAACTAAGGCTGACAGGGAAATTTTTCAGGGTTTTGACCCAGAAATTAGTTCTTTTCTCTCTCAGACTTTTTATGACTGTAAAGAACTCATAACGGACATGTACGAATTGCAGGACAAATATCAAAGCATCTCAAAAGAAGAAAAATCCAGTTGGAATTATGACCAACGTTTACAGGAATATAATGTCGACAATTGGATTCAAGAAATTGAGGAAGCTTTTGAAACAGAGTCGCAACAAGAAATGATAGAAATTCTTGAATATTTATCTACTTGTAAATTTAATTTGTGGGGAGAGACAAGAGGAGAAAGAGAATGAAGATGAAAGCGAATTACCTTTTTGAATAGGTTATCAATATTTACGGTCTGCATATAACAGGCGGTGCCCAAAAGGAAGCAAAGAAAATTCGTCAAACTATGAAACATTTTAATTTATATAATTGCAATCGCACTGTTTATAATTCCTGTGGATTGTAAGGCTCAAGACAAAATCTTCATGCCGTATGAACAGTATTTCGCAAACATTCATGCTGCAAGTAAATCTACCGTTAAGATCACAAGAAGTAACTTTACTGTGGCTTTAGTGACCATAGGAAGTACCAATCAACTAAAAAACGTAGAATACCTTGAGATGCCCGGACTTCCTTTGGATTCCGTAGGCAAGGAATATCTAACCAAAATTTTTCAAAGTGCAAACGGACGATGGAGTCTATCGAATGTGAAGCTCTCCAAAAATCTCGAAGATAAAATCATTATTTTTAATATACTACTCAGGAAAAAAAATGAAAATCTCGAGATGGCGATGCACGGTGGAGATAATGCGGTAGCTTTTCTCTTAGATATACTTCCAGGAATTGAAGCTCAAAAGGGAATTCCTCATGATATTGAACAACCATTAAGTTTGGTTTTTGATTGAGATTAGCTGGAGAATTTAATTAGTGTTGGCCGATGATTTTTTGATCATCGGCCAAACTTTTTATCCGTTCCCAATTGCCTGAAACCATTTTCTTTAACGCGACATTTCAAAGAAAGAAGGTTTCTGCGCCACTACAAAAATTCACCGAACTGACCCTTCGATAATTTCGGTTCACTTACGGCTCCGCCGGACATGGTTTGCAATGGGCTATAACCGGTACATCGGATAAGTAGTAAAATTGTGATACGGTTACGCAATCCGAAAACTTCGTATATAAGTCGATGTAATCACACAATCAATTTCAAATCTTTGTTCCATCCTGATTACCTTTGTAGCAATGCCGGATTTTAATTTAAACGATACGCTCAATTTAGCAAGCAAGCTTACGCCACGCAGAATGTGGAACGGATTGAAAGTGCTGGCCAGCTTTTATACCAGCCGGTTGCTGAAAAAACCCGTGCAATGGGGCTACCCCGTTTCTATCTCTTTTGAACCGACAACGAGCTGTAACCTTCGATGCCCCGAATGCCCGAGCGGGTTGCGGGCATTTACACGGCCAACAGGAATGTTGAAGAAGGATTTTTTTACCAAAACGATCGATGAGATCCACAAAGAACTCTTATATCTCATTTTCTATTTTCAGGGGGAACCCTACCTGAATACCGATTTTTTGCAGATGGTGAAATATGCTTCTTCCAAAGGTATTTATACCGCTACATCCACCAATGCTCAT
The DNA here is from genome assembly GCA_015655125.1 of Chitinophagales bacterium. GTDB lineage: Bacteria > Bacteroidota > Bacteroidia > Chitinophagales > Chitinophagaceae > Ferruginibacter. The sequence goes on along the minus strand of JAATFP010000102.1, from coordinate 41,524 downwards.
TTTCTGACGGATGAAGCAGCCCGTCAAACTGTAGAAAGCGGCCTTGACAGGCTCATCATTTCCATCGATGGTACTACCAACGATGTATATCGCTCTTATCGTGTAGGAGGAAATCTCGACAAAGTGATACAAGGCGCCAGGAACATTGTTAAATGGAAAAAAGAACTTAATAGCAAAACGCCGTTTGTATTCTTCCAGTTTTTGGTGGTAAAACCCAATGAACATCAGATTGAAGATATTAAGCGGTTGGCTAAAGAGATCGGCGTGGACCAGGTGCGCTTTAAAACTGCCCAGGTGTATGATTATGAAACCGATCCTAACAAGCTCATCCCGGAAAACGAAAAATTCAGCCGCTACAAAAAAAATGAAGACGGCACTTACACCGCAAAAAATAAATTATCCAACCGGTGCTGGAAATTGCAGCACGCAAATGTGATCACCTGGGACGGGCTGGTCGTTCCGTGTTGTTTTGACAAAGATGCCATGCATCGCCTCGGCAATCTGAAGAACGAATCGTTCAAGGAAATTTGGCACAATTCTAACTATAAACAGTTCAGGTCTGAGTTGATGCAGAGCAGGAAGAACATTGATATCTGCGCCAACTGCAGCGAGGGCGCTTCCGTGTGGAAGTAAATTCCCGTTTTATCCCTTATTTACAGCAAACTGCTCTACATGACGCAACAAGTATTCAATGACAGGATCAGGCAGATCGTGCTGCTGATATTTATTATTATTCTGGGTTGGGCGTGCATTACTCAAATGACCTCGTTCTTACCCGGATTGCTTGGAGGTATAACACTCTATATCCTGAGTCGTACATGGTTCTTCAAACTTATTTTTAAAAGGAAATGGAAAAAAGGATGGACCGCGTTTTTATTTATGATGGGTTACATCGTCATCATTGCCATCCCTATTTATTTTGCCGTAACGATGATATCGCCGAAGATCAATTCTCTGATCAACAACCAGGAGCAGATCATGACCAATTTGCAGGCATTCTCCGAAAAAGTGAAAAATGCAACCGGTATCCAGATATTGTCTGAAGAAAATACCAAAAACCTTTCACAAAAGATCGCATCCTTCATTCCTTCTGTAATCAATAGTACAGCGAATATTCTTACCAACCTGATTATGATGTTTTTCCTGTTGTATTATTTACTGGTCAGTGGCCGTGACGTGGAAAAAAAGATGGGCCAGCTGATTCCGCTGAAGCCCGACAATATCAGGATGCTTGCCAGCGAATCGAGGATGATGATCAAAGCCAATGCTTTGGGAATACCCGTAATTTGCATCATACAGGGATTGACGGCAGCATTGGGCTATTGGATATTCGGAGTGAAAGATTGGGGAATGTGGGGCTTTGTAACGGGCGTATTCGCTTTCTTTCCCATCGTTGGTACGATGATCGTATGGGTGCCGCTTGTAATCGTGATGTTTTCTACACAACATACTGGTCCGGCTATCGGGCTTACCATCTATAGCGTGATTGTTACCGGAAACGTGGATTATCTTTCCAGAATCACCTTACTTAAAAAAATGGGGAACGTTCACCCGATGATCACAGTATTGGGCGTGATTGTGGGTTTGAATCTCTTCGGGTTTATCGGCCTTGTTTTCGGCCCGCTGCTCGTGAGTTATTTCCTTATCCTGGTAAAAATATATATCAATGAATTTTCCGCCAGCGGCGAAATCATTCCGGAGATGATGACGATTGAGCAAACAGAAGATCCTGCGAAAAAACAGCGCAATGAATAGCTAATAGTGAACAATGCCTGTTTTTTCCAAGTCAACTCTTGCCTTCTATTGCTTTTAACCTGTAGCGCCAAAAATTTTTTCATTATTAACCATTCATTATCCTTTAAATTTTCCAATTCAATGTTTAAACATTAACTTTGGTCTTTAATAATTAAAAAATACAATTATGTTAGACTTAAGAACGTTGGTGGACGAATTGAACCAGATGATCCTGGAAGGTAAAATACTGGATGCTTTTGAAAAATTTTATGCCGACGATGTGGTGATGCAAGACAACGATTATCCTGCGCGTGTTGGAAAAGATGTGAACAGGCAATATGAAGAAACTTTCGTGAATGGTTTAACGGAATTTCGCGGAGCAAGAGTGGTAAACACCATCATCAGCGACGGAATTGCAGTGGTGGAATGGTGGTTTGATTACACGCACACAGAATATGGCGTTCGCAATTATACCCAGGTTTCGGTGCAACGCTGGAAAAATGGCAAGATCGTGGAAGAAAAGTTTTATTATAATAACTAATCGTTGTCTGTCGGCCTGGGCTTGTCGAAGGCATTCGACAAGCCCAGGCCGACAGACTTAAAAAACACCTTAAAATCCTGTTGTAAACCGGTCTGCCGCAATAAAGTTGTTGGCAGACTTTTTTTATTATTATATTTTCGCAAAGCCATGGGAATAGAAAACGACATCAACCAGACCAAATTCAGGAACGATCATCAGAAAGCGATGATCAACCTTATCTACACGTATAACTGGATAAACGAGCGGACGAAAACGTTTTTCGAAAAGGAAGACATTACGCCGCAGCAGTTCAATATATTGCGGATATTACGAGGTGCAGGTAAACCAATTTCCACTTTACAGATCCGCCAGAGCATGCTGGACAAGATGAGCGATACCAGCAGGATTGTGGACAGGCTGGTAGCAAAGGATTACGCAAAGAAAAATATCTGCGAAAACGACAAGCGCCTGGTAGACGTTGTCATTACTCTGAAAGGAAAGAAATTACTGGAAAAAATGGATAAATCCGAAGATGAAATGGAAGCCGTCCTCGGAAATCTTACGCCCGCTGATGCCAAAGCACTGAATAAAATGCTGGATAAGATCCGCGCAGATAAATGATTTTTATGAAGAAACTGTTGTGTGCAGCTGTAGCTGTTTATTTTTTATTACCTGCTGCGGTCGCCCAACAAACATCCCGGCCGGAGTTGAGAGCCGCCTGGGTGGCTACGGTGAGCAACATCGACTGGCCAAGTTTTCCAACCGTTTACAGCGAAATTCAAAAAGCCGAATTCATCAAGTTGCTGGAGATGCATAAGCGTAACGGCATGAACGCACTTATTGTGCAGATTCGTCCCGCAGCTGATGCGTTTTATCCTTCTCCATACGAACCATGGAGCCAGTGGCTTACCGGAAAGCAGGGCCTGCCGCCGTTTCCGCTGTATGATCCGCTTCGGTTCATGATAGAAGAAACACACAAGCGCGGCATGGAATTTCATGCATGGATGAACCCTTATCGCGCGGTATTTAATATCAATGGCTCTTCCATAGCACCTACGCACATTACGCGTATTCACCCTGAGTGGTTCCTCACCTACGGCGATAAAAAATATTTCGATCCCGGAAATAAAGAAGTTCAGCAATATGTGACCAATGTTGTAAAAGATGTCGTGAAACGATATAATATCGATGCCATTCATTTCGACGATTACTTTTATCCCTATCGCATTGCAGGCAAAGAATTTCCGGATGATGCTAAATACCGCCAGTATGGAAACGGCATGAATAAAGACGATTGGCGCCGCAGCAATACGGATTCTATTATAGTAATGCTCAGCAAAGCAATCAAAGAAATCAATCCGAAGTGCCAGTTCGGGATCAGCCCGTTTGGCGTTTGGCGAAATTCCGATAAAGATCCGCGCGGAAGCGAAACCAAAGCTGGCCAAACGAATTATGACGACCTCTATGCCGATATTTTGCTGTGGCTCCAAAAGGGCTGGATCGACTACGTGGCGCCGCAATTGTATTGGGAGTTTGGCCATAAGGCCGCCCCTTTTGAAACCCTCGTAGATTGGTGGGCAAAAAATACTTATGGCAAAAATTGCTACATCGGGATCGGCATTTATCGTGCCGGCAGCAATGAGGCCTGGAAAGATAAGACCCAGCTTCCGCGCCAGATCGAAAAGATCAGAAATACACCGGCTATCAACGGGATGATCTTCTACAGCAGCAAAATATTTGAAAAAAACCCCAATGGCTGGAGCGATAGTCTGCGACTGAACTATTTTGCTACGCCAGCCCCAACACCTGCTATTCGTTAAAGGGTCGGCTGCCTTTTTCCGCCATTGCTAAGAGTGAAGCGATGGCTGGATAAATAAGAGAATCAACGTCCCCAGAAGGTATTCGGCTTCCCTTCCAGATGATTTACGTATTGCACAGAGCCGAGCCTGAAGCGGAACGGTATTTTGGTAGCCGACTCCAGCCTCCATTCTTGTTTACAAAAAAATCCAAGATTTGTGGAATAAAAATTTGCCGGTATTACCCGGATTGCCGACAAATTACTCGTTTTAGGAAGCTGTTGCCGGAAGGAGAAAATTGCAGAATCCTTACTGACATTGCTTTTCAAAGAATTCGTTTGAGCGAAGGTGCTATTAATATCAAAAATCATGCAAAAAAATAAAATTTGGCTGCTTTTTTTCATTTTTGAAGTGTAATGATTGTAAATTTACGCTTTAAATTGTTGGCCGGATGTAATTAAGATTATAAAAATTATCCGGTGGCTTTTCCTTAATTTAACCAATTTCGCAGCTCATGGCACTACATCAAAGTTTACAGCAAAAGTTACTGCAGAAACTTTCTCCGCAGCAGATTCAGCTAATGAAGTTACTGCAGGTGCCAACGGCAATCCTCGACGAGCGTATAAAGGAGGAAATGGAAGAGAATCCGGCGCTTGAACAGGGTGAAGAGGGACATGAAGATGAATTTGAAAATGACGAATTTGCAGAATCGGGAGAAGATGATTTCGAAAAAGACGGCAGTGCCGAGGAATATGATAATATCGACATCAGTGAATATGTTCACGAAGGCGACGACGATATTGGCGATTACCGCCTTCGCGATGATAATTACCCGGAACAGGACGACAATAAAACCATCCCGCATAAAGTAGAAGTAAGTTTTATAGAGCTGATGCTACAACAGGTTGGTATGTTGCCGCTCACGGATCACCAGAAAAAAATTGCGGAACAGATAGTAGGCAGCCTGGATGACGATGGCTATCTGCGGAGAGAGATCTCCTCAATCATTGATGATCTTGCCTTCAGGCAAAATATCAATACGGATGAAGAAGAGATCAGCGACCTGATCCTGCAAATACAGCAGTTTGATCCTGCGGGAGTGTGTGCCAGAAACCTCCAGGAATGCCTGTTGCTACAGCTGGAAAGAAAATCAGGCGATGAAAAATCCGTTGAACTTGCCATCAAAGTTTTGGAAAAATATTTCGATGAATTTACAAAAAAGCATTACGAAAAAATTCAACGGGCGCTGAATCTTACCGATGAAGATCTTCGTGCCATCATCGCGCAGATCGTAAAGCTCAACCCAAAGCCGGGTGGTATTGTAACCGAAAGTGGCAAAGGCGGTAATTATATTATCCCCGACTTTTTTATTGTAAATAACAATGGCAAACTGGAGTTGACGCTTAACAGCAAGAATGCGCCGGATCTGCGTATCAGCGAGGGTTATCGTGATATGCTGAAAGATTACGACAAAGGTACCAAGAAAGATAAGCAACAAAAGGAAGCCGTATTGTTTATCAAGCAAAAAATCGATTCTGCGAAATGGTTCATCGATGCCATCAAGCAACGACAAAATACGTTGCTCAATACTATGGAAGCGATTATGGATTACCAGCATGACTTCTTTTTGACCGGAGATGAAACCGACCTTCGCCCGATGATCCTGAAAGACATTGCGGAGCGCACCAACCTCGATATCTCTACGGTGAGCCGCGTAGCCAACAGTAAATTTGTTCAGACAGAATTCGGCACCTACCGTCTGAAGTTCTTTTTCAGCGAAAGCCTGCAAACCGACAGTGGTGAAGAAGTGAGTACACGTGAAGTAAAAAAGATCCTTACCGATCTTATTGAAGAAGAAAGCAAGAAACACCCTTACAGCGATGAAAAGCTCACCGAGATGCTTCAGGAAAAAGGTTATAATATTGCACGTCGAACCGTAGCTAAATACAGGGAGCAGTTGAATATCCCGGTGGCGCGCCTCAGGAAAATTCTCTAAATTATTTTGTATGACGAGTGATATACTGACTGAATTAAAGATAACCGGAGAGCGTCCGGAACCAATAATTCATCCCTTTTTAAAGTGGCCGGCGCAATTGATATCTTATGTATTTCACCCGATCTTCATACCAATTTACATCGTTTGGTTTTTGGTGTTTGTACACCCATCTTATTTTTCAGGCGTGTCGTTGGCGGCAAAAAAACAAACGATCCTTATAGCAGCCGTAAACCTGGTATTTTATCCGCTTTTTACTATTCTTCTGCTAAAGGCGGTTGGTTTTATCAAATCCATTTTTTTAAAAACGCAGAAAGACAGGATCATTCCGTACATGGCCTGCGGGATCTTCTTTTTTTGGGGCTATACAATTTTCAAATCGCAGGATATGTATCCTGTGATCATTTCTTCTTTTATATTGGGCATGTTCCTGGCGTCAAGCGGCGCATTGCTGGCAAATATCTATTTTAAAATAAGCATGCATGCTATCGGCGCTGGTGGATTGATCGGACTTTTTATCATCATCGCAAGGTCAAACAGCATGTTGATGACATGGCCGTTGAGTACCGCATTCTTAATTGCCGGACTCGTTTGTACATCCCGTTTGCTGGTGAGCGATCATACGCAAAAGGAAATTTATTCTGGTTTATTTATTGGCGTTCTCGCGCAATTTATTGCAGCATTTGTGGTCTCTGCGTAGGTGCAATAGTGGTTATCTGTTTCGCGCCGAAGACGGAAGAATCCGAATCACCCGATCTGTGTAATCCTTCTAATCATTTGCTGAAGGCAAAAAATAAATCAGTGATTAAAAGTAAGAAGCCCCGTCCAATATCGGGGCCTCTTGTTGTCCTGTAGTGCCTAACAAAAAATCTTAGTCCCGCAGTAAATACGCTTTCGTGTTTTTACTATGAGTTGTTATTCGTTCTACTTTAAAATATCAAGAAGGAAAATTACTTGCCGGAAAAAGGTGTTTCAGAGGTTAGCAATAAGTTTCGGTTTCTTGGCTTGTATCCCGTAATTGTTATTAAATTACTGTGATGTATATTAAGCGTTTATAGCAAATTTTTATTGTGCAAAACATCTGTACAAATCATATTTATTTTTTTGTAGTAAAATTCCCACAAAAGATCATTCATATATAAAGGTGCCTGAAAGGCCCTTCAATAAAGAATTTCAGAAGAAAATATTTTTCTGTTTTTAATAATTCCGTTTTTTTTCTTTCATAATTTCTTTTAAAAGAGCCGAATTACTACAAATTTTTTTTCTGGTTTTCAATCAAATAAAAAATGCGAAAGAACACGTGCGGAGATGGTAAATGTAGCACGTAAAAATACTTTAGTGAATGGTGAAATCTTTGTCAGCGATTTTATAATAGCTGCTGGTTGTTATTAAAACATAAGCTGCAGAGAAAAAAGAGAAAATGGAAATTTAGCAGAGAACGATTTAAAAATCTCCTCGAAATGTCCATTTTCTCTGTTCTCTGCGATAAAACCCGAAGCGACAAAGAATCTAAAAGCAAGCTATTCGGAAAATTCTTTTGAAGATTTCACCATTGACTATTCACTACGCATGCACTTTGGATCCTTTCGTATGCAGTGCTTTATAGGCGATAAAAACACTTGCGAACATCAACACCGAGCCCAACAAAAACGCCGCGCCCGAAAAATGTACCGGCGCTTTCGGCCCGGTGAAATAGGCAAAAAGATTGGTCATCATCGGCGGACCGATAATAGAAGTAAGGCTGATAAGACTCGTCAATGCGCCCTGCAGCTCGCCTTGCTCATTGGAAGGCACATTGCCCGAAATGATCGATTGGAGTGCCGGTCCGGAAATTCCGCCCAGGCAATATGGAATGAGGAAAACAAACATCATCCAGCTTTGTGAAGCAAAAGCGAACAATAACAACCCCACTGCATAAAAAGCAAAGCCTATGTAGACGCTTTTTTCATTGCCGAGCCATGGGTTAACCACTCTTATCAGTCCGCCTTGCACGCCGCCCACCAACAAGCCCACTACGCCGAGTGAAATACCTATCATCTTTTCGCTCCAGCCGAATTTCTCGATCACGAAAAATCCCCAGTGACTTTGCACTGCCTGTGAAGCAAGGTAGATGAGCATGAATGCGAAAATCAAACCACCAAGACCGGAATATTTTTTCAGCTGCATCAATGATTTACCCGGAATCGCCGTGGACCAGCTAAATGGCCTGCGATTCTCTTTGGCCAGGGATTCCGGCAACACGAAGTATCCATAGATGCAGTTGATGAAAGTAAGCGCTGCGGCCACCATAAAAGGAACGCGTGGTCCGAATGAACCCAGTAACCCGCCTATAACAGGCCCGATGATAAAACCAAGTCCGAATGCAGCGCCGACCATACCGAAATTTTGTGCCCGGTTTTCGTCATTACTTATATCGGCGATATAGGCCGTGGCGGTTGTAAAACTTGCCCCCGTTATACCTGCGATCGATCTTCCCACGAAGAGCCAACCAACGGACGGCGCAAATGAAAGGAAAATATAATCGAGTCCGAAGCCTAAGAGCGAAAACAACAAAACGGGACGACGTCCGTATTTATCGCTTAGTCCGCCCAGGATGGGCGAAAACAAAAATTGCATGAATGCGTATGCAAATGTGAGCCAGCCGCCAATAGCTGCCGCTTTGCTCACACTTCCCTGGATGAGTTGCTCGATCAATTTGGGCATCACGGGTATAATGAGCCCCAGGCCGGTAACGTCGATCATAAGCGTGATAAAAATAAAACCAATGGCGGCCTTGTTTTTCTGGTGCATAGATAGTTATAAGAAAGAAGTGCAAAATTGCGCAATTATCGTCCAAAAATAATGCTATGCGCTCAAAGGTTGTTAAATTGGGGAATGGTATTCATTTTGCTATACAAAAAAAGGCTACTGTTGTAGCTATCTCATCATTTTAAAAATAAATTTTATGATCATCAAAAACAATCGCCTGATGCGCGACCCCGATGATAAGAACAAACCCGCTGATGTTCCACAGGATCCGAAAAAAGCGGAAGCTTCGCCCGAAGAAGGTGCATCAACTGAACAAGAGCCTCTTATTGATAAAGTGAAAGATGCTTTACAGGAGTGGTCAAATAAGGATCAGGCAGACCAGGAGTTTGATGACACGCGTGTTTAATTACGGCGTCAATTCAAATACACCCGCTGCAGAAAGTTTATCTGTCAGATGATAATAAAAGACACCCAGCGTGTCTTTTTTAAATATATAAGAAGAATTCGGCGCAATCGTTACCGACCTGATCGTTACGCTATCGGTAGTAATGATGGATTTTGCGGTGGTAGTGTTATTTACAAAAGTGATCGAAGATCCACTCACAACGCTCAAAGCCGCAGGCAAAAATGAACTGTCTTTAACGGCGATATAATTTGTTGGCAGGTCGCCCCCCTTGGCATCGCGGTTCACATCTTTTGAACACGAAGAAAAAAGGAATGTTCCCAATGCAGCTATGGCGCAAAAAGTAAGGCGTTTCTTCATCATTTTGGTATTAAGGGTACAAAATACAAAAAAGTTTAGAAAACTAATTTAGGGTTTAGCAATTAGAGGTTAGTTGGTGGATAATTTGTTGTTCGTCAATAAAAAAAATTTTGGTTTAGAAGTGTAGATAATTCAGGCATGAGCAGCCAGATAAATAAAAAGATGAATTGAATAGTGTGTTCAACACTAAACATCTAAACGCCCTGAGCTCTAATCTCTAAACACTAAACTAAATTCGTATTTTTGTAAGATGGCGAATTATTTAGACGGACTCAATGGGCCGCAGAAAGAAGCAGTGCTGCATAAGGATGGACCGATCATGATCATAGCGGGCGCGGGAAGCGGCAAAACCAAAGTACTTACTACACGTATCACTCACCTGATGACTGCCCATAAAATAGATTCTTTCAACATCCTTGCGCTTACTTTTACCAATAAGGCTGCGGCTGAAATGAGAGAAAGGATCGAAAAGATCCTGGGAAACAGGGAGGCCAGGAATTTATATGTCGGAACTTTCCATAGTGTTTTTGCACGGATACTTCGCTCCGAAGCCGGCAGGATCGGCTACCCGAACAATTTTACCATTTATGATACAGACGACGCGAAAAGCGTGGTAAAAACCGTCATCAATGAATTAAATCTTGACGACAAGGTATACAAGCCCAATGTTGTGTACAATCGTATTTCGGCAGCAAAAAACGCATTGATCGGCCCTGCAGAATATGCCAACGATGGTATGTTACAACAGGAAGACGCGCGGGCCAACCGCCCGATGCTGGGCCAGATATATGCCGCATATGCAAACCGTTGTTTTAAGAACGGCGCCATGGATTTTGATGACCTTTTATTTAAATTTTATATTCTTTTAAAGAACAATCCCGAATCGCTTAGCAAATACCAGCACAAGTTCAAATACATTTTGATTGATGAGTATCAGGATACCAATCCTGCGCAGTACGAGATCATCAAATTACTGGGTGCGATGCATGAAAATGTTTGTGTAGTAGGCGATGACGCCCAAAGTATCTATAGTTTCCGCGGCGCCACGATTGAAAACATTCTGCAGTTTCAAAAAGATTACGACGATGTAAAAGTGGTGAAGCTGGAACAGAATTACCGCAGTTCGAAAAATATTCTCAGTGTTGCCAATGAAGTGATCAGCAACAATAAGAATCAGATCGACAAAACATTGTTCACCGATCAGGAAGAAGGTGAAAAGATCAAACTCGTGCGCACCATGACCGATAACGATGAAGGGAAAATGGTAGCTGATACGATCAAAGAACAAAAACTGCGCAACCATTTTTTCAATAAAGATTTTGCCATTTTATACCGTACCAATGCACAGAGCCGCAGTTTTGAAGAGGCACTTCGGAGGATGGGGATTGCCTATCGCATTTATGGGGGTATGAGTTTTTACCAACGCAAAGAGGTGAAGGACTTCATAGCGTATCTCAGGCTGATCGTAAATACGCGGGATGAGGAAGCGTTGAAACGCATCATCAATTATCCTGCAAGAGGGATCGGGAAAACCACGATCGACAAGGCGGTATTGCTGGCAAACGAAAACAATCTCACACTTTGGGAAGTGCTGAGCAACGCCGGCATGTACGGCTTTCGCAGCGGCACGTTGGAAAGCATCGACAATTTCGTTACCACGGTCAAAATGTTCCAGAGCGAGCTTGGAAAAAAGAACGCATACGACCTTGCAGTGATCGTTGGAAAAAGCACCGGCATCGTAAAGGAATTGTTCAACGATAAAACAACGGAAGGACTGGCGCGGTACGAGAACGTGCAGGAGTTACTCAATTCCATCAAAGAATTCATCGAAACACCGATGAATGAAGAAGATGGGGAAGTGGGCGATAAAAGCCTGGGTACTTACCTCCAGCAAATTGTGTTGTTAACCGATGCAGATGGCGAGGATAAAGAAAACCAGGACGTAGTAAAACTGATGACCATACATGCCGCAAAAGGACTGGAATTTCCGGTGGTCTTTGTAGGCGGATTGGAAGAAACGCTTTTTCCAAACGCTATGAGCATTAATACGCGCGAAGAACTGGAAGAAGAGCGAAGATTGTTTTACGTGGCCATCACTCGTGCCAAATCAAATTTATACCTGAGTTTCAGCAATGCGCGATATCGGTTCGGTCAGTTGCAGCAAAATGATCCGAGCCGGTTCATCGACGAAATCCCGGAGCAGCATCTTGATCGCAGCTATGCCGGCGGTCAGGCCAAAAATAATCCCACTTCAGGCTGGGCAAAAGGCAGTGCATTTGAAAGGATGAGCAGAGGCTTTGGAAATAGCGGCGGCGTTCCAAGGCCGCATGAACTGGCAGAAAAAAGTAAACCAGCTTATGTTACGCCTACTGCACGCGCTACGGTAAAAGAGCATACACCTTCGGAAAATTTCACAGCCAGCGACACCAGCAATTTACAGTCCGGACAAAAAGTAGAACACCAGAAATTTGGTTTCGGCGAAGTGATCAAAACGGAAGGGGCGGCGCACAATCCGATCGCAACGATCTTATTTGAAAACAATGGCGAGAAAAAGATCATGCTTAATTATGCGAAACTGCGAATCGTTGAGTAATGGATAATTGATAATGTTTTATATTCAAAACGGCCAGCTACCTAGATGGCCGTTTTGTTTCGCGAATTGTCAGTTATCCATTATAAAATTATCTGTTAAGTCAAAGCTTCTTTGCATAATGAATCAACTCTCCGGCCTTTCCAAAAACAAATTCATTTTTATCCGCAAGGAAGGTATCAAATGTCCACGATCTTTTGCCGGCGGTGATCAGCATGTTGGTTTCTTTAATGGTGATCACACAGTTCAGTTTTTCTGAAATATCGTTTTGGTATACTACGATCTCGCCGGCAGAAACATTGGCTGAATCTTTCGGACCTGCGACCAGGATCGATTTTACGAGCTCGGTATCGTTTGTAACAGCACCAGGCTTGGCTTCGCGGCGATACACGAGCCATTTGCCGGTCACATTCGCGAGCAAAATAGGTTGCGGCGTTTTATAAATTGCCTGGTTAATGGAATCTTTTCCGACCGTTTCAAGATAAAATTTATCGACCTGTTGAAGAGCGCGCAAAAATTCGCCGTCGTCCAATACCATCCAGCCATTCGAAATGCTTCTGATCACGTAAGAATCACCGGCTATTTCGAGGTCATCGCCATTTTCAATGGCCACATCGCCTTTCATGTTCATGCTTTTCCCTTCCCGTAATTCGGCCTGGTTATTTTTTATATTGAGCATCAACGTGTCTGAATAAGTAAGTTTATGATGCGTATCGCTTTCGGACCGCCCGTGTTCCTGCCATTTTCCCTGTATCTGTGCCAGCGTGAACTGCAAATGTTTCTCATCGCCCTTTTTTACCGGAGCATTGGGATTCATTTCAATGGGTGTGGTGCCTTTTCTCTTTACCCGTTGTGCGAAAGTATTTGCCGTCAAGCTCAGTATTCCCAAAGCCATAATAATTCCTTTCATAAAATGAGGTTTAATTTATAAATCAGGCTTCTGGAGGATATCGTGGAAATATAAATAAAGATAATTATTCATTTATAAAGACGCCGGGTCATTTGTTCAGGTTTCGAGATTAGAAATAATGATCAAAAAATGGTTACCAGCGTGTATAATTGGCTCTAATATTACTTAAATTAAGCTAAATTTGTATCCATAAATCAGATAAAATGATCAAAACAGGCAATCCCGTTATCAGTATATATACAGAAATGACACCAAACCCGGAAACGATGAAGTTTGTGGCAAATAAGCTGCTTTATCCCGGGAAAAGCATTGATTTTGCCGATGAAGCAAGTGCAAAGCCTTCGCCCCTCGCGCAGGAGCTCTTCACTTTTCCATTCATCCGTTCTGTTTTCATTGCAAGCAATTTTATCACGCTTACTAAAACGAACGAAACAGACGATTGGCAGGATGTGATCCCGACCATCAAACAGTTTTTGAAGGAATACCTTGAAGACGGCAAACCGGTGGTGAATGACGAAGAAGTGTCTGTAATGAAAAGCGAAAGCAGTAACGAAGTAAGTGCAGACGATGACGATGTGGTAAAGCGTATCAAAGAATTGCTGGAAAACTATGTAAAGCCGGCCGTTGAAATGGACGGCGGCGCCATACAATTTAAAAGTTACGAAAATGGCACCGTGAATCTGGCCATGCAGGGAAGTTGCAGTGGCTGCCCTTCTTCCACCATCACGTTGAAAGCTGGTATTGAAGGTATGATGAAAAGGATGATACCGGAAGTGAAAGAAGTAGTAGCAGAAGCAGAATAAGCCCGGGCTTAAGTGTTCCGTGCATTTCAAAATACTATACAACGCCTTCTTTTGAGGGCGTTTTTCTATTTTACTGAAGAGGAATAATTTTACGTTATCGGGGAGTGAACAATTGTAATCAGCCTGATTTTCCAATCAGATACAGCACAAAAATTGACAACCCGTAGCGACGGTTTATTTTGCCCGATACGCTATTGGCAAAGTTGCAGATCATTTTCCACGACACCTTCACGATATTGGATTATTTTCGTAAAAAAGCAATTGCACGTCTACGATCTTCTTCAACAGTTTTTATCGGATATCAGGCACACGACCTGGTATGAATACCTGGCGGTGTTTTCGGGTATTGTAAGCGTATGGTACAGCCGCAAAGAAAATGTGCTGGTGTATCCTACCGGGCTCATCAATACGGTCATCTATATCTATATCAGTGTGAGGGGACATTTACTTGGCGAAGCAACCGTAAATTTATATTATACCGTCATGAGTATTCTTGGCTGGATAATGTGGACCAAGCGAAACAATCGGCAGGAATTGATATTACATATCACCTATTCTTCTCAAAAGCAATGGCTGGAACAGCTGCTGTTTTTTGCGGCATTTTATTTTGCTATTTTCTTTTCGCTTACTTATTTCAAAAAGACTTTTTCCGATGGCATAATTCCATGGGCCGATGCATTTGCAAGCGCAACGGCATTTACCGGTATGTGGCTGATGACAAAAAAGAAAGTGGAAAGCTGGTACTGGTGGATTGCAACCAATGTCGCCTCTATCCCATTATACTTTGTTAAGCATTACGTGCTTACCAGTGTATACTACTTTGTTCTGCTTGTGATGGCTGTATTTGGGTTGATAGAATGGAGGAGGCGCGTACGCACTGCCGATAGAGAATAAATAATAACGGATAATTTAGAATGGATGATGGGCAATTGGCTAAAATTAATTGTGAATCATTTCGTGTTGAAAAAACTCTTTATTGCCATTAAACAAAAGCTATGATTAAAAAAATAGTGATAGTCGGCCCCGAAAGTACAGGTAAAAGTACACTGTGCGAAATGCTTGCCGCTCATTTTAAAACGATTTGGGTAAAAGAATATGCAAGGGAATATTTGCTTACCAACGGAACGGGTTATACATACGAGGATCTTTTTTCGATTGCGCAGGGTCAACTAAAAAATGAAGATGCGGGCGTGGGGAAACTTGCTCTTGGAAACAACGATCTTCTGTTCATCGATACGGATATGTACGTAATGAAAGTATGGAGTGAATTTGTTTTTGATAAATGCGATAATCGAATACTCACAACTATAGCCAATCGCAGTTATGATCTTTATTTGCTTTGCAATACGGACCTGCCCTGGGTAAAAGATGAATTGCGGGAGTATCCGGATCTCGCGAACCGCCAAAAATTATTTCACTATTATCATGATCTCCTTGTGAACCAACATACGCCCTGGGTGCTGATAAGCGGGGAAAAATATGAGGACAGGTTTGCACAGGCTCTTGCGGCCGTGGAAGCGATCACCTGAAATGAAAAGCAATAGATTGAGGCCGCTGCTGACTTTTTAACCGGATTCTCGCTGCAAGGTGCATGCGGGGTTTTTCAATAAAACCCACTTCCTGTAACTCTTTTTCATAATGATACTTATAAGCCTAAAACTTTTATTTTTTGCTCTTTGAGCCAACCGGGAGAACTTTATATTAGTAAATTAATTTGAGTACAACAGATGTACACTTGGTCACAATTACTGGTTCTTAGTCTTTATGCAACCACGATCACATTTTTAAACCGCTTCACTTTACCTTTCAGGTTGAATACCTCCGTGAAAATGATATAGATCCCGGGGCCCGGGCGTTGTTTTTTTTCATTCAATCCATCCCAGCGATAAAATCCTTCTGTTCCGCACAATCCATTTTTTAGCAGGTAGCGAATGGGTCTTCCGGATGCATCAAAAATCGTGATATTGGCAACATAGCCAGGTTCGGGAAATGTATAATTGATGGTTGCCATATCATCATGTCCATCGTTGTCCGGACTAACGACCTTAGGGTCGACTATAATAGTTCCATTGACGACGGTGTCGTTTTGAGATTGGGAGTTCTTATATCCCGGTGTGCCGTAATGAACACTGCTGGCGGCCGAGTGCCAGTTTAGTCTTTGCTTTTCAGGTAATATGGATGTATCGGTATAGCTGATCCGCTCCAATGCAACACCTTCCGGATTACTGATGAGCGCAAAATGCCAGTCATCCCTGTACGCTATTTCATCTAAAACGATGCCTTGTACATTTAAAAGGATCACATTACCTTTATCGTTGTTGTAAGATGGGATGGCAACCTCTATAAATGCTTCCGGATTTTCCGACACATAAGCATTTTTTACAGCACCAATATCGGATGTAGCTACGATAAAATCTCCCGGGAAAAATGAACGATGGTTGTTGCTTATCCGGGTAAGACTATTGATATCGTTTATTGAATTCCTGTTGGCAAGATAAAGATCGTGGAGATCAAGGATCTTGTTACCGCGATTATACAACTCAACATAATCCACGGAAGATGGTGTGGGATTGAATAGTATTTCATTTACAATCGCATCAAATCGATTCGCGCGGGAAATTGTTCCTACCCTTGCCGAATTTGAACCGGCACTAATGATGTTTCCGCTACAATCGGTGAGCGAAGTGGCTGTGGCGAGATATATTTTATTTTCGATCAATGGCGTTGCCAATGTGAGAATAACCTGATCATATATCGGCCCCACAGGTTTTGCTGCAATGGGTTTTCCGATGCCCTCACTTAGTGTATAGAAGTCAGGATTAATTGCATTCAGGCTATCGACAGGTTCGTTGAAAAAGAGGGTGACAGATGTGGGTGTCAAAGCAAAGGCGCTGATGAGTTTTGGGGCTTTACTGTCCGGGTTCAATACCGCAACAGAATTTATTCTGCCAGGAGTTCCACCTGAAGGGTCGATACTGGCCGTCCAGTTTTCCATACTACCACAGGGATTGCGGACATCGATCATTTCCAGTGTCCAGCCACCGGCTTTCTTCAGTTCATTGTGGTACCAGTTGTTTGTGTAATGAACGGCATGTACAACGTTGCCATCCGGCGCGCGGAGCCAGAGCGTTTCTTCTTCATTACCCAATGACGGAAAAGAGGTAACGGATATAATATTTCCGAAACTATTTAAGGAAGGAACGGAACTGGCCGTACAAACGATTACAAAGCTGTCGGGTTTAAGAATATAAGATGGCATTGGACCGGAAAGACCGGCGGCATAACCGATCCGCCAGTTTTGAAGAAGAATATCTTCCGTGGACGTATTATATAATTCGATCCATTCTTTTTCCGGAAGAGAAACCTGCGGAGACGGGTCAGCGAATATCTCGTTTATTACAACACTATAGGGCCTCGATTGTTGCGCGATACAATCAGCATGAATCAAACCAGTTGCCAGGAGAAAAATAAAGATAGTTTTCATAACCGGATTATTTCTGTAAAACTAGATAGTGCCGGTGAGGTAAACTGGGGAAAAGCACCGGAAATGATTAGTTTTATTCTGATATTCTTGCGCGGAAAACAACATCAAAAATAACCGGCATTTTCGTAAGCAATAATATATAAAAGGCCCCGTTCGGGCGCAACCCAATACCATCCGGATATTATCTGTTCTCTTCCGGGTAAAAAATTTGGAGCCTAATAATTTTGTAATTAATTTCGGTTCCGATATGACAATGATGAAACATACAATTAAGACCACGCATACCACTTAGCAGAAGGTATCATTCTTATATTGTAACCACATATTTTAAGAGCCTTCCGCAAACCGGGAGGCTTATTTTTTACGCTTTAAAACAAAACAAATGAAAATTGCAGTCGTAGGCGCTACGGGCCTGGTAGGTACAAAAATGCTGGAGGTATTGGAACAAAGAAACTTCCCGGTAACAGAACTGGTACCGGTGGCTTCCGAAAAATCGGTTGGGAAGCAGGTGGATTTTAAAGGTTCGAAATATACGATTGTAAGTATGCAGGAAGCCATCGATGCCAAACCCGCCATTGCAATTTTCTCCGCCGGCGGCGGTACATCACTTCAATGGGCGCCCAAATTTGCAGCAGCAGGAATTACGGTAATCGATAATTCCAGCGCGTGGAGAATGGATCCGGAAAAAAAACTTGTTGTCCCGGAAGTTAATGCCCATGTGTTAACAGCGGCAGATAAGATCATCGCTAATCCTAACTGCAGTACCATCCAGATGGTACTCGTGCTTAAGCCGCTTCATGAAAGATATACCATCAAACGTGTGGTGGTGAGTACTTACCAGAGCGTTACCGGTACCGGCGTTAAAGCCGTGGATCAGATGATGAACGAACGAAAGGGAATAAAAGGCGACATGGCATACAAATACCAGATCGATATGAATGCGATCCCGCAGATAGATGTATTTACGCCCAACGGCTACACCAAAGAAGAAATGAAAATGGTAAACGAAACAAAAAAGATCATGGAAGATGATTCTATCCGCGTAACGGCCACCTGCGTCCGTATTCCGACTATTGGCGGTCATAGCGAAAGCGTAAACATTGAATTTGAAAAAGATTTTGAGATGGATGATGTAAAATCTTTGCTCAGTGCCTCCGAAGGTATTGTGCTGGAAGACGACATCGACAACTTTGTATACCCGATGCCATTGAACGCTCACGACAAAGACGAAACTTTCGTGGGCCGCATCCGCCGCGATGAAACCCAGCCAAATACGCTCAATTGCTGGATCGTAAGTGATAACCTTAGAAAAGGAGCTGCGACAAATGCGGTACAGATTGCAGAATATCTTGTTGAAAAAGGATTAGCATAAAAACATTCAAGAGGTTTAAAAGAGATTTTTTAAACCTCTTTTATTTTGAATAATATCTTTTCTCGATCCATACAACGCCATTCTTATCGGTATAGTTTCTCTGTGCAAGGCTGCCATCTGAATTATAAAAATAATGAAATATAACCGGCGGGTTGTTCTTGTTCCATTTTTCATTAGTGATTCCACCATTCTTTATTGCGATCGCTTGCATAACCTGAACGAGCCTGCCTTGTGCATCATAACTGTCTTTTTCTTTGAAATATCTTTTGCCGTTGAACAACAATGAGATGGTCACTTCTGATGAATCGCTGTTATAAACATATTCATAGGAAGAAAATCCCGCCGAACTATAGCGGTCTTCCCTGATTAATTTTTTGCCCGCAAAGTATTCCCTCGATGCAACGAATGTGTAATGCTGCGGTAAAGTGATTTTAGTTTCCGCAAGGCTATCTCCAAAATAAGCTTCCTCGTATATGGTCATTTCGTTTGTTTGAAGATCGGTGACGGTCGTTTTTATTCTGCGTCCCGATGAATCATAGATCGTTTCTGCAAAAGTTTTCTCTGTAGCTTTTTTCACAAAGCGATCGGTATGCGTTGTTTGGAAATGCCCGTCGTTACTATATTCTGCCTGTTGTGATTGTATGAGTTTGCCTTTTTGATAAATATTGTATGCCACATATTGCGCGCGACGGTTATAGCGCCATGCGGCTGTTATAATTGAATCATTATTTTTATCAGAAGACAAGTATGTTTTCTCCGAATTGACGCCTGATCGTATCAGCAAACTATCGGCATTTTTAAAAAAAGGGAATTGCGGCTCCTGCGAAAAAACCGTTGCGCAAGCAAAGAAAAGGAGTAATAAAGTGAACAGTGTTTTCATCCTGCAAACTTTTTAATTCAATAAATAAAAACACAAAGCCACAAAAGATTTATTGCGGCTTTGGTTGTTATTTTTGATTCTTATGCGATCGTCCACGTTTCTCGTCCTTTGAGTAGCTTATCGAGATCGCCGTTGCCTTTTTGAGCAATGGCCTCTTGCAGCTGCATTTCCATTACATCTTCGTAACATGCCCTTTCGGTTTCGTAAAAAACACCGAAAGGCCGCGGCAGATGCCCCACAAGGGTTGGATCGTCAAACATACGGATAAGTATTTGTGCTTTGTAAAAGTCTCTTTCATCGTGTATCCAGAGATCATCTGTTGACATACCTTCAGCCAGCTCTACGATCACCGGTTTAAAGCCGTCCAGTTTGATGCCTTTGTTTTGGGTAGCGCCAAAAACAAGTGGCTTGCCCTGTTCAAGAAATAATGCTTCTTCCGGCTTGCTGCTTTTTTCGGTAAATATTTCAAAAGCGCCATCGTTGAAAATGTTGCAATTCTGATAGATTTCCAAAAACGAGGATCCTTTATGCGCCTGGCTGCGTAACAACATTGCCTGCAAATGTTTAGGATCGCGATCCATGGTACGGGCGATAAAACTTGCATCCGCGCCCATGGCCAGCGCCAACGGGTTGAACGGATGATCGATACTTCCCATCGGCGTACTTTTCGTCACTTTTCTTTCTTCGGAAGTGGGTGAATATTGCCCTTTCGTTAAGCCATAGATCTGGTTGTTGAACAACAGCACATTCACATCGAAATTTCTGCGAAGCAAATGAATGGTATGATTGCCTCCGATACTTAATCCGTCACCATCACCGGTTACGATCCAAATGCTTAGTTCGGGCCTCGACGCCTTCAACCCGCTTGCAATAGCAGTTGCGCGGCCGTGAATGCTGTGCATTCCATATGTATTCATATAATAAGGGAAGCGGCTGCTGCAGCCGATGCCGGATACGATCACGATATTTTCTTTCGGAATACCCAGCGTGGGCATGATCTTTTGCACTTGTGCGAGAATGGAATAATCGCCGCAGCCCGGGCACCACCGAACTTCCTGGTCGGTGGCGAAATCTTTTGGCGTAAGAAGCGGTTTCTCTATAGTTTCTGTAGACATAGCTTTTAACTTAGTGGGCAAAGTTATTCAATTTTGACCGCAGATTTAAAATGATTGAAGGATTTTGCAGATTTTTCACCTTCGGTAAATTGGTTTTGCCCCGGATGAGCAGATACGCATTCATTATTACGGGCGAAGTGCGGCAATCTGGTGATGTGATTGAAAAAAATAATGGCCGGCCCCGCAATGACAATACATCATTTGATCGGTACGTTTATCTCAATCGAAGTGCCTTTGCCGGTATCAATGTGAATATCTCCCCCGATCTCATCCATACGTTTCTGCATGTTTTTTAACCCGTTACCAAAACGGATGGAAGCCGGGTTGTCTTCATCGGCGATGCCTTTGCCATTGTCTTTTATGCTGATGTGAAGGTTGTTTTTATTTAGAGAAATATGAACGCTCGCTTCGGTTGCGGAGGAATGCTTAACGGTGTTATGAAATCCTTCCTTTATGATCAGGAAAAGATTCTTCCTTTTTACGCCACTGATCTCGATATCGGAACCGGGCATTTTTAAATTATCTGAAATAAACCGGATGGGTGAATTTTCAAAAAAAGCAACACCGTATTGCCTCACGTATTCTGCAAAATTATTCACCGTATCATTCTCTGCGTTTAAACTCCAGATGATGGTGTGCATACGTTGTGCAATGTCTTTTGCGGTATGCGAAATCTTTTGTCCGAACATTACATATTCCGGCAACTGTTCCTTTGTTCCCTTTTGTGCCATCAGGTCACTCATCATCCTGATGCTGCTCAATCCGCCGCCCACATCATCATGAAGATCTGCGATGATACGTTCGCGTTCCAGCAAAATGGCCTGCTGGCGATAATAAGCAGCATTGATCAGCGACTTCTCATTGTCGGCGATTTTGCGCTGCAGCGCAATGGTGAACAGGAACATGTCTACCAAAATGCTTACCTGAACCGGCCAGTAAGAAAGCGCATTTGCGAATGGATTGCCGGGGTCATATTTAATCAGGTAGATATAATACACCAGCGTACAGGAACTTCCCACCAATGTGATGATGCTTCCCCATATGATATAATTTGAATAGGCAACCTTATGACGAAACAGTGCGATCACGATCCAGAGTTGTAAAGGAAAGAGCAAGAGGCTGAAAATATAATATCCGTTATCGTAATTGAGGTGAAGATAATTGAGTACAAAACATATCGCGGCCAACACTACATACATGAGGATAAGCGATTTGAAAAAGCGAAAAAGGTAGCTGCTGAGCTTTTCGAGGTTGAGATAATAGATAATGAATAGTGTATAGAAGACACTGCTTAAAAATTGCAACGGCCTTTTGAAAAGATCGTATTTCGCCACTTCCGGGAGGTTGGACATTGAAATGCCAAAGAAAAAATCCGGGATGGCAACGAGATAATAAACCGACAGGCAGAAAAGATAAATGGCATAATAGAGGTACTCCTTTCTTTTGATAATAGTGTATTGTATCAAAAAGAAAATGAACATGAAAGCCCCTACACTTTCAAAAAACAGAATGAAATATTGGTCGAATTTGATCATTAAGGCTTAAAGCATTGGTTTAGGCATAGGGTAAAACAAATTGCGTGTAATCAGCCTTACACCTAACGCTTACACCTTACCGTTTTAAATACAAATTTACTGCTTCCACCCTTGTATTGACGTGTAGTTTTTTATAAATGTTCTGAACGTGCTTTCGCACAGTGCCACCGCTTATCTGCAAGGTATCGGCCACTTCTTTACCAATAAGCCCTTTTGCAAGTTGCTCCAGCACCATCTTTTCGCGATCGCTGAGTGTTTCAATGAGCTTGTTTTCTTTACCCATGTTTACAAAACTGGCCACCACTTTTCTCGCGATATTGCTGCTCATCGGGCTGCCTCCTTCGAGCATTTCGCCCAATGCTTCCATGATACCGGCGGGTCCTTCTGTTTTCAGAATGTAACCGCTTGCGCCGGCCTTGAGTGAATCGAAGATCTTATCATTGTCTTCGTAAGCCGTACACATCAAAAACAACATTTCAGGAAACATCGTCTTTAGGGACGTTACACAATCTATTCCGGTAGCACCGGGCAAATTGATATCCATCAAAACAGCATGCGGAACAATGTCCGGAATTTTTTCCATAGCCTCCTCTGCATTTGCATAGCTGCCACCCAACTCGTATCCATCGGTAAATTGCACCATCATGCTCATGCCTTCCCTCAGGTCGGGCTTGTCTTCTACAATACAAATGATCTTGTTTTTTTCTGCCATAATAAATATTCCATCAAAAATAATGTAATAAGAAATAAATGAAATACTCACTTACGCGTAGTTGATAAGAGGGTTTAGGGTTTAGAGGTTAGAGGCTGCATCTAACCTTTAAACCCTAAACTAGTCTTTTGCGGCGGCCAGGAAATCTTTAATGCCAAGTAAGATCTTATCCGCTATTTTTTGTTGAAAGCCATCATCCAGTATCAAAGCTTCTTCCTCCAGGTTGCTTATAAACAGAGTTTCCACCAGCGCATTCGGGTATTCGGTCGGACTGTTGAGCATAAAATTGAAAGAGCCGATATTGCCATATTCCTTCAAACCAAGCTCCAGCATCCTTTTGTTGATATAAAAACTTAGCGGCCTGAAACCGATATAGCGGTAAAGGCTGCTTGTGCCGCCGGCATTGAAAGGATCGGCTGCGGAATTAAGATGAATACTTACCAAAAGATCGGGAGCGTTATCACGATAGAGTAGAATGCGTTCTTTGTTGTCTACAAACTTTTCGGTTGTTCTGGTCATCAAAACCTTAGTGCCTTCGTTCTGGAGCGCTTTCTGAAGTTTTAAAGAGACCAACAACGCAAGTGATTTTTCCGATGAGCCGGTTGCTCCGCCAGCTCCGGTGTTGCTGCCGCCGTGGCCGGCATCTACGGCGATCGTAAGATTTTTCAGAGAAAGGTTCGCGGGCTGCTGTTTGATCTTTATTACCAGTAAATTTCCTTTATAATAAATTTGGTGTCCCCAATGCTGGTGATGTTTTAATTGAATGGTGACCCTGAAAATGTCATCCTGTAATTGCTCGTAATCAACATTGGCGATCTCTTTTGCATTTTGCAATTGCGTGATCCAGTTGGTATTATTTGTTGCACCAAAAATATCCACCACGATGCGGGAAGGATCGACCAGTTGCATAGATTGATAAGGCAACCTGGAACCGAGGCCGATATTTACATAGTCATAGGCGCTGTCGCCGTAAACGCGCCACTGCCCGGTAAGCGAAGAACCGGCAAAAGTTCCTTTCGGTGCCAGTGTAATAACATCATCGGGAATATAAGCGGCCCTGTTTTCCGCGAGTTTTACTTTGTAATCGGTTCCCACTTTACCAATGATGCGTAAAGGTATCAGGCTGTCGAGGTAACCGATCTTTGCGCCGCCCAGGCGGTCGTCGCCCAGTCCGTACTCGAGATGTGCCAGCCTGCCTTTTGTAACCGCCACATCCGATGCCAGCGACGACATCACGGCAAATGTGCTGCCTGTTTCTTTAGTGGCACGTTGGCCGTCGGAAGCCACGAGTGTGACCGTCATTTTGGTAGCGGAAAAAGCATCGGTTGGCCGCACAATATATTCACCCTGGTAAATGCCGGGCATGCCGCCGGTTTGGCTCACGGGCATTTCATATAAAACGGTATTGTTCAAAACTGTGACCGTGCTTTTAGGCAGGCCCTTTACTTTGAACCGGATCGCATCGCCGGGCATAAGCACCAGGTTCCCCTCCGGAAAAGTCTGGATGGTTGCAATAGAAACAGTCTTTACCGTATCAGCTGGCAACGGTAAACGATATGAAAAGGTGATCGTTTTGGAAACTGATCTTCCACCCAAAGAAGAGGTGATAACGAAAGACGTGTCGCCGGGCGTAAGGTTCAGTTCCAGCGCAAATGCACCTGTAGAATAAACTTTCACCGGTTGCGCATTGATATTAACGGTGCAGCTTTTACAGGTGCTGCCAATGATAAATTGTTTTGAAGACGGGACACTGTTGTCTGCTTTCAAAGGATTGACCAATCGGATCACCGGATTTTCCTGGGCAGAAACCTTTAGCAACCCACAAAATGAAAGAATTAATAAGGTACTTTTTTTCATGTAAGAATTTCTAATAAAGAGTTGTTTAAAATTATCATAAAAACCCCATTGACGGATGATAAATAGTAAATCTTAACACTTATACTAGCCGCAAATCTATAAACCCTAAACTTTTTGTATCTTCAATCAATGCGGCTACTTTCCTTAATATTATGTCTTTTTTTTATCCAGCTTTTTGCATCAAAATTTTGTTTGGGCAAGGAGCAGCCGGGCGCCGCAAAGCTTACTTTTTTTAAAAGCAAATTAGTTGCGGGAGACTCAAAAAAAGACGTTGTGTTTTCAATGCAGATGGAAGTTTCGCACCGGGTACATCCTGCACTTTTTCCTTCAGCGGTTTACGCTGCAGGGACTTCTGTGGTGCAGGTTTCTTCACAAAATATTTATTACGGCAGCCCTGCTTTTCCTGTGTTGCATTGCGCCTGCCCCAAGCATCATTTCTGGTAGATCGGACCTTGCGCAAATGTGCTAAACTTCCTACGGACCATTTAATCATTTTATACATGAATGTTTTATATGCATTCATGTTATCGTATATTATTTTATGACGCACTTACCTAATCTTATTTACGATCTCGCGCTGATACTAGGCGCCGCAGGATGCGTAACACTTTTATTTAAGAAGATAAAATTACCGCTGGTGCTGGGCTACATCATGGCGGGGTTTATTGTAGGACCCTATTTTGATTTTCTTCCGACAGTGATGGAAAAAGAAAACATACAGATATGGGCAGATATCGGGGTAATATTTTTACTGTTCAGTCTTGGATTGGAATTCAGTTTTAAAAAGCTCCTCAAGGTCGGAGGATCGGCTTCCATCACGGCAATCGTGGAAGTTTCGTTCATGGTGATAGCAGGATATGGTACTGGCAGGCTGTTGGGCTGGACAAATATCGATAGCTTATTTCTCGGCGGCATCCTTGCCATTTCTTCCACCACTATCATCATGCGCACCTTTGAAGAGATGAATGTGAAAACGCAGTTGTTTGCCAACCTCGTTTTCGGCATATTGATCGTGGAAGACCTCGTGGCGATCTTGCTGATGGTATTGTTGTCGACCATGGCCGTGAGCCAGCAATTCGCCGGAGGCGAAATGCTGTTTTCTGTACTCAAACTTGTTTTTTTCCTGATCGTATGGTTCGTGTGCGGCATATTTTTTATACCAACGTTGTTGCGCAAAGCGAAGGATCTCATGAATGATGAAACGTTGCTGGTGGTGTCCTTATCGCTTTGTTTGCTGATGGTTGTCTTCGCCGTAAAAGTTGGGTTCTCGCCGGCCCTGGGAGCGTTTATCATGGGGTCGATATTGGCAGAAACGACGAAAGCGGAGAAGATCGAACATCTTATAAAACCTGTAAAAGACCTGTTTGGTGCAGTGTTTTTCGTATCTGTGGGCATGATGATCGATCCGCAGATGATTGCGCAATATGCCGGGCCGATCATTTTATTTTGTGTAATCGTTATATCCGGGAAATTCATCGGTGCTACATCAGGTGCGCTGGTGTCGGGTCAATCGCTGCAAACATCCGTGCAAACGGGCATGAGTCTTACGCAGATCGGCGAGTTCTCATTCATTATCGCCACGCTTGGATTAAGCCTGAAAGTAACAAGTTCGTTCCTTTATCCGATCGCGGTGGCTGTTTCGGCAGTTACTACATTCACAACGCCGTTTTTGGTAAAATTCAGCGCGCCGTTTTCAAAGTGGATAGAAAAGACATTACCTGCACAATGGGTGGAATCGCTTTCCAATTACCAGCAATCGGGAAACAATGCAAATACAAACGACAGTAACTGGCAAAAAGTGCTGCGTTCGAAGATCATCAATATTGTTATTTTATCGATCATTTTACTGAGCCTGGTTGCGCTTTCTTCTGAATACGTATGGCCTTTTATTTCAGCAAATTTCAGCGGCGCAGCCTGGGTAAAGGCGACGACCGCAATCGTTACGCTATTGTTGATGTCACCATTTTTATGGGCAATGGCGCTCAGAACGCACTATTCGCCCGCTTTTACGGAAGTTGTAAAAATAAAGAGATATAAACGCATATTGTACATCATCCGTTTTCTTAGATTGTGTTTGGCTGCCGTTTTTATCTGCCTGCTGATGTTCAGGTTCTTTTCAATTTATGCAGGTATCGTAGGCGCGATCGTGTTGCTGATGTTGTTGTTTGTATTTGCACAAAAGATCCAGGCTTTTTATGATAAACTGGAAAGCAGGTTCATCGCCAATTACAACCAGCGCGAAATTGATGATGCAAAGAAGAACCGCTCGGAACTGGCGCCGTGGGATGCACATATCGTGAGGATAGGCATTCATCCGTTGTCGCCGGTAGGAGGAAAGACATTGGGTGAATTGCGCTGGCGGGACAGGCTCGAGATCAATGTTGTATCTATTAAACGCGGCGAGATAAACATTATTCTTCCAATGCGTGAGGATAAGATCTTTCCGGGCGACGAATTGCACGTTCTCGGAACCGATGCTCAGATCAAGCGGTTAATGGCTATCATCAGGCCGGCAAAAAATAAGGACAAAAAACCTGTCAGCAGTTCGGGGGAAATTGTTTTGAAAAAAATAATCATCAGGCAAAACTCTCCGTTTTCGGGTAAAGCTATCCGTGAGTCGGGTATCCGGGAAAACAGCAATGGCCTTATAGTAGGTATTGAAAGAAATGGAAAAAGAATGCTGAACCCGGAGTCAAACCTGGTCTTTGAAGAAAACGATGTGGTGTTTATTGTGGGCGAAGAAAAAGCAATGAAAAGGTTAGGGTTTAGGGATTAGAGGTTATTTAAAGCCTTGAGTTGCTAAAGCAACTTTGATTTGGCAAACTTTTAAGTCACCCGAAAATTCTGCTAACCTCTAAACCCTAACCTCTAAACCCTAACCTCTAAACTAAAACCCAACACCGATGCCTATTTTGAATCCGCTGTTGTAAGCGCTCACATTTTTATTAGCATCCACTTTCTGTGATCCATAATCATAACTCGCAGTTACATTTATATTTTTAGAAAGATTAAATCCTATACCGCCCGTTACGCCTGCGTCCCAGCGATTGAACTGGCTGGTGGCATCCAGTTTTTTATCTAATAAGCTAAACCCTAATACACCGGCTGTTGTGCGCAGGTCTGCTTTCATAAGATAAGAAAACTGCGGCCCGACGAAGATTTGAAATCCGCCAACATTCGCTTTCAGAAGTAAAGGTATATCGAGGTATTGCGACTGTAATTGCGCCTTGGCATTTGCGCCTAAAAACTCAAGTCCTTTAATATTCAATTCGCCTTTCAGCTGGTAACCTTTTTGGGTGTAATATAATCCGGGTTCAAAGGAGAGCGTATTGTCAAGCGGAACGTTTACATAACCACCGGCGTAGAATCCGGTCCTGCTGCTGGTTTTGACCATTCCATTTGTAAAATCAAGAAGTTCGGAGAGATTGTTTACGGCATCGCCGCGCATTGTAGTGCTGGAAAGGCCCGCGCGAATACCGGGTTTTACGGGCGCCTGGGCGAAAGTGTAAGTTGATAATCCAATAAAAAGGATAAGTAAAATTTTATTTTTCATGTGACTGGTGGAAGCGGATTTTAGAGCCGTTCAAAGCCTCTGAGAAAATTTTTCCAAAGAAGATTAATATACCTGCTCTAAGTTTTTGTTAAAGAGTTCCCGGGGCGGTCTCAAGAGCTTTAAAGGGTTAAGGAAAAACCGGCTTGTTAAAAGCAAAGATGCCATGTAAATAAATTACATGGCATCTTAAGTTTTTTAAATGGCCGGAAAGCGTGTAGACCTTTTAAATCCTGAACCTTTTCAATCTTGTTCTACGCCTGATCGATAGAAACCTTTTCCATTTTATCTCCAGCTTTGATATCGTCGAGAAACTCCAACCCGGCTGTTATTTTTCCGAAGCAGGTATGAACACCATCCAGGTGTTGTGTGCCGGCACGGTTGTGACAGATGAAGAATTGCGAACCACCGGTATCTTTGCCGCGATGTGCCATCGACATTACACCACGATCGTGAAATTGCTTTGCGCCGGTTGTTTCACATTTGATGCTCCAGCCAGGACCGCCTGCGCCTGTTCCGGTAGGATCGCCCGTTTGGACCATGAAGTTCGGTATCACGCGATGAAATGTTACGCCATCGTAATAACCCTGGTTTACAAGTTTTTTAAAATTCTCCACCGCAATCGGCGCATCATCATCATATAACTCAAAAGACAAAATTCCTTTGTTTGTCTGGATCTGCCCCGTCGTAAGTTTTGTTTCGCTCATACAAAATATTTTAGGCTGCAAATTTACAGATAAGGCGCGAGGTATCAGCAATGTGTTTGGCAGGAACGTATGATGGTTTTACGTTTATGATTCTGTTAAACAATTAAAGATA
Organism: Chitinophagales bacterium; assembly: GCA_015655125.1. Lineage (GTDB taxonomy): Bacteria > Bacteroidota > Bacteroidia > Chitinophagales > Chitinophagaceae > Ferruginibacter. Next base: position 12,343 of record JAATFP010000102.1, on the reverse strand, counting down.
TCGAACCTAAGCATAAAACTATTTTATCCCCAGTTGCGCTTTGTAACGGGCAATAGTATTATTTGCTTCGATAAGCTTTAATTTGATTGCATGGAGTTCGGGTTGTGCACTTGCCAGCTGTGCTTCGGTTTCTTCATTGCTTTTCTGAAGTAATAAAATATCCGCATCCATCCTTTTATTGAGCTGAATAACTTCCTGTAATTTTTTTTGCATCTCCAGTTCCACTACTTGCTTCATCTGGTGTACCTGGGCATTTTCCTTCTGCACTGTTTCTTTCATCAGTTTCTCACTTTCCCAAAAGCCCTGCAGGCTTTTGTTCTGCTTTTTGATTTTGGAAATGTTGATCATCTGTATAATCCATGCAATGCCGAAACCAATCACCAGCGCTATCCCTGCATATATATATGTCTGTGTCAAAAAAAAATAATTTTAAATTGGGGTGCAAAATATCCCATTTGCGCCGGAAACCAGTATGAAATGCCATTTTTTATTCCACAAGTCCCCACCATATGTGTGGGTCTCCGGCCACCTATAATGTACAGGTGGCGGCCTTATTCTCCGCAATGAGCAACATCGGCGGAATTGTCAGTCGCCGTTTGCCGGTCTGCTGTTACCGGTTGGATCTTCGCGGTTCCGCCTTACTACCGTTCGCGTTATCCAGTACAAAACGTAACCAATAGCACCACCGGCAGTATTAAGGATCAGGTCGTCCACATCAAACACTCCCAACGCGAAGAAAAGTTGTGAAAACTCAAATCCGAGGCTGACCAAAAAAACAGCGAAAACCGTTGCAGGTCCGCGTTTCCAGCCAAGCAGCAACGGAAATAAAATGCCTAACGGAATGAAGCCGACCACGTTCCCCAACAGGTTGCCCATTTTGTATTCCGTGCCAAGGGACCGGCTATTATAAAATAATTTAATGGTCGCGAATGGCTTCAGATTGGCTTTTGCGAAACGTTTTTTAATGCCTCTTGTAGTAAAAGCTTTTTTAAAATCCGAAGCGGTATAACCTTTGTTATTTTTAAACAGAATATTTTTTGAAAGGATCAGCATGCATGCAACCAACAGCAACCAAAGAAAAATTTTTACCGTTCGCGTGATTTTTTGCATCTGTGAATATAAAATAAAAAGCGTCCCGACATTTAACGGAACGCTCTTTTATGTTATCATTACGGCTTTATTTTTTTAGAAATCCCTGGATAATATCCATCAGTCCACCGCCTCCGTTTTTTTGCTGCTGTGCCTGCGCACCACCAGCAAGTTGGGAAACGATGTCCATCAAACCGCTACCGCCGTTGCTTTGTGTGCTGTTTCCCCCACCGGTAAATTGGCTGATGAGGTCCGAAAGATTAAAACCAGTGTTACCATTTTCCTGCTCCTGTTGAACTACCTGGTTGGCGCCCCCGCCCGTGATTGAATTAAGCAAGCTTTCGATTGAAAAACTACCATTATTCGGATCGTTCGTTTTTTGTACCAGGTTGGAGATCACACTCGGGATAAGACCATTGGCTACATTGCTTGCCTGCGATCCATTCATATTGAACTTGCTCATCAGCTTATCGGCGAAATGGCCGATCATCATGTTCACGATCGGATTGCTCATGATACCGGAACTGCTGTTTTGCTGCTGATTTCCGCTGCTGTTATTATTAAACAAAGAAATGATGTTCTGCAAACCACCGCCCGCAACCATATTGCGCATTCCGGATGCGACGGTATTGGTTGCTTCCGCAACGATATCATCATTGTGCTCAATCGGAATTTCGGGATTATTTACAACGGTTCCTTCGGCTGATCCTTTTACAAGGTTGAATAATTCTTCTAACATAAGTGTAGGTTTATTGATGAGAAATATTGCACAATGTGCATTAAATAGACGAATTATGCAATAAAAGGTTGACAGCCTTATTTTTTACAATCGCTGCAGATTCCGCTAACGATCATCGCGGAATGACTGGGTTCAAAGCCAAGGGGTAATTTCACTGTAGGTACGGTTACATCATCGAGACAAATAGTTTTGTCACAATCATCGCAAATAAAATGCACATGATTGTCGTGATGGTGCCCTTGCTCGCAATTGTGTTTGCAAAGTGCGTACAGTACAGAGTTGTCGATTGTCGGGATCTGATGGATGATGCCTTTGTCTACAAAAGTCTGAAGGGTTCGGTATACGGTTACCCTGTCAAATGCAGCGTCAGTGTTTTTTTCAATATCGGCATGGGCGAGTGCGCCTTCGGTTGCAAGAAAAAGATCGAGAATCTTTTTCCTGCCTTCGGTCACGCTCAATCCGTTGCGTTTCAGTATATCAAGTTGTGTTTCCATTGTGTGTTATTTACTGTCAGCCTGGGTTCATTGAAGACGTCCGCCTTCCACAAGCTCAGGCTGGCAGGTATATTATGTGTGAATTTGTTTAGGTTGGAGAATTGCCAAAACCATTTACGAACCTCGTATGGTCCACTTTTTCTTTCAACAATTCTCCGATGTCTTTCAACAATTTTTGAATTTCATCTTCCTTCAATCCGTCGTAAATTCCACGTACACGACGATATTTGTCAACCAGCGCAAAAAATTGCGTATGTATGAATTGATCCTTTATCTGTTGTGAACTGTCCGGTTTACCATTGTCGATCATATAACCGACGCGCGCCATTTTATATAATTCAGTTTTGTCGCCGGTCACAAAGTTCCAGTTGGTATTGGTCAGCGGCCCGGCGCCATCTTCTATTTTATAAGAACCATCATCTCTTTTTGCGAGTTTTCCATTGAGCATTTTTTGTTCGTAAGCTTTTAATAAAGCAACGCTATCCGTTTCCGGCATGCACGTGTGTGAGATGATCATAAAATTGTGTTCATCTTTATAGGCATCAAAAACGCGGCGCATGTTGGCATTCATTTTCGGGCAAATGCCTTTACACGTTGTAAAAAAATACTCTGCCACATACACTTTGTCGTCCGTATCGCGCTGCGTGATCATTTTTCCATCCTGGTTAATAAAACTGAAAGCCGGCACCGCATTGTTGATCACCGCCAGTTTGCTCTGCGAAAAATTATAATCTTTAAAAACAGCAAAATAAAACCCGGCCAGCAATAGCACAAAAAATCCAACGTAAATCAGCAACTTATTCTTCATTACCACCATTTTAGTATGCAAATTTACGCCACTAAAGGCAGGCAATAAAATATGAATCGTTAACCAAATGAAAAACTTGCAACAATATTGCAAATATTGTTATCTTTGTCCTCCGAATGAATATAAAAACAAACTGGGACGGATTAGGCATCATTACTTCACTGGCTTGCGCTATCCATTGTGCTATTCTGCCGCTGATAGCCACCAGCCTGCCTTTATTTGGGGTCAATATCATTCATAATAATTATTTTGAATGGTCGATGATAGCGATCGCTTTTGGCGTTGGCTCCTATGCGTTGTTTCATGGTCATATCAAACATCACCGTTCTTTTGTGCCGATCCTCTTGTTTATTGCCGGATTTGTATTTCTTATCCTCAAGCAATTTTTTCATGATCATGAGTTGTATTTCCTTTTGCCGGCTGTAGCGCTGATCGTTTTTGCGCATTATTACAATTACCGGCTTTGCAATAGAAATAAATGTAGTTCGTCGCACCATAAACATTAGGGTTACGGATTTGCAAGTTTCCGGTTATTCGATTTCATGCATTTTTTAGCAATAGGAATGTGTCTGATCTTTTTACCGCAGAGAAAAAACGGGCGGAGTTTACGCAGAGATTAATTTTCGCCTGCGAACAATGTGATCGCCAACGATGGCGCCACGCTGGGAAGAGTGTTGTTTTATGATAAAAACCTGAGTAAAAACAACGCGGTAAGTTGCGGCAGCTGCCACCAGCAGCAATTTTCATTCGATGATAACGCGGCGTTGAGTAAAGGATTCGAAGGCGGCCTGACGACACGCAACAGCATGGCGATCCTAAATGTACGTTTTTATAAAAGCGGAAAAATGTTTTGGGATGAACGGGCTGCAACACTAGAAAAACAAGCATTGCAGCCGATCCAAAATCATGTTGAGATGAACCTTTCTCTTGCAGAACTAGAATCAAAAGTGAAAGCTCAAACCTATTATCCCGTATTGTTTCAAAGAGCATTTGGAAGCATCGGCATCGATTCAGTAAAGATCGCGATGGCATTGGCGCAATTCGAGCGAAGCATTGTTACCTATCAATCAAAATACGATCAGGTGAAACAAGGCCTCGCCACATTTACGGCTGCGGAAGTGCAGGGTGAACAATTATTTTTAAATGCAGCAGCTCCCAATACCTGCGCGAGCTGTCATACACCGCCCATGTTTTTAACAAGCGAACCCGGTACGCCATTCGCCTTACTGGATGCTGCCGATCCGGGCATCAACAGCGAAAATAGGTTCAAGTCGGGTTCCCTGAGAAATATCGGTACGCGCACCAATTTATTTCACAACGGAAGTGTAGCCAACCTGCAGGCTATGCTTACGGCGGCACCCGGCCGGCCACCTATCCCGAATCACACGGTGGCGCCGCCCGATGTACAGAATTTACTGGCGTTCCTCAATACTTTAACGGATAATACGATCACTACGGAAGTGAAATTCTCAGATCCGTTTAAGTAAGGGTTAGGGGTTACGGGCTTGAAAACAATCAAGAACCCGTAACCCCTAAATCACCGATCTATGGGTGTCTTTGCCGTTAAACAAAAAAGTTGTTTCTTTAAAGCTCCACCAAAATCCTAACAGCAACCATCTATGGCAAAGAGCAAATCGTCCAGGATCTGGAGTATCACGAAGAAAATATTTTTTGTGATCTTTATCATTCACACCGTCTGGTTCATAATCTTCCTTTTTCAAAAATTTGCCGAAGTTGATTTCGTAGTCGTAAATCTTAAAAAGAAAGTGCTGGTCGTTTGTGCGGTTATTTTGGTATTATCGCTTGTTTATTATTTCTGGTTGCGGCACATCGCTTTTGTAAAAAAGATCGGTGTGATTATACGCGAAACATTTTTCATTTTCTATATTTCCTCTTTTGTTTATTTGCTGCTGGGAACGGTCTTCAACCCACCCATTACGATCACGCAAACGGTTAATTTATTGCAGGGAAATGGTATCAAACGCGACTACATTTCTTATGAAAATATGGGTTCGAATATAAAGCTGTCGGTTATAGCGGCCGAAGATCAGCTTTTTCCTGATCATGACGGTTTTGATGTAAAGGCGATCAAAAAAGCGATCAAATACAACAAACGTCATCCCGAAAAACAAAAAGGGGGAAGTACTTTGAGTCAGCAAACGGCCAAGAATGTTTTTCTCTGGCAACACGGCGGATTTTTAAGAAAAGGCCTGGAAGTATATTTCACATTCAGCATTGAAAAAGTGTGGAGCAAAAAAACGATCCTCGAACGATACCTGAATATTGCAGAAATGGGCCGTGGTATTTTTGGCGCACAGGCCGCAGCAAGAGCATATTTCAATAAAGACGCAAAAGATCTTTCGCGCCAGGAAGCGGCAATGATCGCCGCGTGTCTCCGCAACCCGAAAGTATATACAGTAAAGCCGTTGAGTAAAAATGTGGCATTTATCTCAAATGCTATTCTGCGCCAGATGGCCAATCTCGAAGGTGATCCGGATGTGGCGGAATTGATAAAATAATATGTTGTTGTGATACTAAAGAAAAATTTGAAACGATATCCGTGTGCTTCTATATTCCGACAAGCTCAACATGACAACCCGTCGTCAGTCTGAGCTTGTCGAAGACGGATGTAAGGCGGGGGGCGGGCCTGATATTGCAGCGCGTAAATATAATCTGTCCGACAAAACTGAATCAGTAACTTAGTGTATTAATTCCTATCCCCATGCCTTTTTTTGATTTCCATTGTCATCCTTCGTTAAAACAATTGTTGTCGCCGGCAGGCGAAGATCTTACGCCGTGGCACGACCTGAAAGTCAAGCTTAAGATCGGCAAACTTTTTGGTCGCGAAACCGAGATCGGCATCAACGGGCTTTTTAATAATGTATTCAATTCGCAAAGCAATCTTAAACAGATGCAACGCGCCGGCGTAAATCTTGCGGGCATAGTTATTTACAGCATCGAAAATAAAATTGCGCAAGGCATCATGGAAAGGAAGGTAGCCAGTTCGGGTAAAATCAACCTCATGGATCCTGTAAAGTTTCATGCTTTGGAAAAAGGCGATCACTATTACGATTGGACCAAAACGACCATGGATGCTTTGGTGAACAATCCGTCGCCGCCCGCCGGGATTGCTCCAAAAAATGCATCGTTTAAGTTTATCAATAACATTAACGAATATGATGCCGGAGATACAAATACAGTTCACGGAATATTAATACTGGAAGGGCTTCATAATTTTTGCAATGATCCTTTCAGTGCAACAGCAGAAGCGGACTTCAATATTAATTTTGAAGATTTTAAACAACGTTACAACACGAAAATATTTGCTGTGAATATTCCACACATGCAGGATTTTCCGGCGGCCAACCATGCTTTTGGGATGCAGATCATTAAAGAAGAATTGTTTTATCCAACCGGAAGCGGGTTCACGGATTGGGGAAAACGGCTAATCAAAAAACTGTATGATGAAAAGATCCTCATCGACCTCAAGCACATGAGTTTTTATGCCCGCACGCAACTTATTGCGCAGCGCGGCCTGCAGGGATTCGATGATGTTCCGCTGATCTGCACGCACGCAGGAATGGCCGGCTGCCATAGCGATGACCGATACAAATATCTCAACACGCGCCCGAAATTACAGAACGGCGTATGGCGCATACGACATCACAAACTCAAAGGAAGCGTGCAAGACACCGCGTTCAATCTTAGTAGCATCAATCTTTATGACGACGAGGTCGTTCGCATTATCCGCTCAAAAGGATTGATCGGGATTTCGCTCGATCAACGCATACTCGGTTTCCCAACAGACAGTGTTGCCTATCAACTGAACGATTATCCATACGACCAGGAGTACATTTCACATTCGGAAGCTGAAATATTTTTCCGTGGTTACAATGATCCTGCCGACGTTCCGTTTTATGTTCCCGGTGAAAATATTCTCACCGGCGATGAAGCGCAGGTACATGGCGAAAACAGCGTTGAATATCACTACTATTATTTTCTAAATCAGGTATTTCACATTTTACAGGTCGCAAAAAAAGCCGGAATTTCCATAAAAGAAGCGAGCAGCAGGATCTGTATCGGCTCCGATTTTGACGGGCTCATCAATACATTAGATTGCTGTCAATCCGCAGAAGAACTCGATGGCTTCAAAAGCTATTTGCGGCAAATACTTACACGGCGAACTTCTTTCTGGCAACCGCTTTCCATCAAAAAAAGTGAAGTGAATGTGGATGAATTACTCGAAGGAATATTTTACAACAATGCGCTGGAATTTCTGAAAATCAACTTTAGATAATTGTCCGGAGATGGCGCAGAACTCGAAGATGGATTTATTGTAGTTGGATCGTGTGCCACGAAACAAAATTCTTGAAAGTGAAGGCGACAACGAATTAACGCAAACCGCCACCACTGATTCCAGACCACGAAACTATTTACTCAGATCTCCTTTCTTATTCAGCAATTCAAAATACTTCGTAAGATCTGCACCCAATGATTTTTCAAGCGATCTTTTAAAATCTTCGGGTTGCGGATGTTTGTCCTTCCAGTCGTTGAAATAATCATGAAATGCTTTGTCGAGCTTTTCTTTGCCCACCACCGTTTCAAGCATATACATCCAAAACGCAGTTTTCACATACGACACGATCCCATATTCTTCCGAAGTGGAGAAGTTTGCTGCCGGAGTTTCAATCGCAGATTCCATTGGAATGGTAGACACAACATTATAGATCGTGGCAAGAAAATCATCTTCCGGTAGTTTTTTCACTTCTGCCGGAATCGCGTCGCCGAAAATAGAATTGGCGCGGTATTTTTCCGCTTCATAGCGGAACTGAAAGAATGTATTCAACCCTTCGTCCATCCACGTGTGCATTCTTTCATTGCTGCCCAGCATGCTCATGAACCAGTTGTGGCCCACTTCGTGCGCAATCACTGCATCGAGGCGCTCTTTCTTTTCATCCGGACTGGTGATCAACGTGATCGTTGGATATTCCATCCCGCCGCTTGCATTATTTTTCGGTCCCTCCACCGCCTGAACTACGGGATATTCATATTCCCCCAGCCAGTTGCTGTAATGTCTGGCAGCGTCTTTTACATAATCTATGCTGTAGTTCCACAAAGTATTTTTTTTGTTGTGATAATAGCTGAAAGCATCTACTACCTTGCCGCTGGAAAGGCGAACGGTATCATATTGAACCACAAAATTTTTGTCTGCGAACCATGCAAAATCCGGTACATTTTCGACGGTGTAAGTGAGCTTTTTCGTTAATGATTTTGATGGTGATTTATAAACTACCAGTGATTTTTCTTTAGCAAGAGCGTTTCTTGCACCGGTGCTTTTGTAGATGGCCAATTCGTCTGCGGTCTGTAAAGTGCCTGTTGCGCCTACAACATAATCGCTTGGTATGGTAATGTTCACTTTGAAATCTGCATAATCGCTGTAAAATTCGCCCATGTCAAGATAGGGAAATTCGTGCCAGCCATCTTTATCAAACACTGCTGGTTTTGGATACCATTGGCAGATCATGAATTCGCCGTCAGCATACCCGGAACGGGAAAAATACGCCGGCAATTTCACTTTGAAATCCGTTGTGATGGTTACCGAATCGCCACTCTTTAACGGTGCCGGCAATTTCACTTTGATGATATCGATGTACTGCGGATTGCTGTGAGGCTCTGTGGCAGCGGTTTTGCCGTCTACCTTAAAATTAAGCCCATCAATATAACCGGATACAAATTCCCCTAGTTTTTCTTTCCGGGAACTATCGTTTTTTATTTGCTGATAAAGTGCGGTCGACTCATTCTTGTAAGCATTTGGCCAGATATGGAACCAGATGAAATCCAGTGAGGAGGGCGAGTTATTTTTATAAACGATCGATTCGGAACCGGAAAGTGATTTTTCAACGTCATTCAATGAAACATCGATGGAATAATTTACATGTTGCTGCCAATAATTTGTTTGAGCAAACACAGCGCCATTGATCAACAACAACAAGCCGACAAAACATTTTTTCATGGGTTATTTTTTTGAAAGGTAAGAAATATGCCGGTTCTTATTTGCCGGGAAGGCGGGAAGACGGAAATACAGAAAAAGTGGATCACTTATTTTTCGTCTTACCGCTTTGCCGACAATTTTTCTTCATCAAAAAACTTTCTCCTCTCTTGTCAGTTGCCCCAGTTTATTGATGCCTTCGATCACCACGCGGATCTTTCTAGTGTTATCAGTATTGAAGAAAGGGATCTTCAGCCGGCGGTTGGTCCTGTCGAAAATAAGGTTCGGGTTCCAATACAACGTGATGCGTAGATCGTCGGTATTGCCGGCATCCAGCGGCTTGTCGTAATCCGGTGAATAGAATTCTTTGATGGCGCTGTATCCGGCAATATTCGTAAACTCAAGACCTTTTACATTGTCATTGGCCGCACTTCCCTTTTTCATGTAAACAGCCACGGCACCGCCCGAACCTCCCCCTGTTGCCCCAAAAAACGGTGGACGGAACACTTTGATCATCGCCACATCGTTCATCGATACGCTCTTGATCATACTGATGTCGGATTGCGATTCGTTGAGAAAGATACTCGTTGCACTTCCGCGCCACGTGATAGAACCCTGCCCTTGCGTGGAAACCTGCATGCCTGCTACTTTTGATTGCAGGTAATCCAGCACGGTTAAAGCTGTTTTTGCAAACGGGTCGTTTTCCGTAAGAAAAGTATATCCATCACCACCGGTGAAAAACCCCGATGTATATTCCTCGTCCATTTTTTCTTCCGGAGATTTTATTTTAGCCTTTACCGTTACCGTACCCAGTTCTTTAATCTTATTTCCTTCCACAAATTGTTCGAGCAATAATTTGTTGATGACTTTGTTCTTTCTTAAAGTGGCCGAATCCGGCGATGCCGGAGCATTGAGCGCGGAAAAATATGCCGGTGATTGTTTCGGCGCGCGCAGGTAAGAAGGGTTGAAAGTAAAGCTGGATATAGATGTGAGGCGCTTGTCCTTATCAGCGTTGAATTGATAATATAACTTTGCGGTATCAAAAAGTATCACCGGTTCCACTTTGAATTTTCCATCCGGATCCACGGGAATGGTGAAGATATCTGATCCGCCGTTTTTCGTTTTTAAAATACCCGTTAACTCTTTTCCCTTCAGGTCATTTTTTTGCGGACCGAATACCTGGCCGCTGATCGACAGGTTGTTTTCCGGTTTATTGATAATTGTGGGCATTTTCCCCGCAAGGATATCTTCCCATTTGAAGCGGCGCCAGCCATTGGTAAGCATTACCAGTTCCAGCTGTTGTTTTAAAGAATCTTCGTCTGATGCAAAGTATTGCGCAGCATTGTACACATTTCCTTTGAGATCGGAAGTAAGTAACAAGCCGGAAAAAATACTTTCTTTATTTACCGGCGGTGTTGTTAATGCTTCATCCGTTACGGAAATGGAAAGGTTGCTTACAATGTTTCCGCCCACATCGATCTGTAAAGTATTGTGCTTGCGCTTTTCCATATTCAGTTCTACAGCATGCAAATCTGTAAGGAAAAAATAATTTCCATGATTGATGAATGTAATGCGCTCCGCAACCGGTACCTGTTGTGCATTAAAAACCGTTACTTTCAAAATGCCATCCGGCAGGCTGTCTGTCGGGATCGGAGCGGTCACCTGTGTTTTAGAACTCATATTAATGCGTGCGCTGTACACAAGCTGTTGCTGCATTTCAGCGATCACATAAAAACTTTTGAAATTTTCATCTGCTGCTGCGGGACGTTCCAGGGTAAATTTTACGCTGCTGTTTTCGTTTAATATGCTTAATGCCAGGCCTTGTTTTTTTACGGCCGGCAAAAGTGTTTCATGGGAGATGCCTTTTTTATCTTTCCATATTGCCTTGTAAACTTCGTCTTCAAGGGGCGCCAATGAAAAGAAACCCATTCCGTCGTGAAGCGTGTTGAAATCTGTTTGCTTTGCCCCTTTCTTATCAACGATGTTTCCACTGATATTAAAAGGAACCGCATCCTGGTCAGTTGCCTTGAATGCGACACGGGAATGCGTTCCGGCAATGAGATCGCCACCTTCCGGGAAAAATGTTACCGACCACCCTGCCTTCGCCGGTGCGGATTTGGGAGCATTGGTATTGATGATCCTGATGGGTTTCATGTATAACAACGAAGAATCGAAATTGGTCATCCATGCAGTATATGCTTTCACATATAATACCGATGTTTTGATGCTATCCGGAACCTCAAATGAAGATGCCGCGCCGGATTCGATCACCGGCATGATCTTTCTTTGCAGGATAGAGCCTTTGTCGTTTAGTAATTCGGCATAAACTGTTTTGCTAAGTTCCGACGGCAGGTTTGACGATGTTAGGTATGCTTTGAACCAGATCGTTTCGCCCGGATTGTAATACGGGCGGTCATATTGAAGATATAATTTTTCCTGTGGGTATTTTTCGTCGGTAGCCACTGATAAGGAATCCAGCCGCTGCGCCACCAGAGATTGCGTTGCAATTAAGGATGAAATAAAAAAAGAAAAACGTAAAAAAGAGTGCCTGAGCATGAGCGATAGAGGTTGGTTTTGGAGATTCAAAATAAACGGTTGTGCGTCATAGTAAATACTAAAGGAATGCTAATAGTTTGCTGTAATTTACGTTAAATGGCACAAAAAAGCCGGAACGGCTGCTCCGGCTTTGTAGATTATAAATTAATGTCATAGCAGATCGCCCGGCTCTCGCTCCTGTTGATCAACGTCGGGCTTATTGCTTAAGATGAAATGTACCAGCAGGTAGCCTCCGAATGCACAAAACAAGCCGAAGAATATCAGCGGCACGAGTTCGTTTCCAAACAAGGATACGCCGATCACCATTCCGATGATTTCAGCCATGATCCATGCGAGAACCGTAAACAACTTCCATGGCCCGGGTTTCAAACCTTTTGCTTCGGCTTTTAAGCCGATCTTTCTTGTAAGAAAAACGAGGGCAATTATTTCCAGCATATTATTGTCTTTTAAACGAGATCAATATCAAAATTCACGAGCTGCACAAATTCGCCGATGCGTTTGTTGATATCATCTTTAGTGATTTCCTTCATTCTTTCGGGACCGAATTTTTCCACGCAGAAACTGGCCATTGCGCTTCCGACGATGATTGCCGTTTTCATATTTTCAAAACTGATGTCCTTTGTTTTTGCAAGATGACCGATAAAGCCGCCTGCAAATGTATCGCCGGC
>JAATFP010000027.1 GCA_015655125.1 Chitinophagales bacterium | reverse complement strand
TCACAAAATATTTTACCCGTCGCATTTACACGACCGAAGCCTGGAAGATGAGCACAAAAAATCACATCGTTTTTTGGCTGACCAAATTACATTATGCGATTACGTTCATTGCATTGCCAATATACGTGTGGGGCTGGCAAGGCTGGCTCATCGGTTTTTTTGCAATGAATATTGCGATGGGATTAACCCTGTCATTGGTATTTCAATTGGCGCATGTGGTAGAAAATACGGAGTTTGAACATATTCCTTTGGATGAAACAAAGCACCTGGAAACGGCGTGGGCAGAGCATCAGATCAAAACGACCGCAAACTTTGCGATGGGAAATAAAACGATCTCATGGTTCGTAGGCGGACTGAATTACCAGATCGAGCATCATCTTTTTCCGCGCGTGAGCCATATCCATTATCCGGAAATAAGCAAGATCGTGCAGGAAAAATGTGCACAGTTTGGATTGCCCTACAACCAATATCCAACTTTCAGTGAAGCGCTTGCGTCACATTTCAGGGTGATGAAGCAATTGGGTGAAAAGCCGGTGGAAGTGGTGTTGCAGACGCAGCAAGCTGCCTGAGGTGTCAGCTATCAGGCATCAGCATAAAATAAAATGCCCCGGCTTTAAAAGATGGGGCATTTTATTTTATGCTGATGTTTATATTTTTTGGTCGTATAGTCTCTTTACACCTGATACCTAACACACCTCAAGGTTTGTATTTAGCTGCTTCAAACAACTTCTCCGCATCCATTCCCATCAGCGTTTTCAGATCCGTACCGGAATTTTTATCCATGTATTTTTTTACGATCTGCCAGCCGCAGAAAGAACCGATATTGCCCGGCGAAGCTTCACCGAGCTCCGGCGTTTTTGGACCTTCTTCGATATAATTTTTTGTAAGATTATTATCCGTTGACTGCAACAAATTATTCTGAATAAAAAGATCCCAGATGCTGGACTCGTGGTCGTAACATTCTTTCAGTTGCTTTTCGGTGTAGCCGATGAGTTTATATTCCGGCGTTTCGGGCAAAAGCCTACTGAGCAGGTACAGGCGTTTTCCTTTTTCCACCATTTGTATCACGAGACTTTTATCTTCTGTTTTTTCCGGAAACAGATCCTGCTGTATGATCGTATTGACGGCATCTTTGGCGATATACGAAGGTTCAAAACGGTCGGTGATATACGCCGGGTAAGTTTCGGAAACGAGCGCCGTTTTGTATAAGCCATAATTTTTTCCCAGATGCGCCTGCAGGCCAATGCAAATGCCGTCTTCATTTATGGCGTGCGCATTTCCATCCAGCGGCCCGATGAACGTGTAGATCTTTGTGGGCAATTTATATTCCGGGAAATAATATTTGATGAACTGAAAACCTTTTTTGATCTCTTTTTCATAGGCAGAAAAATCGTGAAAGATCTTTTCAGAACTGTCATACACATTTCTATAAGACGTGATGAAGGAGTGGATATAATTGGCGATCGTATCCTTGCTCCAGCGCGGATCGATGTTGATGATGTTGGCCAGAAATGTTGGTCCGAACGTTGGATATTTTTCCATCAGCTTGTCCAGCTCCGGTTCCATCCGGTTGGTATCGAGCGAAAACAACGATTGATCAAAACGCGCCGTGGTGAGGTTCACTTTCACATTGTCCACGTTGGGCGTTTTTTTATCGTTGCACGAAAAAAGAATGATGCTGATCAGCAGAAAACTAAATAACACGCGCATAAACAGATGATTTAACTTTGCAAAAGAAGGAATTATTTGATTAAGAAAGTTGTTAATTTAAGAATCCGGCTACTCCGGCTTATCGAAGGCACTGGTTCGGCAGGCTCACGCTGGCTGGCCAGCTAAGGATCACAGTGTTCGTTGTATATCACTGTAGTTAAATGCACAGTCGTCCTGAGCGTGTCGAAGCGTTGGTTCGCGGTACATCATTATTAAAAAAGAGGTTCATGAAAATATTTTTGGCCCAACAGAATTATCATGTTGGTAATTTCGAAAGCAATACAGCGAAGATCATCGAAGGCATTGCAGCCGCAAAGGCGCAAGGCGCAGATCTTGTTGTGTTCAGCGAACTGTGCGTCTGCGCTTACCCGCCACGCGATTTTTTATATTTCAAGGATTTTGTAGATAAATGTTATGCAGCAATAGATATTATTACGCAACATGCAGATGGTATTGCAGTACTTGTTGGCGGCCCGCACAGAAACGATTCCGTTAAAGGAAAAGATCTTTTCAATGCCGCCTATTTTTTAGAGGATAAACAGGTAAAGCAGGTTATACACAAGACCTGCCTGCCAACATATGATGTATTTGATGAGGACCGGTATTTTGAACCGGCCACTTCCTGGAGCATTGTTCCTTTCAAAGGGAAAAAACTGGCCGTTACGATTTGTGAAGATATCTGGAACCTCGGCGACAACCCGTTATACACCGATTGTCCGATGGACAAACTTATCAGCCAGTTGCCGGATGTGATGATCAATCTTTCCGCATCGCCGTTCGATTACACGCACGATGAGGACCGCAAAGTGGCCGTGAAAGCAAACGTACTTAAATACAAAGTGCCGATGTTTTATTGCAATTGTGTGGGAAGCCAGACCGAAGTGGTGTTTGATGGCACATCTCTGGTGTTCGACAAAGATGCAAACCTCTGCGGCCGCCTGGCATCGTTCAGGGAAGATATGCAGGGGTTTGTGTTGAATGAAAATGGAACGATCGGCGGAGCCATTATTGAAGAAGCAAAAGTGATCCGCGACAAAGATCTCAACCCTGAAAACCTGGAACCTGCATTAAACATCAGCCAGGTATATGAAGCGCTCATTCTTGGTATCAAAGATTATTTTTCAAAAATGGGATTCACCAAAGCCATTCTCGGCAGCAGCGGCGGCATCGACAGCGCCGTTACTCTTGTGCTGGCATGCGATGCATTGGGCGCAGGGAATGTGCGAGCGGTGATGATGCCGTCCGAATTTTCTACCTCGCATTCCGTGGAAGATGCGGAAAGATTGAGTCAGAATCTTAACAACCCTTACGATATTTTACCGATCAGGAATATTTATGATAGTTTTCTAAATGAACTGAAACCGATCTTTAAGGACCTGCCTTTCAGCGTGGCCGAAGAAAATATTCAGAGCCGCACGCGCGGAAATTTGTTGATGGCCATCGCCAATAAATTTGGTTATATCTTGTTGAATACTTCCAACAAAAGTGAATTGTCTACCGGCTACGGAACATTGTATGGCGACATGGCCGGCGGTATCGGTGTGCTGGGGGATCTTTATAAACAGCAGATCTTCGAACTGGCGAAATATATCAACCGGCAAAAAGAGATCATCCCGGTAAACATTATCACCAAGCCGCCAAGCGCCGAACTTCGTCCCGGGCAGAAGGACAGCGACAGCCTTCCGGAATACGACATCCTCGACAGTATCCTGTATCAATACATCGAGCAAAGCAAAGGTCCGGATGAAATAAAAGCACTTGGTTTTGATGCGGCGCTGGTGGATCGCATCCTTAAAATGGTGAACGTAAATGAATACAAGCGTAACCAGTTCTGCCCGATCATCCGTATATCGCCGAAGGCGTTTGGTGTGGGAAGGAGGCTGCCGATCGTGGCCAAGTACCTGAGTTAGTTGACAGTTACTAAGAATAATCAGCAGGTGTTTGACTTGAAGAGGTTTTCAAAAAGCAAAATCTCTAACCATTGTTTTAATCAATTAATATCGCCCGTCGCACCTAACTTCTTGTTTTTTAACACGCTTTTTTGCCGTTTATGTTAATGGCAGCATTTTTGTTTGTGAGTAGTTCGTAATTTGCAACATTAGAAAAATTATACAAGTATGCTACAAACCGCAGAGGATATCCGCCTGTTGAATGATAAGATAAATAGCGCGGCAGGTTTCGTTACCCGGATAAATGATGAACTAAGCAAAGTGATAGTGGGCCAGCAAACGATGATTGAACGCTTATTGATAGGGCTTTTGAGCAATGGACATGTATTGCTCGAAGGTGTTCCCGGGCTGGCAAAGACACTCGCAATTAAATCGCTCTCACAAACCATCATGGCGCAGTTCAGCCGCATCCAGTTTACGCCGGATCTGCTTCCTGCGGATGTTATCGGAACGATGATTTATCAACAGCAAAAAAATGAGTTCCTCGTTCGAAAAGGCCCGATTTTCGCCAACTTTATTTTAGCGGATGAAATCAACCGTGCGCCGGCAAAGGTGCAAAGTGCTTTGCTGGAAGCCATGCAGGAAAGGCAAGTGACGATCAGCGACAGCAGTTATAAATTGCCGGAACCATTTTTGGTACTCGCTACGCAAAACCCGATCGAGCAGGAAGGAACCTATCCGCTGCCCGAAGCACAGGTAGACAGGTTCATGCTGAAGGTGGTAGTTGGTTATCCATCAAAATCTGAGGAACAGATGATCATCCGCCAGAATACGATGGGACTGGTTTCGCCCACGATCAACCCTGTAGCATCCACATCAGAGATCATGACGGCAAAGGAATTGGTTCGCCAGGTGTACGTAGATGAAAAAGTAGAAAATTATATTCTTGACATTGTCTTCGCAACGCGTTTCCCTGACAAATACAATCTCGCCAAACTGAAGCCGCTCATCGGTTTCGGCGGATCGCCACGTGCGAGCATCAATCTTGCTTTGGCGTCGAAAGCGTACGCATTTTTGAACAAGCGCGGCTATGTTATTCCGGAAGATGTGCGCAATATCTGTAAAGATGTATTGCGTCACAGGATCGGGCTGACGTATGAAGCGGAAGCGGAAAATGTGAATGTGGAAGATGTGATTGAGGAAATTATCAGGACGGTTAACGTACCGTAATTGGTTGCGGGTTACGGGTTTTTGATCGTTAGCGAAATGAAAACCTTCCTGAACATAACAACGCGCAACAACGAAAAAAGCTGCACCCATAACCGGTATCTAAAAAACTTTGACAGAAACAACCGACATACTAAAAAAAGTACGCGAGCTTGAAATAAAAAGCAAAAAGATCACTACGCATTTATTTACGGGTGAATATCATTCTGCTTTTAAAGGAAAAGGAATGAGCTTTCGTGAAGTGCGTGAATACAGCGCCGGCGATGATGTGCGGTTTATCGACTGGAACGTGAGCGCGCGTTTTTCGGCACCATTCACAAAATTATTTGAAGAGGAAAGGGAACTAACTGTGATGTTGCTTGTTGATACGAGTACCAGTAATTTATTTGGAACGATCGGTAAAAGGAAAAAAGATCTTATCACTGAAATGGCTGCCGTACTGGCTTTCAGTGCTGTAAACAATAATGATAAGGTGGGCGTTATTTTGTTTAGCAATAAAATAGAAAAATATATTCCACCTAAAAAGGGCCGTGCGCATGCATTGTACATTGTGCGCGAACTACTGACAATCGAACCGAAAACGAAAGGCACCAACCTTGATGAAGCGATCAGATACTTTAATAATACTACCAGTCAGAAAAGTATCGCTTTTTTACTGAGTGATTTTTTAGATGCAGGTTATGACGATGATCTGAAGATCATCGGAAAAAAACACGATGTTATCGGTTTGAAAGTGTATGATAAAATGGATATGCAATTGCCGGAAGTCGGACTCCTGCAATTACAGGATGCGGAAACTGATAAAGTAAGTTGGGTAGACACCAGCAATGCTATGGTGCGTAATAACTATCAGCAGCATTTTTTTTCGCAGAGCGATGCTACTAAGAAATATTTCCGGAAAGCCGGTGCAGACCTGCTTCACATAAGAACGGACGAAGATTATGTAAAGATCCTGCAACAATTTTTTCACAAAAGAAAATAACGGCTACTCATAGAACAATCGACAATTAATGATAAACAGGAAATTAAGACGGTCACTTCTTTGGACGACAATAGCGATTTGTTTTTCTTTCTGTATACAGAATAGTTTCGGTCAGAGCATCCAGACTTCCATCGATCGCAAGGCCATCCTTATCGGCGAGCCGATACATTATAAGATTCAATTCACGTTGCCAACTTCCTCTTACAGGATAGAATTTAATGTGCCGGATTCGTTTCCGCATTTTGAAATAATGGATAAGATGAAATCTGATTCCGGCAATGCACAGGGGAACTACCTGGTGATGCAAAATATTGTGCTTACAAGCTGGGATTCCGGTCAATGGCGCATTCCATCGTTTCCGGTAAAGATCCGCAACACCACGGATAATGCAGAATATACGCTCAACACGGATTCGGTGCTTATCAATGTCGGCTATGCTAAAGCAGACAGTACCGGTCAGTTGCGCGACATAAAACCGGTGATGGATGTTACCTATTTTGATCCATTTTGGATATTTGTGGGCGCGGGCATTTTAATAGCTCTTGTGCTGCTTTACCTGTTGTATCGTTATCTTAAAAAACGTCCGAAGAAAGAAAAGCCGTTGTTTCAATCGGATCTTTCTGCTTACGATGAAGCCATGAGGAAATTGAAAGAACTGGCTTCGGCAAAATTATCTTCACTAGAAGAAGCGAAGGTTTATCATACTTCGCTGGCAGAAATATTCAAAAGATATTACAGCAGGAAACAGCAAAGGAATTTGCTGAACCGTACTACAGAAGACCTGCTGCTGCTGCTGAAAGGAAATGGTGTGAATACGGATACGCTTTCGCTGATCGCGAAAGCATTGCGTAGAGGCGATGCTGTAAAATTTGCAAAATATATTCCGTCAGGTTCGGAAAGCGAACAAAGTTTGCGAGACATCGGCAATGGAATAGAAAAAATAGAAAAGGATCAATCCGTAAAATTTAATTAGTATAATTTGGTTTTTGATTATTTCAACCATATAGAATTTGCACAACCATATTTCTTCGGGTTACTGGCGCTGATACCGGTGCTTATTTATTGGTATGCCCGTACCAACCGTTCGAGAACTGCATCCATTGCTGTTTCTACTACTGCAGCGAAGGGCCTGGGTTCATGGAAAGCTTCTTTCAGGCATGTGCCTTTTATTTTGCGGATGCTTACATTAGCGTGCATCATTGTGGCGCTGGCAAAACCACAAACCCGTGATGAGCAACAGCGTGCAGAAGGTGAAGGAATAGACATTGTTTTGTGCATTGATGTCAGCGGAAGTATGACCGCACAGGATCTTAAGCCAAACAGGCTGGAAGCTGCGAAGAATGTAGCGATCGATTTTGTAAATAAACGCCTGACCGACCGCATTGGGATCGTAATATTTTCCGGAGAAAGTTTTACGCAGTGCCCGCTTACAACCGATCATGAAGTGCTGGTATCTGCGATCAGTAATATCCGCAATGGGTTGCTGGAAGATGGAACCGCGATCGGATCGGGTTTGAGTACGAGTATAGACCGGTTGCGTGGAGGAACATCAAAATCAAAAGTGGTGGTGTTGCTAACGGATGGCGAAAATAACGGTGGCCTGATCGATCCGAAGACAGCGAAAGAAATTGCAAAAACATTTGGTGTAAAAGTATATACGATCGGTGTAGGTACGGATGGAACAGCGCAGCAGCCTGTCAACACTGATCTTGGCGTGGTGATGCAAACACAGAAAGTTTCGATTGATGAAAAGCTGCTGACAGAGATCGCTACGGAAACCGGCGGCAAATATTTCCGGGCAAAAGATAATGCATCGCTCACAGAGATCTATACTACGATCGATGGTCTGGAAAAATCAAAAGTGGAAATCACAAATACGATAAAGTTCCAGGATAAATATTTTCCCCTCGTGATGGCGGCGATCTTGTTCCTGTTTTTGGAAGTGTTGCTGCGTTATCTTGTGTTTAGAAAGTTTCCTTGATGAGCTACTAAGGACGACCGACAATCTCCGGATTTTATTTTCATCTTACAATCTCAGGCCCCGGCGTGGAGTCCTTGCCTGTCAATACATCAGCAATCTCATCATGAGTCTCGATAAATGTTGAGGTTGCCGCGCTTCGTTTGTAATGACCGCATAGAAAGTAGTACTTTCGCATACAATGAAAGCAATGGTTTATAAAAGTACGGGAAGCTGGTATATCGTTCAGGATGAGAAGGGGCAGGCTTATAATGCGCGCATTAAAGGAAAGTTCAAGATTGATGGCATCACTTCCACTAATCCTGTTGCAGTGGGCGATATAGTAGAGATCGCAGATGAAACGGAAGAGGGGAATACGGTAATTGAAGAGATTTATGAGCGCCGGAACTACATCAACCGCGTTTCTCCCCATAATAAAAACCAGCATCACATTGTAGCGGCAAACCTTGATCAGAGCTTGTTATTTGCCACTTTAAAAGACCCAAAGACATCACTCGGGTTTATAGATCGCTTTCTGGTGATCTCAGAAGCGTATGGCGTACCTGCCATCATCGTCTTTAATAAATCTGATCTTTACAGAAAGAAAGAATTGGAGAAATTTGAACTCGTACAGGAGATTTACGAGCCTATTGGTTATACAATCAAACTCATCAGCATAGAAAAAGGGGAAGGTGTAAAAGAAGTGGAAGCCTTGCTTAAAAATAAGGTCACTTTGTTAAGTGGCCATTCCGGTGTTGGGAAATCTTCTTTTATCAACTATTTATTTCCGGAAAAAAGATTGAAAACCCAGGATGTCAGCGGCTGGAGCGGCAAGGGATTGCATACCACCACGTTTGCGGAAATGTACAATTTGCCTTTTGGCGGACAAGTGATTGATACGCCCGGCATTCGTGAAATGGGACTCGTAGACATTTCAAAACAAGAAGTGGCGCATTACTTTCCTGAAATGCGTGCGGTGATGAACGACTGCCAGTTCAATAATTGCATTCATCTGGATGAACCTGGTTGTGCAGTAAAAGCAGCCGTAAATGATGGCCGCATCCATGGTGAACGATATCTCAGTTATCTGAATATCCGGGATTCTATTAATGAAAAAAGTTATTAGGTACCAGGTTCCGGCCATCAGATGGGTTACCGTTCTATCATTGCTGTAAGGAACGATATCTTGTCAATTGCGAGGTACGAAGCATTTCATGTAGTTTCCGAATGCAATATGACATGGCCATACTTAGCCCGTAATGAGAGGCAGGAGTTAAAAACGATGTTTACTCCTATGCGGTAAAAAGATCAGAATGCTCTTTCCTCAAGGAAATGCGCTACTTCCATTACCACGTTATCTTTCTTGGCCACCTGTTGCGGAAAGATACTTACGCCGTTGAATATATTGTAATGCAATGTGAGAAAATGATCCTTGTATTTGAAGTCCCAGTCAAGCGTGTCTGCATCATCAACCTGGTTCATAAACTTAATGTGCAGATGTTCGGAGAGTGTGCTTGCAATTGCATAAAATTTTGTGATGCCGCAATTGTCGTCAATAACGGCTTCTGTACCACCGAAGGCAGTTGTGAGTTCGTAACACATAGGATATTGGTTTATTAGAGTTTCGTATTTAAGGTTCAGCGGTTAGTTTGACGTAAGCTATTTTAAGAAGGCTTCCATTTGCCTGCTGTTAACGCCTAAACCTCTGAACTAAAATTAATATTTGTTGCCGCCTTTGTATTTCTTTTTATTGGCACGATCGTTTATCTCCTGTTCGGTCATGTTGCGGGCGTCATTCGGACAGCCATATTTTTCTTTCTTACGAAAAATAAAGCAACTGCTCATCAGCAGTGAAACGATAACAACAGCAGGGATGATCTTTTTCATTCAATAAATATAATAAAAAATACAATAAGTGAAATGGACAATGACTATCGTACCTGAAGGCCCAAACCTTAACCTCATTTAAACCAGCCGCTATATTTCAAATAGTTATCCGCGATGCGGTTAATTTCGCCGCTGATCAGTTCCTGGCTTATATCCTTCACTTTTTTTGCGGGTACACCGGCGTAAATGGAGCCTGGTTCAACCTGTGTGTTCTCCAATACTACTGCACCGGCTGCAATGATGCTGTTGCTCCCCACGTGTACATTATCCATCACGATCGACCCCATACCCACCAGTACATTGTCTTCTATAACGCATCCATGAACGATTGCATTGTGTCCGATGCTTACATTATTTCCAATGATGGCCTTTGTTTTTTCGTAAGTACAGTGAATGACAGCGCCATCCTGTACATTTACCTTGTTGCCCATGCGGATGCTGTTTACATCGCCGCGTACTACGGCATTGAACCAAACAGAGCATTGATCACCCATCACCACATCGCCTACGATGGTGGCATTAGGTGCTATGAAACAATCATTTCCCGTTTGAGGTAGGATGCCGTTTACCGGAAGAATAAGACTCATAAAGATGTTTTTGCAAAGGTAGAGTATTCGTTTAGTGTTTAGCGTTAAATGGTGGGTAAAGGGATGGGTGCCATTGGCTGCTTAGATGGGTTAGAAGGTTAGACGGAAACTATTTTTAAAGAATTGTTCTGATTTTAACTAACCTGTTTTGGGGCCTGAACCATTTAAATCAATTCTAACCTCTGGCGCTTAATCTCTAAACGCATTAAATTTGCAACCATGAACACTCGTCAACTTTTTCTTAGTCACGTCGGACAAACATCTGCGGCACCGTTGTGCTTAAACATCGTAAAAGCAGAAGGAAGCAAAATGTGGGATGCCGATGGAAAGGAATTCATTGATCTGATCGGCGGTATCAGTGTTTGCAATATTGGTCACCGCCACCCGAAAGTGGTGGAGGCCATTAAGAAGCAGGCAGACGAATATCTGCACATCATGGTATACGGTGAGTTTGTAGAGAACCCGCAGGTGCAATATGCCAAAGCACTTACGGATCACCTGCCTTCCACGCTCAACGCAGTTTTTTACACTGCCAGCGGTGCGGAGGCGACGGAAGGAGCGATGAAGCTGGCAAAGCGTTACACCGGACGCACACAGATCATTTCCTTCAAAGATTCCTACCATGGCAGCACACAAGGTGCATTGAGCATTATGGGAAGTGAATACTGGCAGCAGGCTTTTCGCCCGCTTTTGCCGGATGTGATGCAATTACGCTACAACAATTTTGATGATCTTAAAAATATCACAGAACGTACGGCATGCGTTTTTGCTGAAACAATACAAGCCGAAGCCGGTGTTGTGGCGCCTGCGAACGGATGGCTGGCCGCCTTGCGTCAACGCTGTTCAGATATGGGGTCATTGCTGGTACTGGATGAGATTCAATGCGGGTTCGGAAGAAACGGATCCCTTTGGGCATTTGAACAATTTGGTGTGGTACCTGATATTTTATTGCTGGGGAAGGCTTTGGGCGGCGGGATGCCGCTCGGTGCGTTCGTTGCTGATAAAAGGATCATGGATTCTTTTACCAGCAACCCGGTTCTGGGCCACATCAATACTTTCGGAGGTCATCCTGTAAGTTGTGCGGCCGGCCTCGCGGCTTTCCATGTTTTGCTGCAAGAAGGAATTATAGCCAGTGTAAAAACGAAAGAGAAACTTTTCCGGTCCTTGCTCAATCATTCTGCGATAAGGAACATAAGCAGCCACGGATTGATGATGGCAGTTGAATTCGATAGTTTTGAAACAAATAAGAAGGTGATCGACGCACTGATTGAAGAAGGCGTGTTCTCCGATTGGTTCCTTTTTGCTGCGCATGCATTGCGGATCGTGCCACCGCTCAATATCAGCGAGGATGATATAACGCTTGCATGTAGTAAAGTGATAGATGTATTGAATCGTTTAGAGGTTTAGTTTATTGATTTATCATCCGGGGAACGGATTATTCAAATAAAAAAAGTCTTTTTTTATTTGAATAATCAAAATAATAATCATTACTTTGTTTTTCAAAGTGCTTTTATGACAGAACATGATCAATCTTTAGAAACACTGCAGGACATCAAAAGGATGATGGAACGCAGCAGCCGTTTTATCAGTCTGAGTGGTTTGAGTGGCATCAGCGCCGGTGTTTGCGCACTCATCGGTGCGTGGATCGCACATCCATACGTATTTGGCCACAAGGATCTTGTCATCAATCAAAATACCGCCGCAGAACAGATCATGGTGGGTGATTACGCGATTATTTTTAATACCTGGTTGTTTTGGATAGCCGCAGGTACTTTTGCGGCAGCACTCAGCAGCGCATTTATTTTTACCTATATCAAAAGTAAAAAGGAAGGTATTCCGATCTGGGGCAAAACGGCCAAACGACTGCTTTTCAACGTAAGCATACCATTGATCGTTGGTGGCATATTCCTGTTCAATTTGTTGCAATTAGGCACGTTCGGACTTATAGCGCCGGGCTGTTTGTTATTCTACGGTCTCGCATTGATCAATGCCAGCAAATACACTTTGCCAGAAATAAGATACCTCGGTTACTGTCAGTTATTGCTTGGCCTTATCAATCTCTGCTTTGTTGGCTGCGGGTTGTATTTTTGGGCGGCAGGTTTTGGATTGATGCATATAGTATACGGAGTATATATGTGGATGAAATACGAGAGAGGTGAATAAAGTAAATGGGTGAATATTTTAGAAGAATAACTGAACGGCAAAAGTTTAAGGTTTAATAATGTACCGCTATTGCCGGTGATCGGTCGGCGGTCAATAAAAAAGTGTTTAATGTTGAATCCGATAAATAATCTCAATAAATTATTCGACAGCAGGGTGCGGCTGGGCATCATGAGCGCCCTTATGGTGAACGATCACGTGAACTTCAACGACCTCAAAGAATTGCTGGAGATTACCGATGGAAATCTTGCCAGCCATTTAAAAGCGCTGGAGGAAAACAATATCATCAAAGTGGAAAAAGGATTCATCGGCCGTAAAACAAACACCACTTATTTAATCACCAAAGCCGGAGAAAAAGCCTTCAAGGCGCACCTTGAGGCACTCGAAAAAATGATCAGGTCCACAAAATAATTTTTTTTTGTACTTACACTTTGAAAAACAAAGTGCTTTTATATTATGGAATTTAGCATCACATCATATGGCCAGGCAGCGAAGATCTGGTTGCTCACCGCTTTTTTCTTTTCAATAGGATTGACGATTGCATTCAATTTAAACGAAAGTGTATCGTGGGCCGGATTTGGTTTGCTCGCTTTTGTGGTAACGCTGATCGGCAGTTTTCCAACATTCCCTTTTGTATGGATGGCGATCTTTTATATCGGCAAAAAGGAATATTCCACCAGGAGGAAATTTCTTCTGCTGGTTGTTTCACTTTTTGCGTTGACCATCCCATATGGATTGATCGGCGCGTCTATGAAATTATTTGGCTGGCATCTTTTGAGCGATGAAAAGGCTTCTTTTTTAGCTGGCGCATTGCTGATGTCTTCATTGCTTTTTGCCGCAGTATTAATTGCGTTACTGATCCAGCTTCGCTCCATTTACGACTATTTCTCAAAAGAATATACCGGCTACAATTACTTCTATGTTTTACAAATAATTTTTTTCAATACATCTAAAATAAACATCAACATGGAAACTCAGCATGAACCAGCATTACAATCTATTCCACAAAACGGAGAATCCAACAGGATCCTCACCAAAGGTTTGATCACCGGTGGTCTTATATTAATAATGCTCATCCCTACCTTGTTCATCACTAATCTTGTTTCCGAAAGAGAAACGCGGCAAAAAGAAGTGGTGCAGGAAGTAAGCAGTAAATGGGCCGCTGCCCAAAATTTGTCGGGCCCGTTTTTGGTCGTACCCTATATTGATACAGTTGTCAACAGCCAAGGCAAATCCGTTGCTAACAAAACAAAGCTTTTGCTGCTGGCAAATGATTTGAATGTAAATGGTAACATCGTTCCGGAGGAAAGACCGCGTTCTATTTACAAAGTTTTATTGTATCGCACGGACGTGAGTATCAGCGGATCTTTCAAGGTCAACCTGCCTTCCGATGTAAATCCGGCCGCCATTGATTATGCCAATGCCCGGCTGTGTTTCAGCTTAAGCGACTTCAAAGGAATTGAGGAGGAGATCTATGTAAATTTTAACGGGCAAAAATTGCTGATGTCGCCCGGCATGCCCACGGATGATTTTGGAAGTGTAGGATTGTCGGTTCCCGTGAGCATCAACGCAGAAAATATTGCCGCTACGTTGCCTTTTAACATGCAGGTTAAATTGAAGGGCAGCGAGCAACTTCATTTTACACCGTTGAGCGCCACCAGCAAGTTTCAGCTGAGTTCTTCGTGGAAGAATCCTTCTTTCGACGGCGAGGTATTGCCGAGTGAACGTACCACTGCAGACAATGGATTTGTTGCCAAATGGAACTTCAACCAGGCAAATCTTCCGTTTGCAATGGTATTGCGCAACAACGCGCCGCATGAAAAAGCCATGGCCTTTGGCGTAAAACTGGTACAGCCTGCGGATCAATATAACAAAACCATGCGCAGCGTAAAATATGCTATTCTTTTCATCGGACTCACATTCGCATTTTTCTTCATCATAGAACTGATGCAGAAAAAGCCTTTCCACCCGGTGCAATATGTTCTGGTAGGATTGGCCCTCGTAATATTTTATACTTTGCTGTTGTCTATCAGTGAATATATTTTGTTTGATTTCGCCTACCTCATCGCGGCACTTGCAACGATACTGCTGATCAGCGTTTATGCAAAAACGCATTTTAATAGCTGGAAAACGGCATCCATATTTTTTGCTTTGCTTAGCTGCCTTTACGGTTTCATTTTCGTACTGATCCGCCTGGAAGATACAGCCTTGCTGGTAGGAAGTATCGGACTTTTCATCGTGCTGGCAGTAGTGATGTTTGCGAGCCGGAAAATAAACTGGTATGGGAAAAGGGGTTAGGAGTTCAGCGTTTAGTAGGTTTAGATAGTTTAGCAGCCTTCGGTCTGATTAGCGTCGGTTTCGGGTTTCGGTTTAATGGGTTACGGGTTGTGATTATTTGAGTGGCCCTGATCTTAGCAAACACAAAACCCGTTACCCGCTGACCCGCAAGTTTTGATAATCCTTTTTGATAGCCACCTATCTTCTGTTTCTATAAAAATATAAAAATGTATAAAATACTTGTCAGAATAAGATCCGGCCTGCTCGTGTTCCTTACGCACAACATGGCGTTGCCGATGCTCAGATTATTTCGCAGAAGCGAAGTTTTTCCGTACACGTCCGAACATCTCAAACGCTTCCCGGTGGGATCGTTGGGGAACGATCTTGCCCGTTTTTTAGATGTGAATAATCTACAACTGTTGCCTTATTATGCCCGACATGATATCAAGCATATTTTGCTGGGCTACGAAACCACCGACGAGGGTGAGGGAAGCCTGCAATGTTTTATGCTGGGGAACGGGCATCTTTCCTTCCCGGTGCTGGCAACGGTTGTTTATTGTTTTTTAACGATGCCCGAACACTGGCATTCCTTTCGCAGGGCATTCCGGCGCGGCCGTTGTGCGCCGGAGATCAGCAACTGGAGATGGTTTGAGATCTTGCGGGAACGAACCATCACGCTTAAATTGAAGATCGATCAGCCACGCTTATTTTGATTTTTTTTGCCGGGGAAACTGGAAAGCGGTAAGAAAAGCGCGTATCTTTTTCCCGCCTTCCCGTCAAAATAAAAAATACAAATCATGAAAAAATTTATCCGCTCTTTTTACTATGCATGGCACGGAATCAAATATTCTTTTATTTACGAACAAAATTTCCGGTTCCATTTTTTTTCAGCGATCATTGTTACTGCAGCCGCAGCGATCCTGCGCTGTAGCAATGGCGAATGGCTCATTGTTCTTATTTGTATCGGAATGATGTTATCGCTCGAAATGCTCAATACTGCGCTCGAAAAATTTTGCGACCTGTATACAAATGAAACTCATCCGCAAATAAAGACCATCAAAGATGTAAGCGCCGGTGCAGTATTGGTGGCGGCTATCGTTTCTGCCATTTGTGGCGCCATCATTTTCGTTCCGAAGATCCTGTCATTTTTTTAATTATTTCCAAATGAAAACAATTTCTCCTTTTAACAAGTTACTGATCGTATTCTTTGCATTCATTGGCTCACTCATCGCTTTCCGGATATTTTATACGGGTAGCTTTCAACATCTTTTTATGAGCTGGAATATTTTTCTTGCGTGGATACCGTATGCGCTAAGCGGTTATTTTACTGAAGTTCAAAAGAAGGCTATCTGGAAACAAATGTTTCTGTTTTGCAGCTGGCTGTTGTTTTTCCCCAATGCACTTTACATTGTAACCGATCTTATTCACATTGAAGAAAATAAGGACATTCCTGTGTGGTACGATGCCGTGTTGCTCTTTGCTTCATCCTTCCTTGGAATCATACTGGCGTTTGTTTCGCTGCGAAAAACAGAATCTTTTTTGATACATCATTTTTCGAAAAGAACAGTCGCCATCCTTATTCCAGCTATTATTTTTATTTCGTCTTTCGGTGTTTATCTCGGCCGGTTCGAACGCTGGAACAGTTGGGATGTGGTAAATGATCCGGTAGCTCTGGCAGTAAATATTCTCGGCAATTTCATTTCACCCGTAGATAATTATAAAACCTGGGCAATCACCATTTTGTTTACTGGGATTTATTCGATGCTGTACTTTTTTCTGAAGATCCTTCCGAAGGCTTTTAAAGAAGGTAAGATTTAGGAGGTTAGAAAGTTTAGGTTTGAGTCCTGAGAATGAATGGTCAGTTGAATGATCGAATTGCAATAGCAAGTACTATCAAACACCCTAAACCTAACCTTCTGACCTGATTAAAAATCCAGTCCCAAAGAAAAATAATAAACGGGTTTTCCTTTAAAGAATCCGTCCATTGGCCAGCCTGCGTCAAATTTTACGAAGTATCCGAGCAGTGTGCTTCTTGCGCCAAATCCATATCCGCCAGCGAACGGTCCTACGCCGCCGGCTTTTACTTTCACACTAACCGATCCGGGAGTAACGTATATATTCGACGGGCGCTTGATACCGTCATAGCCGCCGTTCCAGGCGGTACCCAGGTCGATGAACTGCACGATCTGAAAATCGCGGATAAAAGCATTGTTGATCATTTTATCAAAAAATGTTGACCAAACCGGTAACCGGAATTCGCTGTTTATCACCGTTGCGTTATTGCCGCTCGCAAGATTTTGAATATAACCGCGCATGTTTACTGCCAATCCCTGGAATGCATAATCCTGATCTGGGGCCGGTGTATTGGCCGCATTGAAGTAACGGTATTTGCCGTTACTTTTCTGATTGCTGCCAAACATCAGCCAGCCATCCACGCCACCGAGATAATAATTGATCTTCTGGTTGCCGAAGCTGAAATCGCCGGCAGCGCGGCCCGCCCAGATGAAATTGCGGTAGATCGGATAGTAATACCTTGCATCGAAACCAACATTATATGTATTACGGCCGGCTGCAGTTTCTTTTTTGCCCACCTGTACGTTCCAATCTCCATAAACCTTGTAACGAAGTCCGTTCCAGATATTGGTGGCGCGTACCAGGCTGTTGTCGTATACAAATTCAAGGTGTGAGGTGGAATACAGTCTGCGTTGAAAATTCACAAAAGGTGTAAGAACAGGATCGGTAATGGATACAACGATATTTTCAGATCTCAGTCCGCCTGTTAACCGGATGCTTTTTGCTGCATCGAACGGATAAGAAACGTTTGCCTGGTAGAGATTGGTGAAGATCTTTCCTGGAAAAGTTGCGGCATTAGGGTCATTGGAGTCGGAAGAGAAATCAACGCCCTGCACGTTCCTGTAATATGTAAACCCCCAGTCGAACCTGCGTTTCAGGTTCTGGTAGTTGATCAGCCATTCATTGTCCTTAAAATTCGTTCCGATCTTAAAGGCGCCATTGATCTTGATGTCTTCCATCAGATCCGAAGTGCCCAGTTTAAACAAGCCATTAAGGGCGGTGGAACTGGTCAGCTGGATCGGCCCTGAACCGCCTGCATAAACCTGGTAACGATTCACAAGGATATTGTTGGTAAGGCTTGCGCCGCCATAATCGGCGGAGAATTTCAATGGTTTGTAGCGATACAGTTTAGCTGTTTTCAATACATCGGTTTCTGATGTTGAAATATTGCTGTTGCCTGTTTTTGAGCGAAGATCTGTTTTCCAGGATGTAGAAGTATCGCGTTTTTCATTTGCAAACTCATTCTGGAAAAAATCATCCTGTTTCTTCGTTGTATCGGCAACATTGGGATTGGGTGCTGTTGGAACAGAACCTGCCGGTGCATTGGGTACGGTTGTGAGCCTGCTTTCGCGCATCAGTTTTTTAGCATACTCTGTCGGCTGCGCCGTGATGTTACGGCGGTTCAATGTATTTTCGTCGATCTTTAATTTGTACAACGTTTTTTCATCACTCTGGCGCGTTACTTCACTCACCTGGTTGTTGTCCCCGGCAATCCTCGTTTCTGCCAGTCCGCTCGGGTAATTCGATAGGGGAAAAGTATACGCCGAATCTTCGGAAACGGAAACTACTGCAACAGAATCGATATCGGTTTTCTTATAGGCGCGAAGTGTACTGTCTACCTCCGCCTGTGAAGGATTCCGGAGGATCTCATCTGCGATGAGTATCAGCGTGTCGAGGCCTGCTTTTTTTGTTGTAAAAAATCCTGCATACCGGTTGTTGATACCATTCTCGTCGCTTACGAATGTAAAGTGGTTCTGGTTATATTGCATCGGAAAACGCGCATTGCCGTATTTCAGATTGCTAAGTTGCGTGATCTGGTTCAGTTCCGGCTTGTCGCCAAAATCAGTGATGAGGAACACGTTGTAACGGTTGTTGCTCGGCAGGGAAGTATCTCCACCCCTCACGGTGGCAGATGGCCTGTTGCTGCTGAAAATGATGCCCGTCTTATTAGGAAAGGCAACGAAGGAAGCATCCAGGTCATCGTATACATCATTGGTGATCTGTGTTGTTTTTTCTGTGGTAAGGTTCATCGAATAAATATCGGCATGGCCGTTTTTTACTGCCGAAAGCAACAAAGTGGTACTGTTGAGCATGTATTTCACATCCTGCACCTGGTCGAATTTATCGGTAAGATCTATGCGTGTTTTTACTTTTGTAACAAGATCGTATACAAATAATTTCAGTTTTCCTTCTTCAGAATAGATTACGGTAATACGTGTTCCTTTCGGATCCCAGGCCATCATCGGGTAATTGGGGTTCATTGCATTCTCATACGTACGGATACCGTATTTAAGCAAAGTGATGTTTTCGTAATCATAATTCAGAATTACGCGTACGATGCCTTTTTTGAATTGGGTAACGACGTAAGAATTGTCGCGCTTGTTCGGATTAACATTGAACCTGTAGTAATTCAACCTTTTGCTGATATCAAAACCATCGATGTAACTGCCTTTGGGATATGCCTTTCTGCGCTTGATATCATTGTAATATTTTTCTTCGTTATATTCCATGAATTCCTGCAGCAGCGCGTTGAATTTTAATTTGGTGATCTGCTGACTGGCCTTATTCAGATTTTTATACGTTCTGGCCAGGTAAAGAAAATAAGTAACGTTTTCCTTTTTGTATTTTTCTTCGATGAAATACCAGAAGGCGTGACCGGCTAGCAATGGTTTTTCAAAAGCGAATTTTGAAAATCTGGAATAGTTGCCGCTCAGTATCTCGCTTTTCAATTCATCATCCAGGTCGGTGCTCCAGTTTTCGCCAATATAAGCCACGTAGCCATCCGTGAGCCAGGCAGGCAGGTCAAGTAAGGTCTGGTTACCGGCCACTTCGCCGATATCATCTCCGAACAACAGGTTCTTTGTGATGATATCTGCGATTCCCTGGCGGATCTGCCGGTTGAGATTGGCGTGATTCGCGTCGTAATACACAACCATCTTATTATTCACCAGCCTAGTTACGCTGCCGGTAGCAATGATGTCGGTTTCCAAACCGATGTTCGTTTGCTGCATATCGGCATAATTGTTATAAAGGATGATATTAGCGCGTCGCTGCAAGCTGTATTCCGTAGCGGCTTCTATTTCGGGTAATTCCTTTTCTGCAGCCTGAAGAACAAATTTGGCAAGTTCCTGACCGCCTTCGTTGAAATAAACGTTGAAGTTCTTAGTCTGGTAGTATTGCCATTTGAACTTTTTAAATTGCAGCCTGTTTTTTCCAAACGTCACCGCATTCACCTGGGCAAAACTTCCAAAGGCCGCGCTTATTAAAATGAAAGAAATGAAAATTATTCTGCTGAACTTTGCCATACTGATTATGTTGATATTGGATATAAAATTACTTGTTTAGCTTTAATAGTTAAAAATCATTTTAAAACGCCTGAAACCATCGGTCATAGGTAGCCTGTAATCCATCATGGGTGACTTATCATCTGTCATGGTGAGCCTGTCGAACCATCTCCTTTAACAGGCTCACGATGACAGATCATTTTAAATTAAAAAACAATTCTTTAAATGTTGCATGTAAAATCCTTCGAATTTAATCCCATACAGGAAAATACGTATATACTTTACAATGAGTTTAACGGATGTATCATCATTGATCCCGGTTGTTATTTTGATGAAGAAAAAGAAGAACTGGCTGCTTTCATCAGCAAGACGAAACTTATTCCTGAAATGCTGCTTAATACGCATTGTCACCTCGATCATGTATTTGGAAATAAATATGTGGCAGATAAATACGGGCTGAAATTACATATCCATCGCGGCGAGAAGCTCGTGCTGGATGATGCGCCCATCCGCGGATTAATGTACAATGTGCCATTTGATAACTACCAGGATGAACCCGTATATCTCGAAGCCGGTGATGCGATAAAACTGGGCGATGATGAATTGAAAGTATTGCTCACGCCTGGCCATAGTCCGGCCAGCCTTAGCTTTTACTGCGAAAAAGATGGCTTTGTAATTAGCGGCGACGCCCTCTTTAAACAAAGCATCGGTCGCACCGACCTGCCAGGTGGCAATTACGAATTGCTGATCAAAAGCATAAGGGAACAATTGCTGACATTGCCGGATGAAACGGTTGTGTACAGTGGGCATGGGCCAAAAACAACTGTGGGAGCGGAGAAGCGGAACAACCCTTTTTTAGTGTAGTGTAGGAGTTTAGGGGGTGTTTGATTCTCAAGGCGTAGCAAATTCGCTATTCTTGCCGGTTGAAAAACATCTTTATGACCGGGTATAATGGAGTTTTAATTCTTAAAGTGTTGTGCTATTAGTGGCTGAATTTGTTCGGCAAACCGTCTTCGATAAGCTCAGGCCGACTGCGTTCTGTCGTGTTGAAATTGTCGAAACATTTTTTCATTTGGTATTATAGCACAACATGTAATTTGGAATTAATTTCGTCCATACACTTTATTCAGGGCTTCGGTTCTGCTTTGCACCTGCAACTTTTCATAAATATTTCGCGCATGGCTGCGGATCGTTTCTATGCTCACATTCAGTTCTTCGGCTATTTCTTTGTAGCGAAGTCCGCGGGCGAGTGATTTGAGTACCTCTTTTTCTTTTTTGGTGAGAACATCGGATTCGTCGATGGAGTCCTTTTTCTGAAATGACAAGATTACTTTCCGCGCGATCTGTGTGTTCATCGGGCTGCCGCCCTGAATCACTTCCGTGATCGATTCAAGTATTTTGGATGGTGCCGTCTTTTTGAGCAGATAGCCGCTGGCGCCGGCTTTGAGCGATTCGAAAATATTGTTGTCGTCTTCATACACCGTACTCATGATGAACTGTGTAGATTTACATTTTTCTTTCAACTGCCGAACGGCTTCGATGCCGTTCATGCCGGGCAGGTTGATGTCCATCAACACCACGTCCGGCTTTGATGTTAATAACCCGCTCACTGCTTCTTCGGCGTTCACGTACACTTCGCTGCATGCAAAGCCCTCGCTGCTGTCGATCAGGAGCTTCAATCCTTCCCGGATTTCCTTAATGTCTTCTACGATAGCGACAGTGATGATGTTGGGTTGCATGAAACAAATGTATTTGTTTGAATGGAAATTTTTATAACCAAAAAGGGGGAGCGAATGATAAGAATTAACGTGTTGTGCTGACGGGGTCTGAATTTGCCTTGCAAACCGTCTTTGAAAAATCCAGACTCACGGTATTCTGTTTATGTTTTGATAAATTCACACTGGCGGTATTATTTCTATGTTTAACAAACCCAGACTCACGATATTCTGCCGGTGTTTTATAAGCTCAGATTAACTGTATCCTGTCTATGTTGCGCAAGGTTGGTGCCGTGTCATGTTGAGCTTGTCGAAACATAGCTTGCGAATGCATTTGGCCTAAAACCGTATGCTATATTTTTAACATTATGGGTTGAAAAATTATCAATCATGTACCATTAATTATACTTGCTTTCATAGCGCTATCATGGTAACCGTTCCTTGGCTGGAAGAAGAAATTTGAAATCTTCCATTTACCTGCTCCATGCGGGCTTTCATATTATGGAGGCCATTACCGAAAGAACGGGTATTGTTTACATCGAAACCCTTGCCGTCATCTTCAATAGTGAAAATGCTGGTGCCGTTTTTTTGTTCCAGCAGTACCTGTACGTTTTTGCAACCCGCATATTTTGCGGTATTGTTCAGCGTTTCCTTTATTACAAGGAAAAGATTGCGACGCTGTTCTTCCGAGAGACGGACTTCTGTTATTTCCTCGGGGTAAGTAAACTTTACGTGAATGTTAAGTGGCTCGAAAAATTTAAGCGCATACTCGCGGGTATAGGAAGCGAGGCTTTCCAATGTGTCGTTTTTCGAATTTAAGATCCAGATGATATCCTGCAGATTGTCTACCAGCTCGCGGGAAGAGACAGCGATATTTTCCAGTTGCTGCTTCGCTTTTTCCGGCTGAAGCAATTGTGTTTTTGCCACTTCACTTAAAATAGCAATTTTTGTCAGGCCGCTGCCGAGGTCGTCGTGCATGTCGTGGGCGATGCGGTTTCGTTCTTCCAGTCGTGTTTGGATGATAGCGCTTTCTTTTTCAAAGCGTAGTTGCTGCGCAATTGCCTTTTCTTCGATTGCCTGGCTGATGGCCAGTTGACGTTCATTGTTCACGCGTTTCAGGCGATATCCCAATGCAGAGGAGAAAAAGAGTATTTCCCCGAAATTGGCTAGTTGCAGCCATTCCAGCGGATAAAAGATCAGTACGCTTTCCGGCAATGAATTGGAGATAAAGCTCATCAACCCGCAAAAGAGAAAATAGATGCATCCTGCCAATATCCAGCGTTGGAAAACCGATACTTTCATGGCATAGGCGCGCCACAACAAAACCATGCTCATCACCAATATAAATGACCGCATGGCAACGAATGTCCATGCCGGCAGCACGCTTCCATAACTGTGCAATAGTATCACGGTGGCAGCGTAAGTAAGCAATACCCAACTTAAAAATACCCAGCCTTTATACATTAGCGAATCCCTGTTTTTCGTAACCTCCACTGCGTGTATGCCGAAGTTGATGTACAATGTAAAATAGATCACCTGCAGACCTTCGTTGAGCAGGAAGATAATTTTGTCGGCCCCGGGTTCACCCAAAATATACACGGCCAAGGGACTCCGGATAAAAATAAAAAGGCTCATAAAGCCGAGGTAGGCCACATAATGCAGCAATAATTTATCGCGGTAATAAAGATATAAAATGGTATGGTAGGCAGTGGCGAGCAGGCAGGCTCCGAGACAGAGCAGGGTTAAACTTGAAAGGAAATCCTCGCTTTTCATCTATATTAGAGTGGTTATGTTTTTTAGTACAGAGATCGGGGATGATGACTGGTTTGTGACGGCTCAGATAGTTTGGGTGTTCTGGGGCCGAAGGAATTTTGCAAATAAGACTTTATACTAAATTTTCTTAACCCTGCACCTTCCTTTCCATACACAACTCCACCAACACTCCATTTGTGCTTTTTGGGTGCAAAAAGCAAACAAGTTTATTATCTGCTCCATCTTTGGGTTTTTCGTTTAGCAGCACAAAACCTTCTGCTTTGAGCCGCGCCATTTCCGCATGAATATCTGCCACTTCAAAAGCGATATGATGGATACCTTCGCCTTTCTTTTCGATGAATTTCGCGATAACACCCTCTTCCGTTGTGCTTTGTAGCAGCTCGATCTTATTGTCGCCCTGGCGAAAAAAGGCGGTAACTACCTGCTCGGATTCAACGGTTTCTTTTTTGTAGCACTGACTATTCAGCAGTTTTTCATATAGTGGAACAGCGTTTGCGAAGTCCTTTACGGCAATGCCGATATGTTCTATTTTTAGCATAAATGACGGTTTTGGGCCCATATTTACGAAATCGGATAAATTGAAATGGCGCCTTAAATGAGATAGCTAAAATAGAACCTTTTATAGTAATTTTGTATTATAATAATATACTGAGAGATATGTTGAAATTACCGATTTACCTTGATAATAACGCTACTACACCAATGGACCCAAGGGTGTTGGAAGCAATGATCCCATATTTTGTGCAGGATTTCGGGAATGCGGCCAGCCGCAATCACCCGTTTGGATGGAAAGCCGAGGAAGCTGTTGACTATGCGCGGGAACAAGTGGCAAAATTGATAGGCGCCGATCCTAAAGAGATCATTTTCACTTCCGGCGCCACGGAAGCCGATAATCTGGGAATCAAAGGTGTTTTTGAAATGTATGCCAGTAAAGGGAACCACATCATTACAGCTACAACCGAACATAAAGCTGTGCTTGACACCTGCAAACACATAGAAAAATTAGGTGGGGAAGTAACTTATCTGCCGGTAAATGCAGAGGGCCTCATCGATCTGAAAGAACTGGAAGCGGCCATGAAACCTACTACTATTCTGGTGGCCATCATGTATGCCAACAATGAAATCGGAACGTTGCAGCCAATCAAAGAAATAAGCGCGATTGCCCGTAAGCATGGTGCCTTGGTATTTACAGATGCTACCCAGGCGGTAGGTAAGATTCCGGTGGATGTAAATAAAGATGGAATCGACCTTATGGCCTTTACGGGACATAAAATGTATGGCCCGAAAGGGATTGGTGCATTGTATGTTCGCCGTAAAAACCCGAGGGTGAAAGTAACCGCGCAGATGGACGGTGGTGGCCACGAACGAGGCATGCGCAGCGGAACATTGAACGTGCCTGGCATCGTCGGTTTTGGTAAGGCCTGCGAAATTTGCATGCAGGACATGGAAGCCGATAACAAACGCATCGTTAAATTGCGCGATAAGCTTGAAAATGCATTATTATTGCTCGAAGAAGCATATGTAAATGGCAGTCGCGAACATCGGTTGCCGCACGTTACCAATATTTCTTTCAAGCATGTGGAAGGAGAAGGTTTGCTGATGGGATTCAATAAAAATATTGCGCTCAGCTCAGGGTCTGCCTGTACCTCAGCTTCCCTGGAACCATCTTATGTATTGAAAGCACTTGGTTTGGGGGATGATCTGGCACACAGTTCGCTGCGTTTCGGGCTGAGCCGTTTCACTACAGAAGAAGAAATTGATTATACCGTAAAGGCAATAAGTGAAACGGTTATCAAGTTAAGAGAAATGAGTCCATTGTGGGAAATGTACAAAGAAGGAATTGACTTGAATACGATTGAATGGGCAGCGCATTAATTTGCAAATTGCTCCATGTGAAAATTTGAAAATGGTTTTCACATGGCAGGATCTACATTTTCAATTGAGTTATTTTTAAATTTTCAAATTAAGATCATGGCATATTCAGAAAAAGTAATCGATCATTACCAGAATCCTAAAAATGTAGGAACACTGGATAAATCAAGCAAGAACGTTGGAACCGGGTTGGTAGGGGCGCCGGAGTGCGGCGACGTAATGCGTTTACAGATTGAAGTAGACGACGCTACGGGCGTAATCACCGATGCTAAGTTTAAAACCTTCGGTTGCGGTTCCGCCATCGCATCTTCTTCTTTGGCTACAGAATGGCTCAAAGGAAAAAGCGTAGATGAAGCATTGAAAGTAGATAATATGGACTTCGTGGAAGAACTGAACCTTCCGCCGGTAAAAATTCACTGTTCTGTATTGGCAGAAGATGCCATTAAAGCAGCAATCAATGACTACCGTGTGAAGAACGGATTGGAAGCGATCAAGTTTGAAGAAAGTGTAGTTCACTAGGAGTAGCAGGTGAGGGTTTTTGGGTGACGGTTTTTGTACTCCGCTAACCCGTAACACACAACTTTACAAAAATGGTAGCAACAGACAACAGCATATATATAAGCGATAAAGCAAAAGCAAAGGTTCAGCAGTTAATGACAGATGCCGGTGTGGCCGATGATACAAGTTATTTTCTGCGCGTGGGCGTAGTAGGTGGCGGTTGCAGCGGATTAAGTTACAAGCTTGATTTTGATAATGAAACCAAACCGATGGACCAGGTGTTTGAAGACAATGGGGTTAAGATCGTAACGGACCTTAAAAGCTTCTTGTATCTCGTAAACACAGAACTTGAATTCAGCGATGGTTTGAACGGC
The DNA here is from genome assembly GCA_015655125.1 of Chitinophagales bacterium. Lineage (GTDB taxonomy): Bacteria > Bacteroidota > Bacteroidia > Chitinophagales > Chitinophagaceae > Ferruginibacter. The sequence goes on along the minus strand of JAATFP010000027.1, from coordinate 15,864 downwards.
AAAGGATTCTATTTCAACAATCCGAATGCGAGCCGGAGTTGCGGATGCGGGGAAAGTTTTGCGGTATAGTTTGCTTAAGAAAGAATATGGAGCCTCGTTTTTGACGAGGCTTTTTTATTTCAATTTACCACTTTATTTTTCCAGAAAGCATATGCAGTTGGTTCCTTTGGAAACTGACTGCAGGAATAACTCTGTACAGTAGGAGGTGTTTTTTGTCTCTGCACCAAATCTTGGCCCGATCTGATTTTATTTCTGTCCCACGAAGCAAGGTTACGCGGGAAAGAGCACTGATGCGGCAAATGGCAAATATCATAAAAGCGAAAATCCCGGTATTTTACCGGGATTTTCGCTTTTATGATATTTACCTAAACTAAAGTACGATCACTTTTTCCGTCACATTCAACCTGCTGTCGCTGGTTGTCACCTGCACAAAGTAAGTGCCTGCGCGAAGCGGATAAGTGCTTAAGGACGTTCTGTCCAGCATTATTGTATGGCTGGTTACAATCTTGCCTGATACATCGGTAATCCTTACAGATACCTTTGATCTTTCAGCAGCATTGCTTTGCAGGCTGAGCCTGATCATTCCTTGTGAAGGGTTGGGCGCTACGGAAACCGCAATATCGGTGGCAACTGCATCCACCAGTTTAACAGAACGTACCGGGCTGTAGGAAATGGTTCCTTCCGCATCCGTTATTTTCAAACGATAATAAGTAAAGCCGTTGTATGGTAACAGGTCCTGTGCATTGTAAATGAACGTGCGGGATAAAGCGCCCGCATTCACCGACTGCATATCTTCAAAGTTCACCGCGTTTACAGAACGTTGAATGGTGTAATGACCGCCTTTTCCGTCTTCGGCCACTTCCCATTTCAGTTGTGTTTTTTTGTTTACAAGGGTCGCAGCAAAGTTGATCAACCTGATAGGCAATATCAATGAAGCCTTGCCAAGATTGAGCCACTCGTTGACAGTTACGACGGAAGTTCCGTTGTATCCGCCTGTTGCAGCAAAATACAAACTGTCGTTCCGTACGAGTGGTGTAAATGTTTGGATATTTGATACAGCTGTTGGCTTATCAGGAAGTACTCCCCATGTATTGGTCACCAGGTCGTATCCATAAGTCGCATTGAGTGCTGATGTTCCACCTCCGTTGGGATCCCCGCCCGTGAAATAAACTGCGCTTCCACCCGGTGCGGAACCTGCAGAGTGCCTTCCAACCGGTCCCCCCGGGTAAGCTGGAAGTGCCGACCAGGTAATGCTGGCAGGTGAAGCAGGATTGATAGTGCCAAGATAAGCCTGTGAGAGTTCGGTTGCCAGTGTTTGATTATAGCCGCCGGTAAACACGATCTTGCTGCGGGCAATAGCCGCACGGGCGCCGGCAACGGCCGTACCTGTAAAAGGTGTTCCTGCAGTCCATGAATTGGTATTGGTATTGTATACCTGCACAAGATTTACATCGGTACTGCCGGAATATCCACCGATGATATAAATAATTGAATCGTTGTATTGAGCGCCGGCGTAATCTCCGACACCCGTCGGCATATTTGTGCCGGTACTCCAGCTATCGGAAGCGATATCGTATATATCAGTTCTGTTTGTCGGAATAAAAGAACCGGTATAGCCGCCAAAAACATAGATCTTACCGTTTGCATAAAACCCCTGCACCTGTGTTCGGGAAACAGGGATCGGCGCGAGTGTTACCCACACCTTACTTATGGTATTAAACCTGGTGACGGAAGTAGTGTTGTTAAAGGATGCGTCGCTACCGGAAAGCAGCACGAGGTAAGCGGTATCATTTCCTACAGGGCCTGAGCGGTAACTGGTGGAGGCGTGGGCCCATCTTGCCGCGCTTAACGGAACTTCCGTGAGCCAGCCATTGTTGGCAATGGGGCCGATAGCAGTGATATCTTTCCTCACCGTATCTGTCAGAAGATTAGCATCTCCCGACAGGGATGAATAAGCTGTAAGCTGATAATTTCCCGTTGTTGGTGTCCAGCTGTCAAAAGTCACCTGTTGCGAAGCGCCGACAGTCAGCCCGGTGATCGTTTTGGTAGATGTATAACCGGTGCTGTTAAAGGTCACGTCGAAAGTTTGCGCAACTGATCCGTCATTTCTGAAAGTTGCAGCCGGTGTAAATGCAGCGGCAGGAATGTTTGCCGGCACATCCACGCTTACCGCTGTAATGTCCTTTGCCGGCTTGGTACCTATCGAAACATTATCGATGTAAAGTCCGTCACCATCAATATTGTAATGTTTGAACGCCAGGTAGATGTTCTGTCCTGCATAGCTTTCCAGGCTCACGGCATATCTGTTCCATGATGTGGCGTTGGGCGGATAATTTGTTCCTTGTGCAAGTTTCAGCAAGGTGGTGGTAAAATTTGCAGTAGTGTTGGTAGTAGTTGATACTTTCAACGCCAGCGAATCGGGACTATAACCCTGGAATAACAGTCGCATATAAAATACAACAGAATCGGTGGCCGCTACCGTAAACTGTGGCGTGATGAGCCAGTCTTCGCCACCGCCAGCTACCGCATCATACCTGATATAAGCACTTGCAGTTCCGGCAAAAAATTGGGTGGTTGATCGTGTCCAGGTGTAAGTAGGGCCCGCTACGTTTTGAACGGTCCAGCCAGCAGGTGGAAATGTGGCCGATTCAAACCCTTCCGTTACATATCCTGAAAGCTGGCTAAAGCCGGCAAGGGAAATAACAAGAAAAAGGAAAGATGTAAAGATTTTCTTCATAAATAGATTGTGTAGGTGAATAATACCTTGAAAATATTAAATAAAAGTGGTATTTTGTTAAAAATTTTAACAATTCTGCTGTTGAGACTTGATACAGAAAAGTTCACGAATCCTTAAATGAGTATTTCAAATAAAAAACCTTAAATATTACCCGTCTTGGCAATATTTAAGGTGCTTGATTTTTCCAAATCTTCCTATCAACAGCCGCTGATCCGGCGCGGAACTTTCCGAATTAATAAGCGATAGGCGGAGCCGGTGGTGGTGGTGGCAACTGGCCATATTTCTTCTCATAAAATTTCCTGTTTGCGTTCCAGGTACTTAGCCTGATCCGTTGGGTCCTGCCGTCTTTTGATACTACGACAGTGGATATGCCCTTTATCTTGCTGATCTGCATTTCCGAACCATTGCTGTTTACGATTTCAATATGCGTATCGACGTTTCCTGAAGTGAACTCTTTCAGAGGGATGGGTGGTGGTGGTGGCAAAGGTGCAGCTGGCGGTGGCGGTGGTGGAGGTGGTGGAGGCGGAACCACAATATCCATAACAGGCGGCGGCGGTGGAGGAGCGATCTTTTTTGATTGTCCGTTTACAGCCAGGCTAGTAATAGCAAAATAAGCCGCGCTTACAATGATGATTTTTTTCATAAACGATAATTTTTTCCTGAGATGCCCGGGAAGCGATTATCCATAAGAAATGAGAAATATGAAGTAATTTATCTGATCTTCTGATTAATAGTATAAAAATCAGCGTAATCCGGGGAAACAAAAAAATCCCGCGATAAAATCGCGGGATGGCAGTTGGGTTTGGTAAACTAGTTGTTTATCTGACCTTTTAGAAACTACGATTGTTGTCAAAAAGGAAGGCGGTAGCGCCCGTTCAAATAGCTTGGTAAATAAAAAATTCTATGCGTGTCTATTCAGGTTATGGAAATATGACAAAACAATGATAAAATTTGCTGCACCGGCAGGAAAATATTTTTGCATCTGTCAGCCCTGAGCCTGTTAAAGGCAGCCTTCAACAGGCTCAGGCTGACAGAACACGCATTTTGAAAAAGAAGAATCCGCTTCTGACATTTTTTCAACATCTGTCAGTATAACCACACTATTAGTTTGGTAAATAGTAAATTGCAGCAATTTCAATCGCATGTGGAGCATCAGTAAAAAAGAATTAGCGCAGTTTTTTAGTAACCTCACTGGTTATATTGCCATCATTTTGTTCCTGCTTGTAAACGGACTTTTCCTGTTCGTACTAAAAGACAGCAGTATCTTTGAGTTTGGCTTTGCTTCGCTTGATAAATTTTTTGAACTCGCGCCCTGGGTGCTGTTATTTCTGGTTCCGGCGATTACCATGAGGTCATTGTCCGACGAATTCCGTGGAGGTACATTCGAGATCCTCAAAACAAAGCCCCTTACGCCGTGGCAGGTAGCGCTCGGCAAATATTTCGCCGTGCTGATCGTGTTGCTTTTTGTGATCGTGCCTACCTTTATTTACATTTTTACCATACGTTCGTTAAGCGCATCAGGCAGCATCGATACGGGCGGAATTGCCGGCAGCTATCTCGGTTTGTTCCTGCTGGCCGCAGTCTTTGCAGCCGTCAGTCTTTGCTGCAGCAGCTTTACTAATAATGCAGTAGTTGCCTTTTTGGTGAGCGCCTTTACCTGCCTGATATTGTATTTTGGTTTCAACGCCATCAGCAAACTATCGGTCTTCCGGGGAAGTGCAGATTATTATATCGAAATGCTTGGCATCGATTTTCATTACCGCAGTATCAGCCGCGCAGTACTGGATAGTCGTGATGTGATTTATTTTCTCAGCGTTATCTTTCTTTCCTTATTGATCACCGTAAAAAATCTGCAAAAAAGATAATGGCCAAGATATTCAACAACAAACTCTGGTTGATCATTGTATTGGTATTGTTGCTGGCCGTTAATTGGGCAGCTTCCATCTGGCACGGGCGGATCGATTTTACCAACGAAAAGAGATTTACGCTGAGTAATCCTACAAAAAAATTGCTGCGCAATATCAGGGAACCGATTGTAGTGGATGTTTTTCTTAAAGGAAATTATCCCAGCGGATTTAAGAAACTGGCTTCTTCCAGCGAAGATGTATTGCAGGAATTTAAAGAAATCGCAGGATCGAAATTCAAATACAATTTCATTTCACCCGAAGATGTAATGCCCGGAACGGAAGTGAAATACGGAGATACTTTGTCGGCGCTGGGTTTGTATCCTATCAACCTCACCACGCAGGTGAAGGAAGGCCAGCAGCAGCAATTCGTTTACCCCGTAGCATTGGTGCATTACAACGACAGATCGGTGCCGGTGCAATTGTATACGCAGAAAACGGCCATGATCAGCAACCAGGACCTTAACAGCGCCGAAGCATTGCTGGAATATAATTTTGCAGATGCCATTTCGAAAGTTACAAGGGAAAAAAAGCCTGTGATCGGTTATGCGGTCGGCAACGGCGAACCCGTACAGATCAACACCTACGATCTTGTTGAAAATGTACTGAAAGCGAATTACGATCTTTTTACTTTCGATCCCAACACGCAACCGCGCGTGCCGGATGAATTCGGCGTATTGATGATCGTAAAACCATCATCGGGTTTTAGTGAAGATGCAAAACTGAAACTGGATCAGTATGTGATGAACGGCGGAAAGTTGTTGGTTTTTGTGGATCGGCTGAACGCCGAACTGGACAGCCTTGCGCAAAAGAACGAAGTGATCGCATACGACCGCGACCTAAAATTGAACGATCTTTTTTTTAAGTATGGTGCGCGGGTAAACCCGGATCTGGTAATGGATCTGCAATGCGATTTTTTGCCATTTGATATCAATGGCGACGGGCAGTTTGTGCTTATTCCATGGAACTATTTTCCGGTGTTTGAATCGAAATCCAATCATCCGATCAATAAGAACCTCGGCTTCATATCCGGCCGCTTTACAAACTCGATCGACACAGTAGAAGCGGAAGGGATCCGGAAAACGGTACTACTAAGCACTTCCCCCAATTCGCGTACGATCGCGACTCCGGCGCTGATCAGCGGCCGCGAAAACAGCGTGGAACCTGAAAGCGAAAAATTCAAAAAGGCAAGTATTCCGGTGGCAGTTTTGCTGGAAGGGAAATTCCATTCGCTGTATGCCAACCGTGTTTCGCAGGCAATGAATGACAGCCTGAAAAAATACGGGGCATTGTTCACGCCTCAAAATGTGAAGGAAAATAAGGTCATCATCGTGGGAGATGGCGACATCGTGTTGAATTCCACCGTTAAGAATCAACCGATCCCGATGGGGATGAATCCATACACTTACGGTTCGCAACGGGCCGTTCCGTTTGCAAACAAAGATTTCCTGCAAAACTGCCTGGATTATCTTGTAAATGAAAATGACCTTAGCGAAGCTAAAGCGAAGGATTATGTGGTAAGGTTATTGGACACTAAAAGAACGGAGGAAGAAAAAACAACCTGGCAGGTCATCAATATCGCTGTACCCGTGATACTCGTATTTTTATTTGCTATTATTTTTTCTTTCCTGCGCAGGCGCAGGTACACCAAGTAATTTTATCTACCATGGACAGAACCCAGCTAATATACCTCGTTTTCGGAATTGTGATCATCGTGGCGCTGATATTCGACCTGGGACTGTTGAGCAAGAAAGATAAAAAGGTCACTATCAAGCAGGCATTATATCAAACTTTTTTCTGGGTTGCATTGGCATTGATCTTTTGTGTTTTTTTATGGATCGAAGAAGGTCAGAAGCCGGCCCTCGAATACCTGAGTGCCTACCTTATGGAATGGAGCCTTAGTATCGACAATATTTTTGTATTCATACTGATTTTTACGGCATTTGGAGTAAAAGAAAAAAATTACGGCCGCGTGCTGCTGCTCGGGATTTTGATGGCGATCGTTTTCAGGATCATTTTCATCACATTGGGTGTTGCGCTGGTGCAGAAGTTTTCGTGGATATTGTACATATTCGGTGCATTCCTGGTATATACGGGCTACAAGATGTTTAGCGCTGATGATGGCGATGACGAATTCAATCCGCAGCAAAGCAAGGTGTACAAAACGCTGAAGAGGTTTTTACCACTCGTTCCCCATGATGGCAACGGCTCTTTTCGTGTACACGAAAATGGCAAAAAATATTTCACCACGTTGTTTGTTGTAGTGATCATGCTGGCGGCCATTGACCTGGTGTTCGCCCTGGATTCCATTCCTGCAGTTATGGGCATTGTTGATACACGCACGCCGGGTTACGGGCAAACGGCAAGATTGGTAATATATACTTCAAACATATTTGCGGTGCTTGGATTGAGGTCACTTTTCTTTTTGTTGCGTGGAGCAGTGAATAAATTCGATTATCTTCCGAAAGGTATCGCCATCGTACTTATTTTTATAGGTGCTAAAATGCTGGCCGAACATTGGTTCAGTATGTGGATACCCGACAAGACAACACAGGTATTTATTTCGCTTGGCTTCATCATGGTTTGCCTGGGAGGATCCATATTTTATTCGATGTTCATGGACAAACAGAAAGCAATCCGGGAAGAAGAAGCACATTACGACGACCAGGCTCATTAATTTTTAATCGTACTATACTTGTGAGTTATACCATCAATCATATTGCATCGGTGCTTGGTTCTTCAAAAGTATTTGAGGAAGACGCAGCCATAGAGCAGTTGCTTATCGATAGCCGTAAAGTTTATTTTCCATCCACTTCATTATTTTTTGCATTACACGGTGCAAATAAAGACGGGCACTCGTTCATTCCGCAATTATATGAAAAAGGCATTCGGAATTTTGTGGTTGCCAGAGACTATGATAGCAGGGCCTTTCCCGGAGCTAATTTTATTAATGTTGAAAATACATTGACGGCATTGCAGCAGCTTGCAGCTCATCACCGTCATGAGTTCACTGGTCTTCCGGTGATTGGAATTACGGGAAGCAATGGCAAAACGATCGTAAAGGAATTGCTGTTTCAATTGCTGTATAATGATTACAATATTGTACGGAGTCCTAAGAGCTATAATTCGCAGATCGGCGTTCCGTTAAGTGTTTGGCAGCTCAATACACCGAACACTCTGGCGATATTTGAAGCGGGTATCTCATTACCCGGAGAGATGGCTTCTTTGCAGCATATCATCGATCCAACCATGGGGATATTCACCTTTATCGGGGACGCGCATGCGGAAGGTTTTTCATCTGTGGAAGAAAAAGTTCAGGAGAAATTATTGTTATTTAAAAACAGCCGGCTGCTTTTTTATTGCAAAGATGAAACTGCCATTGACAACGGTGTTATGGCATTTGCAAAAAATGTAAATCCTGCATTGCAAACCTTTACATGGGGACGATCGGCGGGCGCAAATGTGCAGGTAAAAGATATTCGCAAAACTGCGGAAGCAACCACCATCATTTGCAGTCATAGTGATGAAGAAATTGAATTTGTTATTCCCTTTTCGGACGCTGCTTCGATACATAATTCCCTCACCTGTCTTTGTGTGTTGCTTTATTTGAAATTTCCGGCGTGTATCATTGCGCAGCGGATGGAACTGTTGAGGCCCGTTGAAATGCGGCTGGAACTTAAGGAAGGCATCCGCAACTGTTCTATCATCAACGATGGTTACAGTGCCGATATCGATTCCCTTTCAATTGCGCTTGATTTTTTACAGCAACAACAGCAGCATTCAAAACGTACCCTTATATTAAGTGATATTTCACAGTCGGCTCTTTCGGAAAGCGCGCTGTATGAAAAGATTGCTGCAATTGTAACGGAAAAATCTTTGTACAGGTTCATTGGCATCGGATTGCAATTGTCTGAATATGCCTCGTTGTTTAAAAATATCCCGCATCAACTTTTTTTCGATTCTACAGCATCTTTCCTGGAACAGTTTTCAGCAATCGATTTTCACGACGAGACGATCCTTCTGAAAGGTGCGCGGGTATTCGAGTTTGAGCATATCAGTAGTTTGCTGGAACAAAAAACACATCAAACGGTTCTTGAAATAAATCTCAATTCCCTGCGTCATAATCTCGATGTATATCGCCAGAAACTTAGCCAAGGCGTAAAGTTGATGGCGATGGTAAAGGCATTCAGTTATGGAAGCGGCAGTTTTGAGATTGCCAACATACTTCAATATGCGGGGGTGGATTATCTTGCCGTTGCGTATGCAGACGAGGGCATTGAATTGCGTAAAGCCGGTATTCGCTTGCCGGTGATGGTGATGAATGTAGAAGCAGAAACATTCGCCAGTCTTGTAAAATACAACCTGGAGCCGGAGTTGTATTCATTCAATATCCTGCAGGCGTTTAAAAAATACCTGGAGCAACATCGCCTGTATAATTACCCTGTACACATTAAGCTTGATACGGGAATGCATCGTCTTGGTTTTGAGGAACGTGATATGGACGAGCTTACATCAATCCTGAAAGAGACGGCTATCTTTGATATCAGATCGGTTTTCTCGCACCTGGTGGCCAGCGATGATCCGGCACACGATGAGTTCACGCATTATCAGGCGCGGTATTTTCACCTTATGGCATTGAGGATCGCTGAAGTTACAAGGCATCCTTTCATTAAACATATATCCAACACGTCGGCTATTGATCGTTTTCCGCAATTGCAACTTGATATGGTGCGGCTCGGCATAGGTTTGTATGGTGTGGACGCGAACCCGGACATGCAAAAACAATTGCATACGGTTGCCACTTTTAAGACTACCATTTCTCAAATACGAAAAGTGAAAAAAGGCGAAAGCGTTGGTTATAGCCGGCGTGGCGTAGTAGACCGGGATTCTGTGATTGCAACGGTCCGCGTGGGGTATGCAGACGGCTATCGGCGTTCGCTGGGTAATGGAAAAGGATATATGCTGGTAAATGGCGAACGTGCCACAGTGATCGGCAATGTATGTATGGATATGACGATGATAGACATCACTGGAATAGCAGCAGATGAAGAAGATGAAGTGGTGGTGTTTGGTGAAGAACTACCGGTGTATGAACTAGCGAAAGCAGCTGACACCATTGCGTATGAAATACTTACAAGCATTTCGCAAAGGGTGAAACGCGTTTATTTTAGTGAATAGGGTATTAATAACTAATTAATAATTCTTCAAGATTTACGAGGTTTTTGCTCACAGGCGGCCCCAGTTATTCTACATTATTAACTATTAACTATTAATTATTAGTTGGCGCCTACTATCTTTGCAATCTTATATGAAAAAAAGAAATTTATTTTTATTGATCGCGCTGGTGGTACTGATAGACCAGGCGGTCAAGATTTATATCAAGACCAGTTTCCCGATCAACACTTCGAAAAATGTGTTGGGCAACTGGTTCCAATTGTATTTCGTGGAAAATCCGGGAATGGCCTATGGCTGGAAGTTCGGCGGAAACTGGGGTAAACTCGCCCTGACAGTTTTCAGAATGGCCGCAGTTATTTTCGGCACATGGTACCTTGGCAGCATCATCAGGCAAAAATACCATCGTGGTTTCATCATCTGCGCGGCCCTTATTTATGCCGGTGCTTTGGGTAACCTGATCGACTCCTGCTTTTATGGGATGATCTTCGATAAAGGGATGATCTTCGATCCCCAGATTAATGAGTATGTTGGATATAACGGACTGGCAACTTTTTCAAAAGGAGGATATGCTGGTTTTCTTCACGGCAATGTAGTAGATATGCTGTATTTTCCCGTGGTAAAGGGACATTTTCCTTCATGGTTCCCATTCTGGGGTGGTGAAGATTTTGAATTCTTCAGGCACATCTTTAACATAGCAGATGCCGCTATCAGCACAGGTGTGATCAGCATTCTTGTGTTCCAGCGAAGATTCTTCAGGCACAAACATACAGCAGCACGCACCACGGTGGAAACGGATTCACGGGTGGATGATGCCACGCAGGTATCTTAGACGTATGATATAAGATCTGAGATCTATGATCTTCATAAAATTTTGGAATATACCTGATTCTTTTGCCCTGAAAAATTTTAGGCAGGCCATCGATTATAGGTCTGTTCTATCTTCTGATGATTTTTCTCCTTATACTTTCCTTATTTAATTCGGCGGCCAGGATATAAATACCGCTGCTCATACCTGGTAAATTATCAACAGAAATCCTGCTCATTCCTTTTTTAACCTGCTGTGAATAGGAGTGCATCTTTTGTCCCTTATCATTAAAAAGAAGTACATTTAAAGTGCCGTCCTCCGGAGCGATTACGTCGGCAGCTATTTTATTGGTGAAAGGATTCTGAACATGCCGGATATCGAAAGCAAGCGCCGTACTTAATACGATTACGTTGCTGAATTTATACCTGTTGTTGACGTCGCGCATTTTTAACCGGTAATACTTTGTTCCGTTGACGATATCCGGATCGGTAAAATTGTAAAATGCGTCCGGTGTATTTTTAGCGGTTACGGAACCGATCCTTTCGAAATTGATACCATCGTTGCTTCTTTCAATTTCATAATTCTTTAGTTCCTTTTCATCTTTTGTGATCCAGTTGAGATAGGCTTTATTGCCCGACAACGTTCCTTTAAATTGAATGAAGTTCCCGTTCAATACCAACCCGCAGGTGATCACGCTTACCATCGTTGAGCTTCCATCTTTGTATTGGCAATCTGCACTGTTGAGATTTGCAGCGGTTGTTGCTACGATCACCCGGTAAAAAGTTCCGCTATCCGCGTAGGATGCGATCCATGGTGGCAATGCCGTAATGTACTGCCATAGGCCATTTACCATAACAGGCGAACCGATACCGGAAGTCCCCGGGCCGGTCATGTCCGTCCAGATCGTACCGCCCACATTGCTTTTCTGCCATTTGAAATGTACATAACTATTGTAGATGAAACGAATGGTATCGGATAACGATACTACGAAATCGCCCTCCTTGCAACCTTGCACATATGGATTATAATTCATGTTAAGCGATGGCCCGCAATGCGCCACTTTGATATCATCGATCGCCCAATCGTTGCCGCCACCACCGGGTGAGTTGTTCCTGATAACAAAATTTGCAGTGGTCTGGGTTGGCCGTGTCAGAAACGTAAAACCATATTGCTTCCAAGGCTCCGTTCTGTCATATTTGATGTCGCCCGAAGTAAAATAGGAGAGGCCGTCAATTTCAAAACTAAGGTTCGGCTTCACACCTGAAGAATCATTTCCAGGATAAGGGATAAAGCCGGCGGTACCGCTACCTCTGCCCATGCTGTCGCAACTACAACGTGGGCAAACATTCCGGAACCATGCACTGAATTCGTAGTAAGTATTCGGACAAAGATTGGACAGTGTTTCCTGGTAGGCTTCATTGGTATTGTAACTTGCGTTCACCACTACAAAGTATCCTTTGCGTGTACCAGGTGCCGCAGGCGGATTACCCATCGCAGGATCTGTGGCCCCGGTATGATCGCCGCAAATGTCCCAAAGGCCAAATACGCGATGCTGTATCGTTCCTTCGGGCATTGCAGAATTTGGATTGGTGCTTCCATCTGCGCTGCTGTTGTTTACGATCGCATAATAATAATCGTTTGGTTGACCAACGGAAATATTCTGCTTGATGTAGCTTGTTGTAAAACCCAGCGCTGACGGCCTGTTCTGCGTGCTTCCGCTGGCGAAAGTTCCCAGCGAGTCCGATGCGGCGCTTACGTTTGATCCGTTTTGGCAATATCCGGTGTTCTTAAATAGCAGGATCTGGTATGTAGGAAATGTTACGGTAGTCCAGCCATTAGCAGGCGAGATCATTTTGTATTTTACGGAACCCCCGATTTTTAACGTGTCGCCGTAACTGGCAGTGGCGTTGATTTGAACGCGATATACGGCCATCATGATACAGGTGGAATTGTAGAAGCTCGGCCTGCTTGAATCTGCTTTTATGCGCCCGCCTTTACTGCTGTCTGCGCCTTTTCCAAGATTGATAGTGATGTTATTCCCGGTTTTGTAACCGGCATCGCCGTCGTATGCTTCTGTAAACGGGCCTTTGTAAGTAAGGCCCTGGTTGGTTGCCACACGCATACTACCGTTGATGTAAGTTGTGTTTGCAGGAACTGCATCAAATACTTGCACACTGTCTACGATTGTAGTTGTTGTTTGCTTTATAACGGCAATTGTTACACGGATCTCAATGGTATCACCAGGATTGTAAGTACCACCAGTAGACAATTGGCTCATGTTGGCATAACTCTTTCCTATATCAACGCGATTAGAACCCTGTGCGAGTGTCTTTGCCGGAGAAAGGAACAGCAGGAAAAAAACGGGTATAGGAATTAACTCATGTAAAAGTCTTTTCATGCGGTCATATTTAAGCAGTTAAAAGAATTACACGGACTGAATGGATGGATAAACTGTTTACCTAACGAATTTTCGTAAGTAATATTTTACACCGGGAGAAATAAAAAACAGCTACAGATACTTTTGTGAACATTAATACGTTACAATTGCAGGAGAATGATGAAAACCTTTGTAGGCATGGGTTTCGGCGTATTATTACTAAGTATATACCTGTAGTTTAAATACGATTTTATGAAAAGACCGCTACTCTTACTTTTTTTATTATTAATATTTTTACCCTTCAGATCATTTTGTCAGGGTGAGCCATTTTCTGCAAAGCAGGTATTGAACCAGGCACCGGTCAACGCAGCGGACCGTTATTTTTTACAGCATCCTTTTGAATTGATCTATGGCGCAGACGATTCTCTCTGGATCAGAGAACGCCGCGGACGGGTTATCAAAGTGGATCCTTTCACGGGCAAAAGGCGCATTATCCTGGATATAAAATCAAGTGTAAAATTCACTACGTCCGGTTCACCCGTCACCTCTATCAGCCAGGATGGAATGATGGGAATGGCCCTGCATCCCGATTATCCTGCGGTGGATTCTTTTTTTGTAGCGTATTGTTATGATGCGGGTTCGGGTGTCAGAAAAGTCCGCATCACAAGGTACCCTGTAAAGAACACGACTATAACCGCGCGCGCAGGAAATGAAACGGTGATCATCGAGGGCATTCCGGCGAGTACGGATCACAGCACAGGAAGGTTGCTTATTGGCCCCGACAGGAAATTGTATTATGCAGTTGGCGACCAGGGAGCCAATCAATTTGCATTACGCTGTAACCCAATAAGGGCGCAGGATGTGCCCACTTCGGAAGAAATGGCGGCGCAAAACTATGTGGCATATCAGGGGAAGATCCTTCGTATCAATATGGATGGCTCCGTTCCGGATGACAACCCGGTTATAAAATCCATTCAAAGTCACGTGTACACTTTCGGACACCGAAATCCGAATAGCCTGGTATTTGCAAAAAATTATCTTCAGCATGATTTCGCCGGAGCAAAATTATACAGCGCGGAAAACGGGCCGGCGGAAGATGATGAAATTAATGAACTGGTTGCCGGAAAAAATTACGGCTGGCCTTATATCTCAGGTTACCAGGACAACAACCGTTACCAGTATAAGAACTGGTCTTCCGGTACCAATTGTCTTGCCGCTCCCACGCCCGGCTCCGAACCTGAATGCTCAACGGCACCGCCGGGTGCGCGCATCATGAATGAAATGGATACGACGTTGCCGGATTTTAAAGCACCCATCCGCACTTTTTTCACGCCGTCTGCCGCTTTGCCCTGCAACTGGCTGAGTAATCCGACGGTGGCGCCGTCCAGCATGGACTATTATGGGTTTGATACAAAAATTCCGGGCTGGCAAAATTCTATTTTGATGACAACCTTAAAAGAAGGCACGGTCTTCCGGTTGAAATTAAATGCTGCCGGAACAGGCTTTGTGAACATGCCGAATGGTACCGATACTGCCCGTTACTTTCGTGAAGAGAACCGTTTCCGCGATATTGCAATTGGAAAAGATGGTATCACCATTTACCTGATCACGGATAGTGTGGGCCAAACATCGGGTCCTACAACCGGCAACCAGAATGTGCTTAATAACAGCGGCAGCATCCTGGTATATAAATACCTGGGTACGGTACTCGCATTGCAGGATCCGCCGGCGCCACTGGTTGACAGAGGCACGATCAGGATCTATCCAAACCCGGCAACAAAAATATTATTTGTAGAAAACAAGCGCAACACGGCAAAGCCAATCACTTATACGATCTATGATATTACCGGAAGGCTCATTGTATCGGGTAAAGCATTTACGGATAAATTTGAAGTGAACGTTGGAAATTTTACCGCAGGAACGTATGTGATGAAGATGTATAATGGAAGGGAAGTGAAGTTGATGACGGAGAAATTTGTAGTTCGGTAGAGTTTAGAGGTTTAGAAGGTTTAGTTGGGAACATTGATCTTCGTGCGACTTATTAAAATAGCCTGGCATTTGCCAGGCTATTTTTTATTCTGTATAAGTTATGAGCGTTTTTTCTAAACCTCTAACCACAAACCTCTAATCCCTAAACCTAATCCAACTTACCAACCATATCTGCCGGAATCACCCAGGCATCAAATTCTTCCGGAGTTACATATCCAAGTTTAACCGCCATTTCTTTTAATGTTGTTCCTTCTTTGTGGGCAGTTTGCGCTATTTCAGCGGCTTTATAATAACCGATCTTAGTATTGAGCGCAGTAACAAGCATCAGTGAATTATCTACGTGCTTCTTAATATTGGCTTCAATCGGTTCCAATCCTACTGCACATTTATCGTTGAATGAAACACAACCGTCGCCAATCAACCTTGCGCTGTGCAGGAAGTTGAAGATCATCACCGGTTTAAAAACGTTGAGTTCGAAATGTCCCATACTGCCGCCGATGCTGATCGCAACGTCATTGCCCATCACTTGTGCCGCGATCATAGTGAGCGCCTCACATTGTGTAGGGTTTACTTTGCCCGGCATGATGGAAGAACCCGGTTCATTATCAGGAATAAATAATTCACCAATGCCGCTTCTCGGCCCCGATGAGAGCATACGGATATCGTTGGCGATTTTCATCAGGCTCACCGCAACTGTTTTCAATGCGCCATGCGCTTCTACGATCGCATCATGCGCAGCCAATGCTTCAAATTTATTTTCAGCAGTGATAAAAGGTAACCCTGTAAGATCCGCAATATGTTTGGCCACGTTTACATCATATCCTTTTGGTGTGTTGATGCCGGTGCCAACAGCCGTGCCACCCAATGCCAGTTCACT
>JAATFP010000030.1 GCA_015655125.1 Chitinophagales bacterium | reverse complement strand
TCCCGAAACAGCTTTCCATATCGCTTCGGTTTCAAAAACCATAACTGGGATGACAACCTTAAAATTGTGGCAGGATGGCAAGATCAATCTCGATGACGAATACAGTAAATATTTTCCGACATTTAATTATCCGGGCGTTACGATCCGGACATTGCTGAACCATCGAAGTGGTTTGCCAAATTATCTGTACTTCATGGACAAGTTGTGGCCCGATAAAAAAGTTCATGTAACGAACCAGGATGTTTTTGATTATCTGGTGAACCGCAAAGCGGATATGGAAAACATAGCGCGGCCAAATACAAGATTCTCGTATTGCAATACAAACTTTGCGTTGCTTGCACTTTTAATTGAAAAAGTTACAGGAACGCCGTATCCAACTTATATTCATAATACCATTTTTGCACCGTTGCAGATGAACAGCAGCTTCGTATACACTCGTAACGACAGTGCCACAGCAACACCGAATTACGACTGGCGAGGAAACGAAATTCCGATGATGTATCTTGATGATGTGTATGGTGACAAGAATGTTTACAGCACCGTCCGTGACCTGTTGAAATGGGATCGCGCACTCAGCAGCAACGTAATGTTTAAACCCGAAACGCTGGCCGAGGCCTACAAACCCTATAGCAATGAAAAGGAAGGCATTAAAAATTACGGCCTTGGCTGGCGCATGGATAATTTTCCAAACGGCAAAAAGCTTATTTTTCATAATGGCTGGTGGCACGGAAACAATGCCGCATTTTTGCGGCTGCTGGATGAAGATGCCACCATCATTGTTGTAAATAACAGGTATACAAGCGCTGTTTATAAGGCCAAATTACTTATCAATATCTTCGCCCATTATTTTGATAAACAAACGGAAGAGGAAAACGAATCTGCTTCTGCAGAGCCTTTGATAAACGAAAAGAAAGTTCAAAAAACTCCGGCTCAAAAAGTGCAAAAACAAATCTCTCCACCCAAAAAAAGCAAACCAAAACATTAATGAAACATCTTGGCATAAGGTAGTGGCGCGATCCCTACCTTTTTCATTTCCTTAATCCGCTAATACACATATGCGTTTTTGCAGGTTTTACACATCAAAATGTGCATTTCTTTGCAACTTTTTTCGAGGTTTTATCGAATATTTAACTTTAATTTGACATTAAACCGACAAAACGCATGCTTAAAAGAGAACGACAGGCATATATTGTTCACCAGGTAAACCTGCATAACAAGGTGCTGTCGGCCACTCTCAGTTCTGAAATTGCTGTTTCGGAAGACACTATCCGCCGCGATCTGCAGGAATTGTCGGATAACGGCAAGCTCATCAAGGTTCATGGTGGCGCACTCTCCCATTCGTTCGACGCCACCAGTTTTCCCTCCAGTAAAATATACGCTCAAAATAAAAAACGCATCATTGCGCAAAAAGCGACCTCATTGATAAAAGACGGCATGTTTGTTCTCACCGGCGGCGGCACCACTATCATAGAACTTGCCCGGATGCTTCCGCATCATCTGCATGCCACCTTCATTTCCGGGAGCATTCCGGCCATCGTGGAATACATGCATCACCCCAATATCGAAGTGATCGTACTTGGCGACAAATTATCCAAGACTTCCAAAATTACTGTGGGAGCGGATGCTATAGCACGTATCAAAAATATCAAGGCCGATTTATGTATCCTGGGCATCAATGCAATCGACCTTGAAAACGGCATTACAGATAATGATTGGGACGTAGTGCAGCTAAAACAGCAGATGATTCAATCCTCCAGGAAAACTATTTGTCTCAGCATCGGCGAAAAAATAAACAGCGTGCAACCGATACATGTGTGCGATGCCCTGAAGATACACACTCTTATTACAGACCTTGACCCGGAAGACCCGGTATTGGCGCCTTATTCAGCGGCCGGCATCCAGGTACTGTAACACCAGACGGATTTACACCTTTATAATACGAACCAAACAATTTAATCAAACAAAAAAAATTGCTATGAGAAAATTTTTTCTTTTAATGTTTTTTTCGGGGCTGCTGGTGTTCTACGGCACGCATGTCAGCGCCCAAACGACACCGGTTTCCGGTGTAGTGACCGGGGAAAACGGCACTCCGTTGGCAAATGTAACCGTGACCATAAAAGGTTCCCGCATTTCTACAAAAACAGATGAAGCCGGACACTACACCATCAATGCGGCGCCCGGTCAAACGCTCGTTTTTTCTTCTATCGGTTTTGGAACAAGAGAAATGAAAACCACCGGCGCAACCATGAACATGGCACTTGTAAGGGCAAGTCAGCAAATGGAAGAAGTGGTGGTAACGGCAATGGATATTAAAAGAAACCCGCGCGAATTGGGATATTCCACGCAAACTGTAAAGGGAAATGATATCCAGCAAACGCAGCGCGAAAACTTTGTCAATAGTTTACAGGGACGGGTTGCAGGTCTTACAGTAACACCCACAACCGGTATGGCCGGCGCGTCTGCGGGAATTGTGCTGCGCGGATTCAATACTTTATCTGGCAACAACCAACCGTTGTTTATCGTGGATGGTATCATTGTAGACAACCAGACCTTGAATTCAAATTCGCAAAGCGGTACCGGCATTGGCCTTGCATCGGATGGCAATAACCGTAATAACGATAATACAAACCGCATCGCGGATCTTAATCCCAATGATATTGAATCTGTAACCGTACTCAAAGGGCCGGAGGCTACTGCCTTATATGGAAGCCAGGCCGGTTCCGGCGCGATCGTGATCACCACCAAAAAGGCAAAAGGTACAAATGGAAAGATCAACCTTACTTACGATAATAACTTCAGGTTTCAGAAGATCACGAGATTTGCAAAAACAAATGATGATTTCCGGCCCGGTGCAAGCAATAACATTCCCACAGCACCACCCAATACCGGGCAGTTCCAGGCTTTTGGTCCGCGCTTTCCGGAAGGAACGCCGGATTATGACAACCTGCATCATTTTTACAAAACAGGATTTTCGCAAACACATAGCCTGCAGGCAGAATTCGGAACCAAGAACGTAGGCTTCCGCGCTACCGGTCAATATTTTGATGCGGACGGATCTGTGCCTTTCAATACTTACACCAAGTATAATTTCAAACTGGCAAATACCACCAAGATCGGCAAGTTCATTACCATCACGCCAACGATTTCTTATATTTCTGCCGAAAATCTTCGGCCGCTTAAAAGCTCTGTATCTACATCAGGTGCCGGCGGTTACCTGCTCGACCTTTACGCATGGCCTTCCAATAACGACGTAAGAAATTACGAAGGTCCGGGCGGACAAAAGATCCCGCTCTTCAACAGCAATATCAATGCGGATTACGACAATCCGATCTGGAGCGCAAAGAACAACAACAGTTATGATAAATTGAAACGTTGGGTGGCCACTTTGGGAATCGACATCAATCCTTTTTCGTGGCTCGCACTCTCGGGAAGATTTGGGTATGATACTTATTCAGATGACGGATATGTTTTCAATCATCCGCAATCTTATATGTTGACGAGTGCCATCAAAGGCAGTCTGGACAACTACTACAGAAATTATTACGGGTACAATCACACGATCACCGCTACCGCAAAAAAGAAGATCGGCAATTTTGATACGCGCCTTCTTGTTGGAACCATGTGGCAGGATTTTCAAACAAATCAATTCGCGATATACGGTACAGGCTTAATTGATTCCTCCCGCAGGGACAGCGGAAATACAACACTTAATACAAGAAAAAGATTGCTTAAGAATAGCTTTGGCGAACCGAACCGTGTGATCTTCCGGGAACTGGCCTACTTCGGCGAAGTATCGATCGGCTATAAAAATGTGGCGTTTCTTTCCTATTCCCATAGATTTGAAGAAGCATCGCCCCTGCCGAGTAAGAACCGGAAGTACAATTATCCCGGTGCCAGCGCAAGTGTGATATTGTCTGATATTTTCCCCGGGTTGAAAAAAGGGAACATCCTTAATTATGCAAAACTCAGGGGATCACTTGCACGTACCGCGCGGTTGAACGATCCATATTCCAACCAGGCATTTCTGGTGAACAACTTCAGCAGCACCACGTTGCCACAAAGTTATTCTTACGGGTTTACGAATGCCAATCCCGACCTGGAGCCGGAAAGGCAAAGAACCTATGAAATCGGAACGGAACTGAGGTTCTTTAACAGCAGGCTTACCTTGGATGTATCTTATTACAATACGCTTTGCCAGGATCAGATCGCACAAGGATACCGCGCAAGCTATGGAACCGGTTTCATCCTGAACACGCAAAATGCAGCATCGCTCCGCAACGAAGGACTGGAAGTAACATTGAATCTCAATCCTGTTCGCACTTCGAATTTTGACTGGAACGTAGGTTTCAACTTCAATCATATGTGGAGCAAAGTACTGACATTGCCGGCGTCTATTGACCTGCTGAAAGATTTCTACAACTCAGATACTTATATTTCAAATGTGAGAGCTGGCCTGGTAAGAGGATATTCCACCGGTACGATCACAGGTTCAAAATACCTGCGCAACAATGCCGGCCAGATCCTCATCGATCCTGCAACCGGACTTCCATTGTCCAGCGGCACCGGAACAAACTTTGTGATCGCCGACAGAACGCCTGATTTCACGCTTGGAACATTAAACAGTTTCCGTTATAAGAACTGGAGCCTTAGTTTTCTCTGGGATCTGAAAGTAGGCGGCGACATCTACAATGGTACGGATCAATTGCTCACCACGATCGGCAGAAGCGAAAGAACCGGAGATCGCGCAACGCCACGTGTGATCAATGGTGTGTTGAACAACAACCTGGCAAATACGGATCATCCTACGGTAAATACCATCACGATCATACCCCAATATGCGAGTGCGTATTACACCACCATGCCCGACGAAGAATTTATACAAAAAGACGTCAACTGGTTCAGGCTCCGTGATGTGACCTTGAATTATTCTTTACCGGAAAGATTTCTTGGTAAACGAAAAATCGTAAAAGGGTTGAGCATTTTCGTAACAGGAAGCGACCTTGTATTATTCACAAATTATTATGGTGCCGACCCTGCCGTGAATGCCAACAATCCCGGTACAAGCGGTGTTGGTGGATATGGTATGGACCAGGGAAGTTCGCCTACTCCCATTGGTGTAAACTTCTGGCTTAAGGCAAATTTTTAATGAGTTAACTATCTGATCAATAAAAATAAAAATATGCAACATAAATTATTAAGGTCGGTGTTCTTTTGCGGTGTGTTGGGATTGTTCCTTGCATCCTGTACAAAGAAGATCGACGACGCTTATCAAAATCCAAATGCGCCGGTGCGCGTACCGGTACAAACCTTGCTGCCTGGCATCATCGGCGGTTTTACGGCCTACAATTCTGCTGCCGGTACCAACTTCGGCCTTCAGATTGATGATATCCTGCTCGGCCGCTATATTCAGTATTGGGGATCTACCACGGCAGGTGAAAATTACGGCGAAATGGGTGGCACGATCGGAAGTGACAACACCGGCGGTATCTGGGGCGCCGTTTACTTCGGTCATGGCCAGAATGTGAACAGGATGATTGAATGGGGTACAGAAGAACAACGCTGGGATTACGTGGGCGTGGCGCAGGCAGTACGGGCCTGGGGCTGGCTGGAACTCACCAATCAATATGGCGATGCTATTTTGAAAGAAGCATTCAGAACAGATCAGTCGCAGTTTAAATACGATACGCAACCTGAATTCTACGATAGTTGCCGCGCCGTAGCATTCCGCGCACTGGCAAATCTGAGTCGTACCGATGGCAATCTCGATCCTTCAGGACTGGCAGATGCAGATGCTTTTTTCAACAAAGGCGATCTTAATAAATGGAAGAAATTTGTGTACGGCATTCTTGCACGTTCGTACATAGATCTGAGCAGTAAAAATATATTTCAACAGGAGCATTACGCAGATTCTGCTATTAAGTATGCCAATCTTGCCATGACCACCAATGCTGATAATATCCTTGCATCTTTTTCTGCTGCCAATACCAGCAACGGGTTTAATAGTTATTTCGGCCCCACCCGATCCAATATCGGAACCATCAGGCAGGGTGCCTATATCGCAAACCTGATGTCTGGTGTAAACACCGGCACTTTCACAGGCGTACAGGATCCGCGCCGTTGGTACATTCTGAGCGAAAACCTGAACAAGACCTTCAAAGGTGTAACACCATGGCTGGGAGTAACCGAGTTCCCGGGAACCAACAATGCTGATTATCCTAAAAATTTCTGGCGCAATCCTACTCCCAACCTGACGACGGGTACGAACGACAGCACACGTTACGTTTATTCTAACCAGGGCCCATGGCCGATCATGACTGCATCTGAAATGCAGTTCATCATCGCGGAAGCGCAATATCACAATGGAAATAAAACAGCCGCACTTGCAGCTTACAGCAATGCCATCAGCCTGAATTTTGATATGCTGACCACAACGTATGAAAAGAATATTCCTGCGGGAAGATCGATTGACGCTGCAACAAAGCTCGCCTATCTGTCAAACCCGGCGGTTATAACGCCGGTGGCTGCAAATCTCACCCTCAGCCAGATAATGCTGCAGAAATACATTGCGCTGTATGGTTGGGGTACTCACCAAACATGGATCGACATGCGCAAGTATCATTACGTCGATATCGATCCGTCAACAGGTAACCAGGTTTACACAGATTTTGTAACACCACCTACGTCGCCCATCAACTACCTTATTTCCACCAACAATGGTAAACTGGTATATAGATGCAGGCCAAGATTTAATTCCGAATATTTGTATAACATTCCGGAGCTCACCAGGATCGGTGCAATCAACAACGATTACAACACTTACGAATGCTGGTTCTCCAAGCCATAATTCATTTACTAAAAAATTAATGTAATGAAACATCTAAAAATAAAATCTCTTGGTATCGGCCTTGCGGCAACAATGTTGTTTGTCATTTCCTGTACCAAACACACGCCCGACGTGGCTGATCCGGTAACCAACCTGGAAGAAAGCGCGCAGATACAGGTGATCAATTCTACCATCAACGCGACAAGAAACTATGTGTACGTAGATAACGTACCTGTGAACGGAGCTGCATTGGCCTATGGCGGTGTGTTCCCGTCGGCATATTCGTTCCGCGTAAATCACGGCGCACGGACAATCACCATTAAAGACACGCTGGCTACCAGTACGCAAACCCCTATCAGTTTTGCGCAGAATTTTGAAACAGGAGAAAGCTATACTATTTTCACCTACGGAATCACAACCGCGGCCAAACAGTTAACTGTCAAAAATGAAATCGTGGTGCCAACTGACACATCCGCAAGATTGCGTTTCGCAAATCTTGTATACAGTGCCTCTCCGCTTGCCGCAGTGGATGTTTATTCGCAAAAAAACGGATTGACTACACCGATCTTTTCAAACGTAGCCAACAATACAGTAACAGGTTTTGTTTCCTACCCTTCGGGTCAAACAGATACGCTCTTCATTTATCCAACCGGAACCACGAGTCCTTTATTGCTGAAAGCTGCACTGGGGTCGGGTTTTACGGCAGTTGCCACAAGAAGTTATTCGGCTGTTTATAACGGTCAGTCGACCGCGCCGAAGATCACCACGTTTGCGACTTATTAATAATTAAAAGGCCGCCCCGCTTTACGATACAACAGCATTGTAAAGCGGGGCGGCCTTTTATTATTTATCCAAAAAATAAATATGCCAGTAAAATGGCAGTTATCACTCCCGCCAGATCCGCCATAAGCATTGTACCGATAGAGTATCGTGTGTTTTTAATATTAACGGAACCAAAATAAACGGCCACCACGTAAAAAGTGGTATCGGATGCTCCCTGGAAAATGCCTGATAATTTACTCGCAAAAGAATCGGGTCCCAGCGGGCCAGACATAATACTCACCATCATACCCCGGGCGGCTCCCCCGCTCAGCGGACGAATCAGTGCGGTAGGGAGTGCATCTACAAATCTTGTATCGGCCCCAAGCATTGCGAAGCAATATTTCATCCCGTTCATTACCGCATCAAATGTTCCGCTCGTCCGCAACATACTCACTGCAACAAGGATCCCGAGGATATAAGGTATAATTCTGATGGCGGTATCGAAACCGTTTTTTGCACCATCGACGAATGCTGAAAAAATATCTATTTTTTTATAAAGACCTCCAGCAATAATGAGCAAAAAAACCAGCAGGATCAGGCCATTGCTGAATAACCCGGAAAACGATTGAATGCCAGCGGCATCGAGCCTGGTAACATACAGCACCATCGCAGCGATCAGCGCCGAAATACCTAGTACCCAGCCGATGATCACGGGTTGAAAAAGATTGATCTTTTGTTTAATTGAAACAATGATCATCGCGGTCATGGTGCCAACGAACGTTACGATCATACATGGAATAAAAACATCTGTGGGATCGGAAGCATGTTGCGCGGCACGAACTGCGATCACACTCACCGGAATCAGGTTGAGGCCGGCCGCATGGAGGCAAAGGAACATAATCTGTGAGTTGGAAGCGACGTCTTTATCCGGATTCAGTTCCTGCAGGCTTTCCATCGCTTTTAATCCGAAAGGCGTAGCCGCATTGTCGAGTCCAAGCAGGTTGGCAGAAAAATTCATAATCATATGTCCCATCGAAGGATGTCCCTTTGGTATTTCCGGAAACAGCTTTGAAAAGAACGGCCCCACGATCCTGGATAATACACGGATACCTCCGGCTTTTTCTGCAATATTCATAAAGCCGATAAACAGTGCCAGAATGCCTATCAACTTCAGGCATATGTCCACGGCCACCCAGCATGTTTCTATAATGCCGTCGATCTTAAGGGGATTGGCGGCATCCGAAGCCTTGCCGCTCACCATCCAGGCAAATATCTGCGTTTCCCCAAAGAAGAAACATTTAACTCCCGCTACAAAAATTGCAATGATAATAAACGCCGACCAGATTCGACTTAAAGCCATAAAAATCTATGATTTATGATGTGTGATAGGTGATATTTGAACGCAGGAAATCCCAAGGCCTGAAAGTTACTACTTTTAGTGGGAAAAGAAAGTAACAAAGCATACCTTTGCCACCGCAAAAAACAAAAATGGTTTGAAGAAAAAATCAACACTTTCCTTCAGGTCATACATCACATATCACACATCATACATCATTATGGCTTTACAAGCAGGCATCGTCGGACTTCCAAATGTTGGCAAATCAACCTTATTCAATGCTGTAAGCAACAGCGCGAAGGCACAGGCAAGCAACTATCGTTTTTGTACCATCGAACCCAATACTGGATTGGTGAACGTTCCCGATCCGCGATTGAAGAAACTGGAAGAACTTGTACTACCGGAACGCGTTGTTCCTACACAGATAGAGATAGTGGATATTGCCGGATTGGTTCGCGGCGCCAGCAAAGGCGAAGGTTTGGGAAATAAATTTTTGGCAAACATTCGTGAAGTGGATGCGATTATCCAGGTGATCCGTTGCTTCGAAGACGACAATATTTTACGCGAGGAAGGCCCGATCAATCCCGTTGGCGACAAAGAGATCATCGAAACCGAATTGCAGTTGAAGGACCTGGAAAGCGTGGAAAAGAAAATGCAGCGCACCGAAAAGATGGCGAAAACCGATCCAAAGATGAAAGTTGAACTGGAAGTGCTGCAGCGCTGTAAGGCACATCTGGAACAAGGGAAAAATATTATTTCTTTAGGACTTACAAAGGAAGAGAAGGCGGCAATTGCGGATATCTTTTTGTTGACGGATAAGCCTGTTTTATATGTTGCCAATGTAGATGAAGCAAGCATGCATACGGGAAACAAGTTTTCTGATGCTTTGATTGAAGCGGTGAAAAACGAGGGTAATGAAGTGATCATTATGACGAACGCCGTGGAAGCGCAGATTGCGGAATTTGAAGATCCGGATGACAAAGCGATGTTCATGGAAGAATACAAGATGACGGAACCCGCTCTTGATCGCCTGATACATTCCACTTATAAGTTGCTAAACCTGTCTACTTATTTCACGGCCGGCGTGCAGGAAGTGCGCGCATGGACTATTCAGCAAGGCTGGAAAGCGCCACAGGCAGCAAGTGTGATCCATACAGATTTTGAGAAAGGATTTATCAAAGCGGAAGTAATCGCATACAATGACTTCGTGCAATATGGTTCTGAAGCTGCCTGCCGCGATAACGGAAAATTGAGGATAGAAGGGAAAGAGTACCTGGTGCAGGACGGGGATGTGATGCATTTCAGGTTCAATGTGTAAAAAAGTTGCGAGTTACGGGTTTCGTGTTAAGATTTTTGCGAAGTAGAACTAAACAACCCGCTCACAACAAGCTCTTACCCATCAACTCTCAATAAAAGCAAGTCGGCCAAAACACACGCCGCCACGGCTTCCAGCACCACCGGCACACGCAAAGCGATACACAGGTCATGTCTTCCTTTTACAGAGAAGGATTCAATTTCTTCCGTTTCGATATTGAGTGTATTTTGTTCTTTTGGAGTAGATGAAGTAGGTTTCACCACCACACGAAAAACAAGATCATTTCCATTGGTAATGCCGCCTACAATACCGCCCGCATAATTAGTGGCCGTTTTGCCAGTTTTATCAACAATGGCATCATTGTGTTCGCTGCCAAACATTTTTGCTGCCGCAAAACCAGCACCGAACTCTATTCCCTTGATGGCAGGAATCGAAAAAACTGCATGGCTGATCAGTGATTCGGCCGAATTAAAAAACGGTTCGCCCAGGCCGATCGGAAGGTTTGTTACTACGCATTCAACAATTCCACCCACACTATCCTTCGCATCGATCGCATTTTGTAAACCTTTTTCAAGATTTCTCTCGCCACCAATTTCGGTGATGGTAGCTTCACAACGGATTTCTTCGTTAACGGATCTCAATATTTTCTTTGCCACAACACCGGCAGCAACAATACAAACCGTTAATCTTCCGCTGAAATGTCCGCCACCACGATAATCTTCAAAACCGTTGAATTTCTTGGAAGCCACAAAATCTGCATGCCCGGGACGCGGAATGCTTCGCAACTTTTCATAATCAGCACTCCTGGTGTTATTGTTTGCAAAAGTTATGGTAAGTGGTGCGCCGGTAGTTTTCCCATTGAATATGCCGGATAAAAAATTGGGGACATCATCTTCTTTCCTCGGCGTTGTTCCTCTTTGCACCCCTCCTTTACGACGTTCAATATCGGCGATAAAATCGCCGGCACACAATGCGATACCCGGAGGACAACCATCGATCACGATGCCCACAGCCGGGCCATGGCTTTCACCAAAAATATTGAGCCTGAAAATTGTTCCAAAACTATTCATCGTATGAAAGTAATAATGATTAATCAGAAATGAGGATGCCGGCGCCGAGTATTTTTAAATGTTCATAAAAGTCGGGATAAGATTTTGAAATCGCTTCCGCTTCTTCAATTTGAACCCCACTTTTCGCGCGTAAAGCGGCGACGGCCAGCGCCATCGCAATACGATGATCATGACGCGAATGAACAACTCCGCCATTAACAACCGCTCCGCCTTCGATGATCATCAGGTCATCCTGCAACTTTATCACTGTTCCCAGTTTACCAAACTCCTCCTGTAAAGTAAGCGCACGATTGCTTTCTTTGTGTGCAAGCCTGCTCACACCTTCAATAACGGATGTTCCATCGCAAGAGGCCGCCAGCGCTACCAACGGCGGAAAAAGATCCGGGCAATCCGTCGCGTCAAAATGAAACGGCTGCAGCCTTCTGGAAGAAACGGAAATTTCTTCCGGCGTGATGCTGATATTCGCTTTAGCGGCCATCAACACCTGCAGGATCGCCTTATCTGCCTGCGCAGAAAATACGTCAAGTCCTTTCACTGTTATTGATCCGGAAATAGCGCCCGCCACCAAAATAAACGAAGCGCCGCTCCAGTCGCCTTCCACTGTGTAATTGATTATTTGTTTTTTAGGAACAGAAGGGGTAATCAAAAAAGATTTGTAATTGTTATTCTGTACATCATATCCAAACAATTTCATCATTTGCAAGGTAAGGTCGATGTAGGGCTTACTTTTAAGATCGGTCACCGTGATCGTGGCCGGTCCTTTCGATGATTTCGCAAAAGCGATCAATAAACCGGTCAGGAATTGTGAGCTGAGTGAACCGTCAATAGTGATGTCTTTCGGTTGGATCGGCCCGCGTATTTCCAAAGGAAGAAAGCCGTTATTGGAAACGATATTGATACCAAGCTTCGGAAAAATCTCATCGAAAAAATTCATGGGCCGCGACACAAGACTTCCTCTGCCGGTTACCGTTATTTTACTTTGCAAAATGGCGGCGATCGGTGCAAACATACGGATGCTGAGTCCGCTTTCTCCGCAGTCTATATTTTTCGGCGCATCATCCGAAATAGCTGACATCTGTGCGCCATGAATAACCAGCTTGTTTGCCTCTGTGGATTCAATACCTGCTCCCAATGCGTTGATGATTGAAAGCGCCGCAACATCATCGTTGCTCTTTCCCGGATTAGTGATCCTTGTTTCACCATTATGAAGCAAAGCGAGCGCACAAGCACGTTGCATGGCGCTTTTAGATGCAGGCGCAAACAAGATTCCTTTTACTTCTCCCGGTTCTATCGTTACTTTCATAATACTAGAATAACTGATCAATAAGTTGCTTCAGTTGGTCGAGCGGAATACGCTGTACCACTGCCTCCCCTATTTTTTTTAGCAAAATAAAATTCATTGCATTTTTGTCGCGTTTTTTATCCATCAACAACAGCTTCCATATTTCTTCCTTGTTAAAATCAATGCCCACAGGCAAAGAATATTGCCGGAGCACATTAATAACTTTTTGTTTATTACTTGCGGAAAACGAAATAAGTTTTTCAGAAAGAACACATGCGGCAACCATCCCGATGCTGATGGCAAGTCCGTGCGGCAATTGATGAATATTTTCGATGGCATGCCCAAGAGTATGACCAAAGTTCAACAACTTTCTATCTCCGGTTTCGAATTCATCTTTTAAAACAACCCTGGTTTTAATTCCAACATTTTTTTGTATCAATGCGGCAGTCAGTTCTTTGTCGTTAATAAAATCCTGCAGCTGATGTTCCGCAAGGAAATCAAACATCTGTGCGTCTTTAATACAGGCGTGTTTGATGATCTCCGCAAAGCCATTTACCCATTCTTCCTGGGGAAGCGTTTTCAGAAAATCATAATCAAATAAAATTGCTTCCGGTTGATAGATCGTGCCGACCATGTTTTTGTACAAACCAATATCCACGCCGTTCTTACCGCCAACAGCCGCGTCTACCATCCCGAGAATAGATGTCGGAACCTGCACCAGGCGCGTACCTCGTTTGAAAATGCTGGCCGCAAAACCTGCCATATCAGTTACCACACCACCGCCAACTCCAAAGATCACCGAATTTTTATCTGCTTCCAGTTCCAGCAATTGAGCGATGACGGCATCTACGCTTTGCTGATTTTTATGTTGTTCACCGGCCCTGACTTTAATGATCTTCAGGCCGGCAAACAATGGGTTGTGAAGTTGAAACAGATTGTCATCGGTAATGACAATGACTTTTTCCCGATCATATTTTTTCAACAATTCTGAAAAAGAGCCATCGAAATAATACTCAACATTTTTATTTGAAAATAAATGCGACTCGTTCGTCATGCGTTTTTTATTTTTGATCGTACATGATCTTGTTCTGGTGACTGATACTTTCCAAATGTACGGCATCGAAATAACGGATAATGAATTCTTTGCTCAGGCCCAGTGCTTCACCTTTTGAAACGGCCCTGTCGAGAATTTCATTCCAGCGGTTTGTCTGTAAAATTGTTACATTATTGTCGCGTTTATACTCGCCTATCTTATCGGCAATCTTCATACGTTGCCCGATCAGCGTCAGCAGTTCATCATCAATATGATTGATCTGTTCGCGCATGGTTGCCAACGCTGTGATGAATTCCTGCGATGAAATATCTTCCGAGCGCCAAACAAGGTTGCCCAGCATTTCGCTTAACCTTTCGGGAGTGATCTGTTGTTTGGCATCGCTCCATGCGTTATCCGGATCGATATGGCTTTCAATCATCAGTCCGCCAAAATCAAGGTCGATACTTTTCTGGGAAACATCCTGCAACATCACACGATTACCACAGATATGCGATGGGTCGCAAATGAGCAGCATTTCCGGAAAACGCCTTTTCATTTCGATAGGCAAGTGCCACATCGGCGCATTTCGAAACTGCGTGTTTCCATAAGACGAAAATCCGCGATGGATCATTCCGATGTCTTTCACGCCCACTTTCTGCAGCCTTTCAATTGCGCCACCCCACAGCTCAAGATCAGGATTGATGGGATTCTTCACCAGCACAGGAATATCCACGCCACGCAAGGCATCTGCCACTTCCTGTACGCTGAATGGATTAACGGTTGTACGAGCGCCGATCCAAAGTATATCCACGTCAAATTGCAGGGCATCCTGTACATGTTTTGCTGTGGCTACTTCCACAGTTACAGGAAGCCCTGTTTGCTTCTTTGCATTCAATAGCCATGGTAAGCCCTTTACGCCGATGCCTTCAAACATGCCGGGTTTTGTCCTGGGTTTCCATATGCCAGCCCGCAGCATGTCTATTTTACCGGTAGTAGCCAGGCGTTGTGCCGTTTCTAAAACCTGCTCTTCAGTTTCTGCACTGCAAGGACCGCTAATGATGATGGGACGTTTGTTCCAGAGAGATCTGATGTTGTCGTTCATTATAGAATCTTTAATTTATAAGAGATTTTTTTAGTTAATAATTAATAGTGAATAACCCCTGCTATTTCCTGAGACGATGCTGCCATTGAGAGTCTGACCGGAAAAATTATTATTCATTACTTCAATATTCGCTTTATCTTGTTTGCATTGCCAATCAACTCTCCCAGGTATTCGTAGTTTTCTTTCTCGAGGCAGCTTTTGAATTTGCGCAATTGCGCAATATGTTCGTTCAATACATCTAGTAAATTTTCCTTGTTCTGTTGAAAGATAGTCACCCATGTATCGATATTACTTTTTGCCAGCCTCACGGTACTTTCAAAACCTGCACTGGCCAGTTCGAAAATATTTTCATCTTCTTTCTCTTTTTCCAAAACAGTATTTG
Source organism: Chitinophagales bacterium (assembly GCA_015655125.1). Lineage (GTDB taxonomy): Bacteria > Bacteroidota > Bacteroidia > Chitinophagales > Chitinophagaceae > Ferruginibacter. The sequence continues at coordinate 1,747 of JAATFP010000030.1, read as the reverse complement.
CCAAAGCGAAAGAAGATATGTGAGAGATATGACTAATGTAAGCTGTATGCACATCGTGCGCTGCAGATTCCATAAAAAGGATATGCATGTTCAATGCGCGGTAAATTTTTTCAACAAGGTCCACCGCATCATGATCGCTTTTTTCTTTATCGCAGATAACCACAGCCTTGTTTGCAAATGCGCCGCTTACTGCAGCAGTCGGGCCGCTGAATTCCGTTCCCCACATAGGATGCGTTGCAACAAAACGATTTCCTTTGTTTGAATCTGCGGCAACAACGCAAATGGGATGCTTTGTAGAGCCAACGTCCATTACCACTTGCCTGTCAATTTTATCCAAAATGCGTGGTAGCAGCAGTGTAGCAACATTCACTGGCACAGCAAGAATGATAAGGTCAGATAAAGCCACAACTTCATCCAAATCACCGATGAAATCCACGAGTCCTAGCTCGAGTGCTTTTTGTTGATGAAATGAATTGGTATCTGCTCCATACACTTTACCCGCAAGTTTCCTTTCCTTCAACGCGAGCGCCATTGAGCCGCCAATCAATCCGAGCCCTACCACAGTGGCTGTTTTCACAATCATATCCTTTTCGCTTGTACTCATCTTTTAAAATTGAACTTGTTTGATCCTTTGAATAGCTTCTGAAATTTTTTCTTCTGTAGCACAGAGGCTCACGCGAACATAGCAATCACCTGCAGAACCGAAGATGCCGCCCGGCGTGATGAAAACATTTGCCTGCTGCAATACAGTATCTGTCAATTCGTAGCCGGATTTACATTTCGCCGGAACGGCGGCCCAAACAAACATACCGGCCTGGTTTTGGTCAAACGAACAATGTAATTGGTCAAGCAACTCAAACACTTTTTTTTGCCGGGAAAGATATACTGCATTTACGCTTTCGTACCATTCCGCACCGAGACCCAAAGCCTTTGCTGCTGCAAGTTGCAACGGAAGAAACATGCCACTGTCCATATTACTTTTGAATTTCAGAACTTCGTTGATCCTGTCTTTTGCGCCACACAACATCCCAACGCGCCAGCCGGCCATGTTGTGACTTTTACTGAGCGAGTTCAGTTCAATCACCACATCTTTAGCTCCTTCAACGCTGAGCAAACTCATTGGCGTATCGTTTAAAATGAAACTGTACGGATTATCATGGATGAGCAACACTTCATTTTCTTTTGCAAACGCGATAAGTTCCGTCATGCTTTCTATAGTTGGCAAGCGGCCCGTAGGCATGTGCGGATAATTTACAAACATCAGCCTGTTTTTCGAATTTACATTCTGCAGGGAAGCGCTGATCGAATCAAAATCCGGATACCACTTCGTTTCCGCAGACAATTTGTATTCGATTATCTTGCCACCTGCCAGCGAAACTGCGCTGCGATACGTAGGGTAACCTGGATTGGGCACCAAAGCAATACTTTCTTCATCAAGGTAGGTCATACAAATATGCATGATGCCTTCCTTGCTACCGATAAGCGGCAGAATCTCGGTTTCCACATCAAGTTGAACCCCATACCATTTCTTATACCATTCGCACATCGCATTGCGAAGTACCGGACTGCCTTTATAATTCTGGTAGGCATGAACATTGGGTTTTATACTCTCTTCATTAAGCACTTTAACAACATCGGGGTGTGGCGGCAGATCCGGGCTGCCGATTCCAAGGTTGATTACATTTTTACCGGCTTTATTCATAGCATCAATCTCACGCAGTTTTTGCGAAAAATAATATTCGTTGAT
>JAATFP010000016.1 GCA_015655125.1 Chitinophagales bacterium | reverse complement strand
GTTCATGAACATGTCGCCGTCTTCATTTGGCGAACAGCTGCTCATTTTAGGAAATGTGGGGCAACCCGAATTGTATGATTCCTGCTGAGGTGTATCATCTATACCGTCATCTCCACAGTCGTCGTCGCCCCAGATATGCTTTAATCCAAGCCAGTGACCGATTTCATGCGTAGCGGTACGACCCTTGTTATACGGAGCGCGAACATATCCTGTAGTGCCAAACACGTCGAAGCAAATCACAACACCATCTACATTTGCATCAACTCCTACCGGGGTGGCATAACCGAGTGTCCGTCCGAAAAGGCGGCAAACCCAGATGTTAAGATATTTTCGGCTGTCCCACGCATCATCGCCCCCTTTGGAAGAAAATTTCATCCCATCATCTGCAAGAAAATAATCCTTACCGGTATATTTTCGCACGATGCCTTTTGTGCCGCGCATGTTGGGATCCACTTTTGCCAGGCAGAAATTTATCCGTGTATCGGCCGCCACATCTTTAAAAGCGTCGGGAATATTAATAAGGTCGAGGTTTTTGAACCGATAATCACGATTGAGTACATCGAGCTGGGATTGTACCTGTGCATCGCTGATATTCTGATCGGCCGTTTTATAAAGAATATGAACCACTACGGGAACAATGATCTGCTCATTTGCAGTGGTATCGCGTAAAGTGCCCTGCGTTTCGGTGCCACCTCTCGCCATGGAAGCGCGCTTGCCGTATTCATCAGATACACAGGTTCGTTGTGCGTACAAGCCCGAATGTAGCGATAATAATAAAAGAATACTTACGATAGATTTCATTTCTGCGGTATAAAAATGTAAACAGGAATGATCTTGTCAGAAGAATAATTGGAAACGGTAAAAGTTGGATATACATAGAAACAACAGGGGTAGAATCACCTGTATTGGAAGTTCAAATCTTATTTACCAGTTTGGGGAAATGGAAATACAGATTCAGAGGAGAACCAAAAGTAGGTGCTTTTTTGCAAATAACAAATTTTTAATCGCGTTCCTGAAAAGATTAGGACAAATTAAAGCACGACTACCTTATTTTTGCGGAGGATAGACATTGATTATAAGCTAATTGCCACAGATGCGCAGATGTTTAATTTTGAACCGCATCAAATCTGCAGAAAAAATCGTTTAAGATCTATGTTTCCATAATCATTCAATCAGCATCGATGAAATCATTTTTTGCTTTAGCTTTTGTTGTTGTTCTGGCATCATGCAACGGTTCCGACAATAAACCGGATAAGCCGGATCAGGACAGCTCCCTCATTCCAATTCCTGTTCCGGTGATCGCCTACAATATCGTTGCGGATCATCCGCACGATCCGGGCGCTTATACGCAGGGACTCGAATTTCATAACGGCACCATGTATGAAAGCACCGGCGACTATGCCAAATCCACGCTTCGCATCACAGATTACAAGACCGGCAAAGTGGAAAAAAATCACCCGATGGGAAGCAACGAGATATTCGGCGAAGGCATGACCATTTTTAAAGACAAGATCTACCAGCTTACCTGGCAAAGTAACGTGGTGTACGTCTACGATATAAAAGATATTACGAAGCCAATCAAAACTTTTGTATGGCCCTATGAAGGTTGGGGAATCACGCATAATGAAACCGACCTGATCATCAGTACCGGTGTCAACCCAAACTTGTATTTTGTTGACCCCGATAATTTTAAGATAAAAAATATTCTCCCCGTGAACGACAGCAAGGGGCCGGTTTTTGCACTTAACGAGCTTGAATGGATCGATGGGTTCGTATTTGCCAACGTGTATGAAACAGACAGCATCTATAAGATCGATCCGCAAAGCGGAAAGGTGGTGGGCGTGATGAATCTTGCCGGCGTGATCCAGAAAGCGGCGCCGGAGTTTCATCCCATTCCGCAGGATGAAGTACTGAATGGCATTGCCTATGATACGGCTACAAAAACAATGTTTATTACGGGCAAAAGATGGCCCAGAATGTTTGAAGTGAAGCTGAATTAGAAACGCATTTCTGCTTCAACGAAATAAAAAGATCCCGCGTTTGCAGGATCTTTTTATTTCGTTGAAGGCTTACGGCCAATCACATAAATTACCGAGCTGCATTTTCTCACATCTTTCATCGCCTTAAAATTTGATTTCAGGCCCGTAAAAAATGCAGAAACCATATTACCTCTTCCGTTCTTATATTGCTCGCTGAGCATGCTCACGTAAAAACTATCGTACCACATCGCTTCCATTTTTACTACCTGCAATCCATGCCGCTGCATGAGCGTTTCCATGCTTTGCGGCGAAAAATGATAAAGGTGCCGGGGTACATCGTAAGCTGCCCAATACTCGCCATACACTTCAGCATCATGCGACGTATAGTTGGGAACTGCAACGAACAACAATCCGTCCGTCGCAAGCAATTCTGTAAACTTTGTAATATATTCCTGTAATTGGTGAACATGTTCCAGCACGTGCCACATAGTGATGGCATCATATTTTTGCGCTGTAAGTTCAAATAATTCGTTTGATGGTTCTGGTTTTATGCCGAAAAGTTCATCCGCTTTTGCCCGCGCCGTAGGATCGGGTTCAAGACCGGTAATATTCCAATCAAACGTGAGCATTTCATTGAGGAAAGCGCCGGTTCCGCAACCGATGTCGAGTATATGCCCGCTCGTTTTACGCACTTCTGCTTCTACCAGCCTTCGCTTGGAAGCCAGTGTGCGCCGTCGGATAACATGATATAATTTGTTGATCAGCCCTTTTTGGGTATCGCTGTGCGACACATAGCTCTCGGACGCATAATATGCGCCGATAGCATCCTGTTCCGGTACATCCTGGGTAAACATGGCGGTGCAATCAACGCATTTCGCGATGTCGAAAATCTCGGAAGAAACAGTGTAATCCCGCGCCGATAAAAAGGGGGTGATATTGCTGCCATTGCATACCGGGCAATGCTCGTAGTGGATCATTCATTACAAATTTGGAGTGCAAAGAAAAGCGATTTCGGTTAATTCGCACGATATGTCTTGCCCGCAGGTTCCGCGTTTACTTTATGCACGTTCCCAAAATCACCGCTGCTGCCGCTATCGTTCAGATAAATGATTATTAGTGAGGCGGCAACTGCAAACAGTACGATTGCCCAGATCCACCAACGGTCCTTTGGCGCGGCAGCTTCATCGCTGTAAAATTCCGACATTTCGGTATTGGTCGTTTTCGTATCGCCCACCAATATGGCATGCGTATCTTTTACACGGATCACTTTTTCGGCACGTACGGGTGGCTGGTAATTTTGCGTGATTTTTACAGGAGTAAATACCAGCTTGCCTTCCGGAGATACAGAAAATTTTCCTGCCTCAGTAAGCGGCACCTCTTCATGGGTTCCCATGAATTTGAGCTTGCTGCAATATTGTTTTAGAACTGCAGTTGCCTCTTCGGCAGAAACATGCTGTTCCCACGCAATATAATTCACCAGTCCCTCACAGGGAATATCATGGATCGATAATTCAATGTTAGGCGGCAATGCTTCGATCCGTTGCTCACCTGGCATTACACTGGCAACAGCATCGTTCAGTTGCAGCGACCCTATACCGGGAAGCGGACAATTTTTTTTCTGAAATAAATAAGTTGCCAACAGGTCCTGCATATTGGATGAAATTAAAATTTAATCAATATTCCACCGGTCAAATTTAAGCCGTAAACTTCGTATTTGTGCCAGCGTTCATATTTATCGTTCAGTAAATTATTGGCATCCAGCCAAAGGCTGAATTGCTTATTGATGCGGTATTCTGCGCCAATGCTGATATCGGTACCGCCATCGCTGGTCTTGTTTCCACCACCCGGCTCAAGATATTTGCTTCCCCCGAAAAGATAGGCATCGGCTTTCAGCATAAAACGCTTGAAAGCCCACCAGCGGAGCGAACTCGTGAATTCCATGGGGATCGTTCCCCACGCTTTGTCGTTGTCTTTCAAATTAGTGTAACCATTCAGTGTAAGTCCGGCAGTAAATGTAAATTTATCCTGGTTGATATAGCCCACATCACCGTGAATGCGGAAGTTTTTCGCTTTTGATTCATTTACCACTTTAAATTCGTTCTGCGTGGTCAGCAACGAAGTATCATTCACAAACAATGCAAGATTGGTGTATTGAACAAGTCCGGCCTTTGCGCTAAAGTTAAAATGCTTACCCAGCGTGGCTTTGATACCTCCGTAGTATTCCATCTCTTTCGTATTGGTTTGAGAAAAGACCTGCCCGATATAAGGATTGTAGCCAGACAAACTTCTGTAATTATTTTTTACAAAGCGCCCTACCCAACCGCCTTGCAAAGCAAAAGTCTTTTCCGGAAGCTGTGCCTCGGCCTGGATATTCGGCAACAACGTAAAGTCGCCATTGTTCCATACAGGAACTACCCCACCATTGAATTTTATGTTTTGCGAAGCATATAAGATCGAAGGCGCGATCTGCACGATATTGTTATCCACTTTGATATTATCCGGCAACACGCCCACGGTGGAGTATTTCGTGATATCTGCTTTCGCTTCTACTTTTATGGAAAACGATTCGCCCAAGGTCTTCTCTACCGGTGCCGTCACTTTAATATTCGTTTCGTTCACCTTGTCCTTGCTATTAAAGAAGTTAATCTCCATATTCGGATTATAACTGAGTCCCAATTCGTTGGAAACAGTATTGCGAAAGCCACCCGATAAAGTAATTTCCTGAAACTGGTTGCGGATATCGTCCTTGTTTATATTTGGAAGCGCCCCATGATCATATCCGTAGAGATAATATTTATTCTGGCTCACGGCTGCAGACGCATACACTTCGTTCTTTTCGCCAAAATAACTACCCGATCCTTTGATGTTCAACTGCGAATAATCCTGGTATTTGATATCATTGCCTTTTGAAGCGATGTAACTGCCGGTAATATTAACAAGGCTTGTTTTGCCGTCACCAAAACTCAAACCGGCTTTTACATATGGTGTTGTATAACTACCGAAACCCACTTTAAGGTATTTTCTTGTACCGAGGTACAGGTTACTGTCCTGTGCCAGAGCCAATGGGCGCAGGGAGATCGGCTGGTACGCATAAAAAAGATTTTGCGCAGGAATATTGTAATTAAATACAGGTCTCGATGTATCCGCACTCAATTGTGAGCCGGAAAAATTGATCTTTACCGCATTGCGCAAAACAGGCTTGTATGCCGAATTGATATCAATCGATTGCTGTCTTTTTGTAGAATCCTGCGCCAATGCGTGAAGGGAGCATACCGAAATGAACAACATTATCACGATGCGGTTATACATATTAATTCGTTTGAAATAAAAAATTGATTTCTGCATACTGCTTAGTTACCGATTTTTGATTGTTGTTTTTCTTCAGCAATCGCTTTATCAAGCTTTTGCTGCGCTTCATTTTTCAATTCTGTAATGGTAGAATTTTGCGCCACGCTTTCATAAGTGGCTTTCGCATTGAAATAATCTTTTTGCAGCAAGAAGATATCTCCCAGCAAGATATATGACTTTGTGACCCATAAATCATATGAGCCGGTTTCTTTGATCACCGCCATGGCAGCTTTTTCCGCAGCAGCAACGTTGTTAAGCGTCATATAGCAGGCGGCAATTTCATAACGAGCTTCCGCGCCCCAGGCTGTTTTGTTGATTGCAGCGGCAGATTTAAATGAAGTGATCGCAGCATTACAATCGCTTGCCGCCTGCTGGGATTTGCCCAACACCAAAAAGCCGATCGATTTATCATCCGTACTGATACCCTTTTTACCAACAAGTTCTTTCGCAACGTCATTTGCTTTGGTGTAATCTTTCAATAAATAGTAGCTGCGTACCAATCCACGCAACGCTTCCAGCATATTGTCCTGGTTCACGGCATTGCTGCGCAGAGATTCAAAATAATTTCTTGCTGCCGCGTAATCCTTCAATTCAAAATAATTGATCCGCGCCGCCTCCAGGGTTGCTTTTTCAAAATATTTATTCAACCCGCGCTTGTTTACCGCATCATAACTCGCCACGGCGTTTTTGAAATCCTTATTGCGCTGGTAACATTCGCCGCTGAAATAATTAGCTTCCGTGTTGTAAGATCCGTTCGGGTATTTGGACAAATAATTTGCAAAGCCTGCAACGGCAGCATTGCAATCGTTGTTGTTGTATTTTAAAATAGCCGCAGCATAAGTGAGCGAATCCGCTTCGTTCACAGAAATGGCCTTGCCGTTTTGCTTCATTAGTTCTACATACTCATTCGGTTTGCCTTCTTCCACATAAATATCTTTGATTACTCCCATTGCTTCATCCGCTTCCGGCGACTGCGGGTAATTTTTGATCAGCAACTGGTAACTTTTCAATGCTTCCGTATTGTTGTTATCATTATAATAAGCCAGGCCCGATTTGAGATATGCCCTTGGTTTCAAACCACCGCCATTCGGCGACGAAATGATATTGTTGAGGAACGGAATCGCATCGCGAAACTTTTCGTCAGCAATATAAGTGAGCGCTATTTCCATATTGGCGTCGTTTACCAGCGTGCTGTTTGGGTATTGCTTCGTTAATGTGTTGAGTACCCTGATCTTTTCAGAACCGTTTTTCACACCGGCGATCATCGCTTTTTGATAAGTTGCGTAATCGCTTTGAGGCAGTGCATGGTTGATCACAACGTCGTACATAGCGCCGGCTTTTGCATAATCGCGGCCCATGTAATAACAATCTGCCGTGCGTACATACGCATCCTGTTCCATGGGCGTTGACGATGCGGAAACCGTTTTAGCAACCTGTTGAAAATTCGCTAATGCATTGGCGTAATTTTCTTTCTGCAGCCAGCTGTAACCCACGTCATACCTGGCCGCAGCAGGAGTGGCTTCGCCTTGTGCCGGCGCATTGCTTTGTAGATAAATATTCAAAAAACGAATGGCATCATCGTATCTTTTCTGGCGGTAAGCGACCTCTCCTTTCCAGAAATTGGCGTATGGCAATAATGTTCCGGAATAGGAATTGACTACTACTTTATCAAGCAGATCGTCTGCCTGCTCCAGTTGCTGGTCGTTGATAAATTCGATAGCACGACCATATAAAATACGTGGATACGCTTTTTGCATCATCGGTGTCGGCTTATCAAACGAATTATACAAAGCCAATGCGTCGTTGAAATTATTCGTACCTGTAAAAAGGCTTACAAGGATCTCTTTTGCTTCTGTATCGTATTCGGAGTTCGGATAATCTTTCAGGTAGCGCTTCATTTCATTCAAGGCCACATCCTGGTAACCGAGTTCGTAGGAGAGTTTTGCATAGTTGAACCGCGAAACCTGTTGTTGTTTTTTATTACTGCTGTTGAACGCGCTGTATTGGAAAGCCGTTCTGGCATTGGCTTTCTGGTTTGTCTGCAGGTAAAGGTCGCCCAATAGATACATGCTGTTTTGTCCCATCGAATCGCGTTCGTTGCTTAGTTGCCTGAAGCCGCTGATCGCCTTTTCGTATTGATTGGCTTTATAATAACAATAGCTCAACTCATATAAAACCTCTTTCGTCACTTTTGCAGAACTGTTGACATAGTCTTCCAGCAAAGGCAGCGCTTTGTCATATTCCTGTTTTTCAAACCGGATCTGTCCCATAAGCAGTTTCAGCTGTTTTTCGTAATACAAAGTGTTGCGACGGTTTAATACGCTTGTGCCATAAGTAAGCGCTTCATCTTTCCTGCCCTGGAAATAATAGATCTCAGCAATGTAATACGGTACCACGCCTTTATATTCTTCAAAGGTTTCTACAAGTTTAAAAGAGCGCAAAGCCTCATTAAATTGCTTGTCGTAGTATGAAATGAACCCGTAATAATAATTTGCAGGAATATAATATTTGTTGTCCGGCAATTGGTGGATCTCGTTGAACAAAGGTTTTGCCTGCGCAAATTGTTTCAGGTTAAAATAAGCATAGGCCTTTTCAAATTTCGCATCGGCAATTTGTTCATTGCTTAAATTATCATAACCGGCTTTATCAAAATAAGTGACCGCGTTGGTGAAATCGTCTTTCAGAAAATAATAGTGCGCAAGATGAAAGCTCATGATCTGGCGACGCGGCTCGTTGCTCACAGCGTTAATATATTGTATGGCATCTTCCCTGCCGATCTCCTGAAGTAATTTCAATTCGCATACCACATAAAAATAATCCACGTCATCATTGATGTAAGTATGATCGGTCGTATTGTTGTCGGGATACATTTTTTTGAGCTCTTTCACGAGCGGATATGCGAAAGCATATTCTTCTTTGGCGATGTGTTCCTTTACTTCCTTGTATTGCCTTTCGGGATCCGTGATCGTATGCGTGGGTTGCGCAAATACAGCAGTGCCACCCGCTGCCAGCAAGAGTGATAGAAGAATTTTTTTAGTCATTATTGGGTTAATTGTAATGATACTTTTGCAAATGTAAAACCTACGCTGCTTCAACAAGCATTATTCCAAAGAAAATATTGATTGTTCATTTTATGTAAACAAAGCGAATCTATTTTGAATGGGCTGTTAAAGGACTCCTAAAAGTTCAATATTAAACATTGAACTTTGAACATTGAACTTTCTTATTTTTACAAAAACAATAATTACTATGAGAAAATTATTATCTACAAAGTATTCCGCCGGCGCATTCAGTTTTGCCATGCTGGTGTTACGTTTGGTGTTTGGCGGATTGCTGATGATCAATCACGGTTATACAAAACTCACCGGTTTTAAAGAGACCGCTGTTCACATGCCGAGTTTTTTGGGTATCGGATCAACTGCCACTGCTGCACTCGTTGTGTTTGCAGAATTCTTTTGCGCCTTATTCGTATTGATCGGATTGTTCACAAGATTTGCCTGTATTCCTGTTATCATTTGTATGGGCTATGCTTTGTTTGTGGCACATAACGGGCAGGTTTTTGGCCAGGGTGAAATGGCGACCTTGTATCTGGGCGCTTTTTTAGCCTTGTTACTGGTTGGCCCTGGCAAAGCGAGTGTGGACGGCTTGATTGGGAAATAAATTACAGTGAATAACTAATAGCCAATAAATAATAATCCGCCCAATCAACAGAGCGTTTTGCTGATGTTTATTAGCGTTATTAATTATTATCTATAAATTAAAGATGTATACCACAGAAACCCGAATAAGGATCCACTACGCACTCACCGACCAGATGGGAATCGTTTACCATGGCCATTATGCGCAGTTCTACGAGATCGGCCGCACGGAAGCCATTCGCCAGTTGGGATTTACTTACAAAGACATTGAAGCAATGGGTATTATCATGCCTGTAGTAGACATTCACAGTCGTTTTTTGCGTCCCGCAAAATACGATGACCTGATCACGGTAAAAACTACGCTTCGGGAATTTCCAAAAGATCACAAGATCGTTTTCCATTCCGAGATCTGCAACGAAAATGAGCAGTTGCTGAATGCAGGCCATGTGACTTTGTACTTTATGCAAGCTGCAGGAATGAAGAGAACAAAAATACCCGAAGAGCTTTCTGAAAAATTGCAGAAATATTTTAATGGGTAGCTGATAATTCCCTGAAATTGGAATGCCCGCTATTTATGCGGGCATTTTCATAATAAAAGATTGTTCATTATCGACAGTAAAATTATCCGTTACTCAAACGCGGTGATAATCTGCTTTCCAATGCACGATCGAGTGCTTGATCTGTTTTGGGGTCATATTTTCCGAAACGGCCCGATGAGCAAGGTCTACGAACTCATTATTAGGCGCAAAACGCAATGCAATGACCTGACGTGTGCTTAACTTACTGTCAAGCAATTTTCCGGTGATGGCAAAATAACGGAGATTTTCTTCAGCCCGGATGGCCCTATCCTGCGCCTTGAGCGCAAAAACACGGGCAAACCAAAAAATGATGAGCAGCGACAATCCACCCGCAATAAGGATAGACGGATATAAAATACCACCGCGATGCAGGGAATAATTTTTATACAGTTTTATAATGCTTGCAATCAAAACATAGGCTGCCAACGGGTAGCCCACGAAATGAAACAATGGCACGAACCGCACGTGATTTTTTAAATTCTGCTCTTTCATGATGTGTTGTTTTGTTATGCGAATTAAAACTAAATACTCGACTTTAACGTTTATTTTAAAAGATCAAGCACGCGCCACATTTTTTCGCGAACGGCACCCGGACTACCATCAAAATTGTTTACGATAAAGGCAAAGGTATATTCGGAACCGCTTTTACTTTTTACATAACCTGCGTAGCTTCTTACTCCACCGATGTATCCGTCTTTCATTTTGATGCCGTTTATCTCGGGAAGCGCCGTATAAAACGAATTGAACCATGGTCGCCCTTTTGCAAACCCCAACACTTTCACCAATGCGGCTGTAGTTACACGGTTGGATGGCGACAACCCGCTTCCGTCCATCATTTTCAGGCTTCCCGGATCGATGCCCCTTTCTTTCCAGAATTGTTGAATGATCGGAATGCCGCGGTTCGTGCCGGCTTGCCCGGCATCAGCATGTTGGGACGCGATCGTTTTTACAAATGCTTCTCCGTAAAGATTGATGCTTTTTTTTAGAAACCAGTAATTCATGCTGTCGAAGGAAGGCGACAAAATGGAATCGAGCCTGGTCTGGAACATTATTTCGTAATTGCGCTTTTTCTCCAGGCTGCTGTAAACGACCGGTAAAGTAATTTGTTTTAAATAATCCGTCAGCATTCTCCCAAACGTTTCCGGGGGATTTGGCAGCGAACCCGAAACAACAAAATCTTTTTCACCAACAGGAACGGTTCCTGTAGCGAATATTTCCTTATTGTAAGGTGCCGAGTAAATATATACATTGTCGCCACTGCCTTTCTTTGCTGATGTTACCAGGTTGGTGATATCGTTCTTCAGGAAACCAGGCACTGTTGAAGCAATTTCTGTGCGCCGATCCAATGTTTCCCCGGAGCGCAGGTGCAGATCGAATTGATTTTCGCGCCAGTTGAAACCCCATGCGCCCGCACCGTAATAGTTGCCCATGTCTTGCCAGATCCAGCCGTCGGGAATGGGTTGGTAAGAAAATAACTCATCATCAATATACATTTCAGGACTTTCGATATTGCTTTTCGCAATAATGTTGCTGATGCGTTGCAATACCGTTTCTTCACTTGTTTCTTTCCAGCGCCAGCTCCCCAAAGTTGGATCGCCGCTACCAGCGAAAATGATCGCCGTTTTTCCCCGGCCCTCTCCCCTGCGGCCCTGATTGATGAATGTTTTATACCTGAAATCTTTTCCCAGCAATTCAAAAGCGGTGACGCTCGTGATTACTTTTTGCACACTCGCAGGCGCCATTCCGGTTTGCACATTTTTTTCAAAAACAATTTTACCGGATGTGCTTTCCATAACAAACAGACTTATTATGCTATGCGCAAACTGAGGATCGCTTTGCATGGTTCTCATGGCACTCTCCAGTGAAACAGAAATGTTTTGGCCACTACAACTTAAAACACCCAAAAACAAAAAGAAAGAAACAATATATTTCATAACCCTGTTATTTATATTTTCAAAACTAAAAGATTTAAATTTGATGTATGAAAAACCAAGTAAACGAACCTGTGCTGAAATATAACAATATTTCTTCCAAAGATTACCCGGAGCAGGAACATGCAGCCCTTGAAAAGGATGAGTATTTCCAGGGGAAGTTTTTGCCATGAGCGGAACATCTATAAAACAAGGCAGGATTACTACAAATTTTACTGTACCCATGTTCGAATAGTTTTGTTACATTTCTCACCTTATTACGTATGATCAACACTTCCATTATTACCATCGGCGACGAACTGCTCATCGGCCAGGTTATAGATACCAACAGCGCATGGATGGCGCAGGAACTGAACAAAGCAGGCAT
>JAATFP010000093.1 GCA_015655125.1 Chitinophagales bacterium | reverse complement strand
AATAAAGGTGTGGATGAACTGCTGCAGCGGATTCTTTTTTATCTGCCCGAAGGACACCATTTTTACGAAGGCGATGACCTGAGCGATATGCCCACCAGGTTTTTTGTGAGCGAGCTGATCCGCGAAAAAATATTTCTTTTGTACCAGGAGGAACTTCCATACCACGCAACCGTATTGATACAGGAGTTCAAGGAGAAAACGACGTTGATAAAGATCCGTGCGGACATCATCGTGCAGCGCGAAACTCAGAAAGGGATCATCCTCGGCGATGGCGGCAGTATGATCAAACAATTGGGAACGCTTGCCCGTAAAGACATCGAAGAGTTTTTAGGAAGCAAAGTGTTTTTGGAACTCTATGTTAAGGTGCGACCTAAATGGCGCGATAGCGAATTGTTTCTGAAAGAATACGGATATTAAGCAATTAATAATGAATAATTAATAATTCCTCTGCAAAGTGGAACTATTATTTTTTCAGAACGTTATTAAAAGCATCTCAATAATTGTGTTGTAATGAATCGTTTTTACTTTTTGATCCACGCAATTATTAATTATTAAATTATTAACTATTAAGTAAAAATGAGTTTTACATTAGCAATAACCGGCCGCCCCAATGTGGGTAAAAGCACTTTTTTCAACAGATTGCTCGAACAACGTAAGGCGATCGTGGATGACGTGAGTGGCGTTACGCGCGACCGTCAATATGGTGTGGCAGAATGGGCCGGGAAATCTTTTAACGTGATCGACACGGGCGGGTTTGTAACCGGAAGCAACGATGTATTTGAAACCGAGATCCGCAAACAGGTGCATATCGCCATCGAAGAAGCAAATGCAATCGTATTTATGGTAGATGCTGCTACGGGTATTACAAGTCTGGACGAAAGTATGGCCGAATTGCTGCGTCGCAGTCCGAAACCGGTTTTTTTGGTGGTAAATAAAGTGGATAATCATTCCCGGTTAATGGAAGCAACGGAGTTTTACAGCCTGGGCTTTGAACATATATTTTTCCTGTCGTCGATCAGCGGCAGCGGCACCGGTGAATTGCTGGATGCCGTGAATGAACTGATCGTAGAAAAAGGCGAGGACTCAGTTTCAGACGATCCGCTGCCGAAATTTGCTATTATCGGCCAGCCGAACGTGGGAAAATCTTCTTTGCTCAACGCGCTTGTCGGCTCCGAAAGGACGATTGTGAGCGACATTGCCGGAACCACCCGGGATACCATTCATACACATTACAATTTGTACAACAAAGAATTTGTGCTGATAGATACTGCCGGCATTCGGCGCAAAACAAAGGTTCATGAAGATCTTGAATTTTATTCTGTCATCCGTGCCATCAAAGCGATGGATGAAGCTGATGTTTGCCTGCTTTTGCTGGACGCCGGAAAAGGCATTACGGCGCAGGATCTTTCCATTTTTTCTCTTGCGGTAAAAAAAGGAAAAGGAATCGTGGTGCTGGTGAATAAATGGGATCTTATTGAAGATAAAGGCACAAATACCGCCCGTGATTATGAAAAGGAGCTGAAGCAACGCCTGGCGCCATTTACAGATGTGCCGGTATTGTTTACTTCCGTAACCGAAAAACAACGTATTTTCCAAAGCATCGAAGCTGCATTGCAGGTATACGAAAATCGTCAACGCCGGGTGGCAACTTCAAAACTGAATGAAGTGATGTTGAAAGCCATCGAACAATACCATCCGCCTGTGGTGCGCGGAATTGCGGTGAGCATAAAATATGTAACGCAGTTGCCGACTCATACGCCAACTTTTGCATTTTTCAGTAATTTTCCGGATGATATCAAAACCCCGTATAAGAATTATCTCGAGAATAAATTAAGGGAAAACTTTGACTTTAAAGGTGTACCCATAAGGCTGTTCTTCCGCAAAAAATAGTCCGGGCAAATTGTGCAATATCGCCCCTTCTATTTTAATGAATATTTAAAATCAATGAGATGAAGTTGACGTTCTTACCCGTTGCCGCCCTGGGTTTATTTTTAAGTTGCAGTCGAGAAGACCGTAAGGACACAAAAAAAAGTACTCAATAATGGCGTAAATACAATCGAAAAGCTTGCAGATACGGCGGCCCATGAGTTGAAACAATTGGGAGATACGGTGAAAGTTAAACTGGACAAATTTGCCGATAGCGCGCCCGTGAAACTGAAAAGGGGAGAAAATGTCATCTCTTTAAAGGCGAAACGTGTGAAGGAAGCCATTATCAATAATTAAAATAGTTTCATTTTAACCCAATAAAATCAGCACTGCCCGGTATTTCAGCACCGCGATTGCGTCGGCAACCGCCAACACTGTAGAAGTTGACAAATGAAAAATGATAATCGCTGTTGATTCGACAAAAAAATAATTGATTCCTTGCATTATTTAACGGTTTCCTAACCGAAAGTCCTTTTTTGTCTGTTAAATATTTGTGAATGTGATTTTATATTCCTATTTTCATTGTCCAATTTTCCTTTGATATTTCCAAAGCGCCTCTACCACCTTCCATTTTATTAATCAACAATTTTCGTATGAAGAAGATCTACCTTTTGTTTTTATCACTATGTTGTTATATCATAGTCTTAGCGCAGCCGGCAAATGACGTATGTACAGGTGCTGTTGTTATCCCTGCAGCCGGCCCTTTTCCTTACACAACGGCTGCAGTGAGCAATGCCGACGCTACGGATGCCGGTGACCCTGTGAGCGATTGCCAGTCAAATTCGCATAAGGGAGTTTGGTATACGTTCAATCCGTCGGTTACCGGGGACTATACAATCTCAACCTGCCAGAGCGCTGCACCACTTTCTACGATTTCAGATAATGTATTGGGAATCTATACATCCACGGCCGGATGTTCCGGACCTTTTACACAAGTGATTTGTGACGATGACGCCTGTACCACTCTTGCGCTACAGGCCGTAGCTACCGCAACGCTGACTTCGGGTACTACATATTATATCCTTGTTTCGGGTTACAATGCAAATACTGGTAATGCGCAACTTAATATCGGCGCACCTGTAACATGTTTCGCACCAACCAACCTCTCGTCAAGTGCAACGGCCACTACGGCTTCCATTTCCTTTACGGGAACGGGTACTTTTATTCTCGAATATGGTCTTGCCGGTTTCACACCCGGAACGGGCGCTACCGCCGGCACAGGCGGCACGGTGATTAACCCGGCCACTTCGCCGCAAACCATCGGCAGCCTGACCGCCAATACTGCATACAGTGTTTATATCAGAGCGGTTTGCGGGGACGGTACATACAGCGCTAATACAGCGGTGTATAATTTTACCACAGCATGTCTTGCTACCGGCATACCTTATACTATGCCGATTGAAACGGCCACGCAGCCCAATCTGCCTGAATGTACATCAATGGCAAATGTAGCCGGTGATGAAAGTATGTGGTTCACAAATATCGACATCAACGATATTCCCGGTTTTACCGCCCCTTACCTCATGTATGTTTACAGTGAAACGCAGGCGGCAAATGACTGGCTATTTACACGCGGGCTAACGCTTACGGGTGGCATCAGCTATCGCCTGAACTTTAAATACAATAATGATGGATCCGTACCTTCAGACGGCGACGACTATTATCCTGAAAAATTAAAAGTGATGTACGGTACATCCGCTTCGCCGTCAGGTATGACGCTTCCTTTGGCAGATTATCCAACTGTAGCAAGTGCCACACCACAGTTTGCTGCTATAGATTTTACGCCACCTTCCACCGGAACTTATTACATCGGGTTCCAGGCATATTCTGATGCAAACCAGGATGCATTGATATTAGATGATATCAGTGTAATACCAACGCCTGCTTGCTCTGCAGCTACTAATGTGCAGGTAACGGCAAATGGTACAACGGCAACTGTATCATGGGTAGGTTCAGGCAGCTATTTATTGGAATATGGCCCGGCCGGGTATACACCCGGAACAGATGGCTCAGCTGGCGCTACAGGAACATTGATAAGTCCGGCCACTTCGCCGCAGGCGATTACCGGCCTCACGTCAGGAAGTACTTATGATGTTTACGTGCGTCAGAATTGTACGGTGTCCGGAAACGGGTATAGCCTCAATTCACCAAAAGTAACTTTCATTGTCGCTCCTTCAAATGATGTGTGCAGCAATGCCGTCACCATTCCATGTGGTGGCAGCGTGTCGGGCGATAATACTTATGCCACCACCAAAACATTACCATCCGTCACTTGCGGAAGTACCTCAGTCGGAAGGTTTCATGGCCTTTGGTACAAGATAACGCCTGCTATCGCAGGGTTGGTGACGGTATCTACATGTTCCGGAACTCAGTTTGATACTTACCTGAGGGCATACACCGGCACGGATTGTGAAAATCTTACTGTATGCGCAGGCTCCGATGACGATGGCTGTTCGGAAGTTCTCTATGGCCTTTCATCCCTTACGTTTACGGCTACCGCCAATACAACGTACTATATTTTAATCGGTGGATATGATATCGACGATTTCGGTGCATTTACCATCAGCGCTACCTGTCCTTCTGCATGTGCTACGCCAACCGGGGTTACTGCGGGTTCTGTTACTACTACCGGCGCCAGCATTTCGTGGACCGGCACAGGAACTTATATTCTGGAATATGGCCTCACCGGATTTACACCAGGTACCGGCGCTACTGCCGGCGTTGGAGGAACAGTGATCAACCCTGCCACTTCGCCACAGGCTATTTCAGGTTTGGCGAGCGGAACTGCTTATACCGCTTATGTGAGACAAGACTGCGTTTCGGCAGGCAATGGTTATAGCGCAAACGCTTCGGTAGCTTTCACCACCCTTGCTGCCGCACCTGTAAATGATGCGGCTCCGGGGGCGATCCAACTTACCGTAGGCGCAGGTTGCTCAGCAGCTCCTTACACCAATGTGGGCGCCACTCAGGAGGCGGACGAAAAATTTGCTTCCTGCTTCCAATCGGCCACTACGGGTACCGGAATCACCATCGCCACACATACCGTATGGTTCAAGTTCCAGGCAACATCTTCCGCTGTTAGGGTATCAACAGACATCACCGGCGGTACACTCTCAGATACGCATCTTGCTTTATACAGCATTGTTGATCCATTCAATTACGCCACTTTCAACATCATTTCCTGTGACGATGACAATGGAGTGACAGGTACCTTACGATCAACCTTATATGCAACCGGACTCACGGCCGGACAAACCTATTATATCTCTGTAGATGGTTACAATGGAACCACCGGTACTTTCTGTCTTGCGGTGGATAATCTCGCTTCAACTATGCTGGCCGCTACTCCTATATGTTCAACAATTGCTCAAACTCCATCCGGTTCGCAAGTAACTTATACTGGCCAGGTTCCGTTGGTTGATGCAGCCGGTAACCTGATCGCCATTGTGAGAAACCCTGCCGGCGGTGCTGTAAATGCCTATGGCGCATCTTCTTATAAAAATACAGGGGCAGTGCGGAAGGATAATGCGAATAATTATTATCTCGACAGAAATTATCTCATCAACAATACAACAGCAACCAATGTAGAAGTGCAGTTCTTCTTTACCAACGCAGAGCTTACCAGTTTAACAACTGTTGATCCGACAATTGGTCTGACCAATCTCGGTGCGTTCCGCCAGGCTGGTACAACTTGTGTGGCTAATTACAACAATGCGGGTGGAAGTGCGTTGTTACAAAGCGCATACGGCACGCAAAATAATCTGAGCTGGATCCAGGTTACAACACCTTCCTTCTCTAATTTCTATCTAACCAAGGCAGCCGTTACTTTGCCTATCACTATTGAATATTTCAGAGGTGTACAGCAAAACGGCAGCAATAACCTGAACTGGAAGATCAACAGCAGCGATGCATCTGTTTCGATCGCATTGGAACGCAGTATTGATGGAATAGCATTCAGCGCCATTAATTCCCAATCGGCTTCTGCGGACCGCTGTATATTACCGTTCAACTACGCCGATCTTTCGGCTACGGCTACTGTAAATTATTACAGGCTCAAACTCACCGACCTTTCAGGTAAAATAACATACAGCCAGGTGGTTGTTTTGATGGGCAAAGAGAAAGGATTTGAATTATCCGGGTTGCAGCCAAACCCTGTTAATGAAACAGCGATCCTCAAGATTGTAAGCGCAACTGGCTCCAAGATCGAATTAAGTATCACCGATGTAGCCGGTAAAAGGCTTAGCAACCAGAATGTGACTGTAATTGCAGGCCTCAATAAGATCCCGATGAACTTCGCTAAACTAGCTGCGGGTACCTATCAGTTGACAGGTAAAGCGTCCGACGGCACAATTAAAACGATCCGTTTTGTAAAACAGTAAAGTTTGTTGGTAATTTAATACAAGGCTTCCCAATTTTGGGGAGCCTTTTTTGTGGCGAATGTTTCCCTCAATAAAAGTTTTTTTTATCAGTTTGCAAAATTCACGAACGTGGCAACAAAGTTGCTATGGAAGGCCCGATAAAAGCGTTGTTAAAAATCTGCTTATAAATACACTGTTTTTCTTACGGAATTAGCCATTTGAACCGGCAGTCACCGAATGAAATGTGTGCAGTTTTTTTAAGTTATATAGTAAAAAATAAACTAATTTTGACGCAGTTTGTAATTCTGAAAACATGCTGATCTAACCGATCTTCTAAAACCCCGATGTATGAAAAAAGTATACTTTCTTTTGCTGGCTATTTTTGTATTTGCCAACTCAGTTTTTTCACAGATTACTTCCACCGGAGCCGGTGGTAACTGGTCCAGTACCGGAACCTGGGTAGGCGGTGTAGTTCCCGGACCGGGAGATAACGTAATCATTGCAAATGGTGCTACTGTTACAATCAATGTGGATGCAGATGCACAAAACGTAACGGTAGGTCAGGGAACTTCTGGAATACTTCAATTCGCCGCAGGCACTGCATATACACTTACAGTTTCAGGTAATGTGGTAGTGGCGGCCGGTGCAACTTTCAGGTCTGCCTTAACAGGAACCCAGACAGGGCATCTGCTGTCGCTTGGAGGATCGATCACAAACAACGGAACATTTGATTTTAGCACCAATGCCGGCGCAGCTTCGGCTGCTATCGAATTTACCGGGAACACCGATCAGACTTTCGGAGGAACAGGGGCCGTTACTGATGTTGAATCAATCGTTATCAATAAAGGTACGAACGCAACCCTGGAACTCAATCCTACCAATTTCACTTTTGAAGGGAATACGGTAACACCTGGAAATGGCGACAATGCTTTTCTGGATATTGTCGGTGGCATATTTAAATTATCCGGTACTTTCTCTATGACCAACGGATTATTTACCGGTTCGGGAACCTATGAAATTCCGGATGGTACAGAATTGTGGATCAACAATCCGAATTATAATGTGGTAGCAAGAACCGGAAATCTTTCTGTTCTTGGAACATTGCGCATCAGTGCCGGAACGTTGAATATCGGTACAGGCGATGGCAACAGGCTCAATTATCAATCGGGTTCAACTATAATTATCAATGGTGGAACGATCAACCTTTCCAGCAGGATGACATCCGCTGCTGATTTCGGATTATCTTATACCCAAACGGGAGGTGTTTTTAATGTTTGCACTGTTGCCAGCACAAGCGGCAGCTTTGCTAGTTTCGATATCCGTTCCGAAGGCGGAAGTTCTTCGTTCACTATGAGTGGTGGAACCATCGCTATTCAGAACGCCAACACAAACGGTCCCGGTGACTACAGCAATTATGCTGATAATGTGAACATCACCGGTGGAACTTTACAACTAGGAAATGCAGCTTCCGGTGGTGCGCAAACTTTTTCCCTCCAGGGACAAGCACCGGGCCTAACGGTTGACAATACAGTTCCGGGACATACGGCTACCTTATTGAACGACCTGATCGTAAGTGGCAATACAAATATTACTGCGGGTGCAACTGTTATAACCGATGGATTTACTTACAGGCAAAACGGGAATGTGTTCACAAACAGTGGAACGTTCAACGGAACCGCAAACAACAGCGTACTATTGTTTCCTGCCGCAACCACGCAAATATTAAATGGAGACGGGGTGTTCACGGCACCATTGGATCAACTGGTAGTGAACAATGCAGGTGGACTGGCTATTTCCAACGGAGTTGCTTCAGAATTAATAGTGAATGAACTGACCATGGCAAACGGTAATATCAATACCGGCGTTACAACACTTACATTGGGTACAAGTGCCGCCGCTATCGGCACGTTTAATTATACTTTCGGAACGATCGTTGGTAAATTTAAAAGATGGATCAACACAACTACGGGTACGAGAAATTTTCCGGTGGGAACATCGGTTTCTCAAAGAAATGCTGCTATCAATTTCACAACAGCGCCCACTGCCGGCGGAACGCTTACTGCAGAATGGGTGAACGCAGCGGGTGGCAGCAACGGTCTTCCACTTGTTGAGGGAACGATCAATGTCAACAATACTTCTGATGCAGGCTACTGGAGCATTGTTGCGGGCGATGGACTTGCGGGCGGCACTTATACCGGCACTTTCACCGCTACCAGTATTCCGGGCATCGCGGATTATACAAAACTTGTTTTAGTGAAACGCGCCAACAGTTCTTCACCGTGGACTTTAAATGGTATTCACATTACTACAACTGGAGACAATGCTGTTCCGTTTCTGTCACGTTCCGGCATGACCGGCTTTTCTGAATTCGGAATTGGCGGCGATGTAACTGTGAACACTTTGCCTGTGAAGATCGAATATTTTTCGGGAAGAAAACAAGGATCCGGTAATCTCCTGGATTGGAAAGTGAATTGCACTTCATCGTCAAGCATTACGATCTCGCTTCAGCGTGGAACAGATGGCCGTAGTTTTTCAGATATCAATTCCGAAGCAGCCACGGCCGTTCGTTGTTTACAACCCTTCACATATATTGATGCGGCAGCAACTGCGGCAATCAGCTATTATCGGTTAAAAGTAATTGAAACAGGTGGTAAGATCACTTACAGCCCGGTAGTAGCGATTCTTAATAAAGATAAAGGATTTGAGATTGTGAGCCTCATGCCAAATATCATTCAAAGCACATCGGTATTGAATGTTTCCAGTGCAACGGCATCTAAGATGGAAGTAGTAGTTACAGATGTTGCCGGTAAGATAATTAGCAAGCAAACGATTACTCTTGCCGCCGGTAGCAACCAGGTTCCTTTGAACTTTGGTAAACTTACATCCGGGTCTTACAATATTACCGGCTATACTGCAGATGGTCAAAAGAAAACGATCCGGTTTGTGAAGCAGTAGGTGTCAGCTGAATTAATTTTTACAAAGAAAGCCCGCAATCATTTGCGGGCTTTCTTTGTAAAAGATCTTCCACCGTTTTAGAATGTTTCGCAATAAAGATTTGACCATTATCCTATTTAATTATTGCCCCATCCGCTTCACTACCATATATGTAATAATGCAGATAAGTAAAATGATCACCACTGCCACATACACCCACGACTGTTCGGGTATCTTTCGATTGCGTTTTTTCTTTTTCTTTTTATCCAGTTCTTTTTTAAGACCGGCATTTAATTGTCCAACCAGGTTCTGCAGTTCTTTTTTATTTTCAAATTGCTCAAGCCCATCCATGGCGTCACTGGCAAACTCGTCATCGTTGAGGATCTCTTCCACGCGATGCTGATCGGCGTCAGCCAATTCGTTGTTGAGGTATTCAAGCAACTTTTCCTGCTCGATATCTTTATTAAGATTGGATAATATGTCTTTCAGATTATTGCTCATCGGGCTGCATTCGCTCCATTTGAATTTTTAAATTTCTTTTCCCGTTTTGAATGTTGCTTTTTACCTGCATCAGCGTTAAACCTGTACCATCTGAAATCTGCTGGTAAGTCCTTTTTTCGAGATAGAACAAAGTTACGCAAAGCTTCTGCTCGTTGTTCAGCGTTTCGAGTGCCTTTTCCATGTTGTTGAGCGTGATGTCTTTTTGGATAGCTACATGATTTTGTTCGCGGTCATCCGGTGCGGAGAATGTATTTTCATTCAATTCGGTGGTATACTTGTTCTTATCGCGGAGTTTCATGAGGCAATGATTTTTGGCCACCATGTACAACCAGCTTTTAAAATAATCGACTCTGTATTTATGCAGTTCGTTGATCACCTTTAAAAATATCTGCTGCACACTATCTTTTGCATCTTCTTCATTTTTCAGATATTTCATACACACACCCAGCAACAACATTGTGTAGCGCTGTAATAAAATGCCCAGTAGCTCATTGTCTTTTTCTGTGTAAAAAAGAAGCAGAAGATCTTTGTCGTCGATATCGTTGTAATTTCTGATGGCCAAAATGGAAATAGCAGTATTGAATTTATTATAGATGTAAACATAGGTATTTTCCATAATTTAGCTAAGGTTCAATTTTAAGATCATGACAACAGCTATTTGTATCGTGCCGCTCGCGCCAGTAAGGATAACGCCCGATCATCGCGTGGAAATGATGAGCCAGTTATTGTTCGGTGAAACGGTGGGCGTGCTTGAAACCCTTGCTGATGGCTGGATTCGGGTTAAAGATAACTGGGATGGTTATGCCGGTTGCGTACGGAGTAATCAGCTTCTTTTTACAGAAGATGCAGTTTCGGAAAATTATTTATATGCTGCAAATTGGGTAAATGAAATTTTTGTCAATGATAAAAAGATGATGGTGCCTTTTGGCAGCAGCCTTTCTTTTTTAAACCGGCCCCTTCCTGGTGTTGATATAAAATATGGCGGCACCGTGATTGACGCGGCAACAACAGTTTTTAATGAAAAGAATATCGTTCTGCTCGCCAATATTTTTTTGAACACCACTTACATCTGGGGCGGGCGCTCTGTGTATGGAATCGATTGCAGCGGATTTGTGCAGATGGTTTACAGGCTGATGAACTACCGTTTACAGCGCGATGCCAATCAGCAGGTGAACCAGGGTACGGTAGTTGGATTTTTACAGGAAGCTGTTTGCGGCGATCTTGCTTTTTTTGATGATGAGAAGGGGGCGATCGTTCATGTTGGAATATTGCTGAACGATCACCAGGTTATTCATTCTTCAGGGAATGTCCGTATTGATCCGATCGATAACGAAGGCATTGTCAATGCGGATACGGGTTTGCGTACGCATTCTCTCCGCGTCATCAAACGAATCGTTTAATTTTGTGGTATCGAAGACTTCAGAACAACTAGGGCTGACATTTTAAAATGATCCGTACTTATTTTGCAGCTGCAGACTTCTCTGCCGGCGAAACGGAATGCTCACTTCCTTCATCTGGAATATGTTTGTCGAGAAAAAGCATTTTGATGCTGATGAGCAGCATCAGGATAGCAAAGATCTTCTTTGCTGTTTCCTGCGATACGCTCAGCGCCAGTTTGCTGCCAAAATATCCGCCGGCCAGAAATGCTACTGCAACGATCATCACGTAACGAACCTCCACGTAACCTTGTTTGTAAAATTGAGAAACGGCCAGTAAGCCGACTGGCAACAGCAGAATGCCCAGGGAAGTTCCCTGTGCCATTTTTTGTGAAAATCCCACAAAGTAAACCAATGCAGGTACAATGATAATGCCGCCGCCGACGCCGACAAGACCGCTGAGCATGCCGGCCGAGAGCCCGATCAGCAGCAGGATGAGGATGATTTGTGCACTCATTTCAGTTTTTTTAGTATCAGCCATTTTTAGGGAACTTTTCGCTGTACAGTTTGATCGACGCGTCAATTACCTTATAAGCCGTTTCCTTATTTTGAAAGTCATCGATCTCTACTTTTTTATTTTCAAGAACCTTGTATTGCTCAAAATAATTTTTCAGCACAAGGAAGAAATGCGAGGACAGATCTTCAATTTCCCGGATATGATTAACCGAAGGATCCTTACTTGCAACTGCAATGATCTTATCATCTTTTTCGCCATTATCGATCATCTGCATATTTCCGATCACCGTAGCTTCCACAAGACATAAGGGCTGAATACTTTCACTGCAAAGTACTAAAATGTCCAACGGATCTCCATCTTCACCTAATGTTTGCGGGATAAAACCATAGTTGATCGGGTAGTGGAACGAAGAATAGATAACGCGATCCAGGCGCAGTAAGCCGGTTTCTTTATCGATCTCATATTTACAACTGCTGCCTTTCGAAATTTCAATAAGCGCATTTACCTGCGCCGGTTCATTTTTTCCGTAGTGGGCGCCGTGCCAGGGATGAAGGACATACATATTAGATAGTTTAGTGGTTAGTGTTTAGAGGTTAGGCGGTTCAAGGGTAAGGTTTAAAGTTTAATGTTCAAAGTTGAAGCGCTTGTTATTGACTCATTCACCTATTGACCCATTCACCTTAAGGTGCATACGTATATTTAAAATCCACGCTCCACACTTTGTTTACCCGAACGATCTTTATATCCATTGGCTTGTGCATGTATGAATTGCTGTAGTTAATGGTGGCCGTTGAATCATTTACCTCCGTATACTTATTGATTTCGTAACTTGCTTTTTTATATTGTTCTTTTTGTTCTGATTTCAGGTCGGCATAAAACTCCTTGTATCGTTCAAACAACTCTGTGTTTTGGGTATCTTTCAGCAGGAGTGATTCTGCGTCGGCAAAATTTCCATCGAGGCTGGCCCGGATGAAGGCCGTTCCGGTGTCTAATGCGTTTTGCGGTCTTCCGCCATCATGGCTGCAAGCAATAAAAAACAGTACCACGGCCAGAAATAATAACGCCTTTTTCATCGATTTTAAGTTTTAATAAATAAAGTTAAACATCTTTCCGGTTCATTTACAAAAAAGCCTTCCGATACGATCGGAAGGCTTTTAAAATATGTCGACCGGATTACTGAACTTTCTTTAGTTCTGTATTCATCGTGTCGATGGCTTTCATTGTTTCCCTTTTCAATGAATCCATGTCGATCTTATTCAGTTCTTCCATTCCTTTGCTGATGCTGTCCATCGGGTTGATATTCTTTTCGTTCATTTTATCCATTCCGATCGTCATCAAAGAAGATTTGTCGAATGCCACTTTCCAGCCGCCGTCTTCTTTCTTCAAAGGATAATTTACTGTTTCACCAGAAGTGGTTTCTTTTACCGAAACGGTTGCTTTATCGCCATCGATCTTCACTTCGCCGAATTCCATTTTGCTTTTGTCATATTTATCGAGCCCTTTAGAACCTTCTGTTTTCATGCCCATTTCCATCAGATCGAGCATTGATTTACTTTCCGCAGTAGCAAGCTTACGCGCTGCAGTCATATCTTTTTTGCTGAGGGCATCAAAGAATTCACTCAGTACAGCTTTTGGATCGCCACTGGCACCACCTTTACAACCAACAAAAATGGCAGTTGATAATACAAGTGCCGCTACAATAATTTTTTTCATAAAGAAGTTTTTTTTATTTCCGCCAAAAATAACCGGAATATCTAAGAAAAGCAAGTTTAGAGTAATGGATAATTTTAGAATGGGTAATTGATAATTTTTTAAACTCAAAAATCATTGTTATTGGTCATCATTTTGTAAGTGGGGGTAATTACCAATTATCCCGTGTAAAATTGTTTAAGAAATTAAGGTGTTACCCAAAAAAGCGGGTACTCCCGAAGATTTGAACATTGACCACTCACTACCTCAGCGTAGCTAACGGCACCGGATCCATATCGGTAAAAACCATATTTTCTCCGGCCATTGCTCAGATGAAAGAATAATTTGCGGTAGCAACCCCACTATGAATGCTCCAGCTTGGCGAAAGGATCGCCTGCTCGTTATTTAAAAACAGGTGTCGCGTTTCGCCGGGTTCTCCCATAAAATGGATTACACGCTGATCCTGCGAAAGATCGAAATAGAAGTATGCCTCCATTCTCCTGTCGTGCGTGTGTGGCGGCATCGTGTTCCAGATACTTCCTTTTTTAAAATTAGTAACACCCAATACCAACTGGCAGCTTTGTATGCCATCGTTGTGGATATATTTGTTGATCGTGCGATGATTGTTGTTATCAAGACTTCCCATTTCTGCCGGCAAGGCTTCCGACAAACTCATCAGCTGCGTTGGGAATTCTTTGTGCGCCGGACAGGAAAATAAAATAAATTTTGCCGGAGCGGTTTTATCTGTACTATTGAAAACGATATTTTTTTTCCCTTTGCCGATGTACAGGCAATCCTGTTTTCCGAGATTGAATTTTTCTTTATCCACTTCGATTGTTCCGCTGCCGGCAATATTGATGATGCCTATCTCCCGGCGATCAAGAAAATTTTCCGATTTCAATTCATCATAGCTTGTTAGTTGCAAACTTTTCGTCACCGGAAAAGCAGCGCCTATCACCATTCTGTCGTAATGGGTGTAAACGCATTCTATCTTATCTTTCTGCAAAAGACTTTCCAATAAAAAATTCTCTCTGATCTGAGTCGTATCATAACCTTTGAAATCACGTGGATGTACCTGGTGAATTGTCTTCATTATTTTTTATTTATGGTGTAATATTGTTGTTGTTTTGTTCTACAAATTTATCGGGAACTACTTTGCCGGAAGCTGCTATCTTATTGTTATTGAAAGTGTGCATTGCACGAACGGCATCATCATATTTTATTAACGTGCCGCCAGGATTATTATTTGTAAAGCTATTTCCAATAAGATATGTTTCCTGCACACCGTTCAGATAAATTATTGGTTGATCATCCGACTGGCAATGAGCAATTGTATTGTTGCTGAAATTTAATAAAGGACCCATCGTGCTTTCATCAGTACCGGTACGCAATAAACCAAGCAATTGTCCCTTGTTGTCAACAAAGTTGTTGCCATTCATAGAAATTTTTTCAACGTTGTAATAACCTTTTTTATCTGTTTCGTTATTGAAATTAAAAATGGTTCCGGTGATGCCGGTAAAGAAGGAGGCGGTTACAACAACACTGTCAAGTAAAGTAGATTTTGATGCAATGAAAAAATCGCCGGAGAGATTTTTAAACCTACAATTAGTCATTCTGAAATTGCTGTGATTGCTGCTTCCTCCGACATCTGAAGTGATAAATGCTTTGGTGAATTTTATACCGGAAAGATCCGCAGAAATATTCTCCAACGAAAGAGCGCTTCCGCCTTTAATCTGAAAGATCTGTTCATTTATATTGGCCGAAAATATCACAGGTTGTTTGTCCGAAAGTATCGTTACATCACCTTCGACCAATAAAGGCTGTGTAATGGAATACAGTTTCCCTGTGAGTCGGATCGTTAATTTCTTACCGGCAAACTGAAGGATCTTTTTCGTCAATTCATCTCCATCCTTCGCTGTAACGTTTATGATCATTTTTTCTGCTGCAATCAATTTACCAAACCATCTGGCACCTGATAATTTCGGAGCATTTTCCAGTACAGCATTATACTTTTCTTCACCATGATATCCCGGTTGAGATGATAGTTTCCCCGTCAGCCTGCCTGTAGCAATGGCATCAAGCGAGTCTTTGTTTTTGTTGCCGGTAGTTCGCTTGTCAGCACTTGCATAAGAAATTGATTGTCCAGGCACCAAAAGATTTTCTCTGCGAAATCCGTAAACCAATTGCTGCAGAAGCGAATTATTTACGATATTATCGGAAAATCTAATCCTGCTGATATCATCAAAAGCCTTGTAAATACTGGTGTCTTTTTTGTTGTAAAAAATGTTTTTTGAAAAATATACATCATGCGGAGTCACCGATCTTTCACTGTCACTTCCTTCACAAAAACTGATGGGCGAGCAGTTGATAAAACTATTGTTCATTACCACTGCATCACTCACTTCCACGTACCTTGTGGGTGGAGAATCGGGAACGCCATTCATCAGGGACAAAGGCGAGCGAAAGCCGGTGCCACGGCATTCGTAAAAAAAATTATTCACCACCCATTGCCCTTTGTTGATAATGCGAACGCCACCTGTACCCGGCTTTCCGTTGCCCAAGAAAATATTATTTTCTACAGTATTATTATTTCCGTGTCGTAAAACAACACCGCCCTGGCATTCTTTAAAGAGGTTGTTGCGTACAACGTTTGCACTGGATTTAATAGAAACAATCTCCGTTTCTCCGTCGCAATGTTCAAAGAAATTATCAACAATCTGCGTATTGGAATTAAACAGAGCATGCTGCGAAACGCCCACCCGGATGATCTCACCGGAGTTTGAAGCCAATGGCAAGCGCTGTCCGAAATAATTGTGATCAATGGAATGGAAATTTTCGCGGCTGCGTTCGTCATCAAGTGTTACGGCGACCAGCACGCCCATATTTTTTTTATTTACAAAACTGCAATGATCCACGCGGTTGTTTTTTCCTGCAAACAATACCCAATAATTTTCCTCCATCCGCTTTGGGTTGTTGTAATCGTTGATGGCGCAGTTGGTAACGCGGCAATTGTTGGCCACATCATTTTTACCGGAACGAAAGCTGATGACCGCATTTTTAGCTGCATAACCGTTTACGAAATAAAATCCATCGATAACAATATAACTTCCTCCCAGCTGTATGGAGGATCTTCCGGAGATGATTACTTTTCCTGCTGTCTGTGCTTTGAAAGTGACAGGCTGATCTTTTATACCTTCGCATGTAATCAGTATATCTGCATTGTTCCATACACCATTTTTCAAAATGACTATATCTCCTGGCTTTGCAGCTTTGGCTGCAACATTCAGTTCTTCTATGTTTGCAACATTAATTGTCGTTGCGAATGAAAACAGCGCTAAAAAGATCGGGCAAATAAGCAACGATAGGTTTTTTATGATCATTTTATTCGTTTTATTTTTTGATTTTTTTGTGATGATTCACGAACGATCAATTTTGGTTTGAGTACTTCTTTCACGTTGCTCATATCTTCCGTATTGTGCATCATTTGTATAAACAACTTTGCGGCGGCTTT
Source organism: Chitinophagales bacterium (assembly GCA_015655125.1). Lineage (GTDB taxonomy): Bacteria > Bacteroidota > Bacteroidia > Chitinophagales > Chitinophagaceae > Ferruginibacter. The sequence continues at coordinate 3,769 of JAATFP010000093.1, read as the reverse complement.
ACCCATTTCAAATGCTGGTTGATCCACGCTGCTGATGGCGGGCTCCAGTAAACTGAGCAGCGGCTCGTTGTTGAAACCAACCAGGCCGATATCCGAAGGCATGGTAAGCCCCTTGTCTTTTATTGCAAGCATGGCACCAATGGCCATTCTGTCGCTGATGGTGAAAATCGCATCGGGGCGCTTTTTCATTGCCAGCAGTTCTTGCGTAGCAATGAATGCATAATCCTGGTTGAAATCGCAATTGATGATGAGATCGAGATCAACTTTGATCTTATATTTTTTTAATGCCGCGAGATAGCCATTCAGACGGTGATTGCTGATCTCCATATTTTTCGGGCCGGCCAATATTGCTATCCTTTTATAACCTTGCTCTATCAAATGCGCCGTGGCCTGAGAGCCGCCATCTTTGTTGTCAAGATAAACGGAAGGGACTGTCAATTCGGGGATCACGCGGTCAAATGTTACTATCGGAACATTTTGTGCCTGTATCTTTTTAAAGTGATCAAACACTTTTGTTTCACTGGAAACTGAAACGATGAAACCGTCTACAATACTGTTGGATAACCTTTTCGTATTGACTATTTCGCGTCCGAATGATTCGTTGCTCTGGCAAACCATTACCGTATAACCCGCTTCCAATGCCACTTCATCGATGCCCTTCAACATCGTTGCCATGATGTAATCGAGATTGGGAACAATAACCCCTATGGTATGCGTTTGCTTTTGTTGCAAACTAAGCGCAAACTTATTGGGCAGATAATTGAGTTCTTCTGACAAAGCTACCACGGCGTTTTTTGTTTCAATGCTAACATCAGTAGCGTTTCGCATCGCGCGAGACACGGTGGAGGTAGATATCTTCAATATCCGCGCAATATCTTTTATGGTGGCAGGCTTATTCATATCGCAATAATTTTGTAAAACTAAGGTAAAGATGTTTCGGGATTACCGGCATCGTTACCGGCATCGTTCCCGGTTAAAATATTTTGTTTTCGTCTATTATTCTGCTCCTTTCTGTTGATTGTGTTTAACCAAGCCTGTCTACGTTAGAGATTTTGGAACGCATTTCTTTTTCTTTTATGAACAGTTGTTGGTCAACATGAGTATTATTGCCAATAAATTTACAAGACATGAACATGAAGTCATTTATTCATAATGAAGATGTCGTATGCGAAGACCTGGGAAACGGGGTAAAAAGAAAGGTCATTTGTTTCGATGAAAAAGTAATGATGGTTAAAGTGGAATTTCAAACGGGGGCGGTGGGAGCGCTTCATCAGCATTATCACGTACAGATGACGCATGTGGAAAACGGTTCCTTTGAAGTGGAGATCGATGGAACAAAGGATGTATTGAAAGCCGGAGATGTGTTTTACGTTCCATCCTATCTCTGGCACGGGGTGGTTTGCCTGGAAGCCGGAACATTGCTGGATATCTTCAGCCCGATGCGGGAAGATTTTATAAAGCGATAAGTGAGCGGACTATTTGTAAAAAACCGTTTGTATCCGTTTACTAAACGGATGTAAGAAGATATCATCTACTCCGATGAATTCAAATTTTTTGATATGGCTCAATGGGAACGATATCTTTTTTGGATAGGCAACTAAAAAACTTTTGTATACAAATTCCGCGCAATACATTCTGTCATCCGTTTTAAGATCAAAGTCCATATCGAACATCAAGCCTTTTTGGTAATTTGATCGTGCAACATTTACCAGTAGTGTTGCATCTTCGCCCGGGATTGAAAAACGAAATATCCCGAAACCATTGTTGTTGTAGGGTTCTGTAAAAAGTTCAAAAGGTTCCCGCTTTATTTTCTGATCCGGATTGAATTCACCGCCCAAGGCATGATATACAAACACGGTATCATTTTCTACGCTGGCAATTCCGCAATGGGAAAATGTTTGGTCACGCTGGTTCAAAGTTTTTAAACTTTTGCTGGTAAAATCATTGCCGGTCCTTGTAACGATGTCGCCGCTTTTGATCAACGGCGTGCTGGCTGCAAGGGTGGCATACGCGCGACGGATGTATGCTGCTTTTGCAACGCTATCGGCTTTCGTTGGCTGAAAGTCTTTATAATCTTTTTGTTCCCGGCAACTATGAATAAAAAAAATAAGGCAGCAGAGAAGCCACCTTATTTTTTTGTGTTTGCAATGTTTCATCCTGCGAAATTATCTTCTTTCTTTATCGCGTAATTCTTTTTCTTTAGTGATTTGTTCATCTTCTTTATTGTAAGCCTTGATGATGGACTTAACGAGCCTGTGTCTTACCACGTCTTCTTCATCGAGTTCGATGTGTGCGATGCCATCGATGTTCCGGAGGATCTTCGTTGCACGAAATAAACCGCTTTGTTGATTTTTCGGCAGATCGATCTGTGTAGGGTCACCGGTGATGATCGCTTTTGCATTGGGCCCGATACGGGTGAGGAACATCTTGATCTGGAGATCGTTTGTATTTTGCGCCTCATCCAAAATAATGAATGCATTGTCCAATGTACGCCCGCGCATATAAGCGAGCGGCGCAATTTCGATTGTTCTCGTACTCATGTAATAGCCTAGCTTGTCAGCCGGAATCATATCATCCAACGCATCATATAACGGGCGCAGGTATGGATCGATCTTCTCTTTGAGATCGCCGGGTAAGAAACCAAGACTTTCGCCTGCTTCTACTGCGGGCCTGGTAAGGATGATTTTCTTTACCAGTTTGTTTTTTAATGCTCTCACCGCCAGCGCCACGGCCGTGTAGGTTTTACCGGTACCTGCAGGTCCGATCGCAAACAGGATATCATTTTTGTCGCATGCCTGCACCATCGCTTTTTGATTGGCGGTTCTTGCACGTACCGTTTTGCCGTTCGGGCCAAATACCAGCACGTCGTTCGGATTGCGATCGATGAAATTGTCGATAGACTTTTCGTCATCGCCTCCTAAAATTTGTTCAAGATAATTTTCGCTCATGTGACCGTTTCTTTCGAGGTACTGAACTAATAGATCAATTTTTTCTTTGGCTTCTTCAATTTGTTCCGGGGCTCCGCTTAATTTTATCTGCGTTCCACGGCTTAAAATTTTTAACAGGGGGAATTTCTTTTTGAGAATGTCGAGCTTGCCATTATTAACGCCGAAAAACTCAATAGGGTTAACCGTTTCAAGGTTAATGATAGTGTCTGTCAATGCTTTTCAGTTTTAAATATTTCTTCAGACTTTGCTGAAAAAATATGTTTGGGTTAATTTAAATTGTTTGATAGCAGGTTTTAAATCGTTCTTTCCAAATTTAATTTTTCTATCATACACAATGCTAATTTAATTATCAACATTGAGGATTCTGCGGTGGAAAAGTTAAATAAATTATTACGTTAAAGGTTCAAAGTTTAAGGTTCAAGGTTCAAGGTTTAATGTTCAAGGTCTTTCCAAATTATCGAACACTGCGAAATAGCAGCCAGCATGAGGTTTAAGAAACCTTGAACCTTGAACCTTTAAATCAAAACCGACCTACAATTTTCAAATTCAGCAAACGTGGCGTGAGCCTGTTCGGTATAGCATAAGTGGAGTTGGAAAAATCTTTTATCAATTGATACGAGATCGTATTCTCGCGGTTGATCAGGTTGAATACTTCCAGGCTCAGCCAGATATTTTCAAAATCGCGGAACGGGCTATGACTTCTCCGCGCAGATTTTTCACTTAATAACAAAGCGCTGAAACCAACGTCCACCCTGATATACGGGTCGATGATCAACCCATTGCGATATTGTACGCTGCGCGTAAAATTGTAGCTCATATTT
>JAATFP010000019.1 GCA_015655125.1 Chitinophagales bacterium | reverse complement strand
TCTCCTGTTTTTTACCCGCAAGGTTGAAAAAACTCCTGTGGAAATTATTTCTGCCGATCCCGATTTCCTGGAAAAGAACGTATTGTTTTACAGCAAACTTTCTTCCGATAAAAAACGGGAGTTCGAGGCCGATGTAAACGATTTTTTGCAGACGGTGAGGATTACTCCCGTAAATACAACTGTCACCAAAGGCGACCAGTTGCTGGTTGCAGCCGGAGCCGTCATTCCCATCTTTAATTTTTCTCATTGGAAATATCATAATCTCAAAGAAGTGCTGGTATATGCCGATACATTTAATCACGACTTTCAAAGTACGGGAACGGAAGAACGAAACATTATGGGTATGGTAGGTTCGGGGTACATGGAAGGGAAAATGTTGTTGTCTAAACCCGCTATAGAAGCCGGATTCAGTAATAGCACCGATAAGAGTAATACGGTCATTCACGAATTTGTTCACCTGATAGACAAGTCAGACGGCGATACTGACGGCATTCCGGAATTGCTGATCTGGCAGCAATATGTGTTGCCTTGGGTAGACATGATCCATCAGGAAATAAAGAAGATCGCTGAAGGTAAATCCGATATCAATCCATACGGTGTTACCAACCAGGCAGAATTTTTTGCGGTGATTTCAGAATATTTTTTTGAGCGGCCCGATCTGTTGCAAAGCAAGCATCCACAATTATTTAGCATGCTGGAAGAAATGTTCAGTCAGCAATAAAAAAACCGTCTTCCTTTTCAGAAAGACGGCTAGTTGATATTAACCTACCAAATCACCTATGTTTCCCAAGATGTTTTGTTCTTATAAGACGAACGCTCATAAACGATGGTTGCTTAATTTTTTCAAAATAAAAAACGCTCCGGAGATGGAGCGTTTTTGCTTATATTTTTATTAAATTTACTTTTGTGCAGCTGCAAATTCTTTGCGGATAATATTCAGGGCACCTCCTGCCTTGAACCATTCGATCTGCTGTTCGTTGTAAGTGTGATTCACATTAATAGTTTCAGTCGTACCATCTTTATGGTTCAGCACCAATTGTAATTGTTTGTCGGGAGCAAATGTAGTCAGTCCGATAATGTCGATCAGGTCATCTTCCTGGATCTTATCATAGTCGGCCTTGTCATCAAATGTTAATCCAAGCATACCTTGCTTTTTGAGATTCGTTTCGTGAATACGTGCGAATGACTTTACCAGCACGGCTCTCACACCGAGATGGCGTGGCTCCATCGCCGCATGTTCTCTCGAAGACCCTTCACCGTAGTTTTCATCGCCCACTACGATACTGCCGATGCCGGCTGCTTTATAGGCTCTTTGTGTTGCCGGAACAGGGCCGTATTCGCCGGTGAGTTCGTTCTTGACAAGATCCGTTTTTTCGTTGAAGAAATTCACCGCACCGATCAGCATGTTGTTGCTGATGTTGTCGAGGTGTCCGCGGAATTTCAACCAGGGGCCGGCCATTGAAATATGATCCGTTGTACATTTTCCTTTTGCTTTGATCAGTAAACGCAATCCTTTGAGATCGGTACCTTCCCACGCTGCGAAAGGATCAAGCAATTGCAAACGCTTGCTGGTAGGAGACACCAGCACCTGAACGCCGCTGCCGTCTTCGGCGGGTGCCTGGAAGCCAGGATCATCTACCGCAAAACCGCGGGGAGGTAATTCAAATCCTGTTGGCGGATCAAGCTTTACCACTTCCCCTTTGTCATTGATCAATGTATCGGTTAACGGGTTGAAATTAAGGTCACCCGCGATCGCCATTGCTGTTACAATCTCCGGCGATCCCACGAATGCGAATGTATTAGGATTTCCATCGGCACGCTTTGCAAAGTTCCTGTTGAAGCTATGAACGATGGTATTTTTTTCTGCTTTTTCTGCACCTACGCGCGCCCACATTCCGATACAAGGTCCACACGCATTTGCAAAAACGGTGGCACCCACTTTGTCGAAAGTATCCAGGAAGCCGTCTCTTTCAATCGTATAACGAACCTGTTCAGAACCGGGAGTAATAGTAAATTCAGATTTTAATGTAAGTCCCTTTTCAGTCACCTGCTTTGCGAGACTCACGGCGCGGCTGATATCTTCATAAGAAGAATTTGTACAGCTTCCGATAAGTCCGACTTCGATCTTTGTGGGCCAGCCGTTAGCTGCAGCCGCTTCTTTCATTTTTGATATCGGCGTAGCCAGATCCGGTGTGAACGGGCCATTCAAATGTGGTTCCAGCTCATCGAGATTGATTTCGATCACCTGGTCAAAATAGAGAGCAGGATTTTCATATACTTCTGCGTCACCTGTAAGATGTTCTTTTATTGTATCGGCCAAAGCGGCGATATCTGCGCGGCCTGTTGCACCAAGATAACGGCTCATACTGTCATCGTAACCGAAAGTAGAAGTGGTGGCACCAATTTCAGCACCCATGTTACAGATGGTACCCTTACCGGTACAACTCATGCTGGTGGCGCCTTCTCCAAAATATTCAACAACGGCACCTGTACCACCTTTTACAGTGAGGATACCCGCCACTTTTAATATAACGTCTTTCGGGGCGGTCCAGCCGTTTAGTTTACCTGTTAATTTTACGCCGATCAGCTTCGGCATCTTCAGTTCCCATGGAAGTCCCGCCATTACATCGCACGCATCCGCTCCACCTACGCCGATTGCGATCATTCCAAGTCCGCCTGCATTTACCGTATGACTATCCGTTCCGATCATCAAACCGCCCGGAAAAGCATAGTTTTCCAACACTACCTGGTGAATGATACCGGCGCCTGGTTTCCAGAAGCCAATGCCATATTTGTTGGAAACGGAAGCGAGGAAGTCGTATACTTCACTGCTTTCGTGCACGGCTCTGTCGAGATCCGTGGCGCTGTTTACTTTGGCCTCGATAAGGTGATCGCAATGTACGGTAGAAGGAACTGCTACTTTTGTACGACCGGATTGCATGAATTGCAAAAGCGCCATTTGCGCAGTTGCATCCTGCATTGCCACACGATCCGGGGCAAAATCCACATAAGAATTACCTCTTGTATACGCTGAAGTAGCTTCGCCGCTCCACAAGTGGGCATACAATATCTTTTCTGTAAGGGTGAGGGGTTTGCCTACCACTTTACGGGCAGCTTCCACCCGTGAAGGGAAGTTTTCGTAAAGCTTCTTGATCATTTCAATGTCGAAAGCCATAATAAAAATTTGAATTTGTAATAATTTTGCTAACGGGCCTTTGCTGATAGGTTAAAGAAAAACGGCGTTAAATGTGGTGGTTTGTTCGATAAATTGTCAGCGTTATGTCAATTAACTTAGAGATTGGTGCAAAATTAGGCAAAAAAGTTTAGAGATTAGGGATTAGCGGTTAGGGGAAGTTTATGTTTTATAAGTTTAGCGGCCTACGCCCTGTTCAGGCGTTTAGTTTGGTGCCGGCTTCTAAAAAAATCATTTTTAGGCAAACGTTTAAAGCTTAAGCATCTAAACAGGCCACAGGCCGATAAACCATATAAACTTCCCCTAACCGGTAATCCGTATTCCCCAAACTTTGAAAAAATAAGCATAAATTAGCCTCATGAACCGTTTCAAACAATTTATAGAGTGGCACGTTTTCGGAGTTTGCACGGCCATTGGGGAAAAGATGGGTATCGCAACCAGCACGATCCGGAAGTATTTTATCTATATATCATTTCTTACGATGGGTTCCCCGGTAGTGGTTTACCTGTTCGTCGCTTTTTGGATGAACGTAAAACGTTACATTTTCAATGCGCGGAGAAATCCGGTAAGGTATCTTTAATAGTAACGCGCCTTGGTTTTATCAAAAAAGTCTGATGTACATTTAACCATTGATCCAGATCACTTTTTCTTCTAAAGGTTTTCTTTTCGCCGAAGGCGATGGAACATCCACATAACCGATGTAGAAGAAACCGAGCAATTTATCTTCGGCGCCGAGGCCAAAAAATTCTTTCGCTTCTTCCTTGTAGGTAATGCCGCCGCTCGTCCAGTATCCACCAAGGCCATATGCACTTACAGACAAATAAATATTTTGCACGGCGCATGCCACCGCCTCCACATCTTCAATTTCTGGAATGCGTTTGGTGGTCGTTCTTTTCATTCCGATGGAAATGATATGTGAAGCCAACAGCGGTGTTTGCCGGAGCTTTTCATAATTTCCCTGCATGAAATTTTCGCCACTTGTTTGTTTATATATTTCACTTTGAAAATTTGCGAAGGTCTGTAATCCTTTGCCGGAGAAAACCGAAAACTGCCATGGTTCCGTTTGCCCGTGATTGGGTGCCCATGTGGCGTTGATTAAAATCTGTTCTATTATTTCCTTCGGAACTTCTTTTCCGGGGACGAATTGTTTTGGAAAAACAGAGCGCCTGCTGCGCGCGAGGTCGTTGAATTGATCTGAAGTCATTACTTTTTTTACAAAAGTAAGATTACGGGAGGAAGCAGATTTGCGTGATGGGGAAAAAAGTTCAACCTTGAACTTTCAACCTTACACTCATAATGCTATACAATCGCTTCCCGCAGCCTTACCAGCTTTTCCAGCAAAGGTTCCAGCAGATCCAGGCGAAGCATATTGGCGCCATCACTTTTTGCTATCGCAGGATTTGGATGTGTTTCGATGAATAGACCATCCGCACCGGTGGCAATGGCTGCTTTGGCAATGGTTTCGATCAGTTCCGGATTACCACCGGTAACGCCGCCCGATTGATTCGGCTGCTGTAAAGAATGTGTGCAATCCATGATCACCGGCACCTTTATCTCCTTCATCCAGGTAATGTTTCGGTAATCCACTACCAGATCCTGGTAGCCGAATGTATTTCCTCTTTCTATCAAGCCCACTTTATAATTGCCGGTATTATTTATTTTTTCTACAGCAAATTTCATGGAGGGCCCATTAAGAAACTGACCTTTCTTCACATTTACGATCTTGCCGGTTTCGCCAGCGGCAATCAACAATTCTGTTTGCCGGCAGAGAAAGGCCGGTATCTGTAAAATGTCGACATATTTCGCAGCCATCGCGGCTTCGCGTTCGGAATGGATATCGGAGGTAGTTGGAACCGCGAATCTTTCGCCCACTTTTTTAACCAGTTGAAGTGCCGCTTCATCGCCAATGCCGGTAAAGGATCCTGCACTGGTGCGGTTGGCTTTTTTATACGATGATTTGAAAATATACGGAATGCCCAGTCTTTTACAGATGGTACTCACTTTTTCTGCCACTTCGTTGATCAGCTCCTCGCTTTCCACAACGCAAGGGCCGGCGATGAGAAAGAAGTTTTTTTCATTGTATAGTTGATTTGCGAAAAGTTCCTTCAGATAATTTTCCATGAAACAAAGGTATAGAAAGTTTAGGGTTTAGAGGTTAGGGGAAAGAGCCTCTTAATAAAAGCTTCTAACCCCTAAACGTCTAAGCTACTTATCAGTCACCGGTATCACTATCTTGCTCGGATATTTTTTACTCATCAGAATATTGGCTTCTATGATCCGCGGTGCAGATGTGCTTTCGCTACTCACCGTGCCGCCAAATCCATAGTTCTTTTCGGCCCAGGGCGTATTAGTGCTTTGAAACATCAGTCTGAGTTTGCTGCCTTTGGAAATTCTTTTTATATAAATATAAATGTTTTTAAAATTTAATTCGATCACTTCATTGGGCTTAACCAACCTGCCTTTTTCATCGCCTTCGCGGTAGCGTGCGCGAACGTTTCCGAAGGCAAAATTAAGGTCCTTCCCATCTGGCGTTATCTCTTCCACCGATATTTCAAAATCAGCATCGGGAACATTCAATGTTGCATAAATGCGCGCAAGAATTTTATCACTGATGATAATGTCTTTTTCCAGCGGTGCGCTTTCAAAGATCAGGTTGTAAGGTGAAATCAAATACAGCGAATCGTCGAACGGCTTTGATTGGGCAAACAAAAACGATGAGTCGATCGCCATGGCAATATCATGACTGTATTTAATCGATGCATTGCCTGCAGGTTTTTTTAGGTCAAGGCTGAAGAGATTTTTTCTTTGTTTATTGCTTACGACAGTAGGAGTGAGGTACAACTCTATTGAATCGGTAGTTAGTTGTTTAAAGGAAGAAGTTCCTTTCCATGCATGGCTCCCGGTTTCGAAATAGGTGATCTTGTCTTTAATGAATGCCGGCTTTTGTTTGCCTTTTAATTTCCAGTCGAACCACCAGATCACATATTTGTAGATCGGTATCTGCGCTTCCTTTTCCAGCTCAAGTCCATTTTGAATCACGTTCGGTTGCCATTGTGCGGCGCCGTGAACATAAGGTCCGATCAGCAAAATATGATCCTTCAAAGCTGCAGTATTTCCATATTTCTGATGTTGGTTGAAATAATACATGGCACCGCCCTGGTCCGCATCATAGTATCCTGTAATCGAAAAAACCGGGATGTCGATGTTTGCATAGTCTTCGGGCCTGGGCAAAATATCTGTCCAGTAATTGTCGAAGTCCGGGTGACTTACCCATTTTTGAAAAACAGGATTTGGTAAACCAGCCACCGAATCCAGTTTTGCAAATGGTACGTGATTTTTATACAATTCATAATTTCTGTCGTTCCAGAATTTGCTGTCGTAAAAAACTGCTTCATTGAGTTCCTTTCCGCTTACAAAATTTGCCCACTGCAAAATGTATGGATAAAACTGGCCGGCATTGCGCGGAAAATCGATTCCAAAACCAACCGACACCATTGGATTGATGGCTTTAAGTGCCGGATGTTTGTATTTTTTCCGGATGGCCTGCCATTGATCAAAACCAAGATAGGAGCCGCCGGAAGTGGCCACCTGCCCATCGCACCAGGGTTGTTTGCTTACCCAGTCGATGATGTCATAAAAGTCGCGCGCATCATCTTCATAAGGCATGAACGTGCCTTCGCTTTCGCGGCGCCCGCGCGTATCAACGTATACATATATATAACCGTTGGTTGCAAAAACATTTCCTTTTGTTCCTTCAGCGCCGGAAGGATAAGGACTCAGAGAAACGACTGCAGGAACTTTTTCGGCGCTATTGATATCGCGGTATATAAAAGCATTTAGTTTTATTCCATCGCGCATCGGGATCTTTACGTTCTCTTCTGCAACTTTTGCAGCAGAAATTGCGTACAAAGACTGTTCGATCAGCGGCTGATATTTTTTACGTAAAGAATAATCCATGTATTGCGTAAACAAGGAGAATGCTGCGCCGTAATTGAGTTTACTGTTGCCGCGGTTGATCGCTTGCTCTACTGTTTTCCTGATGTCGGTAAAATAAAGCGGCACAGAAGCGCTATCAAAAACTCCCTTCATCTGGTTGGCAATGTCTGTTGCAAAACCGGCGTCGATATTTTTGAACTGATCCGCAATCGCTTTTTTGAAAGCTTCTTTAAAAGCTTCACTTCCATCATCATTATGCATCAAAGTGGCATTATTGTAGGCCATTTCCCAGAAATGTACCGGCAGCCTGTATACCGGCGATTGCCTTAGGCTACGCTGCCGGTTAATATTTTCGATTGCCTGCTGCTGCCTTTTAAAATAAGTATGTGTATAAACGATATCATTTAAGGAAAGATACAGCCGCGTAGAATCGCTGATGCTGTATTCCTTTACTGCTGCCGATTGCAGCTGATCGATCTCGAGGCCGATCTTATTTATTTCAGACGCGAGCCGGGCCGAATCTTTATAATTAAATCCGGCAGGCAATGTATAAGAAAATTTTTCAAAAAAATCCGTCGGCAATTCCGGTTTTGTTTGAGCGAGGACGTTCTGCTGCAAGGCGAAAATGCACGCGATTATCCATAATTTTTTTTTCATAATTTTTTTTGAAGTAATGAGTTTTAGAAAACTATAGAAATATAGAAAATAGTTTAGATAAAAGCAAAGCGAATAGGCGGTTTTGAGTGAGCGGTGGCGATGGGCAAGTATTCGGTGAATGGTTTGGAAGCGCAGGGATTAAAGTTTAGAAATGGCACAATTTGCAACCCTAAATCGCTAAGGACTAAGAGAAATTGATTTTTCTATTCCACCTAATTCGCACAATTTCGTGTATCAAAATAATTCGCTATATGGCAAAAGAAAAGATCCTCGTAATTGGCGCCTCGGGCCAGATAGGGGTGGAACTGACGATGGCGTTGCGTAAGATCTATGGTAATTCCAATGTGATTGCATCTGATCTGCGCGAACAGAATCCATTGCTGGAAGGCACCGGGCCATACGTAAGCATGGACGTGATGAACAAGGAAATGCTGCACGTGCAGGTGATTCGCCAGGGTATTACGCAGATCTATCTCCTGGCGGCGATCCTGTCGGCCACCGGCGAAAAAAATCCAAACCTTGCCTGGAACCTCAATATGCAGGGCTTGTTAAATGTACTCGATATTGCGCGCGAAGAGAATTTACATAAAATCTATTGGCCAAGTTCCATCGCGGTTTTCGGCCCCACTTCGCCCAGGCAAAATTGTCCTCAGCAAACCATCATCGAACCGATTACAGTGTATGGCATCAGTAAATATGCCGGCGAATTCTGGTGCAATTATTACAATAAAAGATTTGGAGTAGATGTGCGCAGTTTGCGTTACCCCGGGTTGATCAGCTATAAAAGTGCGCCCGGCGGTGGAACGACAGATTATGCGGTTGAGATATTCCATGAAGCACTGGAAGAGAAAAAGTATGAATGTTTTTTAGGTGAGAATACTTATTTGCCGATGATGTATATGCCCGATGCCATCAAAGCAACGATTGAATTGATGGAAGCGCCGGCGGAAAAAATTTCGGTGCGTACTTCCTATAATATTTCCGGGATGAGTTTTTCGCCAAAAGAGATAGCCGCAGAAATTAAAAAAACGATACCCGATTTTGAAATTACTTACAAACCTGATTATCGCCAGGCCATAGCGGATAGCTGGCCGCAAAGCGTTGATGACAGTATAGCCCGCGATAACTGGGGCTGGAAAGAAGAATATGATCTTGAGCAGATGACGAAAGATATGCTGGCAAACCTGGAAGAAGAATTTAAATCCCGAAGCTGATAATTTTCATTAAACTTTTGGGCAGGGCAAGTAATTCCAACGCTGATTATAAGAATAACTCCGTAAACAATTGCGGCGTTTTTTTTATTTAAAAATTTTCTTTTTTTCCTGGTTTTGTGATCCGGAAAAATCAATTTTTACATCATACTTCCGGCTCCAAAAATCTCCGGCCTCGTTTTTGCGTTAGGTACCGGGATCGTACATCGGTTATGTGTTATTTTTTTAATACGGCGCAAATTATTATGTGTTCAAGTCACCTTATTTACGCCCGATTTATAAACTAAAAATAAAAAAAATGAAAAAAGTAATTTTAAGTCTCGCAATTGCTATGATTGCGTCTCTAGGTGCAAAAGCCCAGGCAAAATTCGGTATCGGTCTTGACGGACAACTTCCAATCGGTAATTTCGGTGATTTCCACAATTTTGGCTTTGGTGGTTCGTTAAAAGTGAATTATACTATCGACCCTATGCTGGATCTTACAGGGTCTGCAGGGTATATTTCTTTCGGTGGAAAAAATAATATCAGCAATGCCGACATAATCCCGGTTTTGGCAGGTATAGAAGTGAAATTCGGCCAGTCGATGGTATACGGTTCCGCTCAGTTAGGTGCAGGTTTTGGAACGAAGTCGGGTTCTAAAACTGCGTTTACTTATGCTCCTGGAATTGGTTATAAATTCAGTCCTAACCTTGATCTGCTGGCAAAATACACCGGCTATAGTGCCAAAGGCGGAACCAACAACACTATCGGTTTGCGCCTCGGGTACACATTCGGACAAAGCAAATAATTACTACAAATGCGACGTAATAAAAACTCCGCAGAATTTCTGCGGAGTTTTTATTTAAATAAAATTGTTTCCAATTGAAGCGTATTCTTATTAGTTTTAGATAAAAATACCGTGCTTAAAATAATACCGACCATTTTTATTTTTTGTTGCCTGAGTAATGTCTTTGCGCAACAAGGATTGCATAATGATGTAAAAGGCTTTCAATTTTCAGGGGGCGTTATATTGGCTGTGCCAACGGATAATCTTCCATTGTGGTCGGTGGGTGGCGGTGCAGATATGCTTGCTCAATATGGGATCATCAAATACCTTGCGCTCACCGGTGATGCCGGCTTCACCACTTTGTTCGGAAGGCGAAAAGATCTGCACAGTTACAAGATCGTTCCTGTTCGCATTGGGGTGAGATATTTCCCTTTATCTAAATTGTACATCGGGGCAAAAACAGGCGTTGGGTTTTTAAAAGTGAAAGGCATCGATGGTGCCACCGCACTGGCCTATTCTGCAGGTGGCGGCTATGTTTTTAATAAAAAATTTGATGTCGGAATAACCTACGATGGCTATAGTAAAAGCGGAACGATCGGGTTAATTGCGGTGCGGGCGGGATATTTTTTTAGCAATGACTAAGCGGTGAAATCGTCAAAACTATTTTGGAATCTTACAGGGCTTGATTATTTAAAATCTAAACCTTTACTATCTAAATCCCAACCCTCTAAACAATCAGCTTCTGCTCATAAGCATATTTGATCAAACCTATCAGGCTGGCGGTTTTTGTTTTTCTGAAAATATTTTTTCGATGCGTCTCTACGGTTCTTTCGCTGATGAACAGGCTGTCTGCAATCTGCTTGTTGCTGTATTCTTTTTCAATTAAACGGATGATCTCAATTTCCCGGAGCGTTAAACGGACTTCTTCACTGTTTTTTTTCTTTTCACTGGCCTTTATCATTTCATCAAGTACTTCCTGGCTGAAATAAACACCTCCACGGGAAATCTTTTCCAGGGCCTTCAGCAATTCCTGTTTACCGATGTTTTTTAATACATATCCTGCAATATTGCTTTCGTCTATCATCTGGTTCACAAGATCGCCCTGGCCGCTCATGGAGAGCGCCAATATCTTTGTTTCCGGAAATTCTGCGTGTACATTTTTTGCAAGTTCGGCACCGTTCATCACCGGCATCATGATATCTGTTAAGAGGATGTCTGCCGGATGAATCGCAAGCAATTGCTGGATCTTTTCGGGTTGAGTACTTTCAATTTCCACCACAAATTCCGGGTGACCAAACAGCAGCGATTTGATCCCGTCTATTACGATCTGGTGATCATCAACGATTGCCAATGATATTTTTTCCTTCTTCATAAAAAAGGAAGTTAGGGATTTCCCGCAGATTTCGCAAATGAATTAAATAGGGCAGAAGGTTCCCGCCAATCACCTGTTTACCGGAATATGAATTGCCACCAACGTTCCGTTCCCCGGCGTGCTGTCAAAATCAATGGTTCCTTTGAGATAACTCACGCGGGAAATAATATTCTTCAGGCCTAATCCGGTTTTGTGGTTTGGATCGGATTCTACGAATCCTTTTCCATTGTCTTCGATCGTGATCGAGATTCCATCGGCATCTTTGATCAGCGCAATGTCAAGATAGTTTGCGCCGGAATGCTTCAATACATTGTTCACACATTCCTGGATGACGCGGTATAGCACGCTTTCTGTGTTCTTATCGATGGGGTCGTTCAGGCCTTCGGCATGCAGCGCCACTTTGATCACCTTACTGTCGATTTTATCGATGAATTCTTTTACCGCGCCTGCAAGGCTGCTTTTGAGCAAGGCATTCGGCATGATCTGGTGACTCACGTTTCTTATTTCGCGACAACTTTCATCTACAAGTTTGATGATGTTTTCAAATGAAACTTTTTGCTCCTCGTTCTCAAAAGGAATACGTTGCTCGAATGCAGACAGGTTCATTTTTGCTGCACTCATCATTTGCCCTAAGCCGTCGTGAAGATCGGCAGCAATGCGCCTGCGTTCATTTTCCTCCGCATCGATGATCGCTTTTGTTGCAATATCCTGCTGTTTCATCACTTCCACCTGCAACTGTAACCTGTGCCGGATCTGCCTTTTGTGATACAGGCTAAAGGCAAGTACAATTGCAAGCAGGAAAATAATGCTGATTAACGCAAGCAAAAAATTCTTTTGCCGCAATTCGTTCCGCTGCATCATCAGTTGTTCTTCTTTCTTTTCTGTTTGATACTTTGTATTAAGTTCTTCTATCTGGGCAAATTTTTTGTCCGACAACAGCGAATCTTTTACGGATGTATATTTTTTGTACCAGGCCAATGATTGCGAAGCATCGCCTTTTAATTCCCACAATTGCGACAGCTTGAAATAATTTTCGCTCAGCAACTGTGGATATTTCAACTGCATTGCCATTGCATTACCAGAATCGTAATAAGCAAATGCTTTTTGATAATCTTTTTTTGCACCATACATGTCCGCCAGGTCGGTGATGCTGAGCGCGGTTGAAAAGGAGTCTTTCAGTGTCCGGCGCAACTGTAAAGCCTGTTGCAGGTATAGTGCCGCTTCGGTGTATTTTTGCTGCTTCACATAAATTGCACCAATGAAAGAAATGCTGTAAGATTCGCCCAAAACATCCTTTAATTTCTTTCGCAGTTCCAGCGACTTTGAATAACGAGTTATGGCTTCATTAAAATCACCCATGTATTCAAATACCACCCCCGATTCATTATAGATCGTTGCCATTCCATCGTCATCATTAGCGGCAAAATAGATATCGAAAGCTTCATTATACATCGATAGAGCTTTGTTGTAATCTTTCAATTTGCGGTAAAGCCGGCCCGAATTATTCAGTACCTCTGCACGCGCCTTTTGATCATTTACATGATGTAAAAAATTAAGTGCCGTAGAATAAAAGAATGCTGCGCTATCGTAATTTCCTTTCAGATAAAAACTTTTTCCTTTGATGTTGTTGAGCGTGCCGGCAGCATTGCTGTCTTTTGCCGAAAGGGATAATTTTAATCCTGCATCTGCAAATACGATCGCCGTCTCAAAATTTTTTGTAGAATAAATATCCGCCAGTTCTTCGAGTGCAGATATCCTGGATGTGACGCTGGCATTGCCGTTAACGATATTTTGCAGGCTGTCCGTTTTTTGCTGCGCCGATCCGGTAGTGAAGCAACAACAGAAAAATAATAATATATACAGCGCTTTTCTCCGCATGATCGTTCAAGGAAATTTTTAATTGTTTGTATATTTATGCAGGAACATGAATGGCAATCACTGTTCCTTTGCCTGGTTTGCTATCAAAATCTACGGAGCCTTTCAGATAAGTGATGCGTGAAAGGATGTTTCTTAAACCGATTCCATCCTGGTTATCCTGGTCCGCAATATCAAAGCCACGGCCATTGTCTTCAATGGTTGCTACGATCCCGTCTTTATCTTTTATCAAAGAAATATCAAGATGATTTGCCTGCGAGTGTTTCAGTGCATTGTTCACGCATTCCTGTATTACACGGTACAAAACGGTTTCCGTATTGGGATCTATGCGGTCATTCAATCCTTCGGTATACAAATTCACTTTAATGATGCGGGCATCGATCTTGTCGGTAAATTCTTTCACTGCGCTGGCCAGCCCGCTTTTAAGAAGGGCATTAGGCATCATCTGGTGACTTACGCTGCGGATCTCCCTGCAGCTTTCGTCAACGAGACTTATCACATTTTCAAACGATATTTTTTGTTGCTCGTTTTTAAAATCCAGGTCGTTTTCAAAAACAGACAGGTTCATTTTTGCGGCGCTCATCATCTGTCCCACGCCGTCGTGCAATTCGCCGGCGATCCGCTTACGCTCGTTTTCTTCGGCTTCGATAATGGCCCTGGTGGCGCGGTCCTGCTGCCTCATCACTTCCTGCTGAAATAATAGTTTGTCTTTGAACTGGCGTTTGCGGTAAAAGAAAAACCCGGTGAGCGTGAGTAATGCGATGGCACTCGTAAGTATGAGGATGAAGAAATTTTTTTTCGTGATCGTTGCATCCTGCAATTTTAACTGCGATTCCTTTTTCTCTGTCTGGTATATTGTTTCAAGTTCGGCTATCTTGTTTTCCGTACTTGCGTTGATCATGCTGTCTTTATAGTCGTAGGCTGTTTGCAAAGCAACAATGGCGCTGTCGGGCTGGTTGTTTTTTTTGAAAACTTCACTCAGCAATAAATAGGCCTGGTAGGATCCCTGTTTATAGCCTTTAAGGGCAGACAACAAAAGTGAATGGCGAAGGTTGCCGATCGCTTCCGGATATTTTTTTTGCAGCTGCGAAAGCTGGCCGAGGTTGAGATAAGTGTCGGCCATTTGTTTTTGGTTAGAAAAAGTAGAATCCAATAAAAGGCTTTCATGAAAATATTTTTTTGCCAGATCGTACTTCCCGCTGTACATGTAGCAGTTGGCCATATTATCATACAACTGCGATTTCAGATGGGGAAGATTTTCACGGTCACACAGCGCCAATCCTTCTCCGTCAAGTGCAAGCGCCTGATCATATTTTTCTTCCATCCCATAAACATTTGCCAGCGTATGCAAGGCCGCAACCTTCATTTTAATCTCTTTTATCGGAACAGAAGATATTTCTTTGAGGATAACTTCTGCCCTGGGCAAGTCATTTTTTAACTGGTATACTTGCGCCATCAATATTTTACAACGAACCACATCTGTGCTGTAATGTAAGTTTTCGAAAATTTTAATGGCAGCCAGGCTTTTTTCAATCGCTTTGTCGTAGTTGCTTTTGTTGTAGTAATATCCTGCAAAGCTGAGCAGGCACGCGCCTTTGAGAGAATCGTTGCCGATCTTTTCACTGATGGCGTAAGCTTTCCCGATGTGTTCAAAACCCTCTTCGTAATTGCCTTTGATGGTACTGGCAGCAGCAATGCATAAATGTGCATTGGCCCGGCCATATGGATAATTTTCAATTTCGGAAAGCTGCTCCATATGTTCGGCAAGCCGCATGGCGCTGTCCGGATCGGCAGATCTTACCGCAAGCGATAGCCTGTTGCTTAGATCGATCCTGCTCCTGTTGTTAGTGGCCAGTTTTAATTGTGCCAGCAAGATATCCGGTTCTTTTAGCTGCGCGTTTGCGAAATAAGATGCCACCAAAAAAAGAATGCCCGAAAGTATGTGTTTTAAAAACTGCATTAGCTGATATCAAGTACATCCTGCATGGTGAAAATTCCTTTGCGCACGGAAACATAGGTTGCTGCCATTACCGCGCCGGTGGCAAACCCGCTGCGGTTGTGCGCCGTATGAATGATCTCGATGTCGTCGATGGCGGAACTGTATTTTACCGAATGTGTACCTGGTGCCGGATCTATACGTTTGCTGATGATGGATAATTGGGCTGCTTCCGTTGCAGCTTCGTTTATCCATTTGTTTTTTGTGATGCTGTGATCCAGTATTTGTTCGGCGATGCTGATGGCCGTTCCGCTTGGTGCATCTTTTTTTTCGGTGTGATGAATTTCTTCAACGGTTACGTCATATTCTTTATGAACGGCCATTAAAGCTGCGAGGCGCTTATTGATTTCAAAAAAAATATTTACGCCGATGCTGAAATTGCTCGCGTACAAAAAAGTGCCGTTCTTTTCTGTGCAATAATTTTTTACTTTCTCCATTTTATCCAGCCAGCCGGTGCTGCCGCTGATTACCGGTACGCCGGCATCCAGGCAAGCCATAATGTTACGTACGGCGCTGTGCGGATTGGTGAATTCGATCGCTACATCGCACAATTGCAGGTTTTCCCGGGTAAGCTCACCAGCATTGGCCGAAGTTATTTTTAAATTGATTGTATGGCCTTTCCGTAAAGCAATTTCTTCAATAGCTTTACCCATCTTGCCATAACCGATCAGGGCTATTTTCATAATTAAAAATATATGATGTGATGTGTGATCGAAACTGTTGCGACGATAAAAATAGAGTTTTTTAAGGGAAGTTCTATACCCAACAGAAGGTAGATTTCACGGCTATTTCGTGATTGCTTCGTTTCTCCAATGATAAAAAGAAGATCACTTGATGGCGAAGACCAAACTCACTCCGTTTGTTCTCGCCATCGGGCTATAGCCGGCCTTGAAGTACATGCTGATGTCATCGCTCACGTCGAATGTCTTCAAATGAGCGTCCACAGCGGCATCTGCTACCTGCAATCCCCAGAAGAAAATAAAGAACAGCACCGAATAATCTACGTTTTGACGAACAGAATTCCGGAACGCACGTATCCTTTCCGGCTGAAAACGTACGCTGTAATAGGGTTCCGGGATCAACACGTCGTTTGAAGTAATGGTATCTGTTGCGAGAACGTAAGCGCGTTTGGCATCTTTATACTGATTGAGATTTCGGAAGAAAAGATAGCCGGTCGTTCCCAACGCACCGTATACAATCGGTACTTTCCAGTATTTTTTATTGGTGATCTGTCCCCAGCCCGGAATGATCGCGGAGCGAACGATGGCCTTGCGCGGACTGTAAGGATTAGTGGCAGTGTCTTTTGGAAGTTTGGTATTTGCGCTGATGACCGGCTTTATTTTCACTACGGAATCTTCGCCAACTGCCCGCTTTTGCGAAACAACAGTCAGGCTGATCGTACACAAACAAAAAAGTATGAATGTTCTTATAAAAAGCATCAGCTCACTTTAATATTCAATTTTTCCAATAAGGAATTCAATTCTTCCAGCGAATAATATTCGAATGTGATGCTGCCATTACCTTTTTTACTGTGCGCCAGTTTCACCTTCGTGCCGAAAGAGGACGCTAAATTATCTTCTATTTTTTTATAAGCCGGCGACAATCCGGGTTTTACAGCACTTTTAACAGAATCAGAACCGGTGTAGATTTTTCTTACAAGATCCTCTGTTTGCCTTACCGACAATGCATTCTTTTTTATTTCAGAAAAGATATATAGTTGCTTGTCCACTACATCAACGTTGATTAATGCCCTTGCATGCCCCATGCTGATAGTACCGTTGCGAACCGCCACCTGGATATCGGGCGGCAATTTGAGCAAACGCACGTAGTTGGTTACGGTACTTCTTTCCTTACCCATGCGTTCTGCCACCTGTTCCTGCGTATAATCTGTTTCATCCATCAACCTTTTGTAGCTGATTGCAATTTCAATGGCATTGAGATCCTCGCGTTGAAGATTTTCAAGGAGCGCAAGTTCAAGTATCTGGCTGTCGCTGGTTTCGCGGATATATACCGGCACATCTTTCAATCCGGCGATCTTCGAAGCACGGTAACGGCGCTCGCATGCAATGAGCCTGTACTTGCCATTGCCGATCTGCGTCACCGTCAGCGGCTGAATGATATTGTGTATCTTGATCGAAGCAGCCAGTTCACTCAATGCCGTTTCATCAAAGTCCTTCCGCGGTTGGTTCGGATTTACTTCGATCTGGTCGAGCGGTATGCGTTGACTGGCGGTGCTTTTTTCAACGATCTCTGTCTTGAGATTTCCGGAGGTGGTTTTAAGATCCGCATCTATATTCTGGAGCAGGCTCCTGATGCCTTTTCCTAAAACGTCTTTTTTATTTTGAGCGCTCATGATGATAATTGGCAATTAGCAATTCGCAACCGGCGAATATGCTAACCGACGAAGTTTATTATTAATATTTTCTTTTAAAATTTCAGCCGACCAGATTTTCATATCGGTTAATTCATCACCTTATCTTCCTGGTTGATCCTGGTAAGATTGTTTTTCTGCAAGATCTCTTTGGCAAGGTTGAGATAGTTTACGGCGCCTTTACTGTCGGAATCATACAAAATAACCGGTTTCCCAACGCTCGGCGCTTCGCTTAATTTTGTGTTCCTGTGGATGATGCTGCTGAAAACCATATCTTCAAAATGACGGCGCACTTCGCTCACCACCTGGTTGCAGAGACGCAATCTTCCGTCGTACATTGTCATTAAAATACCTTCTATTTTAAGATCGGTGTTCAGCCTGTTTTGCACGATCTTTACCGTGTTAAGCAATTTGCCCAATCCTTCCAATGCGAAAAATTCCGTTTGAACAGGCACTACCACGCTGTCGGCCGCCACTAATGCATTTACGGTGATCAGTCCAAGAGATGGCGAACAATCGATCACGATAAAGTCGTATTCGTCGCGGATCGGATCGATGATGCGCTTCAATACGCTTTCCCTGTTGGGATAATTGATCATTTCTATTTCGGCACCCACGAGATCGATGTGCGATGGGATGAGATCGAGGTGCGAAATATCCGTTTTAAGAACTACATCTTTTGCAGGTGCTTCGTTTACCATGCAATCGTACAGACTTTTAGTGACGTTGTGCAGATCAAACCCTACACCGGTGGTACTATTCGCCTGTGGATCGGCATCGATGAGCAAGGTCCTGTATTCCAGGATAGCAAAGCTCGCCGCTAAATTAATTGCAGTGGTGGTTTTTCCTACGCCGCCCTTCTGATTTGCAATACCGATAATTCTTGCCATAAGTAAGTGTATTCCTCGTTTTTTCTCTCACCGCGAAGATTTTCCCGCAGGGAAAGGAGTAAATTGAGTTTTCGCAATGTCAATATCTCTCTTATATCTGTGCGTTAACTTTGCATTTCCGCCCCTGCGATAAGAGTCGCAAAGAACGGAATAATTTTATAGTTATTTCATTAAATCTGCGCCAAAAGGCGATAGATTGGCAAATTTAGCCATTCGGTATAAAAATGAGACCAAAGAGTTACACAATTTGTTTGGCAGAATAGCTCCAACAGCATTAATTTACATCCCAGTATGATAACAATTATCTCCGGCACAAATAGAAAGAACAGTAATACAAGAAAAGTGTGCCTTGAATATGAACGCTTTTTACAGGAGAAAAATATCGATTGCCGGGTGCTGCTGCTGGAGGAAAATGATATGTCGGCGAGAAACCAGTTGTTCATCGATCTTGAAAATGAATATCTCAAACCGGCAGAATCATTTATCATTATTATGCCGGAATACAACGGATCTTATCCGGGCATCCTTAAGCTGATGATCGACAATACCGATATTTCAAAAGTGTGGTGGCACAAGAAAGTACTGCTCACGGGTGTTTCCACCGGCCGGGCCGGGAACCTTCGTGGAATGGAACATCTTACCGGCAGTCTGTTGCATTTAAAGATGGTCGTTCATCCAAACAGGCTTCCCATAAGTGTGGTGGATAAACTTCTGGATGAAAACGACCGCTTCTCGGATGCGACCGCACTGCGTGCGATCGATACTCAACTGGAAGAGTTTTTGGAGTTTTAAAAGATAGTCTGCCTTTTAAAATGCTTTTACTGATCTAAAACTTCAATGGTAGACTATCTTCATTAAAAATATTAACCATGGGTTTACGTACACCTCTCGGCGTAGTTATTTTCATTGCGGTAATGTTATTGCTGGATACCTATTTTTTCCAGGCGATCAAAAGCGTTTCTCAATCGGTATCTCCCAAAACAAAAACGGTTATTTACGCCATATATTGGGGAATCACAGCTTGCGCTATCATCGGTTTTTTGCTGTTCGTTTATACCGAGCAGAATTTCCTTGGCAAAAAATTCCGGACCTATTTATTTGCGACGATCCTCGGATTGTTTTTTGCAAAGATGGTGGCATTCGTTTTTTTTCTGGTAGACGATCTGCGTCGCGGTATCCAGTGGCTGGCCGGTAAAATATTTTTCAGAAACACGGAAGCCGATTCGATGGCCGATGGCGGAATAACACGCTCGGTATTTTTGAGCTGGCTGGGTATTGCCACCGGAACAACCTTATTTGGAAGTTTGCTGTATGGTTTTTCCAATAAATACAATTACAGCATCAAAAATATAAAGCTGTCCTTTCCAAATCTGCCGCCCTCATTCAGAGGACTCAAAATAGTCCATATCAGCGATATACACAGCGGAAGTTTTATGAATCCGAAAGCGGTATCACATGGTGTGGACATGATCCTGCAGCAAAATGCAGACATTATCTTATTTACCGGCGACCTGGTAAATGACAAGGCTTCTGAAATGAACGATTACAAAGTGATATTCGGTCGCCTGAAAGCCCCGATGGGCGTATATTCTACTTTGGGTAACCACGATTACGGCGATTATGTGGAATGGCCTAATGAAGGCGTTTCCAAAACACAGAACCTGGAGAATCTTAAAAAAGTGCATGCCGATCTGGGATGGCGGTTGTTGATGAATGAACACGTGGCGCTGGAAAAAAACGGTGAAGAGATCGCTTTGATAGGAATTGAGAACTGGAGCGCGAAGGGCCGGTTTCCAAAACATGGGCGCATGGATCTTGCATACCCGGGCGCTGAAAAGTATCCTTTTAAGATATTGATGAGCCATGACCCAAGTCATTGGGATGCGCAGGTGATTCCGCAGTATAAAAACATAGACCTGATGTTGAGCGGTCATACGCATGGCATGCAATTCGGAATTGAGATTCCCGGTTTTAAATGGAGCCCGGTGCAGTATATGTACAAGCAATGGGCCGGCCTGTATGAAAATGAGAATCAGAAATTATATGTCAACCGTGGTTTCGGTTTTATCGGTTACCCCGGAAGAGTGGGTATATTGCCGGAAATAACGGTGATTGAATTGAGTTAGAAAGTTTAGAGGCTCAGAAGGGTTAATTCAGCGCGTATTTAAAAGTAGTATTCGTTCGTCTAAACTTTCTAAACCCGGAAACACCCCTCCCTAACCTTAACTTTGTATTCTTCCCAAACTATTGATCAATGGCAAAACAACCTACCTCATATATTTTTCAGGTACATCATTCCGTCATTTTGCTGGCAATTACCTGCGGTGTGGCTGTTTTGTTTGGTGTGCTGCTGTGCTTTTATCCGGGGCCTGAATTTTTAGGCAGTACTTTCTGGCCATTGATCGCCTTGCCTGCGGCGCTTGCATTGGGAACGGGGTATAAGCTGATCGTAAGAAAACCGATCCTGCAGATAGATTCGAAAGGCATCACTTTTTTCAGGTCGAAGATAGTTGTCACATGGGCGCAATTGCAGTCGGCACACGTGACGGCAGTAGCCAAAGGCGACGACGATACGGATGATTACCTGCAGGTAAAATATATCAACGCGGAAAGGACGGCCATTGTAGAAACCGATTTCCTTATTTCCGGATCAATGGATAAGTCACCGGCACAGGTGATGGCCGCCATACAGTTTTTTCAAAAATAACTTTAGCATTACCGATGATCATTGAAGAAACAAGTGCGTTAACGGATTCGCAAAAGCAGGTCGCATTTACCTTGTGGAACAACGAATATCCCGCAAAGCTGGAAATGAAATCCATGCAGGATATGGAAGATTACCTGCGAACGCTGGCAAATCCTGCACATTATTTTTTAAAGGATGACGAAGGCCAAACCGAAGGCTGGGCCTTTACTTTCACGCGTGAAAACGATACCTGGTTCGCAATCAGCATTGATGAAAAGGTACATGGGCAAGGCAAGGGAAAATTGTTGCTGAACAAATTAAAAGAAAAAAATGAATCGCTCAATGGCTGGGTGATCGACCATAACAACGATGTAAGGCGGGATGGCGAGATATATTATTCACCGGTTGGATTTTATCTTAAAAATGGCTTCGAAGTTTTCTGGGACGAGCGATTGGAACTGCCGGTGATGTCGGCGGCACGGATGCGTTGGACGCGGGATAAATAGTTTTACCCGATTGTATTTCTGTATATGTACATGGGTTGGTTTAAAAATAATTCATGATAAAATTATCTGTATAGATCGTCAATTATCAACCAGCCCTTCCTGGATGGCCATCTTTACCAACCCTGCCGTATTTTTTACCTTAAATTTCTGCAACAGGTGATTGCGATGGTTTTCTATTGTGCGCAGGCTCAAAAATAATTTGTCAGCTATTTCTTTGTTGGTAAATTCTGCCACAATAAGTTGCAGGATCTCTTTTTCCCGTCTGGTGATCACGGCGGTGGTCGTTTGATCGGAGAAACTTTTCAGTAATTTTTTCTGGATATCCTCCTGTAAAAACAGTTCGCCCTCGTATACTTTTTCAATGGCCATGATGATTATTTCAGGATCAGCATCTTTTAGCAAATATCCTTTGCTTCCCTGTTGCAGCATCTTTTTTATCTGAATAGAAATATCGATGTTGGTGAGTGCAATTATTTTTATTTTTGGAAATTTTTTGCTGATAATGCCGGCCAGTTCGATACCGGATTTGCCTGGCATTTGAATATCCAGCAACAAAACGTCGGGTTGCGTCACCATGAGTTCTTCCAAAAGGTCATTGCCATTTGAAAAAGTGCCGGTGATGTGGATATTGGTACTGTCGGCCAATATTTTCTGCAGGCCATTAATGATAATGGACTGGTCATCGGTTATCATTACACTGATCATATCGTTTCAAAATTATCGGGTTGAAATTCCAAATAGAAACCTGTGCCTTTTCCTGCCTCACTTTGTATATCGATTTTTCCATTCAATTCTTTCACCCTGTCGTTAATATTTTTTAATCCCATGCCATAAGTATTCACAGCCATACTTTGTGGCATGCCCGCGCCGTTGTCTTCCACAGTAATGTTGATACTCTCATCAGGGTGAAAATTTACCTGCACCAACGCAGCAGTTGCGTTTGCATGTTTTACAATGTTGTGTACCAGTTCCTGCACAATGCGATAGATCGTCAGATCTGAAGGTTGCCCGATCTTTTCCTGTTTGCCAAACGATTGAAACGTAATAACGGTGCTGCTTTTGCTGCTTAGTCTTTCGCAATAGGATGCCAGCGCCACCGATAAACCTTCCTGTAACAATATTTCGGGCATCAGGTTTTGCGCAGCCTGCCGGAGTTCTGTTCCTGCTTCCTCCAGTAATTTTATTCCGTCGCCAAAATCGCCTGGCACCACCGGTAACTTCTTTTTCGCTGATTCGAAATTCATTTTAGCGGCAGATAACAAGCCGCCTATACCATCATGTAATTCTCTCGCCATACGGGTGCGTTCTTTTTGCTCACCGGCAATACTGGCGTTCAAACGTTCTATCTTTATTTTCTGCTGAAGGTTGCTTATTTTCTGTTCCTGCAAGTTTTGACGACTTACGGTTTTATTGCGCCACAATGAAAATATTACGGTGCCCAGCAGGGCAAAAACAGAAAAGCCGACGAGCATAAAATTTTTATTGCGGTTGCTGTTGTTCACCTCCGAGATGGTTAGTTTCTGCAACGCCAGCTCTTTGTCTTTTTCCGCAATTCCATAACGAACTTCCAGTCTGCTGATCATGTCTATCTTATCTTTTTGGGTAAGACTATCGTATAACTTCAGGTAGATATTTTTGTGTTCCAATGCTTTTTTGTAATTCCCCAGGGCCTCGTAAGAATCAGCTGATATTTTATAGGCCTCCACAATTTCATTTCTGAAATGACTCCCTGTTTTTTTTAATTCTTCATGCGTAGCATTTAATAAACTGATTGTTTCCGCATATTTTTTTTGCTGATACAAAGCTTTTGCAGTAAGGAAATCAATGAATGTGATATAAAACGCGAGATACTTCGATTTTGAGGTGTCCTTGCCGATCTCTTTTATCTCGGCAATATATTTCATGGCGTCATCAGGCTTGTTCTGCCGAAGGTAAGTATCTGCAATATTAAATAATGTAGAGATCTTGCGTGGTGTACCCAGTTTTTTCAAACGCTCTCTTTCCGAAATGTATAAAAGATAATAATACCGGGCGCTGTCAAATTGTTGTATACCGTGGTAGTACGCTCCCTGGATAAAATATACGCTTGTTTTTCCATCGTCAACATCCTTTATTTTTTTGGCGGCTGCATTTGCTTTTTCTACAAAACGCTGAATGGTTTTAAGATATTCTTTATTAGATACGGAACCGTAATCGAGATTTACCCAAAAGATGGTAAGTTTTGTAAATACCACTACGGCAAATTCGGGGTCATTGATATTACCCGCGTCCATTTCGGCGCCCAGTAAATAATAAAAATAGGCAGACGAATCTGTCTGTCCTTTTTCGTCGTACGATTCCGCCAGCAGCAGGTGCGCTTCTGCTTTATTTTCAGTTGTTCCCCATGGATGTTTTTCGAAATTATCAAGCGCTGCTCTTCCAAGTTGGATAGATTTATTATTGTCGTTTCCAAAATACCATTTACCGATCTTGATAGATGCCAGCGCGATGCCTCTGTTAAAACCTATCTTGGTGCTTTGCTTTAGTGCCTCATTGAAATATGTCAGTGCTTCATCCGGTGATTTGTCGGTAAGTGTGGCTCCCTTATTAATAAGTTTTAAAATCACGCCTGTATCCGCTTCTTTAGCAAGAATATTCGTTTGCGCAAAAGATGGGGATAAAGAACCGAAAATGAGTATTATCATACCTATCACCACCGCTATTTTCAAGCTTCCCGGCCGGCGCAAAATAGTTTGATCAATATCATGTTTCTCCAAATACATTCGGCTGAATCCGCCGTATTTTTTATCAGCGGCAGGTAAATGTACAAAATACACAAGAGTTGCCCCCAGATTCCAACGATTTTCACAGGTGAAAATCAGTAAAGACGCCTGATAATGCGCTAACAGTTGTGTTTTATCTGAAATCGGCTGAATATATTGATCAAAAAAGCCGCGGTCAAAGACCGCGGCTGAAACTAAAACTAAAATGAAGAAAGCTATTTCATAAAATTATACCTGAGCAACACTTCGTGTGCGTTTGAACCATTGTCAAATAAACTGATGGGTGTTCTGTAAATATCGTAGGAATATCCAAGGGTCAGCTTTTTCCGGATATGCAAGCCTGCCGATAACATCCAGCTTTGCTTCGCTCTCAGGCTCAGTCCCCAGAAAATCGTTTTATTATGTTCTACCCGTACACCGCCCTGGAATTCTGTGGGCGCGTTTGGTAAATAGGTTACCAGGAAATTTGGAGTAATGGTAGTAAATCCATCTACATCCCAATTGTAGCTACCGTGCGCATAATAGTGGCGGTATAATTTTGCAACCTCACTTCGTTGCATATTTCCACTATAAAAATCGAGTTTCGACTGCACGAGTTGTGTTACAGATGCGCCGAATTGAAATTTGCCTGTAGAATAAGTGAGCCCAAACCCGGCATCAAATTTCATCCTGCTGTCGGCTGTTCCCAATACGGGGTCGGATGCCAGCGCATCAGATAATTTGGCCTTGTTGATGGAATACTGCAACAATTTGGTTTCAATTCCCAATGAGAAAACCGAACCATTGTTCATCACAATATGTTTAGCCAATGCAAGCTCGACACCTGTTCTGCTGGTTGGCCCGGTTTTGTCATTGTACACATAACCGCCAATACCCATTTTCTGTTTATCAAGGTTGAAGGAACCGAAAGCCGTAATTGTTTCCGGGCTTCCGCTGATGCCGTTCCATTGGCTACGGTAGGTAGCGCCGGCTATCCCTTTTTTATCAGCATCCTGAAAAACCCCTGCCATGGAAGGATTATAAAGAATTCCCTGCATATCATAAAAGGACGAAGATTGTAATTGTTGCCCCTCGGCGATGGTAACGGCACATAGATAAATTACCACCAGTATATATTTTTTCATGATTTTGTAGTTTAAAATTTATCTCAAAATGGTTACGTCGCCTTTTAGATTTATTATTTTATTATTGATCAGTTTGTAAATCAGTACATAATAATACGTACCATCCGGAATTGGTTTCCCCTTATAGGTCCCATCCCAGTTGTTTGTATAATTATCATTGCTGTAAACAAGATTTCCGTAGCGGTTGTAAACTTTTGCTGCGATCTGGGTGGTGCAGGAAGAGCCATTCGTTACTATCCACTTTTCATTGATGCCATCGCCGTTAGGTGTAAATGCATTTAATACTTTAATGCAGTAAGGCAACACCGTTACCGTAGCCTGGTCAGATGAGGTGCAGTTATTATTGTCCTTCACGGTAAGCGTATAAACCGTAGTAGTTGCGGGTTTTGCTATTGGTGTAAGCGATGCGGCATTTGAAAGAGAGGCCGCAGGCGACCACAAGATGCTGGTTATGCCGGCGGTAGAGCCACTGCCGTCAAGCGTTACCGATTCTCCCTCAACAATTGTTTTGTCTGCACCCGCATTAACGGTGGGACCCGCTTTGGTCTCAAGATTAACTACAGCAGTTTGGATGCAGGTTCCCAATGTAGCAGTAACCGTATATACGATATTGTTATCGACTGTTGCTATGGGGTTATTGATATTAGATGCGGATAATCCGGTTGCAGGCGACCATACGAAACTTGTACCGGCAGGCGCAGTTGCCAGAAGTTGCACCGGCGCACCGGAGCAAACAGTGGTATCGTTTGGAGCAGTGGTAACAACAAGATTGTTATCATAAGCAATGGTTACTTTTTTAGTCAACAATCCACAAAATGCATCTTTTATCGCGATTGTATATTCGCCTTGTGTAAGGCCGGTAAAATTGTTTTCAGATTGAAACGTGCCATTGTTGATGCTGTAAGAATATGGCGCGATACCACCGGTTGTATTGATCACAATGCTGCCGCCGGACGCATTGGTGCAATTTGCGTTGGTGATCACTTCTGTTGTATTCACGCTGATATTTGTTGAATCGCCGTATTCCATGATAGGAGCGCCGGATATGTTTGGACCTGCTACAAACAGGCGTCGGTTTTGCATAGCAATGCCTGCCGGTACTGTTTTGGGTGCAAATGCCATTGCGGTAAACAGGCTGGCAGTAGGCGCAATGTCAATTGACCACGAGGTACCGCCGTCGGTAGTTTTATATAAAACGCCACCCGGCGAAACTACATAGCCGTTGTTAAGATCGTGCATCAAAACTCCATTGAGGTTGCCGCCGCCAAGCGTTAAAATATTGCTGCTAATATCCGTCCAGGTTGCACCGCCATCAGTTGTTTTAAACACTACTTTTCTTGGATAGCCGTTGCCCGTAAGGAAAACGGTATTTGCGTCCAGGGCAAACAGATCTGTATAAGTAATTTGCGGGGTAACGTCCGGTGTAGGCAACGGTAATTTGTCCCAGGTTACGCCGCCATCAATGGTTTTGTACACAGTGTCCTTCGTCCCGGCAGCATAACCCACCAGTGATGTAGGAAACTCAATATCGTAAAAGGCTGGAGCGAGTGTTCCCACAGGAAAGCCACTGTATTCTGTCCAGTTAACACCTGCATCTACCGACCGGAAAACTTTGGAAGTTCGCTGTGCTGCAGGAACTGCATAGCTGCTGTATCCTACGGCCCACAAGCTGTCATTGCCCACAGTAGCAATATCGTACATCTGCATGGCCGGATCTGCAAAAATGGGATCCAAAGTTGTTCCTTTATCGGGAGAGAAATACACCACGCCATTGCTTACAGCAAAATATGCTCTGGTGAGGCTGGGATAGGCGAACCCATTAATATTGTAATAGGAGGAAGCAAAATCCGGGCGGTTTTTATCGATCCATGTTTTACCTCCATCTTCAGTTACTGTAATGTTGGATGAACCTGTAACAATGCCATTGTTACAATCAACAAAATCCATTTTGCTGTAACTGGCCGACAACGGCGTTGTAACATAATTGCTTCTCCATACAGAGCCTGGCACGGAGTCGGCTACAACCCCGAGCGATCCCATCGACAGGAATTTGCCGTTCGGTGCAATATCCAGTGCCCAGGTTCCGAGGGTGCTGTAATTGCTGCCTTGTGGTAAAGATGCTTCGCGGACCCAGGTTCTACCGGTATCTACCGATGTCCACATGGCCCCGGAATTTGCTGCTGCGAACAATTTTCCGTTTGCAGCTTTTCTTATTTGATAAGGATTTGATGCAAACAGGGTCTGCGTTGGAGGAATAGGAACATCGTCGGGAGGGTAAGGGAAATTTAAGGTTTCATATTTTCCCTTTTCATACAGGCCGGCAACAGCAATATTTTGAGTGCTGTCATTTTTTCCCGTATGTATCTTTAGAACGATGTTATTATTGAACGACAATAATACAATGGTTGAATCATCTACGATGTTCATTGCTTTGTAAGTCTGTGTCGTATTTGAAAGCGATGCAAACCGGGAGGTACATGTTAAGGTGCCGGTGGGTATGCCGCTATAACCGAGTCTCTCTTTGCTGGTAGAATAATCTGTGAGCACGCCGCTGGTAAACTTCCATACAAGGCTCGCATGATGTGCGCCACTTACGGTAGTGGTGGTGTTTGCGGCACAAGTGGTTGAATTTGCAGAGATATACGGATAATAAGTGCTTAGACCACTTCCGCAAATATACCCTGTTGAGTCGTTGATAAATTCTATGCGATAAATTTCTTTATCCTTTGCAGTTACATCGGTGATTACCGGCGGAAGATTTGGATTGTTCACGTAGCCGATCCTCGACTTTCCACCCATAGGAGCCGCGATGGAATCCCATGTTGAACCACCATCTCTGGTAAAATATAATTTAGGCAGTGAATCCGGTGTATTATGCTGTCCACCGATATATCCCACGTCCTTGTTGATGAACCAGACGCTATTGATATTTCTACCTCTGTTAAACAATGGTGTAATCACAAAATTCCACGTGGCGCCGCCGTCGGTGGTTTTTGCCATACAGCCCGATGAACCAACGGCATAAGCTACATCTGCTGTTACAAAATGCACATCGCTGAAGGATGGTTTTTGCAGAACGTTTGCTGCGCTGTAAAATGTGAAGGGACCATATGTCCAGTTAGAGCCGCCATCTGTTGTTTTCGCAATACCGCCATCCGAACCCACCGCCAATGCGGTGTTGTTGTCAAAATAATCCACATCCAAAACGGTAAATCCAAATTGCTTTGGATTACTGAATCTCCAGTTGGTAGTGTTGTAAAATCCTTGTCCGGCCTGAGCATAAACGCCGGATCCCATCAACATAAATGCGATGACCAGGTAAAGCGTAAAATTTTGTTTCATAAAACTTTTTCTCATTTTTAAATTTTTTGGTAAAGGAGGGTTCTAAAAGCGATGAATATTGAAGGATTAAAGCGGAAACAGATCTTTTTTAAGAGCATAAAAGTAAATTTATCGGCTGTTTTTTTCATGAGTGTAAATACTTGTTTTAATAAATAAGCATTACTACTCATTTTTCTGGTGCTGGCTAAAAAGGAGCATGGCATTAGGATAAAGCTGGGTTTTAATTGGTTAATTTGCGAGAACCTTTTAACCATCATCACCTATCAAATGCAATGTTCCGAATACTGATTACTGTTGCTTTTTTGACAATCATCGCGGGGGCAAACGCTCAGGACAAATCCAACAGAGGTAAAGAGTTTTGGCTTGCTTATGGATTTGATTATAGTTTTTTTCATGAGAGTCCTGCCAATAACCAGGAACTTGCTGTTTATATAAGTACGGAAGCTGCGGCTAATGTAACCGTTTCTATCACTAATACCGGTTATACCCAAACGGTTCTCATCCCTGCAAACACCGTAGATGCAACGATTCTCATTCCAAAGTCCGGACCAAATGATGCGCGTACGCTAACCGACGGATTACAGAACCGCGGTATACATATATCAAGCGATGTACCTGTTGCGGTATATGCCCATGTCTACGCCACAATGGTTTCCGGAGCTACCATGCTGATGCCCGTAGATTCTTATGGATATTCATATTATTCTGTGAACTATTATCAGACAACTTCCGAGAGCAGTCCGGATGATTGGTATTCGTGGTTTTATGCCATTGCTTCCGAAGATAACACCAGGCTGGAAATCACACCTTCAGACACTACGAAGAATGGGTGGCTGCCCGGTGAAACACACATTGTAAATCTGAATAAGGGTGAATCTTTTCATGTTTTTGGAAAAGCAATCTTTGACGGCGATCCCGCCCATGCCAGCAAGGACATGACCGGGAGCAAAATTTTATCGGTTGCCGGTGGTGACGGGATCTGTCATCCGGTGGCAGTTTTTTCGGGATCCGGCGGTATTCGCCTGTGCAGGGGCGATGGCGGAGAGTTTATGCAGCAGCAGGTTTTTCCGGCCCAGGCATGGGGTACGCGATATCTAACATATCACACGATCAATAACACCGCAACAAATATTACCCAGACAAACAGAAATTATTACCGGGTTTGTGTGCAGGACCCATCAAGTGTTGTAAAAAGAAATGGCATAACATTGACAGGGCTCATCAAGAATTTTTACTACGAAATAATGGATTCAACCGGTGGTGATTTTATTGAATCGGATAAACCCATACTGGTTTCACAATACACGACAAACAAAAATCAATGCTGGAATTTTCCAACAACAACGCCGTCTCCGCCATCTTACGGCGATCCGGAAATGTTTTATCTGAGTCCGATCGAGCAGGGACAAAAATCGGTATTATTTTATGCCAGCAGAAAATCTTCCATTGATTATGTATATGCCAACATTCATTTTCCAACAAACGCTGCAGCGTCATTACGTGTAGATGGAAATCCGTTGCCCGCCGGTAATGTTGTTCCGCATCCACATTACCCATCTTATTCCGTGGCTGTGGTGAGATTTACCGGTCCGGCCGCACAGCATAGAATCCTATGCGATTCTGCTTTTACGGCCACTGTTTACGGCCTGGGTAATTACGAAAGTTACGGTTACAATGTCGGTTGCCTGATAAATAACCTCAATGCATACGGCAATATTAAAAATACATTTAGTACTTCAGGTACGACGGATTCTTTTACCTGCCCGGGAACACAATCAAAACTATTTATCAAAACAGCGTATCTATTAACCAACATTCATTGGAAGCTGAGTCAGTCTGGTGGCGGGTTGGCTCCCAATACCGACTCGGTGATCGCCCATCCCGTACCTACGGGTTCCGAACTTATCAATGGAAGGCGGTATTATACTTACACGCTTCAACAGGATTTTACATTTACCACTGCAGGAACCTATTTTATTCCCGTTAGTTATCAATCGCCGGATATTGATAACTGCGCGCACACAGAAAACTCGGGCATACAGGTGGTAGTAAAACCCGGCCCCTCGGCAGATTTTTCAGTGTCGGCCCAGAATTGTTTGACCGACAGCATATATTTTACCGGCATTCCAACAGCAGCCGGATTCAACATCAGCAGCTTTCTCTGGTCTTTCGACGACAATTCGTCTGTAAATACCCTAAACGCCGTGAAGAAATTTTCTACTGCAGGAGATCAACATGTGCGTTACCGGATTTTTGCCGACAACGGTTGTACGGGAGATACCACAAAAGTTGTGAACATTTCCGAAAGCCCTGTTGCCCGGTTCGGCATCACCGGCAATTTGTGTTCAGGCGACTCTATGTATTTCACAGATACATCGGGCATCGTATCAGGAAGTATCAGCAGCTGGAAATGGGATTTTGGCGACGGCCATATCGCAACTTATACCAACGGGACCCCGTTTTATCATTCTTACCCGAATGCAGGTTCATATACTGTTTCGCTGATCGTAACTTCAGATAAAGGTTGCCACAGCGATACATTAAGTCGTTCCTTTGTTGTAAAGCAGAAACCTGCTGCAAAATTCGGCATCGACAAAAATATCTGCGTCAATGAATCCGTAACATTCAGCGATAGTTCTTACATTGCCCAAAATATCTCCACCTGGTCATGGGATTTTGGCGACCAAACTACCGCTATCAAAAATAATCATACCCCATTTATACATCCATATGCTATAGCCGGCAATTTTATTGTGTCGTTGGTGGTAACCGCCGGCAACGGGTGTAAAAGCGATTCGTTCAGATTGCCGGTGATTGTAACAAACAAACCATCGGTTACTTTTACTTCTGCCGGAAAGCCTTGCCTGGACAGCGTTTACAGTTTTGCATCTTCTGTTGTTTATAATAGCAGTGTGCCGGTAACCTGGTACTGGGATTTTGGCGACGGGCAAAGTATCAGTACGGCCACAACCCATCAGGCCCAGCACGCATATACTAGTTTACTAACCAATATTACTGTGCGGCATGCCATAAAAACCGGTTGTGCAAGCGACACTGTTTCAGTTATCATCCCTGTGGTTAATGCCAACCCTGTGGCCGCCTTCGATATTGTGGGTGACACTCTTTGCGAAAATAAACCGCTTATTTTTAATGCCCCTGTAAACGTGGATATCACAAACTGGAATTGGGATTTCGGTAACGGATCTGGAACAGCTGCGCCTCCTTTTACATGGAGCTACAACAGCGCAAACGAGTATACGATAAGCCTGACCGTTCATAGCGGGGAAGGTTGCGGTTCGTTACCTGTGAAGAAAGTAATCAGGATAGGCGCGAAACCGAATATCGATGCCGGCCCGAACCTGACGATAGAACCCGGACAGCAAAAGATTATTCAGGCAAGTATATCCGATCCTTCGCAGCATTCTTTTTTATGGACACCCGTAACAGGGCTGAACAGCGCAACGATTTTAGATCCGGCTGCTTCTCCTGCAGTTAATACGATATATACCGTTATGGCAGTAAACACCACCACCAGGTGTGTGGCTTATGATAGTATGATGGTTAAGATTGTATCGGAAATATTTGTGCCGTCTGCTTTTACTCCCAACAACGATGGCCGAAATGATACATGGAAAATTCCGGCGCTGGATGCTTACCCGGATGCTCTTCTAACGGTGTTTAACAGATACGGGCAGATCATTTTTCAATCAAAGGGTAGTGGCCACTGGTGGGACGGCACTTTTAAAGGAAAGCCCCAACCGCAAGGTTCCTACATTTATATTTTGCGGCCCACCCAAAATCCCGTTAATGATATGAAGGGAACGGTAACTATTTTGAGATAACCGACTGCGATTTTGTAAAAAGAAGATGAAAAGTCATTATATCATTTAAAAGCAAAGCCCTCATCATCAATGAGGGCTTTGCTTACTATAAATTTGCCGGTTTTATTTTTTGTCGCGCGGTGCAAATGTTCTTCTGCGGTCGCCGCCGAATCGCTGGCCCACTTCGCGCGTGCCGCGTTCGTCATTCGGGCGCCTGAAGCCGCCGTCTGCTTCGTTCATACGAACCGTACGGTTGTTGTAACGTTTGCCGTCGATTGCTTTGATCATAGAGGCAGCATTGTTGTTATCCACTTCCACCCAGGTATTCATATCGCGCATATCTATTTTGCCGAGCACTTCTTTTTTAAGATTGCTTTCATCCAGGATGAATTGCAGGAAGCTGGCTTTGTAAAAACCGTCTTTTGTACCAAGGTTAACAAACAGGCGCGTATAGCCATTGTCCCTGCGATTGAAAGAAGTTCTTTCTTTACGGCTGCTGTCGTCGCGTTGGTTGTCGAACCTTTCGCGGCCACGGCCCTGATCCTTTGCATTCAGGTCCTCTGCGTTTTCATAATATTTCAAAAAATGATCGAACTCCAAAGCAGCTACGCGTTGCAGTACTTCTTCCTTGCTCACATTTTCAAATTTCGTCATCAGGTCCGGCAGATAAGTTTCGTAATCGCCGTGCGAGATATCGGTGCTGATCAATTTATCCATGAAGTGAAAAAATTGTTTTCTGCACACATCTTTACCACTTGGTATATCCAGCTTGTGGAACTGTGAATTGATCATCTTTTCGAGGCTGCGGATCTTATAAGTTTCGCGGCTATGACAGATGGACAAACAGATGCCTGTTTTGCCCGCACGGCCGGTACGACCGCTCCTGTGCGTATACACTTCCATATCGTCGGGAAGTTCGTAGTTGATAACGTGAGTGATGCCATCTACGTCAATACCGCGCGCAGCCACGTCTGTAGCGATCAGTAACTGCAATGCTTTGGTTCGGAAACGCGCCATCACACGGTCACGCTGCTGTTGGGTAAGATCGCCATGAAGCGCCTCAATTTCGTAGCCGGATTTCGACAAACGCTCAGAAATATCCTGTGCATCTGCCTTCGTTCTGGTGAAGATAATACCGTACATACCGGGATTGAAATCGATCAGGCGTTTTAAAGTTTCATAACGGCTATGGGCGGGAGAAACATAGAACTGGTGATCGATGTTCACGTTACCGCTGTTCTTTTTACCAACAGTAATTTCTTTTGGATTTTCCATGAAATTCTTCGCGATCGCGCGTACTTCAGGTGGCATGGTAGCACTGAATAACCAGATGCTTTCGCGGTTCACGGTATTTTTGAGCACGAAGTCGATGTCGTCGCGAAAACCCATGTTCAACATTTCATCGGCTTCATCCAGAACAACATATTTCACTTTTTGAAGATCGATGGCCTTGCGTTCGATCAGGTCGATCAGGCGCCCAGGTGTTGCTACAACGATCTGTACGCCGCGTTTGAGGTTGCGGATCTGCATCACGATGGATGCGCCACCGTATACTGCTTCACTCATGATGCCTTTGCTGTGTTTCATGAAATCAACGAGATCGTTGGTGATCTGCAGGCACAGCTCACGTGTAGGGCAAACGATCAGCGCCTGCGGGAATTTGTCGGCCGCATTCATCAGTTGCAGTAATGGTAAACCGAAGGCAGCGGTTTTGCCGGTACCGGTTTGGGCAAGGCCCACAAAATCTGTGGTTCCGGAAAGCAATACAGGAATGGCCTGCTGCTGGATAGGGGTGGGTTCTGTAAAACCCAGGTCAGAAATGGCCTGTACGATATTTTCGTTGAGACCCAATGCTTCAAAAGATGCACTCATGTAATAATAATTTTTTAAATGATAGACCGAAGTGTGCCTTGTGGTCGTGTTCCGGTAACCGGAAGGAAAAGCCAGCCTGCACAATCATGTGGTCAAAAAAAAGTTTTTTGATGGTCACATGCAATGCTTCTGGCCGTTGGGGAAAAATGTTGTAATCCTGGTGGTAGTATTTAAACCTACCTGCTATCAACAGCGTCTGAGCATGATCATGTAATTCTCAGAAATTCTAAAATCGCCGCAAATGTATGACTTTATTTTTAATAATTGCGTTTAAATTAACAACTTATGTAAATTGTCTTTCCCGATTGGCACATAACTTGAAAAGATTTCGCATCAAAAGGTTACAAAATGAAATGTAAACCCCTCTTTATTACAATGTTTTTTATGGCTGCGGTTGCCACTTCGCAGGCGCAAAGTGCCAAATTTGGCCTGAAGGCCGGTGCAGATATCAACAAGATGAAGGGTAAGTCTTTAAAAGAAAGCTTTTCGTATTGGTATCAGCTGGGTGCTTTTGCGCAGATCAATTTTACAGATAAATGGGGCGTTCAGCCGGAAGTGTTGCTGAGCCAGGTAAATCTCGATACTGCAAATAATTTCAAGGATGTATATCAATTGAATGGCTTTACAAATGCGAAATTGAAATATCTGAAAATTCCTTTGCTCCTTAATTATAATCCAAACAAATTTGTTTCCGTTCAGTTCGGGCCTCAATTCGGCGTGTTGCTCGACAATAACAAGACGATCGTTGACAATGGCAGGAATGCATTTAAAAACGGCGATTTCAGCATCGTAGGCGGATTACAGTTGAATATCGTAAAATTCAGATTATACGGCCGATATGCACTTGGGTTATCAAATCTCAATGATATAGAAAGCAGCGAAAAATGGCGGAGCCAGAGTTTCCAGGTAGGAGCGGGCTTTACGCTATAGCGTAAAGCAATTTAGTAATTCGTAATCATTACGGTCTGAGTATTACGATCTTTCCGTTTTCGTTGAACCTGATGACGGTGCTTGGCGCTGCTGGCGCATCATCATCCTGGCGATATTGTACAACATAATCCACGCCTTGTTTTATTTTGATATCGATGTCGCAAAATAGCAACGGTGCAGGGTAGCCGCTGATGTTCGAAGAAGTGGAGACGAGCGGTTTGCCAAATGCGGAGATCAGTTTTTTGCAGAATTTATCTTTTACGATGCGCATGCCCACGCTGCCATCTTCGGCTATCACATTTTTTGCGAGGTTTTTAGCATGTTCGTAAATTACTGTCGTTGGCTTGTCGATGCCTTTGATATAATCGAAAACGGTTAACTCCTGCTGGCCGGTGTATTGCAGGATATCTTCTTCTTCCGCCAGCAAAATAATCATACTTTTCTGTTCGTTCCTGTTCTTGAGCTTGTAGATCCTGTTCACGGCATTTTCATTCGTTGCATCGCAACCAATTCCCCAAACCGTATCTGTCGGATACAGGATAAGTCCGCCCGCATCCAATACCTCAAGACATGCTTTGATATCGTTTTCAAACATCATTCAGTTTAGTGTTTAGGGGTTTAGAAGTTTCGGAATGCCGTGCGGTTACTGGGTTATATTCACCATCACCTGTTCATGTTCAGCAGTGCTTCCACATTACCGGCAATAAAATTTTCATCGAGCAACGTCAGGCACTTCGGCTGATCGTACAATTTACAGCTATTTTTTGTACACGGTTCGCAACCGAGCTCGCCGAGCCTGATGATCGTCCTGTTTTTTCTGTTGTATGGTGCAGTATTGTTTTCATTTCCGGCACCAAACAATACGATGCTGTGACTTCCAAGCGCGTTGGCAACATGCGCCGGTCCGCTGTCTGTTGTGAGGGTCACGGCGCTTCCGCCGATGAGTTCGAGCAATTGCGGGAGCGTTGTTTTACCGGCCATGTTATGAATATTTTTTTTGACGGCAAGGCCATTGTATACTTCATCCACAAAAGGCTTTTCTTTGGGGCTTCCGGGTAAAAATATTTCCTGTGAAACCCGTTCCTGTACCGCTTCTATGATGCTGATCGCTTTTGCTACAGGCAACCTCCTGGAACTAGCTTCAGAATTAATGTTGATCACCAGCCGGTCGTTTTTTTGGGTGGATGCATGGGAAAGCACAACTTCCGGGGATGTTATGTGTGTGCCGGAAAATTGCTGTAGCAGATCCACATATTCTTCCACGCGGTGAATCCCTTTCTTTTTGAGAAATGTATTGGTAAGAAGCCACGACCGCATCTCGTTTTTGAAACCGATGCGTTTTTTGGCGCCTGTTGCATACGCCATCATTGCAGAAGAAAAGGAATCGGGCAGGCAAATGAAAAGATCGTATTTTTTTTGCTACTTTATTTTTCTGCCGAATTTCATCGCACCGCTCAATCCTTTATATTCCTCTTTTGAAAAAACAAACCGGTTTTCGTGCGCCGGAAAATGATCGAGTAAAAAGTCGAGGCCTTTCTTTATGATAAAGTCCACTTTCGCATCCGGGAAAGTTTCCCTCACTGCTTTTACCAAAGCTGTACTCATCACCACGTCACCGAGCCAGTTGGGAAGTCTTATTAGTATCGTTTGCGGTTGAGTCAAAGTTGATGGTTGAAAGTTCAAAGTTCAAGGTTCAAAGGTTTAAAAGTTCAAAGGTCTAAAAGTTTTTATAAAACAGTCATTTCATATGTTATACTTTGAACCTTGCACTTTGAACCTTGAACTTTAGGTATTTTTGCATAAACCTAAAGAATATGGACACAAAACAAATGATCGAAGAAATATGGGCGAACAGGGAACTCATAAAAGAAGAAAATTATATCGAGGCAATCAAGGATGTGATTGAAAGCGTTGATAAAGGCAAATTGCGTACGGCCGAACCTGCTGCTGATGGTAATGGGTGGCAGGTGAATGAGTGGGTGAAACAGGCGATATTACTGTATTTCGGGGTGCAGCAGATGCAGACATACAGTTTGCCACCATTTGAATTTTACGATAAAATGAAATTGAAAACCAATTACAAGGACCTTGGGGTAAGGGCGGTTCCGCATGCGGTGGCGCGTTATGGAGCGTTCCTCGCAAAAAATGTGGTGCTCATGCCTTCTTATGTAAACATCGGTGCGTATGTGGATGAGGGAACCATGGTGGATACCTGGGCAACAGTGGGGAGTTGCGCCCAGATCGGGAAAGACGTACATCTTAGTGGCGGTGTAGGGATTGGTGGCGTGCTGGAACCTGTTCAGGCAAGTCCGGTGATAATTGAAGATGGCTGTTTTATAGGCAGCCGTTGTATAGTAGTGGAGGGTGTTAGGGTTGGGAAAGAGTCGGTTTTGGGAGCCAATGTGGTTCTTACGCAGAGCACAAAAATCATAGATGTGAGCGGAACGGAGCCTGTGGAAACGAAAGGTATGGTGCCGGCGCGCAGCGTGGTGATACCCGGAACCTATAACAAAAAATTCCCGGCGGGTGAATATGGAGTGCCTTGCGCGCTCATTATCGGCCAGCGGAAACCTAGTACCGACTTGAAAACGAGTCTGAATGAGGCGCTGAGGGACTTTAATGTATCTGTATGACTTTAGGGTTTAGCCATTAGTGGTTAGCTCATTACAACCAGTTAACAAGGTATAGAATCTAACCATTAATCGCTAAACTCTAAACTTTTTCAAGATATTCACCGAAATCAAAAAAAAGTAATAATTTAGCGACAAATTAAACTACAATTATGAGAAAAGCTTTACTCCTAACAGTATTGTTTGCGGCGTTTACGGCTCTCGCGTTTGCACAAACAGACAGATCGTGGTCGGCCTACCGGCAGGACGGTAGTAAGATAGCAACCGATAAATCGGTTGCAAGACTTTCTTTCCCTAAAGAATTCAAATTAAATGTACTGAATATAGATGTGTTCAGACAACAGGTTATGTCTATCACAGGTAAAAATGCTGCAAAACATTCAACTGTGATCACCTTACCTAATGCTGACGGCGGTATCGAACAGTTCGAGATCGTTGAAGCTTCTAACTTTGAACCTGCACTCCAGGCCCAGTTCCCGCAGATCAGGGCCTTTTCCGGCAGAGGCATCACCGACAAAGCCTCGTCGCTGAAACTGGATATCTCTCCGCGTGGTGTTCATGGTATGATCTTCAGAACGGAAAGGGTAAATGAGTTCCTTGAACCGTATTCTTCAGATCACACTGTATACGCTTCTTACAAATCTTACAGAACTCCCGGCCAGTTGCCATGGACCTGTACTACGGAAGATAAAGCCATCGAATCTTCTTTGAGAGGCGATATCGGTAACACACCCGGCTTTACACAAAGTTCATCAGGC
This sequence comes from Chitinophagales bacterium, assembly GCA_015655125.1. Lineage (GTDB taxonomy): Bacteria > Bacteroidota > Bacteroidia > Chitinophagales > Chitinophagaceae > Ferruginibacter. Next base: position 54,952 of record JAATFP010000019.1, on the reverse strand, counting down.
GAATTGAAGACAATGCGCCTTGCCCAGTCTTGTAACGGTGAATATTCCAACTATTTCAATGCCTTCAGTTCAGCTGACGTTGCGCTGGTTTTGGCTGCTTACAATACTACGCTTACACGTTGTAATGGCGTTTATGAAAAAGATCTGGCACTTCACCTTAACCTGATTCCAGAAACGGTTAATGTGATATTTTACGATCCCGCAACAGATCCCTATACCAACTTAAATTCATGGAACGGGCAGTTGCAGAGTACATTAACATCTATCATTGGTGAAGCCAACTACGATATTGGCCACATGTTTGGTGCATCAGGTGGTGGCGGTAATGCCGGTTGTATAGGTTGTGTTTGTGTGAACGGATCAAAAGGAAGTGGTATCACTTCTCCTGCAGATGGCCATCCTGAAGGCGACAACTTCGATATCGATTACGTAGTACATGAAATAGGTCACCAATTAGGTGCTAACCACACTTTCTCTATGTCTCTTGAGGGTACTGGTGTAAATAAGGAAGTTGGCTCCGGTATCACTATCATGGGGTATGCCGGTATTACTTCTTATGACGTTGCTCCGCATTCAATCGATATTTATCATGAAGCGTCCATTCAACAGATCCAGACGAACCTGGCGGGTAAAACCTGCCCGGTAACAACTGTTATCACACCTAATAATGCTACCCCGGTGGCAAATGCAGGTGCTGACTTTACTATTCCAAAAAGCACTCCGTTCATGCTCAATGGCTCCGCAACTGATGCGAACGCTGCTGATGTATTGACATATTGCTGGGAACAAAATGATAACTCCACTACAACCGGCGCCAACAGCGTTGCCATTCCAACCAAGGCAACCGGGCCAAACTGGTTGTCATTCAGCCCTACGACAAATCCGTCAAGAACCTGTCCAAGATTGTCAACTGTCCTTGCAGGTTTGTTTGTAACGCCTACACTTGGTGGCGATGCGATAGCAAATGTTGAAGCATTGAGCTCTGTTGCAAGAACATTGAACTTCAGACTGACTGTAAGAGATAATGTTCTTTACAGTTCTACTGCACCAATCAAAGTTGGTCAGACTGCTTTTGATGATATGGTGGTAACTGTTGATGCCAGTACCGGTCCTTTCATGGTTACAGCACCTAACACAAACGTTGATTACCCGGGCGGTTCTCAGCAAACCATTACATGGGATGTTGCAGGAACTACAGGTTCTCCTATCAATTGCGCGAACGTTAAGATCTCTTTGTCTACAGATGGCGGTCTTACATTTCCTGCCGTATTGGCAGCCAGTACTGCTAATGACGGTTCAGAATTACTTACGATCCCTGCTACTCCCACTACAACTGCAAGGATCAAGATCGAATCAATCGGTAATATCTTTTTCGATATATCTAATAGCAATTTTGTAATTTCTGCTCCGCTAAATGAGTTTAACTTCGTGGCCCCTGCTACAGTTAGTGTTCCATGTAATGCCACTTCTACTACCATCACTTTGGCTACGACATCTACTGGTGGTTATGTAGTTCCGGTTAACTTATCTGCAACTGCAGGTGTACCAACTGGTGCAACTGTTACTTTTGCTCCGGCAACTGTAGTTCCGGGTAACAGCTCTGTAATTACCATCGGTGGTATCAGTACTCTGGCTCCCGGCACATATAATATTACAGTTACGGGTGTTTCCGGCACTATCACAAAAACACAGGTGGTTTCATTCACGATCAACCCTGGTACGCCTCCGACAATCTCAACTGCTCCAACAAATCAGGCAGTGTGTGTTGGCTTAACAGCAACATTTACCGTTGCAACTTCCGGTACACCGGCAACTGGTTACCAATGGCAGGTTAGCACTAATGGCGGTACAAGTTGGGCAAACGTTTCAACCGGTACAGGTGGAACTACTGTTTCTTACACTACACCGGCTACAACTGTAGCAATGAGTGGTTACCAATACAGGGTAATCGCATCTTCTCAGTGCGCACAAGCTACTTCCACTCCTGTAACACTTACAGTGAATGTTCCTGCGGCAATTACTACGCAACCAGCAAGCATTGCAAAATGCGCGGGTGATGCGGCAACATTTTCAGTGATTGCAACTGGTACCAATGTTACCTATCAATGGCAGGTAAGCACAGACGGTACTACATGGACCAACGTTTCAACCGGTACTGGCGGAACTACGGCTACGTATACTACTCCAGCTACAACCGGTTCACTTAATAACACACAGTACAGGGTGATCGTTACTTCACCTTGTGCAACTGTAAATTCATCTGCTGCAACGCTTACGGTTAACATTCCGGCAACGATTACTGCACAACCTGTGAGTGTTTCTAAATGTGCTGGCGAAAGTGCAATATTCGCAGTAACCGCAACAGGTACTAACGTTACTTATCAATGGCAGATCAGCGTAAGCGGCGGTCCGTTCCTTAACGTGTCAAACAGTGGTCCTTATTCAGGCGCCACAACAAATACATTGACCATCACAAATCCAACAACTTTGTTAAGCGGTGCCGCTTACAGGGTATTGGTAAATGGTGTTCCTTGCGGTGATGTCGCATCTGCTTCAGCAACGCTTACTGTTAATCCTAAACCAACAGTTGAGTTGCAACTTGCATCTTATGCAAACATTACTCCGTATGTTAGAACGACCCTCACTTCAGTTGTTAGCCCTCCGGGAACTTACACTTACCAATGGTTGAAAAACAATGTTTTGGTTAGTGGCGTAACTACTCCGGTATATCCTGTATCGGTTGATGACTTTGGCTCTTATCAGGTTGTTGCTACCAACAATGTCGGTTGTTCCGATACTTCAGGAACAGTTGTATTGGCTGATTCTGCTTCAAACATCCTGTTCATCTATCCTAACCCTACAAGCGGTAAATTCCAGGTTAGATATTACAATAGAGGTGGTGGAACACATAGCCGCACTTTAACGGTGTATGATTCAAAAGGTGCACAGGTAAGAAAACAAGTTTTCTCTGCTTTGTCTGGTGCTTACGCAAGAATGGATGTTGACCTCAGCAATGAAGGTTCAGGTATTTATTTTGTGGTGGTATCTGATGCAAGCAACAAACGTCTGGCAACAGGTCAGGTAACGATTGTGAGATAAGATAATAGATATATTGAAGCTACGGCTTCGGTTAATATAAAAAATCCACCCCGTTTACGGGGTGGATTTTTTATATCGGTTTACCGGCAAGAAATAAAACGGGCTAATTTTACCAATCATAAGTAATGATTTGCAACCAAGGATCTATTTATTCAGCGGGCTTGGCGCCGACCAACGCGTCTTTCAGGATCTCGATATTCCGGGCTTCAAATTGATCCATGTAAACTGGCTGAAGCCGCAGCCGAAAGAATCCATGAAACAATACGCCAGCCGTATTGCATTGCAGATCACCGTTCCCGCAGCCGCATTCATCGGGTTGTCTTTTGGAGGAATGATGGCCATTGAAGTGGGAAAAATAGTCCGGCCGGCGAAACTGATCATCATATCTTCGGCCAGAGATAAAAAGGAAGTTCCCTGGTATTACCGGATTGCAGGTAAATTGGGTTTGCACAACTTACTGCCCGTAACGGTTTTGAAGCAATCAAACTTTGTCACTAACTGGTTCTTTGGGGCGCGATCTGTGAGAGAGCAAAAATTACTCGCTGCCATTTTAAAAGATACCGATCCCGCATTTTTAAAATGGGCAATGGGTGAAATCATTTCCTGGAAAAATGAAGAGGTTTTACCTGGAGTGAGTCATATCCATGGATCGGCGGATAAGATCCTTCCGCTGCGATTTGTAAAAGCCGATATCGTGATAAAGTCCGGCGGTCATTTTATGATACTTAACAAGGCTGTTGAGATCAACCCGCATATTCAAAAACTGTTGGGGTAACCTGAAATCTCACACCCCAGGCTCATCTACCACGCTTTCGACACCGTTCCATTCAACGACTTCATAAAATATAGCCGCTTGTTTTCAAAATAATCCGGAACGGTATTTTTTGTATTGATGAAGACAGGTTTGAAGATATATTCATTGAAAACCTTGTAAGGATAATCGTTGAGATGACTCATATAATCATCGGGGTACCTGGTAAGAAGCCGTGCAAACAAAAACACGGATTCATAACCGCGATAGGCCATGTCGGACGGCACTGATTTGTAATTTTTTTTGTAGATCGCCTGGATCATTTTGCTTTGTACATCCCACTTACCGTTAAAATAAGGGGTGGTATAATAAACAGGATAATCTTTTAAAGTATTTTTTTTGCTTACAAAATTAAAGCCGTCCCAGTTGGGCATTCCGATCAGCGTGTTGCTGTATTTTTTTGTGATAGAAGAACATTCAAGTGCAAGTTTCTGCGCAAAATCTTCATTCAGGCTGCCACCGATGATCACGTTCTGATGAAGACTGTCGAGTTTTGATTTCAATATATCGAAATTGTCATCGGTGATGTTGACCGTTTGAATGTTGAGCAGGGCCTTACCATCTTGTTCATTGATATTTTTGAAATAAGACGCAACCTTATCTTCCTGCGCGCCCGGGCGGCGTACAAGTACGATCCGTTCGTTGCCGTGGTTTTGCAACAAATAACTGTAAATGGCTTCGCAATGTGCTTTAAGGGTGGAATTCACTATTACAAGGAAGGGGTTTGCTGTAATGCCCCCATCGTTCGGATAAATGGCGGAAATGAACGGAATGTTCTTTTTCTGGGCAAAATTGGCCAGTTGAAGATATTCCTGGTCCTTCACGGCTCCGATGATGAGGTCAAGGCTGTCGAGTGCCTTATCGTCAATGAGCATCGCCACAGGTTTTTCGCCTGATTTTGAATCAAAAAAAGTTGCGTGAATATTTCCATTGAACAACGGCATGCTATCCAGCGCTATCTGCGCACCCTGAACGAAATCAAGTCCCTGTACAGTGAATTTCGGAAAATTCTTTCCATAGCGATAGCCATTTTCATCAAAAACAGAATCAAGATACAATGGTGCAAAAATGCCCACCTTGTAAGTTTTATAATTTGCCGGTGCAGATTGGCCGAAGGATTTTCCGGCAGCCAGTATGATGATCAGGTAAAGAAAGAGGGCTTTTTTATTCATATAGTCAATGGTGAATAGTCAATAGTGAAATCTTTGAAGCGTTTGATTTGTCTGGCAAGGTCTAAAAGTTCTCAATCTTCAACACTACACGTCTAAACAGGCTGAAGTCCGCTAAACCTCTAAACCAACCCTAACCTCTAAACCCTAAACCAATTTACTCCCATTCTATTGTTGCCGGTGGCTTGCTGCTGATATCGTACACTACGCGGTTGATGCCTTTTACGTTATTGATGATCTCGTTGCTTACCGCCCCCAGGAATTCGTATGGCAGATGTGCCCAATCCGCAGTCATTCCGTCAACTGAAGTCACGGCGCGAAGTGCCACCGTAAATTCATATGTTCTTTCATCACCCATCACGCCCACACTTTTTACCGGCAATAAGATCGTTCCTGCCTGCCAAACGCTGTTGTATAGACCGAACTTTTTAAGGCAATCGGTATATATCAGATCCGCATCTTGCAATAATCGTACCTTATCCGGTGTAATCTCGCCTAAAATTCTGATGCCGAGTCCCGGGCCCGGGAATGGGTGTCTGTTAAGCATCTCGGAAGGAATGCCCAATTCAGCCCCGATCTTCCGTACCTCGTCTTTGAACAGTGCCCGCAAAGGCTCCACCAGCTTGAGTTTCATCGTTTCTGGCAAACCGCCCACATTGTGGTGCGACTTGATTGTAACCGATGGCCCGTGAACGGCGGCCGATTCAATTACGTCGGGATAAATTGTTCCCTGCCCCAGGTATTCAATATCGGTTAATTTATGTGCTTCCTGATCGAAGATCTCGATGAAGCCGCTGCCGATCGCTTTGCGCTTTTCTTCCGGATCGGTCTTGCCGGCAAGTTTTGCATAAAAATGATCTTTCGCATCTACGCCTTTTACATTAAGGCGGAGTTGCTTGTATATTTTTAAAACTTCTTCAAATTCGTTTTTGCGCAGCACGCCGTTGTCTACAAAAATGCCGAAAAGATTATCGCCGATGGCGCGATGGATAAGCGTGGCCGCGACGGTACTGTCTACACCGCCGCTCAATCCCATCACTACTTTACTGTTGCCCAATTTTTCTTTCAAAGAGGCAACAGAATCAGTGATGAAATGCGCCGACGTCCAGTCCTGCGAGCAACCGCAGGTATTGACCAGGAAATTTTTAATGATCGTTTTTCCTTCTGTGGAATGATATACTTCCGGGTGAAATTGCAACCCGTATATTTTATTTTTTGCGCCGTCTTCATTTTTAAATGCCGCCACCGGAATGCTTTCCGTTGTTCCGAGCAATTCAAAGCCCGCCGGCAGTTCTTTGATGGTGTCGCTGTGACTCATCCAAACCTGCGAATTGATAGAAACGTCCTGCAGCAATTCATCGCCTCTTACAACGGTAAAATTGGCGCGACCGTATTCACGTTTGTCGCTTTTGGCCACGACGCCGCCAAATAATTTTGCCGTCAGTTGTGCGCCGTAGCAAACACCAAGCACCGGCAATTTTTCCGACATGGCTTTGATATCTACTGTCGGCGCATTTTCTTCATTTACCGAAAACGGCGAGCCGGAAAGGATGATGCCTTTCAGCGAAGGATCATAAACTATGGGTTTCTGAAAAGGAACGATCTCACAGTAAACGTTTGCTTCGCGTACCACGCGGGCGATCAGTTGGGTATACTGGGAACCGAAATCGAGGATTAAGATTTTGTCTGTCATAAACGATGCAAAGATAGGTGAATGGCGGAATGAGTCAATGGGGGAATGGTCAATAATGGCTGCCCGCCCGGCCGAACGTCGTACGGACGGGATCACAACATGCTTTAAACCAAAACAGGCCGCAGCCGCTAAACTTCTAAATCATCCAAACTTGATAAATGGTTTGCTTCGCAACATTATTTTCCAAATATTTGCACTCAATCTAAATTCATTGATATGAAAAATTTGTTACTGGTTGTATTGGCGGCAGTTTTATTCAGCAGTTGCGACAGCGAAGAGGGCAGTGGACATGTTATTACGCAGAAGCGCAATGTTGGCTCATTCAAAAAAATCACTGCCAGTGAAGGGAGTGAAGTGGAAATCCGTAAAGGCACCAGTGGTGTAAGTGTGGAAGCAGACGACAACATCATCGATCTTGTGGAAACGGATGTGGATGGGAACACGCTGCAGATCGGATTGAAAGATCATACGAGTGTTAGTAATGTGCATATTAAAGTGTATGTAACGGCGGAAGAGTTGACGGGTGTAAACGTTTCTTCCGGGGCAGAAATTATGTCGGCAGAAAGGATGAACTCCACGGGAACGGTTACATTGGAAGCGTCGAGCGCGGGCAAGATCACTTTCAAGGTGGATGCGCCCCGCGTGGATGCCGATGCCAGCAGCGGCTCTGAGATAAATGTGACCGGTCGCACCAAAACGGTGAAAGCTTCCGGCTCAAGCGGCTCATCCGTTCATGCATTTGAATTGCTGAGCGAAGCGGCTGCCGCCGATGCAAGCAGTGGCGCGCAGGTGGATGTTTTTGCAAGCGTTTCTGTAGATGGCAGCGCCAGCAGTGGCGGCGGAGTGAAATATAAAGGCGCAGCGGCGGTAGTGAAGAAAGATGAAAGCAGCGGCGGAAGTGTAGCCAAAGAAAACTAACTTGAAATGCAGAGTTTTTCGGCTAATGTGAACAGGATTTCATCCAGAAAAAAAAACCGGTGATGGTAGTCACCGGTTTTTTTATGCCAATATCAACAAACTTAGGTAATATATCGCCCCTGAATGAACGTTCAGTTTCCAAATCGGAAAGAAGCCCCTATTGCATAAAATCTATCCGGTGCGTTCAGTTTGCTTATCCCGAATCCTGCCGATGCGTCTATTTTCAATTGATCGTTCAGAAAGTAGGATATGCCGCCGTCGGCACTATGGTTCGGAGGACGGTCATTCCAGATGTAGCCGAAAATCTCCGCAAAAGCCTGCCACTTTTCGGCAAATGTAAACTTTGGCGAAAGTGTATAAATAAATGCCGGGCTGGAGCCAAACCTTTCCCAGGCCATTCCAAGATTGTAACCAAGTGAAAACGACTGTGAAAAGTTGTGCCGGAAGGCAAAGCGGAAATTGGCGCCGTCCACGGAATCTTTATACAAGCTGCGCCGTCCACGAAAATTATAATGGGCTATCAGTGCGATCGCCGGCCGCAGGCCCTTATCTTTCACAAAATTAAATTTTCCACCAACCTGCAGATTGTTGATTCCCGATTTGCTGTTTTTTATATTACCCTGTTCCTCGGAAATAGTCGCATATTCCGTAATAACTCGCAACTCCACAAATTTCACTAATCCATATTTAGCCAGCAGCGAGGGATGCTGAAAATATCTATCGATAAAAGGCGGGAAGCCTTTATCTGTTTGACGCAGAAGGCCGATCTCTGTTTGAAATGATTTTACCGGCACTGCGTATGGACCAATTGTTTGCCCGGGCCGGTCGGCATCGATATCGGCAGACTGGCCAAAAGAATTTTTGCCCAATAACAAAATCGTTGCAATGATAAAAAGTTTTAGTTTCATACACTATCGGGATGGTGGTCATTCGAGTGTTCAAATAGCGCTTAAATTTAAGAACTATTCGAAACTTTTTATTAATAGGATCGGTGATTCTTTTTACCGGATCAATAATACATTTCCGTTAGGCACATTGGTTCCTGTGCCGCCGTTTAGTATATTGGTGGGGCACCCCGGAATTTGAACAATCCATACATAGTTCCCCTGTTCCTGGGGTATGCCCTGGTACTTGCCGTTCCACGAATAATTGAGCAGCGTAGGACCCTCCGAATAAAATACATTTTGTCCCCAGCGATTATTGACCCAGAATTTACCACCTGGATAATCATCTAAATTTATTGGTCTGAACAGATTATTGGTTGTGAGGTCAGGTGTAAATGCGGAAGGGACTGCTACTTTACGCGGATTATAATGCGACACCGTTTGAGTGCCCGTTGCAACACAACCTGCAAAATTGTTGTTGGTAACTGTAAGTGAATAACTGTAATTTATAGGGGGTGGTGGGGGAAGGTTCGCGGCCGGCGGTGGCAGTGCAGGCAATGAAATATTTGGAGTGGCAATGGTAGTGCTACTCAAGTAAGTGCCGGGTGACCAGAGGTAAGTATACGTTAGTGCCGGGCCGTAAGGATCGGCATATTGCACATAATATGTCGGGTTCAATTGAACCGGGTTAGGATTACAGGCAAAAACGTTATGCGTTTTTGCTTCCACAACCATTTTTTGAACAAAGTAAGAAATCGCATTTGAAACCACGAATTGACTCGGAGCGGCCGTTTCGTAAGCATACATCCTGTATTGAAATAAACCGGCTACTGCTTCCGTTTGGGTGAAATTCATGGTGGTTGCCCCAGGGATGTCTATCCAGGTAATCCCATTATTGGAACTCTTTTGCCATTTGAAACCGGGGTTCGTATAAGGAATGGAGGGGGTAGGCCATCTTGAATAAAGATTTACAGTGCCATTATTGCATATGTAGGATTTATCAACGATCGAACTGCTGGAAAACGAGGCCAGTATGGGCGGATAACAGGGTGCAAAAGATATGTCATCCACAACAAAATCATTTCCGCTTTCATCATTATGGTCGTTTACCAAAACGACATACACCGAACTGGAGCCCAGGGGCAGGTCAAACATGAAAGAAACTTTTTTCCATGGTGCGGCACCATCGAACGGAATGGTGTAAGAACCGCTTTTTTGAATCAGGTTGTTTGATAAATCGCGTATTTCAAAATTGATTCTCGGCTTCTGATAGCCGTCTGCAAGATTTGCAATATACACAGACATCTCATATTTGAAAGCCGACGTTAACCCGCTTACAAGCGAACGATATACTTCACCACGGTGATCATCTCCATCCACCATCAGCATATAGCCGTTAACATCATTTGGAGTGTGGTCCTGAGTAAGTCCAAGCCAACTCCCGTTGCAGCCTACGGTACTATTCGAAATAGCATATTTGCCAGAATTGATTATACAACTGGAGCTGTAATTGTAAGTAATGGAGCCTGCGGGTAAGGGAGGCCCTGGATTGCTCCCGTGTGAAAAGTCAATAAATACTGCAGGTGCTCCAAGTACCCCTGTACATTCTGCGGAAGTCCCTTCCAAAAAATTTACGATATCCACCTGTATGTTCCCCGATTGCCCTCCGAGATCATCATATACGTCGATTGAGCCTGTGGCGTTTAACCAATTCGGGATGTCGTCCCATTGCACCGTTACCGTATGTTTATCCGAAGATATCACTGTTCCATTTGTAACAGTCCATTGTACGTTGGAATAATTCTCATACACGCTGCCCCAACTATCCCAGTTGACGGTATAGATTTCAACCGCATTCGGAACAACATTATTATTCCCGCTGATGATATTGTCAGCACGGGTAAGAAAACAAAAAAATAAAAAAAAGCTCGTAAAGAAGAGTTTCATAGTGGTATTTTTAAGCGTAAAAAATAATGTCAGAACTTGATAAATTTATTTTCAAGAAACCGCTCTCTGGTAACAGCATTAATATAGATCAATGATAGTTCGCTGGCGCTGCTGAGACTGGCGAGTTTTGAAGAAATGTTGATGTCGTAAGATGTGTTTATAATAAAGTTTTTGCATTTTAAGCCAAGCGATGGAGTAAAAGAATTATTATCTTGACGTATGCCCTTTCTTAACCAACCGCCTAAAAGCATCTGGTAATTTTTTTTTAGCGGCATTTCGTATGAAATACCAGACAACACACTGTTGAAGTGCTTGTCGGAAAAATTAGTCAAAGCAGACACATATATTGATTTGCCTGAGGTTGTATGTCTTTCCCACGCAATATGGCTTAAAACCTCGCGTGGAACACTCAATTCGCCTCCGGAAAAAGTCTTGTAAGGGGTGGTAATATGTTGCATTGAAATTCCGGCAGACAGATAATTGGAACTATTGATTTCCCCCTGATAAATAAGCCCCACATTAACATCTGTATAAGAAATATCAACGCCTTCAAATAAGGAATAATCGATGTTAGTATAGCCGGCGCTCAGCAATTGATTAAGCTGATCTTCAAAAATGTTTTTTGGCCTTTCCAGTTTGCGACGGGCAAGTGTAGTTTGAAAACCTATGCCAATTTGTTGTGTACCTGTTTCATTGAGCCCTTTTTGATAAGCGAAAGAAAACGACACGTAATTGTTGTTGATACCTTCTGTCTGACTATTTTCATTCAAAGCACTTATTCCGGCTGCAAGGCAATCGTTTTCGGGAATTGAGGAGTTTAATATTTTGCAATCTGCGAATAAGATATTTTTATTAAAAATATCGCTGTGTGAGTTTTTTTCCTGCGTGAATCACCCCCGATGCGGTAACTCTTATTAAATCTCCCCGTATTTGCCGGGTTGAATGATAACGGGACGCTATAAAATTGTGTGAAGGTAGTTTGGGCCAAACAAAATTTTCCCAGCAGCAAAAGCACGGGTAGTAGCCAGCGGTTAGTTTTCATAAATATACTTTCAATAACAAAAGCTATTAGAGAAATGGGTTGGTACGGAACAAATTTTCTTGAAAAAATTTATCTCTGCTAAAATAATAGATTTTAAGAACTAAACAAATTTTATTTAAACTTTTCGATGACAGGAGATTTCTCACGATGATCAAAATACATTCGCCGGACAACCCAGCTTATTTTTTCCACCGCCGCGGCCGCCGCCACCGCCATTTCCGTTTCCAAGCAGGTAACTTATATGAAGCCCCGTTACGTAATACCAATCCTTTTTATCCGGGTTGCCACGGACGGCGCCTTCGCGGGGATAGGTGGACGGTCCGTGGATCTCACTTTCACGGTAGGCAAAAGCCACCGCCTGCGGTCCGCGTGCATTGGCCAGAATGGTGGAATCGGCGTAAGTACCGCTCACATCGTCCAGGTAATCGGTAAATAATTTGCGTAGGCCGACTTCGATGCCCACTTGTAATTTGTCGGTGAAAGCGAACTTCACGCCGCCACCAAACGGAATTGACAACTGGTTGTTCTTATATAATTTCTTGTCGGGATATTGAGCCAGCCCTTGCCCTTCCGTACCCAAGCTGCGCAGAAAAAACTTGTTTCCCGAGCTGTCGTGGGAATATGGGTTGAAGTGAAAAGCTGCTACGCCGGCAAAAACATAAGGGGTAAAACTCCGCTCGGTGATATCCAAAATATTGTATTCTACGCCGAGCTGCGCTTCCCAGATCCGTGAGGTAAAATCGAGGTTTCTCGGGTTGATGATGCCATTCGTGTTCCGGTCGGCGCCCGAAACGGTCATGAAACTGGCCAATCCGCGCACGACGAAGTGGTTAGAAACGTCATAGGAAAGTCCGAGTCCGACGGCCGGCTTCGCTCCTTTGAAAGTGAATTTTTTCGTTTGCAGATCGCCCTGATAATTGGCCACGCCCAAATGAAGATCAGCATGAAGGCCCTGAGAATGAGCGAAGTATGGCAATAATGCTATACCAAGCAGGGGGAGGAGTTTTTTCATATTAAAAATGGAAGGTTGGTGAAAATGGGTGTTTGCCCGTGTATTACCAAAGACCATTCCTAAACAAATGATGAAATTTTCTAAAAAAACTTTCTTTATTTCTTTTCTATTTACAAACAGACCCTTACCTTTGCACTCCAAATTAAAAAACGGTATTTTTTAAAGTTCTTTACATATGTCACAACGAATCAGAATCAAATTACAGTCTTACGACCACAATTTAGTAGATAAGTCAGCTGAAAAGATCGTAAAAACTGTACGCAGCACAGGCGCAGTAGTAACAGGTCCAATTCCTTTACCTACGCATAAGAAAATCTTTACCGTGTTGCGTTCTCCTCACGTTAACAAGAAAGCGCGGGAGCAGTTCCAATTGTGTACACACAAACGTTTGTTAGACATTTACACCAGCAGCAGCCGTACGGTTGATGCTCTGAGCAAACTGGATTTGCCTAGTGGTGTGGATGTAGAAATCAAAGCTTGATGAACCTCTTCGCTCCGGCGAAGAAAGGCACCAGGTAAGCTCTTAATAAAAAAATGAAACGCTTAACTCCTTGTCAGACTGAGCATGTCGAAGTCGAAAAGGAGCGCTGAGCATAAAACAGATACAATGAAAAGTATTATTGGAAAGAAGATTGGCATGACCAGTATCTTTGATACAACCGGCAAGCAGACTGCGGTTACGATCATCGAAGCGGGGCCATGTGTAGTCACTCAAAAGAAAACCGTAGAAACAGACGGTTACAACGCCCTTCAGATCGCATTCGGCGACAAGAAAGAAAAGCACTCCATCAAAGCCGAAGTGAACCACTTCGCAAAAGCTAATACAGCTCCTAAAAAATTCGTTCAGGAAATCCGCGATAGCGAAATTGACAAAGCAGTTGGTGAAACTATTACAGTTGACATCTTCGCCGAAGGCGACAAGATCGAAGTGGTAGGTACCACCAAAGGTAAAGGCTTCCAGGGTGTTGTTAAACGTCACGGTTTTAGTGGTGTTGGTGAACAATCCCATGGTCAGCATGATCGTCAGCGTGCACCGGGTTCTATCGGTAACTCATCCGATGCGAGCCGCGTATTCAAAGGCATGCGCATGGCGGGTCGCATGGGTGGCGACAGAGTGAAGATGAAAGGTTTGAAAGTAGTGAAGATCTTTGCAGAAAAAAATTACATCCTGGTTAGCGGATCGGTTCCGGGCCATAACGGTTCAATCGTTTTGATACAGAAATAATAAAACAGGCCGTATCATAAATCATCAACATTGAACTTAATAAACAAAAGAAAATGCAACTAGATATTATAAATACAAAAGGCGAAAAAACCGGAAGGACGATTGAACTGCCGGAAGATATTTTCGGTATCGAGCCAAACGACCACGTTATTTACCTTGCAGTAAAACAATACCAGGGCGCACAACGCCAGGGTACGCACAAAGTAAAGACCCGTATGGAAGTGAAAGGTTCTTCCAAGAAACTTCACAAACAAAAAGGTACAGGTGGTGCACGTAAAGGTAACCTGCGTAACCCTATCTATAAAGGTGGTGGTAGCATCTTCGGTCCAAAACCACACAAATACGATATCAAACTGAATCGTAAAGTGAAAGACCTGGCTAAGATGAGCGCATTGTCTTACAAAGCTAAAGAAAACAACATCGTTGTTTTGGAAGATGTGAACCTGGACGCTCCGAAAACAAAAACCTTCACGGGTATTTTGAAGAGCCTGAACGTTGGTCGTAAAAAGACTTTGTTCGTGATTCCGGAATATAATGACAATTTCTACCTGAGCCTGCGTAACGTAGCCGGTGTTGAAGGAACTGTTGTAAATGATATGAATACTTACGACATCCTGAACGCAAACGTGCTGGTGTTGACAGAAAGCGCAGCAAAATTGTTTTCCGAAGCAGCTGCTGAAGCTTAATAAATAACAAACCGATTTCAATCAGCCCAGCTGATAGCAAATTAACAAAATAGAAAAGATGAAACCATCTGACGTTTTAATAAAGCCGATTTTGTCTGAGAAAGCTAACAAGCAATCAGAAAAAATGAACCGCTACACTTTCGTAGTTGACCGTAAGGCTAACAAACTGGAAATCAAAAAAGCAGTAGAAACTTTCTACGGCGTGCAGGTTGAAGAAGTGAACACCATGGTGATGCCTTCTAAACTGAAAGCAAAATATACAAAAGCTGGTTTCATCGTTGGCCGCAAGCCAGCAAAGAAAAAAGCAGTAGTTACGGTTGCTGAAGGTGAGACAATTGACTTGTACACTACAGTTTAAGATTTTATAAAGTATGGTAATTCTGCTACCGCAAAACGCAGAGATTTTTAAAATAAAAAGTTCCGAAAATCCCTTCAGGGATTTAGGGTAAAAAAATCAAAAATGGCACTTAGAAAATACAAACCGGTCACAGCAGGTACTCGTTGGAGAATTGGTAATGCTTATGCAGAGATCACCACCAACGTTCCTGAAAAATCTTTGCTTGAACCGCAAAAGAATACGGCCGGTAGAAACTCACAGGGTAGAAGATCCATGCGCTATATGGGCGGCGGTAACAAAACAATGTACCGTGTGATTGATTTTAAGAGGAACAAGAAGAACATCCCTGCGACTGTAAAAACGATCGAGTACGATCCAAACCGTACGGCTTTCATCGCTTTGCTTTATTATGCAGATGGTGAAAAACGTTATATCCTTGCTCCGCAAGGTTTGCAGGTTGGCCAGAAAGTAGAAAGTGGTGATGACGTTGTTCCTGAATTAGGAAATGCGTTGATGTTGAAAAACATGCCGCTTGGTACAAACGTTCACAATATCGAAATGCAGCCTGGTCAGGGTGGTATCCTGGTACGTAGTGCCGGTACATCTGCACAGTTGAATAACAAGGAAGGCAAATACGCGGTAATTAAAATGCCGAGTGGTGAGTTGAGAAAAGTATTGATCAACTGTTATGCAACCGTTGGTGTTACATCAAACAGCGATCATAGCCTGGAAAGCATGGGTAAAGCAGGTCGTAACCGTTGGAAAGGTATTCGTCCACGCACACGTGCGGTAGCGATGAACCCGGTAGATCACCCGATGGGTGGTGGTGAAGGTAGAGCTTCCGGTGGTCACCCACGTAGCCGTAAGGGTAAATATGCCAAGGGGCAGATCACCCGTACACGTGGTAAAGGTTCCGACAAAATGATCCTTACACGCCGTAATGGTAAGAAATTGCCAAACAAATAAGATAATTAATCATTGTTAAAATATTTCCCGATGCAATCGGGAAAGAATCAACAAACAAATACATACTATGAGTCGTTCGTTAAAAAAAGGTCCTTACATCGAAGCAAAGCTGGAAGGCAAGATCTTCGCTATCAATGAAGGAAAAAACAAAAAAGGTGTTATCAAGACCTGGAGTCGCAGAAGCACAATTTCTCCTGATTTCGTGGGCCACACATTTGCGGTACACAACGGGAATAAATTTATCCCTGTTTATGTTACAGAGTTCATGGTAGGTCATAAGTTAGGTGAATTTGCACCAACGAGAAATTTCAGAGGTCACTCAAGTAAAAAAATGTAATAATGGAGTGATAAGTAATAAGTCTTAAGTAATAAGTCGAATGGCTTAACTTAAAACTTACCACTTAAAACTTACAACTTAATCAAAAAATGGAAGCAGTAGCAAAATTGAATAATTATCCCACATCACCGCGTAAGATGCGTTTGTTGGTAGATCTTATCCGTGGAATGCAGGTGGAAAAAGCACTGGCGATCTTGGAATTCAATCCAAAACATTCTTCAGTTCCTTTACGCAAGCTGGTACTTTCTGCCATCAGCAACTGGAAGGCAAAGAACGAAGGTGCAGATGAAAATGCACTGATCGTAAAAACGATCATGGTAGACGGGGCACGTGTTATCAAACGTATGCGCCCGGCACCACAAGGTCGTGGTTACAGGGTTCGCAAACGCAGCAACCACGTTACAGTGATCGTTGACGCGGCTGGTGTAGCAACAGAAAAAGCGGTGAAGGTTTCTAAAACTGAAACTGTAAAAGCGGAAGTTGCTGAGGCTCCAAAAGCACCGGCTAAGAAAAAAGCTCCTGCTAAGAAAAAAACTAATTCAGAAACAGCATAATAAACTAATAAATTTCCCCGGATCATATTTCAGGGAAGCTAAATAAATACTATGGGTCAGAAAGCAAATCCGATAGGTCAAAGATTAGGGATCATACGTGGTTGGGATAGCAACTGGTATGCTCACAAAAAAGACTACGCCAACAAATTGATCGAAGACGATAAGATCAGAAATTATCTGAACGCTCGTATCAACAAAGGCGGTATCGCTAAGATCGTTATTGAGCGTACGCTTAACAAACTGATCGTAACGATTCACACTTCCAAACCAGGGATCATCATTGGTAAAGGCGGTGGCGAAGTTGACCGTATCAAAGAGGAGTTGAAAAAATTGTGTGGTAAAGAAGATGTGCAGATCAACATTTTGGAGATCCGTCGTCCGGAATTGGATGCCAACATCGTAGCAGATACCATTGCCCGTCAGTTGGAAAATCGTATCAACTACAAACGTGCCATCAAAATGGCGATCGCTTCAGCGCTTCGTATGGGTGCGGAAGGTATCAAAGTGAAAGTGGGCGGTCGTTTGGGTGGTGCTGAAATTGCCCGTAGCGAAGAAATCAAACAAGGTCGTACCCCATTGCATACGTTGCGTATGGACATCGATTATGCAAACGTATTTGCGCTGACTGTTTACGGTAAGATCGGTATCAAAGTATGGATCTGTAAAGGTGAAGTACTCGGTAAAAGAGATCTGAACCCGAACGTTTTGGCCGGTGGCAAAAACGACGGTCCGGAAAGACCAGGTGGATTTGATCGGAGAGATGACCGTGGCGGTGACCGCAGGGGCGGTGATCGTGGTGGCGACCGCAGGGGCGGTGGCGGCCAGGGAGGAAACCGTGGTGGCGGACCAGGCGGACGTCGCTAAGTAATCTGAGATATATGATCTATGATGTATGATCTATGATCTCGAAAAGTTTAAAAATTAAAAAGAATCTTAAATAATGTACGGTCAAAGATCATCGATCGAAGATCATACATCATAAATCAAAAGAGATGTTATCACCAAAAAGAACCAAACACAGGAAGACGCAAAAAGGCAGAATGAAAGGAGACACTAAACGCGG
The DNA here is from genome assembly GCA_015655125.1 of Chitinophagales bacterium. Classification (GTDB taxonomy): domain Bacteria; phylum Bacteroidota; class Bacteroidia; order Chitinophagales; family Chitinophagaceae; genus Ferruginibacter. Next base: position 37,209 of record JAATFP010000019.1, on the reverse strand, counting down.
TGCAACCTTAGCTTTTGGAACCTTTGGTTTAAAAGCCCTGGACAGTGTTTGGCTTACCAGCAGACAAATTGAAAGTGCCCGTCAGGCAATGACGCGTGCGATGAAAAGAGAAGGTAATGTGTGGATCAGGGTTTTTCCTGATAAGCCTATCACCGCAAAACCAGCGGAGGTACGTATGGGTAAAGGTAAGGGTAATCCTGAAGGTTGGGCAGCGATCGTTCAACCAGGTCGCATCCTGTTTGAAGCGGATGGTGTTACGGAAGAAGTAGCAAAGAATGCGTTTGCATTGGCTGCGCAGAAATTGCCGATCCTTACCAAGTTCATCGTAAGCAGGGATTACACAGCGTAATGAATCAGCAATAGACAATTGGCTACATGCGGATTGTTTACAGCAACATTTACAGAAATAACAAATAATAAAAAAATGTCTAAAAAAGTTGATTTCCAAAAAAGCCTGACTGGATTGAGTGAGGCAGAACTGATAGCAAAGATCCAGGAAGATGAGTTGCGTATGAAAAAATTAAGTTTTGCTCATGCGATCGCTCCGCTTGAAAATCCTCAGAGCATTCGTTCTTTGAGAAGGGATATAGCACGTTTAAAAACTCAATTACGCAAAACACAAATTGGAGCTTAATCCAATAAAATAATAAATGATGGAAGCAACAGCAACTACAACTACCGTTGAAAGAAATTTAAGAAAGACCAGGATCGGTGTGGTATCCAGCAATAAAATGGATAAGACCATCACTGTGAAAGTGGAAAGGAAAGTGAAGCATCCGCTTTATGGTAAGTTCGTAAAAAAGACCACCAGTTTTCACGCTCATGATGAAAAGAACGAGTGCAGCATCGGTGATACCGTTCGTATCATGGAAGCTCGTCCGATGAGCAAAACAAAACGCTGGAGATTGGTAGAAGTGGTAGAAAAAGTGAAATAAGATGGAATGTATGATCTATGATCTATGATCTATGATCTGACAAACCCTGATAAATTTAAAAGATTTTTAAAAGATTTTACTCTTTAAGATCATAGATCTTAAATCATAGATCATAAATACAAAGAAATGATTCAGCAAGAAAGTAGACTAAACGTAGCGGACAACAGTGGTGCCAAGGAGGTATTATGTATCCGTGTACTGGGTAATAGCGGCCAGGATTACGCAAAGATCGGCGACAAGATCGTTGTAACTGTAAAAGATGCCATGCCTGCAGGTGGCGTTAAAAAAGGTACGGTAAGTAAAGCTGTTATTGTTAGAACAAAAAACAAACTGCGTCGTAAAGATGGTTCTTACATCCGTTTTGACGACAACGCAGTAGTGTTATTGAACAACTCAGACGAACCAAGAGGTACGCGTATCTTCGGCCCGGTAGCCCGCGAATTGAGGGATAAAGGCTATATGAAGATCATTTCTCTTGCCCCTGAAGTATTGTAAAAAGTTGTTAGCTGGTAGGTTTAAACTATTAGCCAGAGAATTTTTAAATTAATAAGAACAGCTAATAGCTAACCGCTAATAGCTAAAAGCGAAAATAAAATGAGTACAAGATTTAAACCGAAGTTCAACATTAAAAAAGGTGATTCAGTTGTAGTGATCACGGGTGAAGACAAGGATCTGAAGAAGCCACGTAAAGTGTTGGAAGTAATTATCGATAAGGCTCGTGTATTGGTAGAAGGCGTGAACATCGTTACCAAGCACACAAAACCAACTGCACAGAATACCAAAGGTGGTATCCTGAAAGTAGAAGCTCCGATCGCCATCAGCAATGTAATGCTTTGGGATGCTAAGGCCGGTGCGCCAACGAAGATCAAACGCAGCCGCGAAAATGGTAAACTAGTTCGTATAGCTAAAAAATCAGGGGAGGTAATCAAATAATGAGTACAACAACAACAAGATTAGCAGATAAGTACACCAAAGAAGTTGTACCTGCTCTAATGAAAAAATTCAGTTATAAAACTGTAATGCAGGCTCCGAAGCTGACCAAGATTTGTTTGAATCGTGGTGTGAACGGCGCTGTTACCGACAAAAAACTGATTGATGTTGCCATCGACGAGCTGACAAACATCACCGGACAGAAAGCCGTGGCTACCATGTCTAAAAAAGATATCTCCAATTTCAAATTGCGTAAGAACATGCCGATCGGTGCACGTGTTACTTTGCGTGGTGTGAAAATGTACGAGTTTCTTGACAGGCTGGTATCTGTTTCTCTTCCACGTGTACGTGATTTCAAAGGGATCAATGATAAAGCATTTGATGGCCGTGGAAATTACACACTGGGTGTTACCGAGCAGATCATCTTCCCTGAAATAGATATCGATAAAGTAAATAAGATCACTGGTCTGGATATTACTTTCGTAACCACAGCAAATACCAACGAAGAAGCTTACGAGCTGTTGAAAGAATTAGGTATGCCTTTCAAGAACGTAAAAAAATAATTCACAACGAGCTACAATAAAAATCAATTATGGCAAAAAAATCAATTCAAGCCAGGCAGGTAAAAAGAGCAAGAACAGTTGCAAAATTCGCTGAAAAAAGAGCAGCGTTGAAAGCCGCTGGGGATTACGCAGCATTAGACCTGTTGCCTAAAAATGCTTCACCGGTTCGTTTAAAGAATCGTTGCCAGCTTACCGGCCGTCCAAGAGGCTACATGCGTCATTTTGGTATCAGCCGTGTCATGTTCCGCGATATGGCGGTACAAGGTAAAATCCCGGGTGTAACAAAAGCAAGCTGGTAGGTCCACGAGGATATCGCATTGTAAAAAAATTATTTAAATCAATTAACAGCAATAACAATGGTTACTGATCCAATAGCAGATTATTTAACAAGAATCCGTAATGCCCAGATGGCTAACCACCGTATCGTTGAGATACCTGCCAGCAATCTGAAGAAACGCATCACTGAAATTTTGTACGATAAAGGCTACATTTTGAAATATAAATTTGAAGATGACAGCAAACAAGGCGTGATCAAGATCGCTTTGAAATACGATCCTACAACAAAATTACCGATCATCCAGAGCCTCGAAAGAGTGAGCCGTCCGGGTCTGCGTACTTACGCCAAGCCAGATGAGTTCAAACGCGTAAAGAATGGTTTGGGAGTTGCGATCATTTCTACGTCAAAAGGTGTAATGACCGATAAAGAAGCGAAAGCACAGAACGTTGGTGGTGAAGTATTGTGCAACATATACTAATTAATATGGTCCCGCTGCGAGAGCGGGACCGTTAAATATATTGGTCTGATAATTAAGCCTCTTAGTCGTGGCTGAACACGGATCAGCTTTTATAACAAATAAATAAAAATCGACTATGTCTAGAATTGGAAAGAAGCCGGTAGATATCACAAAAGGTGTTACCATCTCTGTGAGCCCGGATAACGTGGTTACTGTTAAAGGACCAAAAGGCGAATTGAAACAAACGATCGACCGCGATATAAAAGTAGAAGTGAAAGGCGAAACAGTTGAATTCGCCCGTCCTACCGATCAGATCCGCCACCGCGCAATGCACGGTTTGTATCGTTCATTGATCAGCAACATGGTAAAAGGTGTTACGGAAGGGTTTAAGAAAGAACTTGAACTGGTGGGTGTGGGTTACAAAGCGGCCAACCAGGGTAACCTGTTGGATCTTGCTTTGGGTTATTCTCACAACATCGTGTTGGAAATTCCTAAAGAATTGTCTGTAGCAACTGCACAGGAAAAAGGTAAGAATCCGGTGATCACTTTGGAAAGCATAGACAAGCAATTGCTTGGCCAGGTGTGTGCAAAGATCCGCAGCTTGCGTAAGCCAGAACCGTACAAAGGTAAAGGTGTTAAATTTGTAGGTGAAGTGTTGAGAAGAAAAGCTGGTAAATCTGCCGGTAAGTAATAAATAATTTTCAAATCATTCTCCGGCAGTATCGGGGAAATAAATAAAAGAAGATGAGTAATAATAAATCAAGCGCAAGACAAAAGATCCGGTATCGCATCCGTAAAAAGATCAGCGGAACTTCAGCTGCTCCACGCTTAACAGTTTTTCGCAGCAACAGCGATATCTACGCCCAGTTGATCGATGATTCTAATGGTGTAACGATTGCAGCAGCATCTTCCCGTCAGAAAGACATCAGCGCACAGAAAGCGCCGAAGATCGAAAAAAGCAAACTGGTGGGCGAAGCGATTGGGAGAAAAGCACAGGAACTGGGCGTTAAGAAAGTAGTATTCGACCGTAGCGGTTATATCTACCATGGCCGCGTTAAAGCCGTAGCTGAAGGTGCAAGAGAAGCTGGTTTAGAATTTTAATTAAATAGAAAAAATTAAATAGGTTTAAATGTCAAACGTAGTATCAAATAAAATGAAAGCCGGCGACCTTGAGTTAAAAGAAAAGGTGGTGGCAATCAATCGTGTTGTGAAAACAACAAAAGGCGGACGTGCATTCAGCTTTTCTGCTCTTGTGGTTGTTGGCAACGAAGCTGGTGTTGTAGGTCATGGCCTCGGCAAAGCTAAAGAGGTACAGGAAGCTATTACAAAAGGTATAGAAGATGCAAAAAAGAACCTGATCAAAGTTCCGGTAATGCATGGTACTATTCCTCACGAACAGTTTACCAAAGAAGGTGCCGCCAAGGTATTGATCAAACCAGCCGCTCATGGTACTGGTGTGATCGCGGGAGGCAGCATGCGTGCCGTATTGGAAAGCGCTGGTATCACCGACGTTCTGGCAAAGAACCTTGGTTCTGCTAATCCTGCTAACGTGGTAAAAGCAACTGTAAAAGCTTTGGCTACTTTACGTGAACCAATCGCTGTGGCAAAAACACGCAATATTTCATTAAAGAAAGTATTTAACGGATAATATCATCTATGATGTATGATCTGAGATCTATGAACTGTCATATTTCTCAAAGGTCATAGATCTCAGATCATAGATCATAAATTAATAACAATGGCAAAGATTAAAGTAACTCAGGTAAAAAGCGTGATCGACAGATCAGAGCGCCAGAAAAGAACAATGGTAGCTTTAGGTTTGAAAAAGATCAACGCTACCGTAGAAGTAGAAGCTACTCCGCAGATATTGGGTATGGTTACAAAAGTGAACCACCTGGTAAAGGTTGAGGAAGTTAAGTAAATGAACAACTGATAGTTAATAATTGAACGGCAATCGCTGAGAAAATTCTTAATTATTAATTCTTAATTATTAATTAATAACGCGAGCCCCGAATGCTTTCGGGGCGTAAGTTTAAAATAAAAGCAAAATGAATTTACATTCTCTTAAGCCGGCAAAAGGCGCAACGCATAAAGAAAAACGTATCGGCCGTGGCGAGGCAAGTGGTAAAGGTGGAACCTCTACAAAAGGTAACAAAGGTGGTCAGAGCCGTGCAGGTTATAAAAGCAAAAAAGCTCACGAAGGTGGACAGATGCCAATTCAGCGTCGTATTCCAAAACGTGGTTTCACTAATATCAACCGTGTAGATTATAAAGTGATCAACATCGGCCAGGTAGATCAGCTTGCAGAAAAATACGGCTTCACAGAGATCAGTCCGGAAACACTATACATCAACAGCCTGCTTAGCCAGACCGACCTGTTGAAAGTATTGGGCAATGGCGAGATCAAAGGTAAGTTCGCTTTCAAAGTGAACGCTATCAGCGAAAAAGCGAAAGCCGCTATCGAAGCAGCCGGTGGTTCTGTGGAAATAGTGAAATAATTTCACGATATTTGTTGCCCCGCAAGTAGCGGGGGCTTTTTACATTTAGAACAATATTAAACCGATTATAATTCGTGAAGAAGTTTGTCACAACATTAAAGAATATCTGGAGCATCGAAGAACTGCGAAACAAGATAGTTTTCACACTAATATTGTTATTTATCTATCGCCTCGGTTCTTACATCATCCTTCCGGGAATTGATCCTAATAAATTAGCTAACCTGCACAACAGTAGCCAGACAGGTATGCTTGGCTTGCTCGATGCTTTCGTAGGCGGTGCGTTTTCTAAAGCATCCATCTTTGCATTGGGTATCATGCCATATATCTCCGCTTCCATCTTCATGCAATTGGTTACCATCCTTGTTCCGCAGATGGCCAAGATCCAGAAAGAAGGCGAAAGCGGCAGAAAGAAAATTAATCAATGGACACGTTATCTCACCGTAATCGTTACTGCTGCACAGGCTTCTGCATACATCGGTTACCTCAACAGCGATGCTAATAAAGCTGCTTTGATTGAATCTTACAGCAGTTTGTTCTGGCCCTCCACCGTAATCGTATTGACCGTAGGTACATTGTTCGTGATGTGGCTCGGCGAAAAGATCACGGATAAAGGTTTGGGAAATGGTACCTCACTCATCATCATGATCGGTATCCTTGCACGTTTCCCGGAAGCTATCGGCCAGGAATGGGCGGCACGTACTGCCAAAGGCGGTGCGGGTGGTTTGCTCTACATCCTTGTTGAAATACTGCTTCTCATCGCTATCATTATGGGACTGATCATGCTCGTTCAGGGTACAAGAAAAGTTCCGGTTAATTATGCTAAACAGATTGTAGGCAACCGCCAGTTTGGTGGTGCAAGAAACTTCCTGCCATTGAAAGTAAATGCTGCAGGTGTAATGCCGATTATCTTTGCACAGGCGATCCTTTTCTTGCCTACTATCTTTACCGGTTTCAAAGGTGATGGCTGGGCAAGATATTTTACCGATCATACGAACCTTGTTTACATGATTGTATATTCCGTTTGTGTAATTGCCTTTACGTTCTTATATACGGCGCTTATCTTCAATCCCAAGCAAATGGCTGATGAGTTGAAACGCAATAATGGTTTCATTCCGGGTGTTAAACCTGGTCAGCCTACAGCTGATTATATAGGTACCATCATGGACAGGATCACTTTACCAGGAGCTATTCTACTGGCGGCAGTAGGTATTCTTCCGGGGCTTATTCAACTGGTACTTGGCATCCAGCAAGGTTTTTCAACTTTCTTCGGCGGTACTTCATTGCTGATCATGGTAGGTGTAATCCTGGATACGTTGCAGCAGATCGAAACACAATTGTTGATGCGCCAATACGACGGGTTGATGAGTAGTGGAAGAGTGCAGGGCAGACAAGCTGTAGCGTCTGGCATGTAAGCTTTAAACAATAATCACTTAAACTCTATATAGCCCTGACGCCAAAATCGTTGGGGCTTATTTTTTATAACATGAGAGAACAGATACAATACAAATCGAAAGAAGAAATAGAAGTGATGCGCCACAGTTGCCTGCTCGTAGGTAAGGCGCACGTGGAAGCGATCAAAATAATGCGGGAAGGTATTACCACCATGGAACTCAACAATATTGTTGAAACATTTATCCTCGATAATGGCGGAACACCGAGTTTTAAAAATTACAATGGTTATCCTTACGCCACCTGTATTTCAATGAACGAAGCCGTTGTACACGGCTTCCCGGGGTCGCATGTATTGAAGTCGGGCGATGTTATTTCACTGGATATCGGGGTTTACAAAAATGGCTTCCATGGCGACAGCGCTTATACTTATGCGTTCGGCGAAATTTCCGATGAAGTGAAGCAACTGTTGCGCGTTACCAAACAATCCCTGTATGAAGGAATCAAAAAAGCGCGTGCCGGCAATCGCATAGGCGATATTGCCAACGCCATCCAGGAATATACCGAGAAGAAACACGGCTACGGTGTAGTGCGTGAACTTGTTGGCCATGGTCTGGGAAGAAATATGCATGAAGCGCCGCAGGTGCCCAATTATGGCAAGAAAGGAACATTGCAGAAGTTGAAAGAAGGAATGGTACTCGCCATAGAACCAATGGTTAATCTTGGTGTAAAAGAAGTAAGCCATCTTGACGATGGATGGACGATATTGACAAGGGACCGTAAAACGTCGGCGCATTTTGAACACGATGTGTGCATCACCAAAGGAGAGCCGGATATCTTGTCTTCATTTGCAGAAATTGAAGCAGCGGAGAAAGCGAACAGTAACCTTACGTGGAGCCATTCATAGTTTAGCGATCAACTTTTAATTTTCAATTATCAGCCCTCAATCTTTGAACACTCCCAAAACTCTTGTGGTGATCGGTGGCGGCGCGGCCGGTTTCTTCTGTGCTGTTAATGCGGCGCGGTTACATCCGGATGCCACCGTGATCGTGCTGGAAAAATCATCGAAACTGTTAAGCAAAGTGCGTGTAAGCGGTGGCGGTCGTTGTAATGTTACGCACAGTTGTTTCAGTATCTCCGAAATGATCAGAAAATATCCGCGCGGAGAAAATTTCCTCAAGAAAGCATTTCATCATTTTTTTACCACCGATACCATTGAGTGGTTCAAAGAGCGCAACGTATTGCTCAAAACGGAACCCGACGGCCGCATGTTTCCCATTACCAACAATTCGGAAACGATCGTCAATTGTTTGATCAAAGAAGCCAACAGATACCAAGTAGAGATCAGGATGAATGCTGCGGTGGAAGCATTGGAAAAGATAAACGGCGTGTTCGTTATTTCCATCGCCGGCAGTAAAACAATAAAGGCCGATGCTGTGTGCATCGCCAGCGGTGGCTATCCGAAGAGCGCACAATTTGAGTGGTTGATCAATACCGGGCATACGATTCAGCCGCCGGTGCCTTCCTTATTTACTTTCAATATGCCAGGCAACGGCATTACTGCGCTCATGGGTGTTTCTGTTCCGGAAGCAACTGTGAAGATCATTGGTACAAAGTTGCAGCAAACCGGCCCGCTGCTTATTACGCATTGGGGCATGAGTGGCCCGGCCATTTTAAAAACATCTGCCTGGGGCGCACGCATGCTGGCTGAAAAAAATTACGAGTATAGGATCCAGGTAAACTGGCTGCCGCAATACAACGAACAATCGTTGAAAGAAAAAATTTTACGAACGCGTTTTGATATGGCGGCACAAAAGATCAGCAACCGCAATCCGTTTGCATTGCCTTCAAGGTTGTGGGAATATTTTCTGGCCGAATGCGGCATCAACAATGATACGCGTTGGGCCGATCTTCCAGCGAAGGAACAAAATAAATTGGTGAAGATCCTTTGCGCACATGAGTTTGACGTGAAAGGGAAAACAACTTTTAAAGAAGAATTTGTAACTGCCGGGGGCATCCATCTTGAAGAAATCGATTCGTCTACAATGCAGAGCCGCCGCGTACCGGGATTATTCTTCGCCGGAGAAGTGATTGATGTGGATGGCATCACAGGCGGTTTTAACTTTCAAAATGCCTGGACAACGGGATGGATAGCGGCAAGGGCAATGCTGAATAGTTAATAACAAAATCTATATAGTTTATAACTGTTGTACCATTGAAATAATCTGAATGAAAATTCGCATGCTACCTATGTTTAGACAGGCTCAACATGATAGAAAGCAATCGGTGAAATAACCTGCATGCTACCTATGTTTTGGCGAGCCAATGTTTTCAACTACTGTCAGTCTGAGCTTGTCGAAGACGGTTTGCAGAGCAAATTGCTGTTGAAATGGGCATTTTTAAAGGTTCGGAGAAATTTTTATTTCGAAATCTATTTTAATCGAAGGGATTATTCATTAAAAGAATGTCTGTTACCGCTAATCTCTTGTGAAGATTTGGCCGTTGACTATTCACTATTGACCAGATTGATTTATCTTGCCGCATTGCATGAAAAAGATCGACCGATACATATTGGGCAAGTACATGACTTCCTTTTTTTTCTGCCTCTTGTTGTTTACTGCAATCGTGGTGGTGGTGGACATCAGTGAAAAAACGGACGATTTCGTAAAGGCTAATCTTTCCGCCTGGCAAATTACCCGCGATTATTATTTCGGTTTTGTTCCACGCATCGATGCGATGCTGTTCCCGTTGTTTGTTTTCATTTCTGTAATATTTTTTACTTCAAAAATGGCCGGGAGGTCGGAAGTGATCGCCATTTTAAGTAGCGGTGTAAGCTTCAGGAGATTTGTATTGCCATTTTTTGTAGGTGGGATCTTTCTGGCTTCGCTTCTATGGCTGGGATATCAATATCTTGTTCCGCGTGCAAACCGTAAATGGGCCGATTTTGAAAAGACCTATATCGATGTGAACAAGGGAATGCTGAATACAAATCAAAGTTCCCGCACCAATATTTATTTTCGCATAGATGCAGATACATATGCCGGAATGGAGCGCTATGACACGGTGCAAAAACAAGGGAGCCGTTTTTTTGTGCAGCGTTTTAAAGACAACAAGCTTGTATATAATCTCCGGGCAACGTCCATGAACTGGGATACTTTAGCTAAAAAATGGCGATTGGTGAATGTGCTCGAGCGAACCCTCAATCCTGAGAATGAAACCGTGCGTAAAACGGATACTTTAAGGATGAATTATGCCTTCAAGCCAATCAACCTGCGTACCGATGAATACCTAAAAGATCAGATGACGACCTCGGAACTCAACAGCTTCATTGCGATGGAAAAAATGCGCGGTTCCGAATCGCTCAGTTCGTTGCAGGTGGAACGCTACAACCGGGATGCCATACCGGTTTCGGTGATCATCCTTACCGTCATCGGCGCAGCGCTCGCATCCCGCAAGGTACGCGGTGGCAGCGGCGCGCACATTGCAATTGGCGTGCTGCTCAGCGTGGCATATATTCTGTTTAGCCGTTTCAGCGTGGTATTTGCCACCAAAGGCAACTTTAGCCCCTGGCTCGCCGCATGGCTCCCCAATATTATCTTCGGGTTACTTGCTTTGTATCTCTATAAAAAGGCACCCAAATAATCTATTCATATGATCTTTGGGGTATGATCTCCTTTTATAATTATTGAAGTAAAATAGTTTTCGAAAAGCGCTAAAAATTTGATGGAAATCATAGATCACAGATCATACATGATAGATTTTTTGTAATTTTAAGGATTATTTTTTCTTGCTCTTGCCGATATTTTCATCAAAGAACAAAGTGTGTGGCTGATCTCTCAAATGCTGTGTCAATACTCAATTTGAAAAGGCGGAACCATAAAAATAATGAGCAATTTTTCAACCTTGTATAATTTAAACATTCAATAATATATTATGGGAATTATTAAAGACAGGTTTAAGGAAAAAGCAGACGTGGTTTCGGCTGAGATCAAGGCGCTGCTGAAGGAACATGGAGACAAGAAAATCGGCGAAGTAACGCTGTCGCAGGTATACCAGGGAATGCGCGGCATCACCGGGTTGGTTACCGAAACCTCTTTGCTGGATGCGCAGGATGGTATCCGCTTTCGTGGTTATTCCATTCCTGAATTGCAGGAAAAACTTCCAAAAGCGCCGGGTGGCAGTGAACCATTGCCCGAAGGTTTGTTTTACCTGATGCTCATCGGCGAATTGCCCACGGAAGAAGATGTAAATCATTTGAGCAGCACATTGCAACGCCGCAGCCATGTTCCAAACCATGTATTCGCGAGCATAGAAGCACTTCCGATCAGCACACATCCGATGACGCAATTTGTTGTGGCCATTATGGCACTTCAAACCGAGAGCCAGTTTGCCAAAGGCTATGCAAAAGGGATGAACAAAAAAGACTACTGGAACGCCACTTTTGATGATGCCCTCGATCTGATCGCGCGCCTCCCAAGGATCGCCGCATATATCTATCGTCGCAAGTACAAGTGGGGCGAACACATCCAGCCGAACGGCTTACTCGACTGGGCCGGAAATTTTGCCCACATGATGGGGTACGAAGATGAAGGATTTAAAGAATTGATGCGTTTGTATATGACCATCCACGCAGATCATGAAGGTGGAAACGTGAGCGCTCATACCACGCATCTCGTGGGTTCCGCACTCAGTGATCCATACCTGAGCTTTGCTGCCGGTATGAACGGACTTGCGGGTCCGCTGCATGGATTGGCAAACCAGGAAGTAATCAAATGGATCTTCGAACTGCGTGAACAGATCGGAAGCGACGCGCCTACCAAAGAGCAGATCGAAGCATATGTAAAACAAACCTTGAGTGAAGGAAAAGTGGTCCCTGGTTATGGCCATGCTGTTTTGCGTAAAACCGACCCGCGGTTTACTGCGCAAATGGAATTTGGTAAAAAACACATGGCCGATGATCCGCTGGTGCAAACCATCTGGAATGTATACGAAGCAGTACCGCCAATATTAAGTTCTATCGCAAAAATTAAAAATCCATGGCCTAATGTAGATGCGCACAGTGGTGCATTGCTTGTTCATTACGGCATGAAAGAATACGAATTTTACACCGTGCTGTTTGGTGTTTCCCGCGCATTGGGCGTACTTGCCAGTCTTTGCTGGGACAGGGCGCTGGGCTTCCCGCTGGAAAGACCGAAGTCGATCACAACCGATCTTGTAAAGTTGTGGCTGGAAGGAAAAGATCAGATCTGGGGAGATTAACGCCTTCGGCCGTGGAAGGTTCAATGTTGAAAGTTCAAAGTTTTTAAATTCAAAGGCTCTTGTAAATCATTTACAAGAGCCTTTGAATTTAACGCCAACCTGAAACCTTCAACATTGAACATTGAACGTGTCGAACTTTTTACTTGTCAAAAAGCACCGTTATCTTTTCCGCCACGGGATGCTCCGCTTTGAACACATTCCCTGTAAGAAACGCGATCGTTTGTGCGATCTGTTGCTGGTACAATTGCATGGCTGTTTTTATTTCGCCTTTGGCGGCAATATTTTTACCGATTGCAGCGAACCATATTTCATCGCTGTTGGGAACATCGCTCCAGTGGCTCGTCCACAATTCGCCCTGCCCGCGGCCGTGATCGGTTGCAATGAGCAGGGTAGTATTGTTCTTGTAAAACGGATCATGTTGTATTTGTTCCCAGACCGCTTTAATGATGGCATCATTGTGTTGTGCGGCCTCCAGGTAATAATCATATTTTTCGCCGTGCGCAAACTCATCTGTTTCGCCTAATGAAATATGCAGCACTTTTGGATGATGTGCCTTCATATATTCCAGCGCCATAAATCCGGTGATGGCATCGAGTCTTTCTTCGCCGCCAAATAATGCCGGGAGCAGGTGTTGTGTTTTATTCAATTGATCGATGGCTGCTGAACTTTTGTCGGCAGGTACATCTTCAAATCCATCGTTTACAAAAATGCCGCTGCGATTGCGGTTCAAAATTCGCCTGAATGCATCCCAGCTTCCAAACGACGCCACTTTATTTTTGTAAGCCGCCTGCTTGTTGATAAATTCCAATACATTTTCGTTGGGGTTAGCTTTGTAATCATTGCTGTTTACCAATGTATCCGGATAGCCGGTAAAAATTTCGTTGTAGCCCGGATAGCTGAACCAGTAACGGTTTCGCACGTTTACGAAGTTGTTGTATTTTCTATTTCCGTAGATCTGGCCTTGTGATGCAATGGTTTTCCAAAAGAAAGGCATCATCAGTCTTCGTCTTTCTTCCGCCGAAGGCGCCACATATTTTTTTACGAGAGAAAGAGAATCCTGCGTAGTAAATTTTTTACTGTTTAGCAAAGAGGTATCAGCGCCGGTGAATATTTCCTGCCAGCGCATGCCGTCCATGGTGATGATGATAACGTTGGGTTTTTCCTGCGCAACCGCGATCGTGCAGCAAAGTGCGGTTATCAAAGTCAATAATGTTTTCTGCATTTTCTTAAGTTGAAAGTTTGGTTGAATTGAACTTTTTTTGAACGCACAAGAAATCCCCTAAGGAATAATTGGTGATACGAATGTAGGAAAGTTTTCAGCCACAGTAACCTTCAACCATTAACCAACATGCTTTCTGATCACTTCCAGCAAACTGCTTTTTGGAAGTATACCACTTTGCCGCCACAATGTTTTTCCTTTCTTAAACAAAATAAAAGTCGGCACACCTTGTACCTGGAAAGCGTTGGCCGCAGCGGGATTTTTATCGATATCTACTTTGATAATGCTCGCTGCATCGCCCAGTTCTTTTTTTACATCGGTTAAGATCGGCGCCATCATTTTGCACGGTCCGCACCACGTGGCGAAAAAATCTACTAGTACGGGTTTTTCGGATTGTATCATTTCGTTGAAGGTCATGATGTGAGATTTTGATGGAAACATAATGTAATGATAATGTTCCAATAGTTGTGCCTGAAATGCCGGATTGGCCCGGCGCGTTAGATTTGCTACCATCGAAAAAACATGGATAAAATGAATAGAATTTTGAGAGCCGGTTGCGATATAGGTTGTTATTTTTCCCGCTAACATTTGGTTTGGATTTTTTTTCTGATTTATAAATCCCCAACACTGCGTGGATCTTGTTGTCCGTGCTATTATGTTTTTTACATCGAGAGAGAATCTCTTAAATAATTTTATTTCATATATTTATGTATCCTTAACCGACAACTCATGAAAACTATTTTTTACATCTGCGCATTTGCATTTATAACATTTCCTTACTACAGCTGCAAAAAATCTGATCCGTTATCGCAACCAATTACGCATGGCGCTCAAAAAGTTATTAGGGATTTTTTCGAGGTTCCACAAAATACAACTGCAGAGGTTAAGCGTATAATTTCTAAAATCAAAAACTTGAATCCAACTCAGGAATATCTTCTTGACTTCTCCAGGCAAAATGGACTGCCTGTTTGGAACAAGGTATTATCAAGTCATGCCATCCAAGCGAACAACTTTTCGCCTTGATGCAACTACCCAGGTTGATACTGCAAATGTGATCACATTTCCGGATGGTACAGACGGATTAGACTTTTTTGCAACTATCAAATTGAATCCCTGGGTACTTAAAAATTCCACAAAGGAATACATACTTGCAACGATTGTACACGAGGCGCTTCACGCCTATATCGACTTTAAATTTCAGCAATATTTTCAAGGGCAGGGAGGTGTTACCCAACAAATCCTTGCAAACTTATTTCCCATATTCTGGGGTAGTACTGGTCCATATACAAATGGCGGAACTCCTACAAATTCACATAATATAATGGCCACTAACTTGATAAGTGTAATTTCCAACTCATTATACTCCTTAAATAATGTGACTATGAGCGCGCCAATGAAGGATTCTATATATAGAAGTCTGGCATGGGGCGGTCTTTATAAAACAAACGTTTTTATGTCATTACCCAATCAAGCAAGTTTAATAGGTATAAATATTGCGGCCAGAGACACAGCAGTTGGGGCAGGACATTCCGTTGGTCCTTTTATTATTCCAAGCTACCCACTCGATACGTTTAAATTTTCGAGCCAATCAATGGGATTAAAAATGCCCTGTAAATAATTTTTTTAAAACATACCACTTATGTTTAAATATTTGTTGCCTATCGTATTGTTGACTGGTTGTTCCGTTTCAAAATGGCATAAAGAGTTTTTGATCTCTACGACCAAACAGCAATTAAAAGATACCTCACTCTTAATAATACAAAAGGATTATGATGTCCTTTTCGCTTCGTCTTTGGCCAGCAACGGCCAGGTTAATTATACCCCACACTATTTCATTGTTGCTTCAAAAAATGGAGTATGGCATCAACTTTCTTATGTTCAAAAAGCGTATTATTCCCGAAATGAGACCAGAGATTCATTAATTGTACGGGATTTTCCAAAAAAAAGTGGTGAAATGATTTTGAAAACTTTTATCCAAAATAAGTTTTGGAACATTGAAGATATGGATGAATCATGTCCGGAAACTAAAGCATATCCAAATTGCCACATTCCTTACCATCCAAACAGAAAACAATTAATGATGGTTTACAAAGGTAAAGCTGCTATTAAACAATATGTAGATCCGGAGTTGCTGGAAACATCGGCGTGTTGCCCTGGAAATCCAGACAGATTGGTTTTTATTAAATGCGATGACGCGCTCCGTTCTTTTTCAAAGTAATCGTAATAATCGGGAATAAAGATTCATTTTTAAAAGTATGGTGATGGAAAAAACTTATATGATCTTGCGTTAGCAACGGAATCTTCCAAATGCGATCAGGACGTTTCATAACAAGGATAATAGAAAATCCTGCAATAAGCAGGACGTATTTTGTGGAGAATAGCGGGTTCGAACCGCTGACCTCTTGCATGCCATGCAAGCGCTCTACCAACTGAGCTAATTCCCCTTCGGGGACTGCAAATATAACGGCATCTTTATTTCCATCAAAACTAATTTTTTATATCCGTGTCATCCTGAGCTTGTCGAAGGCTTTCGACAAGCTCAGGATGACACGGATATAGATGTAAGCTAATTTTCTGTTGCCAAACAGAGTAACGAAACAGTTGTAAAAAAAGTTACACCTTTGCTTCACCTTCGTCAATTTGAACTAAATTGACAGCTGAAAAAATGCAAGCATGACCAAACAAGAGATCAAGTTTTTAGATGGACCACAAAACCGTTGGAAGGATTTTAAATTTGCTTTCAGTGTATTATTTGAATTTATAAAAGGCTTTCGTACGCTGCATTTCGCGGGGCCTTGCGTAACCATTTTCGGTTCTGCAAGATTCAAGGAAGATCATCCTTATTACAAGCAGGCGCAGGAGGTGGCGGGCCGCATTGCAAAGCTTGGCTTTACGATCATGACCGGCGGTGGCCCTGGTATCATGGAGGCCGCCAACCGCGGCGCAAAAGCAGTAGGTGGAAGGAGCGTGGGTTGCAATATTGTATTGCCGCACGAGCAGTTTCACAACAAGTATCTCGATAAATGGGTGGACATCAAATATTTCTTTGTAAGAAAAAACCTGTTGATTAAATATTCTTATGCGTTTGTGGTAATGCCTGGCGGCTTCGGTACACTCGATGAATATTTTGAAGCACTGACACTTATCCAGACAAAAAAACTGAGCGGCTTCCCCATCATTATCTTCGACAAAGAATTTCATAAAGACATCATCTCGCATATAGAATTGATGAAGCAAAAAGAAACGATTTCACCGGAAGACCTCGATCTGTGTTTGTTTACGGATTCTGTTGATGAAGCCATTGATCATTTGCAGGAAAAAAGCATTAAGGCATTTGGACTGATGCCGCGCGAGAAAAGGAAGTGGTGGTTTTTTGAACGCAAATACTAAGTTATTAACAGATAATTGTTGAATGGATAATGTCTTTAATTTATTGGAGTAAAATGCGCATACAGCCAACTTTTCGGTCCTGGAAAAAATTATCAATTATCATTAATAAGAAGTTCTGTCTTCTTTGTTCCGCCACGCCTCAAACACTTTCAACGCTTCTTCTCTTCCTAAAGAATAAATAGGGATCTTTCTTTCTTCGATTTTCGCTTTCATCTCTTCGTAGATCATAGAATCGTCGAAGCCAATGTTGGCGGCATCTTCGCGGTTGTTTGCAAAATAAACAACCGATGGCCGGGCCCAGTAAATGGCGCCAAGGCACATCGGGCATGGTTCGCAGGAAGTATATATTTCACAGCCATCCAGTTGAAAAGTGCCGAGTTTTTTACAAGCATCCCTGATAGCCACTACTTCAGCATGCGCCGTTGGATCGTTGCTCGAAGTAACTTTGTTATTTCCGCGTCCCACGATCTTCCCGTCTTTTACAATCACGCACCCAAACGGTCCGCCCTCGTTGTTTGTAATACTTTTCTGCGATAGGAGAATGGCTTCCATCATGAACTTTTCTTCTGTTGTAATGGTGCAAAGTTAATAATTCAATATTCAAACTCCTTTCTATTCCGGGTCATTTTGCTGAAGGATGCAATGGACGGGATAAAAACTCCTGAGCCGACCGAATGCCTTCTTATTGTTTTTGTACCTTTACACAAAGCAAAAAAAATGGGCATACTAAAACAAGTGGGTGAATACCTTTACCTCAGAAGAAAAGATCCCAATCAAAAGCCCACACAATGGGTAGGTTACATGCATTTCATCAATCGCTTATCGATCTTTCTTTTTTTATTGGCTTTGATCATTCTTGCAGTGAAGTTGTTGCGCCATTAATCACGAGCGTAAAAAACGGTAGATACTTTTTGCTGCATTGGAAGACGCATGGCCGCCTGCGCCAAGCAACTTTTTAAGATCGGAGTAATCTTTCTGCAATTGCATTTTCCGGTTATTGTCTTTTAATAAAAGATTTAATTCCCGTACAAGATTTTCGACAGTCAATTCATGCTGTATCAGTTCCTTTACTACTTCTTTATCCATGATCAGGTTTACAAGCCCGATGAATCTTATCTTGATCAGCCGCTTCGCAATTTCATAGGAAATGCTGCTGCCTTTGTAACAGATTACTTGCGGCACAGCAAAGAGCGCTGTTTCCAGGGTAGCCGTTCCGCTTGTAACCAGCGCGGCTTTTGACTTGTAGAGCAAGTCGTATGTTTTGCCGGACACGGCATAAACATTTTTATAAGGTTTAAGCAGTTCATGGTAAAACGCGTCTTCCTGCCCCGGGGCCTTTGCCACTACAAAACTGTATTCAGGAAAGTGTTCTGTTACCTGCAACATGACAGGCAGTTTTTTTAAAATTTCCTGTTGCCTGCTTCCGGGCAGCAAAGCGATCGTGCCCGCATTTTTTTGCGTAGCAAGCACTGGCGAATCCGTGCTATGTTGAATAAAATCATCGATCACTTCTACCAGCGGATGTCCCACGTATTCTACTTCAAAATTCCACTTTTTATAAAAGTCTTTTTCAAACGGAAGGATCACCAGCATCTTATCTACGTTCTTCCTGATACCATGCACCCTGTTTTCTTTCCAGGCCCACACCTGCGGTGAAATATAATATACGATTTTCAAACCCTGTTGCCGCGCCCATTTGGCGATGCGCAAATTGAAACCGGGATAGTCTATCAATATCAATACATCTGGTTTAAAAACTTCGATATCTTTTTTGCAAAATGAAAGATTGCGAAAAATGGTTGGCAGATTTTTGATCACTTCTACAAAACCCATAAATGCCAGGTCGCGGTAATGTTTTACCAATGTGGCCCCGGCTACCTCCATTTTATCGCCGCCCCAGCATCGGATATCAGCAGTGCTGTCGAGTTTGCGCAATTCCTTTATCAGATTGCTCCCATGAAGATCGCCACTGGCCTCACCGGCTATGATGTAGTATTTCATTGATGCAAAAGTACAAGATTAGAGATTAGTGTTTAGCGGTTAGATCTTGGTCAATTAAAAAAGTTCTTCAAAGCGAAGGTCCAGCAACTCATACTGCTTCGCATCCGGCAAATAAAAATGCCACCATTCCGTTTCCAATACTTTAAAGCCATGTTTTTCCATGGTTGTTTTGAGCAATTGCCTGTTTGCTAAAACTGCAACAGGAAGTTTTACATAATCTCCATGTGCGGTATCCGAAAAATTATCGAAGCCCGTTCCCATGTCAAGTTCTTTTTTTGTTTTAAGGTCTATCAGCGTCAGATCCACGGCCACGCCACGATTGTGACCGCTGCCAAATTTGGGATTGGCGGCATATCGCTCATCTTTTACCAGTTCCCACATTTTTTCGGTAACGCTATAGGGGCGGTAAGCGTCCCATATCTTTATTCCTATACCTTTTTTATTTAACTCCCGTTGTACTGCGGCGAGGCTGGTGGCAGCCGGCAATCGCAGCAGTGGTACGGCTTTACCCGTGTAAAGCTTGCGATGCATGAAATTCTGGTCGCCGGCGTATTTAAGATCAACTGCAATTGCAGGTGCGAGCCTTCGCACATCAATCATCTTCTTTTTAGGATCGGATTTCACCGTTTGCGCAAAGTGCGTAACAGAATTGATCACTGATAGCCCGTATTTATTAACGATGGTATCCTGCGAGTATGCCGGTGGGAAACTTAACGAAAAAAGGATCGCCCAAAATGCTGCATATCTCAAACGAATTATTATCTTGTAATGGAGAGTCATATTTTCTATATAAATATTACTTCAAGTTAATCAATTTCCCTATCATGAAATTCTGTAACAATCGTGCGCTGCTGCCTCTTGTGGTTACGATGCTGCTGTTTTCGGCCTGTAAGAACCCTGCTGCTGAAAAGGAAATAAAGATCGTATCTGATCCGGAATCAATGGATGGATTCGTTCGGAAAACAATTAAAGAACTCATCGCAAAAGCGGAAGATAACAAAGGCGAAATCGATGACAGCCTGCGGCTGCAGTTTTTGCCCGTGGTAAAATTTTATTACGAACAAAATGACTATGAACCCGTATGGAGCAGTTCGGAAAAGTGGAAACAGCCTGCAGACAGCCTTATCTGGTATTTGAAAAATGCGGCACTCGACGGACTCTTCCCCGAAGATTATCAGTACGCATCTTTGGCTGCTTTTAAAAATGCGATGGATGCCGACTCTGTCAGGCGCACGGATGCGGTGTTGTGGGCAAGAGGAGAGATTGCTTTTACTGATGCATTCATGCATGTGGTGCAGGATCTGAAGCAGGGACGGTTGCAGCAGGATAGCCTTTCTTGGAAAAACAAGCCCGCAGTTTACAAAGCTTATTTTGCCGGAAACCTTGATAAACTTGCTTCAGGCACATCCATCAGCAGCATTACCGCCGCACTTCAGCCTAAGCATAAAGGATACGAATCATTGAAATCGGGAATCAGAAAATTCATCGACAGTATGGACAACCGCTCATACACTTATGTTGATTATCCTTACAAAGGCGCAACGGATTCTATTCAATTTATCAAAAAAATACAAAAGCGTTTGCTTGAAAGCGCTATCAGCACCGGCGGCAATCCATTGCCCGATTCTACCCAACTGAGCAATGCCGTAAAAAAATACCAGTCAAAGAAAGGCATCAGGGCCGATGGGAAAATTTCTGCGGGACTGATTAAATTAATCAATACCACGGATAAAGAACGTTTCCGCAGAATTGCGGTTACGCTTGATCGCTACAAACAATTGCCGGAACAAATGCCCGAAAAATACATATGGGTAAACCTTCCTGCATTCTATCTGAAGTTATATGAAAATGATTCTGTGGCTTTGGAATCGAAGATCATCTGTGGCAGGCCGGCTACGCCAACTCCGTTAATTACAAGTGCCATCACCGACATCATGCTATATCCTACATGGACGATCCCTACAAGCATCATCACAAAAGAAACGCTTCCGGCGTTAAAAAGAGACCCGGGCTATCTCGCCCGCAAGGGATTTTACCTGCTCGACAATAACGGCGACCGTGTAGATCCATACAGTATTAACTGGTCTAAATATTCCAAGGGCATTCCTTACCGCGTGCAACAAGGCAGTGGAGATGATAATGCATTGGGCGTGATAAAATTTAATTTCGATAATCCTTTTTCCGTCTATCTGCACGATACCAATCAGCGCTACCTGTTCAGTAATAGCATGCGTAGTTTAAGTCATGGCTGCGTACGCGTTCAGGAATGGCAAAAACTTGCATTTTATATTGTGCGTAACGACAGTATTTTATCCAAACAAAGGGATTCATTGAAGTACACGAGCGACTCGATCGTAAACTGGATCGCTGCGAAGGACCGCCACAAGATTTTGGTGAAAAACAGGTTGCCTTTGTTCATTCGCTATTTCGGCTGCGAACTCGTAAATGGTTCGATCAAGTTTTATGATGATATTTATGGAGACGATAAAGCACTGACGCAAAAATATTTTGCAGGAAAATAGGCCTGATGGAAAGGCATCTTAAAAGGTAATTGTTTCACAAACTGAACAATTATCAGTTCACCGTTCAAAACAACTTTATGAAATTGTTACGCTGCATGATATTAACCTTTCTTCTCCTTTACGTCTTTCCGGCAATTAAAGCTTCGGGCATTGTGAGAAATTTCACCGATTCTGTTGCGGAGCAAAAAAGGCCCCAAAAGAATACCATTGTTTTATATGGCCAGGCAAGTTTCTATGCCGCCAGGTTTCATGGCCGGAAAACGGCCAGTGGAGAAATTTTTAATCATTCGAAATATACTGCGGCCTGCAATATGCTACGATTGGGTACTTTGGTAAGAGTAACCAACCTGAAAAACGGTAAAGTAGTGTTCGTTAAGATTAATGACCGGCTGCATAATAAAACCAGCCGTTTACTCGACCTTACAAAAGAAGCCGCCGGGAAACTTGGTTTTATCAAAGCCGGTCTTACAAGAGTAAAAATTGAAGTAGTGGAGAAGGAAATCGCTAAATGATTTTTTTATATACAACACGCCTTTTTAACGTCAAAATGCGGTAATTAAGTGCGTAATTTATTTCAATATGTGAAACTAAGCAGCTATTTTTGTTTCGTTCACAAAACTGACTATTATGAAAAAGTATATTCTTACTTTTCTTACCATGATCGGATGTACGATCGCCTTTGCCCAAAATGATTACAAAAAAGCACCTTCTTTTGCCATCGGGTTCTCGCTGACTGATTTTCAGACGGCCGCCGATCTTCGCAGAACAACACTCGGAAACGTGTTGAAAAACAAACAATGGTCCAAAACCAGCCGCATGTCACCCGGCGCGTACGTAAGCTACCTGCAGGGACTTGGCAGCCATATTGACTTTGCCGGAACATTGACAGGTTCTTATACGGCCTATCCTGTGCCCGATAAGTTGGTGGATACCAAACAATTCTTATTGCTCGAAGCTGCAGCCACAGCCAATATTAAGTTGATGAGTGATAAATATTTCTTTGTTCCTTTCGTCACCGCTGGTGTTGGAGGTGCAAAATATAAAGGTTATTACAGTGCATTTTTACCGCTTGGCCTTGGTTTGCAATTTAAAATTGCTGACGATGCCTTCATCCTTACAAATGCGCAGTACCGTGTTCCGGTAACGGAATTGACCGCATATCATTTTTATTATAGCATCGGCTTCGCTAAGAGTTTTGCCAAACCTAAAGCCGAGGTACCCGTAGCGGTAGAGGTTCCGGTAGTGACCGACCGCGATGGTGACGGCGTTTTGGATGCCGACGATAAATGCCCGGATATAGCAGGACTAGCTTCTTTGCAGGGCTGTCCCGACCGCGATGGCGACGGCATTGCAGACGCCGACGACAAATGCCCCGATGTTGCCGGCCCGGCAAAATACCAGGGTTGCCCGATCCCGGATACGGATGGCGATGGCATTAATGATGAAGATGATAAATGTCCCGCTGTAAAAGGTTTCGCGCGTTATCAAGGCTGTCCTATCCCGGATACTGATGGCGACGGAGTAAATGACGAAGAAGATAAATGTCCTTCCCGTCCAGGGCCTGCAAGCAACCAGGGTTGCCCGGAAATTGCTAAAGAAGTAATTGAAAAAATAAACTTCGCTGCGAAAAATGTATTCTTCGCAACAGGTAGTTATAAATTGCTGGCAAAATCCAACAAATCGCTGGATGCAGTTGCTGCGTTATTGAAAACCGACGAATCATTGATGATCGACATCGATGGGCACACAGATTCTCAGGGTTCCGACGAAAGCAACCAGGTTCTTTCCGATAACCGCGCTGGTGCCGTTAAAAACTATCTTATTTCGAAAGGAATCGACGCCAGCCGTTTGAAATCGACAGGTTATGGTGAAACCAAGCCAATCGCAGATAATAAAACAGCCGCAGGGCGTGCGAAGAACAGGAGAACGGAAATGACGGTTCGTAACTTCTAAGGATCAATGATGAAATCTTTAAAGAGTACAATTTTTTAATAGGATTAAAATTTAAAGCGCCTGAATAATAAATTCAGGCGCTTTTTTATATCGGGTATCCTGTCAGGGAGGATTACGTCGAAAGGGATTAACAACGCTCCGTGAAGATTTTCACTATTTGTATTCATACTCAACGCTACCCATCAACTTCCTTTCTTTGGTATAGCATTTTTCGCGGACGCGCAAACCATTGTCGTACGTGTATTTCCAGACAAAGTAATCATTTCCGCCTTCTTCGGTTGACGTCATTTGCGTTACCTGGCTGGCGCTGTTGTATTCAAAAATGTAATCGGGATTTAAGTTGGTACGCAAGTCGTTGGCCTGTACAATGTCTGTCAGCCTTCCTTTTGCGTCATAATAGTAATAATATTTCGCGCCACTTTTGGTGTCTTTTTCAATTGCAACCATGTTCCGTTCGTCGTTTGCAAAAAGAAAAACGATGGAGTCGATGTTGTTTTTCACCCTTACCATCTTCACCGGCTGATCCTGGTCGTTGTAGGTATAAATATGTTCTTCCGTAATTGCATTTGTGAAATCGTCATCCTGGGAGCGTACAGATGAAAGAATCGACCGGATACGGTTTTTACTATCATAAAAATAACTGTTCTTCGTGATCGCTATTTCTGAGCTATCAACCGTCGTCAGCAACTTTCCATCATCCTTGAAAATGGAAGTGAAAACGGAACTTGCCGAAATATTCGACCTCGTAAACAACTCCACTTTTTTGTAATCACGCGAGATTTTTTTTTCGCAGAAGAAACCGTCACTTGCTTCGCCATCATCTTCAAAACTTTTGATGGCAACGCTACGCACTTTATTTTCTTTGTAAAGCGCCATGGTTTTGAGCAGGTCTGCATTACTCAAAATATCCTTGTAATAATATTGAGCAAATGAAGCTGTGTGAAAAAACGCGATCAGAAACGCAAACAGCGATATTTTTTTAATCATATTTTTTAGAATAAGAAGTTGCTAAGTTAGCAAGCTAAACCCATGTTAAGTTACCGCATGCCGACAAACTTTATTATTTTTAACAAAAAAATCATCCTTGAGTCATTTAAAAGAGCGCAAAGAGAAGAACTGCCTGAATTGTAATGCCGAAGTGAGTGGAAAATATTGCAGTGTCTGCGGGCAGGAAAATATCGAACCGGCGGAATCTGCGTGGCACCTGGTCACGCATTTTTTCAACGATATCACGCATTTTGACGGAAAATTTTTTAGCAGTCTTAAATACCTCATCTTCAAGCCCGGTTTCTTATCACATGAATATAAGGTGGGTCGTCGTGCAAGCTATCTTAATCCCGTGCGGATGTATGTTTTTACTTCATTCATTTTTTTTCTGATATTTTTTTCTGTTTACCATTTCGACAAAAAGCTTCTCAACAACCAGTTTAGCTCGGCCACTTCCTCGTTAGTGAATAATATGGACAGCAGCACTTTTGTGCATGTAATAAGAAATATTGACAGCACAAGAAAATTTACGAGGCCACAGTTTAAAAAATATCTTGATAGTACCTCGGCAAGGTCGGAGATATCTTACAGGCTTTTAACATCAAAAATTATTCAGTTGATGGATACGTCGGATTTCAACAAATTTGTAAACGACCTGGATGAGGACAGGAAATTAACAAAGGAGGAGGCCGTTTCATACATCGATAGTACACAGGTTTTTACAGGTATCGGAAGTTATCGCAGCAAGGAACAATACGATTCTGCATTGGCATCCGGCAAGGCGAGCGATGGGTGGGTGATGCAAAAGTTAAATTACCGGAAGATAGAATTGAACGCTAAATATGGTGGCGATAGTAACAAAATGCAGAGTGATATCCTGTCGGCGTTCCAACATAGCTTTCCGCAGATGTTGTTCGTTTCATTGCCGTTATTTGCGTTGTTTTTAAAACTTATCTATTTCCGGCACAAATCTTTCTATTATGTAAGTCACGCTATCTTCAGCATTCACCTGTATATTTTTGTATTTATTGCTTTGCTGGCCATCATCGGACTTAATATATTGGAGGGTCACTATTCGTGGGGATGGATCGGTTATCTCATCGGGTTTATATATATATGGATGTTTTATTATGCTTATAAAGCGATGCGGAACTTTTATGGCCAGGGGCGGGTAAAAACTTTCCTTAAATTTTTCCTGCTCAATATTTATCTTACTTTCATTGTAATTCTGCTATTCTTTATTTTCCTGGTGTTCTCTTTTTTAAAATTATAAATTTATGCAAGCAACGTCCGATCAATTTCTCAGGCTCATAAAAATAATGGATGAACTGCGGGAGAAATGTCCGTGGGATAAAAAGCAGACCATCGATACCCTGCGTCATCTGACGATTGAAGAAACATACGAGCTGGCAGATGCCATTACGGAAAATGACTGGAAAGGCATAAAGGAAGAGTTGGGAGACCTGTTGCTGCACATCGTTTTTTATGCAAAGATCGGCGCGGAGCAAAATCAGTTTACATTGGACGAAGTGATCGATGGTGTTTGTGAAAAACTTATTATAAGGCACCCGCATATTTATGGTGACGTAGTAGTGAAAGATGAAGAAGACGTTAAGCAAAACTGGGAGAAAATAAAACTCAAAGAAGGTAAGAAGTCTGTATTGGGTGGCGTTCCCAAGTCTTTGCCGTCGATGGTAAAAGCTATCCGGCTCCAGGAAAAATCGAAACAGGTAGGGTTTGAGTGGGACAATACGCTGCAGGTATGGGCAAAGGTGGAAGAGGAAATTGGTGAACTGCAGGAGGCCGTTAAATCCGGTGAGTTGGATAAGATGGAAGATGAAATGGGCGATGTTTTTTTCTCGCTCGTAAATTTTGCAAGATTTTTGCAGGTAGATGCCGACAGCGCGCTGGAACGGACAAACAAGAAATTCATCAGCAGATTTACCCGCATGGAAGCAGCCGCTCAAAAAGAAAATAAATATTTACACGATATGTCGCTGGAAGAAATGGACGCACTGTGGAACCGGATCAAAAAAGAATCAATCACCTAATCCATGATCTGCGATGTATGATTTACTACGAATTTTATAATGTGCCAATAATCTAAAAACGTCAGCCTGAGCTTGTCGAAGGCCTTCGACAAGCTCAGGCTGACAGGGCAAAAGAAGCGTAGAAGATACATCATAGATCCACATCATAGATATACATCAAACATTTTGCGTGCTCAAATCAATTTTTCTCGTTTCTTCAAAGACAACCTGTATCTATTACTGGTAGCGGCATTGTTATTTACCATCTCGTTTATCAGCGATAATTATTGGTCGGCCAATTATGATATGAATACAGAGGCGAAACGCCTCAACGAATATATTCATCAAAAAGAAAAGGAATTTCAGCAGGTGATCGGCGATTCTGTCTTCGTCGGTAAATTTATTGCCCAAAAGAATACGGAGGAAGAACTTCATGAATTTACGTCGCTGGATTATTTTTTATTCTTTTACAAAAAAAACAGCGATGGTGCTTATGAGCTCAGCAATTGGAACACGCAATATGTGTTGCCGGATAGTGTAATGTTGCAATCGCCGGCTGCATCGGGTTTTGCAAAGTTGTCGAATGGCTTTTATGTATGGAACAAAGTTTACAAAACAGGAGCCGTAGCCATAGCCCTCATTCCCATAAAATGGAACTACATCGTTACAAACGATTATCTTGAAAATAATTTCGTCAACGATCACCGGAGCAACAACAAATATGAAGTGGAATCCGGCGTTGCAAGGGAAGGTAATATAAAGTCTTCCGATGGCACAACACTCTTTCATTTAAAACAGATTTATAATGGAAAAAATTTCAAGAATAATGAACTTTCCATTTGGTGCCGCGTTTTTGGAGTGATGTTCATTCTTATTTTCCTGCACATATTGGCCTCCTATATCATTCAAAAAACAAGGTTTATCTACGGCTTTGCCTTTCTTTTTTTGGGCATGTTAGTATTACGGCTTATCAGCTATACATTGCCCGTTCCGCTTAATTTCCGGCAGTTTGAACTATTTAATCCGGCTATCTACGGATCTGATTATATTTTAAAATCGCTTGGCGATCTGCTCATCAATGCCGGACTGTTTCTTTGGTTCATTTTGTTTGTCCGCTTTCATTTGCAGGAGCGAAACCTTCGCTTCAGTTTTAAAAATGAACGTATCAAATGGATCGCGCTTGTTGCAGGGGTTTTCGTTATCCTGCTTACTACCTTCACGGGAAGCAGTATCATTCGCTCCATCATCGCCGATTCGCAGATATCATTTGATGTGATCAATTTCTTTTCGCTGAATATCTATACGGCTATCAGCTTCGTAGCGCTCAGTTGCATCGCTATTGGTTATTTCTTTCTGTGCCAGATCATTCTGTTTTTGCTGAAAATGCATTACAAAAGGTTAATGCTAACGTTTTTCCTGGCAACGATCGTCATTGGCTTTTTCATTCTTAGTTTCCGCATTGGCAATATTACAGGTGACTTCGAATTTTTTGTGCTTGCATGGCTGCTTATCTTCCTTTTCCTGCTCAATTCGGATCATTTTTATTTGATTGCTTCACGGGTTGTTACATCAAGGCTGGTATTCTGGATATTCTTTTTCTCAGTTTCCATTTCCGCTATCATCATCAAGGAAAATAGTAACAAAGAAATCCGCAATCGACAACATTACGCAGAAATATTAGTGAGTAAGTCCAATCCAACCAGTGAAACGCTTATCAATACTATGTTGACAGACTTTCGTGCAGATTTTCTCGCCAATAATTTTTACCGGTTACATGATGAAATATCCAATCATTTTTTTAAAGACAGTTTAGTAAACAATAATTTTTCCGGTTACACTGATAAATACGATACACGGATATTCAGTTTCAATGAAAAGGAACAACCATTGTTTAACATAGACAATAACAATTTCAACGACCTTAATACGATCCTCAACACGCAGGCAAAGCCAACGGGCATACAGGGTTTGTTTTATTATGATGAGGGATACGATAAATTCAATTACATCACAAAGAAAACGATCGTTGATACCAGTCGCGCACTGATCGGATATATTTTTATCCTGGTAAGTCCGAAATATGCAAAAAACGAAGCGCTGTCGCCCGAGCTTTTTAGCAAGGGCCACAACAATGCCATCGAAAATTCTTCCACTTATGCATTTGCTATTTACGACAATGGCCGGCTCGTGGGAAGTCACAACGATTATCCTTTCGCTACGCGATACGAAGAAAAATATTATCCAAACAGCAAATACCTGATGATCAACCGCAATAACCACAGCGAAATGTGGTACAATGCGGGTGGTGGTAAATATGTGGTGATAGCTAAGGAGAACAGCCTTTCCATCGAATCGCTCACTTTGTTTTCTTACCTGTTCTGCTCGTTCCTGATGCTCACAGCATTTGCGTGGTTGTTAAATGTGATCATCGGCTCGCGCTTTAAATGGAGTGTTATCACCAGTAATTGGCAATTGAGTATCCGCAACCAGATCCACGGAACGATTATATTTTTCAGCGTTGCGTCTTTCTTCATCATTGGTATCGCCACGATCGTATTTTTCATCAATCGTTATGAAAGTAACAATCGGGAAAAACTCAGTAGCACCATCACTATCATGGAAAAAGAAGTGAAGAATTCTTTTTCACCAGGTTGGCTGAAAAGCGATACGGTACAAATGAGCGAGCAAAGTAATCAGCAAACGATCGAAAATAATATTAACCGTATTTCTGAAATCCATGGCGTGGATGTAAATCTCTATACCACAAATGGCGACCTGCGCGTATCTTCTTTACCCTTGCCGTACATTAAAGGCATCGTGAGTAAAAAGATGGAACCGGAGGCATTTTTCCATTTGAGTAATCAAAAAGAAGTACAGTTCTTTCAAAAAGAACATATTGGTAAATTGGAATTTTTAAGTAGCTATGTGCCGGTGGTGGATTCTGCAGGAGTTACATATGCCTATCTGAATGTACCTTATTTTACATCGCAAAGTAAGTTGCGCGACGAGATATCAAACTTCCTCGTAACGATCATCAATCTCAATGCATTCATATTTTTGATTGCAGGTATCGTTGCGCTTTTTATTACTAATCGCATCACAAACACGTTTTCGCTGATAGGTGAGAAGATGAAGAAAATAAATCTGGGAACGCACAATGAACCCATAGAGTGGCACCGCAGTGATGAAATAGGCGACCTGGTGAACGAATACAATAAGATGGTAAATAAGCTGGATGAAAGTGCGCAGGCCCTGGCCAAAACGGAAAGGGAAGGTGCATGGCGCGAAATGGCGCGGCAGGTGGCGCATGAAATAAAAAATCCGCTTACTCCGATGAAACTAAGTATGCAGTTCCTGCAAAAGTCGATTGAAAATAATGCACCGAATGTGAAAGAGCTTTCGGAAAAGGTGGCGAATACTTTGGTGGAGCAGATAGACCACCTGAGCAATATAGCCAATGAATTCAGCCAGTTTGCAAATATTGAAAATGCAAAGATGATGCGCATAGATCTCAATGAATCTATTCGTTCTATCCGGCAATTGTACACAGGAAATACCAATACCTCTTTTGAATGGATCATTCCGAAAGACCCTGTTTATATTTTTGCCGACAAAACGCATATCAACCGTTTGCTTACAAACCTTATCCAGAACGGGTTACAGGCAGTAGGTGATGATAAGACGCCGCACATCGTCATCAGCGAAGAACCGGATGAGAACAGTGTTTTGATAAAAATAAAAGACAACGGCTCGGGCATCGATCCGGCCATGCAATCGAAAATATTTACGCCAAACTTCACCACCAAATCTTCCGGAACGGGATTGGGACTCGCGATGTGCAGAAGGATCGTGGAGCAATCGAACGGAACGATCTATTTCGAAACATCAGCGGAAGATGGAACGACGTTTTTTGTGCGGTATCCGTTGGCATCGGAAGCGTAGATTTTGATCGCGAATTTTTGATCGCAGATTTTTTCTTTTGCTTCGCAAATTGATTAAGGGATTACGCAGATTTGTCCCGCCTGAGCGGGATTTTATCCTTCGGAGAAATGTTGTCTGAATCAG
The DNA here is from genome assembly GCA_015655125.1 of Chitinophagales bacterium. Classification (GTDB taxonomy): domain Bacteria; phylum Bacteroidota; class Bacteroidia; order Chitinophagales; family Chitinophagaceae; genus Ferruginibacter. The sequence goes on along the minus strand of JAATFP010000019.1, from coordinate 6,734 downwards.
CCAATTTCGCTTAGATCATCGCACTCATCTTGCGCAGCAAAATCCAATCTGCGTAATCCCTTAATCAATCCCGCTTGCGGGAAAAAGAAATCTGCGATAAAATTAACTACGCGCTTTTCTTTGTTTCAGATATTCTTCAAATTGTACCAAATCAAAACTACTCAGGTTTCTTTCTTTCGGCAGCAGCGCTTTCTGCGCTACCAACACACCATATTTATTATAATCCAACGCATCAATACTATGCGCATCCGGATCGATAGAGATCAATACATTTTTTTGAAGTGCATATTGAATGTATTTCCAATCCATATCAAGCCGGCTCGGACTGGCATTTAGTTCTATCACTACATTGTTTGCCGCGCAGGCATCGATGATGATCTCATGATCCACCGGATAACCTTCGCGGCTCAATAACAATCTGCCGGTCATATGACCAAGAATGGTGGTGAATGGATTTTCAATCGCTTTTAATAAACGAGTCATGGCCTTCTCCTTGCTCATTTTTAAATTGCTATGCACAGATGCGATCACGAGATCGAATGTGGCGAGCACTTCGTTGCTGTAATCCAGACTTCCATCATTCAGAATATCGCTTTCAATGCTTTTGAAGATTTTAAAAGGGTGCAATTTTTTATTGAGTTCATCCACGTATTGATGCTGGGCGATGATCTTTTCTTCAAAAAGTCCCTGTGCATAGAACGCCGATTTACTATGGTCGCTGATCACAAGATATTCCATGCCGCGTTCCATAGCGGCCAGGGCCATTTCTTCAACGGTATTGCTGCCATCACTCCAGTTACTGTGACAGTGGATAATTCCTTTAATATCATCCAGTTGTATCACTTCCGGTAAAAGTCCGGCGCTTAACAGATTGATCAGTGCCGGATCTTCCCGCATAGGTGCCGGTATGAAAGGTAGTTTCGCAGAAGTAAAACAAGCGATCTCATCTTTTATATTCTCTCTGTCGGTAATAGAAAAAAGCGCTTCGCTGAATGCTGCAGACGAAGAAGTGACAATGTATTTGTGAATGAAATCTTTTTCACCTGTCCAGTAAATTTTTACGTCCAGGCCCAAACTGTTGTTATAAATTATACAATCTTCTCTTCTTTCTTTTAACGAAAATCCTTCCTGGCCAAGCATTATTTTTTCAATGGTTTCTTCATTGGCTTCAATTACAAATTCAAGTTCGTCGATGGTAGGTAATTGCCGCTTAAAATTGCCGGTCAATAAGACCCGTTTTCCGGCAAAACTATTCAGTAAATGTTCTTCAATTTGCGGAACGATATTTTCGATGCCCGCATATAAATGACTGCCTTTGTTGTTGAGATAAAACCCGATGATCTCAATTACGTTCTGTTGTGTTTTTTCACCGAAGCCTTTGTAAAGCTTCAAACGATTTTCTTTGCAGGCATATAGCAATTCGCCGATACTTTCGATCTCCATTTCTTTCCAGATTGTATGGATCTTCTTTGGGCCGAGGCCTTTAATATTTAACATTTCAACCACGCCCGGCGGTGTCATAAAAATGATGTCGTTGAGACTTTTTAGCTGTCCTGTTTCCAGTAACTCGATTATTTTTTGTGCCGATGAGGTGCCGATACCTTTGATGGAAGCGATATTTTCCTTTGGAATTTCGCTTAGTTGAACAGGAGATTTTTCTATGGCGAATGCTGCAGCCGAATATGATTTCGACTTGAAACTATTTTCTCCATAGATGTCCATGAGTTTAGAAAGAAGCGTGAAGTTGTCGGCGATCTGATAATTATCCATGTACCAAATTTAGTACAATGGCTCAATGAAAGCGAGAGCGCTCTTTGGCTTTTTTTTAGCAAAAAAATAAAATGAAAATAGTTTTGATCATACTGAAATGCGCTGCAGGAGTGGGTTTAATAAAAAAGTCCCGGCTCTAAAACCAGGACTGTTATTTTTTGCTCTTTAAGTAAGCTTAGCTTATTTCTTTTTAGGAGCTGCTTTTTTTGCTGCTGCTTTTTTAGGAGCTGCTTTCTTTGCAGGAGCTGCTTTTTTAGGAGCTGCTTTTTTTGCAGGAGCCGCTTTTTTAGGAGCTGCTTTTTTTGCAGGAGCCGCTTTTTTAGGAGCTGCTTTTTTTGCAGGAGCTGCTTTCTTAGGAGCTGCTTTTTTCTTTGTTGCCATTTTTTTAAATTTAATTGGTTAGTAAATAATACTTAAAAATAAATACTATTTTGATATTACCAAAAAAATTTATAAAAAATTATGCTGTTGCTTCTACTTCGCTGATGGAAACAAAAGTTTTATCTCCTTTTGCTTTTTTGAATTCTACCACGCCATCAGTTAATGCGAAGATGGTAAAATCTCTGCCAACACCAACATTTTTGCCAGGGTGATATTGTGTACCACGCTGACGAAGAATGATGTTTCCGGCAAGCGCAGGTTGACCACCAAATATTTTTACACCTAATCTTTTGCTTTGTGAATCACGGCCGTTTTTTACCGAGCCTTCACCTTTTTTGTGTGCCATTGTTTACTTTTTTAAATGTTGAAAATCCTGAACGTTTACATTCAAAATTAACTAAGCGATTGCAGTTACTTTGATGTGAGTATACTGCGTACGGTGACCGTGCTTTTTACGGAAACCTTTTCTTCTTTTCATTTTAAAAGCGATCACTTTTTCGCCTTTAACCAGGTCGCTGATGATCTCAGCTTTTACAGTTGCTTTTACACCTGAACTTACAACATCGCTTCCGCTGCTTGTAAGAAGTACATCAGAGAATTCTACTGAATCTCCTGCTTTTCCCCCGATGTGAGGAACGTATAAGCTATCTCCTGCTTTTACTTTGAATTGTTGACCTGCGATTTTTACTATTGCTAACATAACGAACCTAAATTTAGGACGGCAAAGGTAGGGGTTTTAAAGATAATATTTTAGCTTTTTTTGAACTATTTGCCCCGAAAGGCACATTTTTATTCCTGAAAGCTATTCGGTCATGTCAAAGGTATTGGTTATCAAGGTGTTTTTAATGGATAATTTTAAAATGGATAATGGATAATCCTGTTGATCCAAGATTGTATCCTATTATATATAGCCGTGGCTTAAAAGCATTATCCATTACAAATTTTATCCATTTCCCCGCTTAACTTGCGACTATGATCAGATTTTTCCGGGCAGTTTTCAGTATTTACGCTTTTGCCATATTTCTCGCGGTGATGTTCCTTATTTTTCCATTTGTGATCGTCGCTTCCTTTTTCGGAAGGATCCGTGGTGGTAATATAATATATAGTCTGTGTCGCATTTGGGCCGATATCGTACTTTTTTTCTGCGGCATTTGGCATATAAATTACTACGATGCACCTAAAAGTACCGATCACGCCGTGGTATTTGTCTTCAACCATATCTCTTATATGGATATACCATTGTTGCTTAAAGTGTTCCGTCGCCAGCCGATCCGTATTCTCGGCAAAGCCGAACTGGGCAAAATTCCCGTCTTCGGATATATTTACAGGAACGCAGTCGTTTCCGTTCAGCGCAGCAGCGCCGGTGCCCGCGCAAAAAGCGTTTACGAGCTGAAATCCATGCTGCGTAAAAATATTTCCGTTGTCATAGCGCCTGAAGGAACTTTCAACACGACGCATCAACCACTGAAAGAATTTTACGACGGCGCTTTCAGAGTGGCAATCGAAACGCAGACATCCGTGCAGCCCGTTATTTTTCTCGATGCGTACGACCGGCTGAATTATAAAAGTATCTTTTCACTCAATCCAGGAAGGTCGCGCGCCGTATTTCTCGAAGAAGTGGAAGTGGATGGGTATACCCTGGCCGATGTTGAGAAACTAAAGATGAAAGTGTATCATAATATGGAAAATGCTTTGATCAGGTACAAAGCTTCCTGGATTTTTTCAGCCGCAGAGAGCCGTAGTAAATAGGGTTTTCGCAAAGGTATATTTTTCATTTCTGCGAAAACTCTGTTTACTCTTTTCTTTGCGGTGAAAACAGAAGCTTCAGATTATAAAAACCAACCGCCATTTTCACAGTAACTTTGAAGATTCACTATCGACTATTCACCGATGTACGAACCGGCCGAAATCAATTTTACCGAAGATCATTTCACCCACTGGGCAGAGATCATCCTGCCGTTGGCCGTACCGATGGTGTACACTTATGCCGTTCCGGCAGAGTTGTTATCGCGGGCAATCACCGGCTGCCGGGCAGAAGTGGTGTTTGGAAAAAATAAAAAATACGCGGGTGTCATTAAAGCCGTGCATACCAGTTCACCGGCTTATAAAACAAAAGCACTTCTGAATATTCTCGATGACGCGCCGTTGCTATATCCGGAGCAGTTGAAATTATGGAAATGGATCAGCGATTATTATATGTGTTCCGAAGGCGAAGTGATGGCCGCAGCGTTGCCCGCCAATTTTAAGTTGAGCAGCGAAACCATTTTGATTTACAACGAAGAGATCGGCGAAAATTTTACTGATTTGTCTGATGAAGAATTTATCGTGGCGGAAGCATTGCTTGTAAGAAAGCAACTGCATCTTACGGAAGTGCAGCAAATACTGGATGTTTCGCACGTTTATCCTGTTATAAAAAAGCTGATTGATAACAACATTTGTTTCATCTGGGAAGAATTGAACGAAAGATACAAGGTCAGGAAAGAAAATTATGTACTTCTCAATCCTGAAGTGGCGGATGAAGAATCGCTAAGCGCTATTTTAAACGATTGGAAAGGCGCACCCAAACAAATGGAATTGTTGCTGGCGTTTTTGCATCTGCAAAAAACGGAAGGCGATGTAACACAAACGGCCTTATTAAAAAAATCAGGCGCCACTGCTGCGCAATTGAAGAGGCTTTGCGACAAACAGATACTTTTTACCGAGAAGCGAAGCGTGGACAGGGTTGCCATGTTTCCAAAAAAGATCGACATCGACTTTGAATTGAGCGAAGCGCAGCAGCAAAGCCTTGCGGAAATACGAAAATCATTTTCTGAAAAAGCGGTGTGTTTGTTACACGGAGTCACCGGCAGCGGCAAAACACAGTTGTATATAAAACTGATCGAAGAATATTTCAATCGGGCGAAGCAGGTGTTGTACCTGCTTCCGGAGATCGCACTAACGGCGCAGATCATCCGGCGGTTGCAAAAACATTTCGGCGGAAATATTGCGATCTATCATTCAAAGTTCAACAACCAGGAGCGGATCGAATTATGGAACAAGATAAGGACCGGTGAAGTGAAGATCGTACTCGGTGCAAGAAGTGCATTGTTTTTACCATTCAAGGACCTGGGCCTCGTGATTACGGACGAAGAGCACGACGCCTCTTACAAACAACAGGATCCGGCACCGCGCTATAATGCCCGTGATGCAGCCATTTTCTACGCGTCCTTATTCGATGCAAAAGTATTGCTGGGAACGGCAACGCCCTCGATGGAAAGTTACCACAACGCATTGCAAAATAAATACGGGTTGGTAAAACTGGCAGAAAGATATGGTGGCTTAAAGTTGCCGGCAATCGAAATTGTAAACACGAGCCAGGTTGCGCAGAAAGGCAAGGTAATGATCAGTCCGCAACTGAAAGAAGCCGTACAAAAAGCGGTGGAAGCAGACCGGCAAGTGATCTTGTTTCAAAACCGGCGCGGTTACAATCCGTATCTCATCTGCGGAACATGCGGGCATATTCCGCAATGTGTTCATTGCGATGTATCGCTTACGCTTCATAAATTCAGCAATAAATTGCATTGCCATTATTGCGGCAGCACTTATCCGAAATTGGTTACCTGCCCGGCCTGCGGCAGCAACAGCTGGCTGGAGAAAAATTTTGGTACCGAAAAAATTGAGGAACAACTGGAAGAAGATTTTGCTTCTTTTAAAATAGCACGCATGGATGTGGACAGCGTTCGCGGCAAAACGGCGCACGACAATCTGATCCAGTTATTTGAACAACATCGGCTGGATATTCTGGTAGGAACTCAGATGGTGGTAAAAGGACTCGACTTTGAAAAGGTAAGCCTGGTGGGCGTTTTGGATGCAGATGGTTTATTAAGCTTCGCAGATTTCAGGGCGAACGAACGTGCTTTTCAACTGATGGAGCAGGTGAGTGGCCGTGCGGGACGGAAGCATGAACAAGGAAAGGTGCTGATACAAGCAATGAATGTAAAACATCCGGTGCTACAGCTGGTGCAGCAACATGATTACGAAAAATTTTATGCGTTTGAGATCACTAACCGGCAGGAGTTTTTTTATCCGCCATTTAGTCGACTTGTAATGCTGACATTGAAACATAAAGACAAAACGGTTGTTACGGAAGCGGCGAATAAACTTGTAACCTTATTACGGCAGGATTTGAAAGACTACGTGGTAGGGCCGGCACCGCCGGTGATAGGTCGGATCCGGAATCTATACCTGATGGAAGTGATGATCAAATTGCCGAAGGAGCCAGGGATGAGCCTGAACTATAAAAAAGTGATCCGTAATCATATCAACCTCATGCTGGCAGAGAAAATGTACAAGAGTGTACATGTGATTGCGGATGTGGACGCTATGTAGTGTTTAAGGTTCAAGGTTTAATGTTCAATGTTGTACCTTGAATCTTGAACCTTGAACCTTGAACCTTGAACCTTGAACCTTGAACCTTGAACCTTGAACCTTGAACCTTGAACCTTGAACCTTGAACATTGAACCTTGAACCTTGAACCTTGAACCTTGAACCTTGAACTATTACCAAGCAAGAAAACATTTCTTTAAAACAATACAACACTTTC
>JAATFP010000110.1 GCA_015655125.1 Chitinophagales bacterium | reverse complement strand
TTTATGTCATCTCTGATGTCGAGTACATCATCCGGGTTCCCTATGCTGTGCATCTTAAAAATTTCGCCGTGCAGGTGAAGCACGTTTGTGGAGCCGCCGCGTTCATGAAGATCATCGATATTTTGAGTGATGATGGTAACCTTAAAGTCCTTTTCCAGTTCCGCAAGCCCTATATGCGCTGCATTCGGAAGCGCCGCAGCCACGTCGCGGCGGCGCATATTGTAAAAGCCTAGCACCAGTTTTGGGTCCTTTACGAAGGCGCGTGGTGTTGCCACATCTTCAATGTTATAACCGTTCCATAAGCCGTCGCTGTCGCGGAATGTTCTTAAACCGCTTTCCGCACTGATGCCCGCGCCGGTAAGCACTACCAGGTGTTTCTTTTCCATACTTCAATTTATAAATTTTACTGCATAACCTTTGCCGGCTTTTTCTTTTTATAAATGAATATCGCAATAGCAAATAATGCGAGTAAGGGCCATATAGAGATCAGGCCAATAAGCAGATCGGCCACCCAAGCTACACCGGTTTTGAAAGATGCGCCTGCCTTTCCAAAAAAGCCCGGCTTTGTATCCGCTGATGGAACTCCGGTCACCGTTTTAAAAAAAGTAAGGTTTATCGTACTATAAGCGGATTGTGTGGAAAGCACCGCATAACGGCCGGATGCAGCTTCTATTTCTTCCTGGATATTGTTGATCTCATTCTGCACCTGCAGCACTTCCGTCATGTTTTTTGATTCCTTTAAAAAATCAAGATATTTCAACCGCATTTGTTTTTTTGCTTCCAGCCGTGAGCGCGTGTCGGCGATGTCTCCGGTTACATCTTCGCTTCGGATGCTTTTCTCCACCACTTTTGCATCCGTGCCGGAAATGACATACATCAGCTCGTCAAAATATTGTACTGGCACTTTTATGACCATTACTGTTTCGGTGCGCTCATTGGAAATATTATTATCTTCCTGTGAAATATAGGCACCGTATTGTTTTAGTTTGCCGCCAACAAGTTCGCCATAACTCTTAACGTCCTTTACTTCCAGTTTTACGGTAGCATTCTTGATGATCTTTTTTGAAAGATCCGGTAGCGCAAGGATCGGGCTCGTCTTCGGAGATGCCTGTGTGTGTTTAATTACAGGCGACGGAGATGTAGTGGTATCTTCCCGCGTTAAGTCATCATTAACCGGGATCTCATTTGAATTCTCTGTTTTATTTTTTTGATCAGCAAGCAATGATCTTTGTGTAGTAACAACATCGGCGGATTTATCTTCTGTATATTTTTTCGTTGCATTGTTGCAAGACGATATCAGCAGGAGCAGCAAAGCTACGCCCGCAAAGGGTTTGAACGTGAACATAAAAAATTGATTGATTGGTTGGTTAGTGATATGATATCAGATGCATCCTTATCACATAATGCCTGAAACACGTCATAAGTAACCCTTAGTGGTTGTTAAAAAGCTAAAGGTTATAAAATTTGTGGTAGAATAAATTTCTCACACAATCTCATGAGCCTTAAGCCTTAAACTTTAACCCTGAATTTTTTAAACTTGTCACATTCCTGCCAATTCCATGATCACTTTCCACTCCTCATCTTTTACGGTGCCCACGGATAATCTTCCAAGCCGCACGAGATCCATGTTTGCGAGTCGTTTATCGGCTTTCACCTGTACAAGCGTAACAGGCTTCTTCAATTTTTTAAATGGCTTGAGATTAACTGCCACCCATGCATCTTCATCTGTGCCCGGATCCTGGTACGCTTCCTTTGAAACCTTTGCTATTCCTACTATTTCCACGCCTTCGTTGCTGTGATAAAACAATACTTCATCACCTTTTTTCATAGCTTTTAAATTATTGCGGGCCGCATAGTTTCTAACTCCATCCCAAAAGGTACCCTTGTCTTTTACAAACTGATCCCAGCTGTATTTGAATGGTTCGGATTTTACCAACCAATATGCCATAATAAAATCATTATTTAAACTTTATAAAAAAATGCCCGAACCAATATCGCGTTCTGCTCGTAAATGTAAATAACTATTCAAAAATAAAATCAACTTTATGACAAATGCAATTTATCCGATAAATTTCCTGATCTCCATGCCCGGCGGTTCAGAATGGATACTGATTGCCGTCGTGTTGCTACTGTTGTTTGGTGGTAAAAAAATTCCTGAATTAATGAGAAGTATCGGAAAAGGAATGCGCGAATTTAAAGATGCCAGAGAATCCGTTAGCACCGAATTTGAAAAAGGCATGAATACTGCATCGCAACAGGAAGTAACAACACCAAAATCTGCACTTCCGCTATAATCATTACGACCTGTAAGATTCCCCTGCAAATCCACTCATTCAACATGATGTTCCCAACTAACGGCCGCCCTACTCCCACCCACTCGCAAGCACATCAGCGATGTGCATCGTTTTGAGTGCAATATTTTTTTTCCGGATAACACCATCTATCTGCATGAGGCAGCTGAGATCGGTGGAAATAATATATTGTGAACCGGTATCGAGTGCATTTTGTATTTTCTGATCGGCCATGGCAATGGATATCGGTTCAAATTTTACGGAGAAGGTTCCTCCAAAACCGCAGCAGGTTTCGTTGTCTTTCATTTCGATAAGCTCCAGGCCCTTTACAAAATTCAGCAGTTGCCGTGGACCTTCCTTTATCCTGCATTCGCGGAGGGCAGCGCAACTATCGTGATAAGTGGCTCTGCCTTCGAGTGCTGCACCGTAATTGTGGATGTGCAATACTTCGGTAAGGAATTCTGTGAATTCATACACGCGTTTGCCCAAACTTTTAACCTGGTTGTGAGCAGCAGCATTGTCGAATAACTTAGGGTAATAATTTCTGACGAAGCCTACGCAACTCGCGCTTGGCGCAACAATATAGTCGACCGTATCAAAATCTTTCAAAAATTTTGCAGCAACGGATCTTGCTTCATCTACAAAACCTGCATTGAATGCCGGTTGGCCGCAACACGTCTGATTGGTATTGTATGATACCTCGCAGCAGGCTTTCTCCAATACTTTTACCATATTGAACGCAGTCTGCGGATACAACTGATCAATAAAACATGGTATAAATAAATGCACTTTCATGACGCTTGCCTGCGGAATTTTAAATACGTCGGTTATTTTTTATGACTATTGTTTTTGAATGCCTGGGTAAGTGCGATCATTTTCAATGCTGTAGCTGCAGCTTCTTCTCCTTTATGACCATGCGCACCGCCGGTTCTTTCGTCTGCCTGCTCCTGTGTATTAACGGTGAGTACTCCAAACACGGTTGGCACCGGTATCTGTATGTTCAATTGCTGGATGCCATTTGTAACAAAACTGCTTACATAGTCAAAATGCGGCGTATCGCCTTTGATCACGCAACCAAGTGCGATGAATGCAGCAGGTTTGTCTGAGGTAAACTCATAATGGTCCCAATAACTTTTTATTGCGTAAGGAATTTCGATTGCGCCGGGAACTTCCACGATCTTATACCGGACCCTTTTTTCTTCCAAAATACGGATGCACCCTTCCTGCAACTTATCTATCACATGTGCGTTCCATTCGGTGCGTACAATAACAACACAGGCATCCTTGTTTATCTGGATGCCTGAAGTGTTTATTATTCCGGATGTGCCTAATGCCATTCGTTTATATTTTTTGTTCTTATTCCACTACTCCCAATCTTGCGAGGTGCTTATCCACTTCTCCGTTGGATACCGAACTGTGCAGCGGATATTTTTCTTTTAGTTTTTTGAAAAGATCAATAGCATCCTGGGGTTTACCGGTTGCTTCCGCATAATTTGCTGCAAGCAGCAATGCATCAGGAGTGATGGCATCATCTTTTTCATTCACTGCCGCAGCTTTCTTATAGTAACTTAGAGCGTCTTCGATTTTCTTCTGTTCTGCGTAAGCGTGACCGATCATGATATCCGCCTTGCTTTCTACCTGGTCGGCTCCGTTACCCTCAAAATCTTTAAGATATTTAATCGCTTTGTCAAAATCTTTTACCTGAAGATAAGTAGCACCGGTCATGTAAGTGGCCCTGTTTGCAGCTGCCGTTCCGCTGTAAGTATTGATTATTTTTAGCAATCCAACGATCGTTTTACCATCGGCAGTGGTACCGCCATTCAAAACAAGGTTAACGCTGTCTTTTGAAAAGCCGGTTGCCGCCATCCGGTCAAATACCGCTTCAGCAGGAAAAATAGCTTCGTTTGCCTTTCTTTCTTTCGGAAGTTTTACATAATTCTGGTAGATGAACCATGCAATGATCCCAACGATTACCGCACCGCCAACATATATGATCGGTCTGCTGTATTTTGCCCAAAAATCTTTCTTTACCGGAACAACCGCTTCCCCTTCAGGCGTAATTACTACTTTACTCTCTGACATTTTTATTTATTATTAATTTAAAATACATGCCTGTAAAGTATTTATAAACAGGCAATTAGTTTGGTATTAATCTGTTATAAACGGGTAATCTTCCTGCACATAAACGTCTTTCAGCAATTCATTGTCATCAGGCCATTGACTTTCTTCGGCGAATGCCACGCTTTCGTCCACTTCTACTTTTACACGATCATTGATCACTTCAATGTCTGCATCAGAAACTTTATGATCGCTCTTCAGCACCTTCAGTACGTGTTCGATCGGATCTTTTTCTTTGTATTCTTCGAGTTCTTCTTTTGTGCGGTATTTTTGCGGGTCACTCATACTATGACCTTTGTAACGGTAAGTCTTGATCTCCAGTAAAGTCGGCCCCCCTTTTTCACGCGCCCTGTTGGCAGCTCTCAATACGGCGTTGTGTACATCTTCCGGACTCATCCCATCTACCGCATCGGCAGGCATTTCATAAGCATCGGCCATTTTGTAGATATCCAGCGTTTTACTGGTGCGTGCTACGGAAGTACCCATTGCATAATGGTTATTTTCGCAAATGAATACTACGGGAAGGTTCCACAACATAGCCATGTTGAAGCTTTCGTGCAACATCCCCTGGCGGGCCGCGCCATCACCGAAGAAACAAAGAACCACGTTTTGTGTGCCTTTGTATTTTTCAGCAAACGCTAATCCGGCACCGGTGCCTATTTGTGCACCTACGATACCATGGCCACCAAAGAAATTTTCTTTCAGTCCGAAAAAGTGCATACTACCACCTTTTCCTTTGCTGCAACCTGTTGCTTTACCATACAATTCTGCCATACAGGTTTTTGCGGAAATGCCTTTTGCAATTGCCAGGGCATGATCGCGGTAAGCAGTGATGAACTTGTCGTCGGGATTTGTTGCCGTCATACAGCCCGCAGCTACCGCTTCCTGCCCGATATACAAGTGGCAAAAACCGCGAATCTTTTGCATGCCATAGAGCTGGCCAGTTTTTTCTTCGAACTTACGCAATAAAAGCATCAGCTCGTACCAGTATAAATATGTTTCTTTAGAAAATTTTGTAGCCAATTGCAGAAAATTTTAGGCCGCAAAGATAGGGGAAAAAGTGAATGGTGAAAAGTGAATGGTGAAATCTTCAAAAAATCTCAAATTATAGCACTTTTTGCACTAACTGATTGTCTATGAAGATTTCACCATTCACCATTCAGCATTCACACGTATCTTGCAGTCTGCAATGCTTTCCCTTCAAAAAATATCACTCACCCATTTCAAAAATTACGATTTTTCGGCATTTGATTTTACCGAGAAAGTGGTGGGCATTTGCGGGTTGAATGGCCTTGGCAAGACCAATTTACTGGACGCTATCTATTATTGCTGCTTCACTAAAAGCTATTTTACCAATACGGACCAACTGAACATCGGTTTTGACAAAGAAGGTTTCCGGCTGGAAGCGCGTTTTGAAAAGAATGACCAACCCCAGAAAGTGATCTGCATTCATCGTGGAACGGGCAAAAAGGAATTTTCCCTCAATGATGCTGGTTATGATAAGGTGTCAAAACACATAGGCATTTTACCTTCCGTGATGATCGCGCCTGACGATGTGGAGATCATCATCGGCGGAAGTGAGGGCCGGCGAAAATACATTGATACGATTCTTTGCCAGCTTGATGCAGATTACCTGCAGCAACTTATGGTTTACAACAAAGTTTTGCAGCAACGCAATAGCCTTCTCAAGCGATTTGCGGAACAGGGATCGTGGGACAATGCATTACTTGACATCATCAACATGCAACTTTCTGCGCCCGGAAAATATGTTTTTGAGAAACGAAGTTCCTTTATCGCTGAACTGAAACCGATTGTTCAGGACCTGTATCACAGATTGGCCGGCAATGCCGAGGTCATCAATATCAATTACGAGAGCCAGTTGATTTCAGAATCGTTCGGGCAGCTGTTTTCGCGGAATATAGAGAAGGATCGCATCCTTCAACGCACCAATGGCGGTATTCACAAAGATGATTTGAAGTTTGAATTGAATGGACAGATCTTCCGGTCAATCGCTTCACAGGGCCAGCGCAAAAGTTTATTGTTTGCCCTGAAGCTGGCAGAATATCAATTGATAAAAAAATACAAGGGCTTTAGTCCGATCTTGCTATTAGATGATGTTTTCGAAAAACTCGATGATGTTCGGATGAGGCAGCTGCTGCATTGGGTTTGCAATGAAAATGCGGGCCAGGTGTTTATTACGGATACGCACCGCGAAAGGCTGGAAGGGTCGTTGAAGGGACTGGGGATGGGATTTCAGATAGTGGAACTGATCGCCGGCGACAGGCCACCGGCCACCGGGTGATTGCGTGAAATTACTAAAGCATCGGTTCTTCGTGTAAACTGTCTGCTAAGCTCTTACCTACCTGATAACTACTTCTTTGATCGTCTTTTCTCCCAATGTTTCATTGACCATTTCAATGATCCTTTCTTTCTGATAAAGCAATTCATTTTTAAGAGGCGCCACAGACGAAGTGATGAACAACGTGGTGCCGATGATCTGGATCTTTTCGGTATATTTTGCAATAGTTTTGCCCATGATTTTTTCCCACAATTCTTCTATTTGCACGGCTTGTACACCCGACTTCAGCCGGCTGTTCTTTAAAAACTGTTTCATGGCATCCTGGAAAGAAATTTCACCCATGAGACAAAGGTAGTGAATGGCGAATTGGGAATGGTGAAATTTTCACAGGCTTTTAAGGAACGGCAGAAAGTGCAAAAATATAAAGCTTAGTTTTACCACAAGGGAATAGTGATAGTGCAGATCAATTGTAAAATTTCTCTGAGAACCTCTGCAAACTTATTTCTCTGCGGTAAAAACGAAGCTTTAAACAATTACATTAAAACCTGCATTCTTGTCCTTTCAAAGATTTCATCATTTACTATTGACCATTGACTATCGGTTTTACTGTATATCCTTCTTTCCTCAACAGTTCGATTAGTCCGTTCTTTCCCACAAGATGCCCCGCGCCTACTGCCATAAAAATGTTCTCCGTTTTCAAAATATGTTTCAATTGCTTTACCCAATTCTTATTGCGGTTGTCGAGCAAAATGTCCTGATTTTCTCCGTCGCCGAATTCCTTGCTGTTGAACAGGGTTTCTATTTTAGTAAGTTGCTGGTCTTTGTACACCATCAGCATGCTATCGAAATACACTTTATATTGCTGCAGGCTATCGAGTGTTTTTAATAAACCCCTGGCTTGTACGTCGTATGGAATGCTATCAAATACCGATGCCTGAAACTGCATTGTTTCAAAGCCTTTGATCTCCTTTTTATCCTGCTTTGCGATCCGGAGCAATTCTTCCTCCACTCCGCTCATGGTTTTGCATGCCATCAGTTTCGGGTACAACATAGCTTCCAGGAACATCGGCTTCATTTTCTGCAGCATCATCATTGGCAGTTGTAAGCTATCGCTGAAATAACCCGAGAGTCTCTTGTATTCTTCGTCGGTATACAGATCTTTAAGGGTTTTCCCATTATTCATGTTCATGAAAAAGATACCACCCAGCGTGTTTGCCGGGTCGTCGAGATCCATTTCAAAATATACATCCGAAGCCTTGCTGATGGCGGTTTTCAGGTTGTTACTGAAATCAATATCATCTTTGCACATGAGGTGAAATGTTCCAAACAGATAGCTGGGCCTGGAGATATCTTTGCCACTGATTTCCCATAATAAAGTGTTGTCATCTTTATTTACGGGAAGATGCTCGGCGGCTTTTTGTTGCGCCTTGCAGGATTGAAAAAGAGCGATAAACAGAAAAAGGGAAAGATATTTCATAATATTTAATTGCAGGAACACCGCGAATAAGTTAAGTTCCTTCGAGTTAATTATCCCCACAACGATTGTGGATATTCACCTGCAGAAATCAATTTATCCAGGCTGGCTTTTACGCCCGGCGCGTCTTCTTTGTAGGTAACGCCAAACCATTGCGACGATGTAGGTATCACTTTAATAGAACCATTTTCTTCCTTAATAAAATGATCCGCAATGATCGGAATAAAAAATTCCGCTTTGATATTGTCTTTGTTATTTTTAGGAAAAACCCCGAACAGTTTTTTAGTTATATCAAAAACAGATGGCTGAAAGCACCAGAAATTCATCGACACGCTTGAAGTTGCAGGCACTTCTGTTTTTTCATCATCCTCTTCATATACTACTCTCTCACCATCCTTATAAATCTTTGTGCGTTCCGTGATCGCTACGAGGTTATTATTGGCATCCACCTGGCAAACGCCGCGGCTCACGGTTCCGTGTTCGCTTAATGTTTTATCAAGGCGATAGCCGATGATAGCATATACATTTTCTTCGCCTTTATTTAAAAAATCTGCCGCTTTTACAAAAGCATCGGTGCCATAAAAATCATCGGCATTGATCACTGCAAAAGGTTCCTTTACTGCGTCGATGGCGCACAATACAGCATGCCCCGTTCCCCATGGTTTGGTACGATCGGCCGGCTTATCTGCAGGATCAACAAACGAATCCATTTCCTGGTAAACGTAATCTACTGCTATCTTGCCTTTCAATTTTTCATCAAACTGAGCCTTGAAATTTTCTGCAAAATCCTTGCGTATGATGAATACAACTTTGCCAAATCCCGCCCTGATGGCATCGTAGATCGAATAGTCCATGATCGTTTCGCCTGACGGACCAAAGCCTTCTGTTTGTTTCATACTGCCATACCGGCTTGCCATCCCTGCGGCTAAAATCAAAAGTGTTGGTTGCATAAATGAAGTGTATAATTGATTATTATGATCGAAATTTGTTGATTGCAAAAATAAAGTAATTCGATGCTTGTTAATACAAATAACATACCTTTTACTCAAACGAACGGCAAACTGTTTGACGATCACGGCGTAAATGTCCGGATAGCGCGGCTGGACCTTCTCGATCCGATTGTTTCGGGCAACAAGATATTTAAGTTAAATTATTTCCTTGATGAAGCCTTATTATCCGGATACAAACGGATACTTACGTTTGGCGGCGCTTATTCCAACCATCTTGTGGCAACTGCATACGCATGTTTGCAACTTGGTTTTGAAAGTATCGGCATTGTTCGTGGAGAAGAGCCGAAGGAACTTTCGCATACGCTGCGTCAATGTTTGCAATACAAGATGCATCTTCACTTTATCCCGCGGGATGCTTACAAAAATACCCATGAGCAACGTTATGTGGAGAAGTTGCAACAACAATTCGGAAATTTTATTTTTGTTCCGGAAGGTGGTTATCATCCTTTGGGAGCAGATGGGGCCGCACTGATCATGGATAAAATAAAAGATGCGCTTTCAACGCATATCTGTACGGCAGTCGGCACCGCCACTACCCTCGCCGGGCTGTTGAAAGGATCTGGAACTGATCAGGAGATCATTGCAATACCGGTTCTGAAAGGCATGCACGACATCGGTGAACGTATAGCATATCTCACCGGAAAACCAGTGCCATCCCAACTTAAAATATGGGATCAATATCATTTCGGAGGCTACGCGAAGCGAACGACTGAACTGATCTCCTTCATGAACGAATTATACCGGGAGCAACAATTGCCAACGGATTTTGTATACACGGCAAAGATGATGTACGGCGTTTTCGACCAGATTTCGAAGGGACACTTTCCAAAAGGTAGCCGCATATTGTGTCTGCATACAGGAGGGTTGCAAGGTAATAAGTCGTTGCCGAAAGGTTCGTTGGAATTCTGACTACCGACTACCGACGATTGCGGGTGCTTGTGTTTCACTAATGTTGTTTGCTATAGAATGGCGGCAACTAAAAACCTCCACCCGTTATTTTTTTCATCCGTCGCCGGTGGTCGGTAGCCAGTTTTCGGCCGTCTTCTTAGCATCTCTTTAACAACTTTTGCCACTGCACCAATTCATTCTTTCTTATTCCACATTATATTTGCGCAGATGGTCCATTTTGCTATGAAGAAATATTTGCCGTTTTGTTTTGTATTTTTTTTTATTTCGCTCCGGGGTAATGCGCAGAGCATTCTGCCGGACGTTACTGTAAAGAATATCGGCGGCAAAATCATCGTTAGCTGGCGCAATGAATACACGCTTCCTATCGCAACGCTTAACATTCAACGTTCTTACGACAGTCTGAAAAATTACAGCACGATCGGAAGCGT
>JAATFP010000104.1 GCA_015655125.1 Chitinophagales bacterium | reverse complement strand
ATTTGCAATCGAGTAGATATACATGCCATCTGTAGAGCCTATGAACAATTTGTCTTTGTAGGGATAGATCGTTTCCACGCCAAAACGCAACGGTGTGGTATTTACAATAACCGTGTTTTGAGGATCGGCAATGTTGAAGGTCTTTAAAGAAATATCATCTGCCAGGTAAAGATAATTCCCGGCGATCGCGAACCTGGCCAGCGAGCCGCCCTTACCTGAGGAAGCAGCCGCCGCGCTGTTGGTGTCGCTGTCTTTATTGCACGAAAACAAAAACACAGAAAAAATAACCGGTACTATATATTTCATAAGGGATAATTAAGGTTTGTAACAATATTGATGTACGCTGTCGGCCACCCAATTAACGATAACCGAATCCTGGAATTGTTTCGGACATTCATAATAGCCATTTTGCTCCGGTGACTGCCACGGGTAAGGCGAATTGACATTATAGGTTGCAAATACATCCGCCATTCTTTTCACGATCCTCGGTGCAGAATGATCAGTGATGTCTATAACAACCATATCATCATAATTATTAGCATAAAGAAAACTTCCCTTGAGTGCCAATTCGGTATTTCCTGGGAGCGCCCAAAAAGCCACGCGACGGGCATGTACAGGATCTGTATTGTCAATTACGTGTATGCCCTTACCTATATCATTTTGAAAAATATAATTGCCCACAACGTATATCTTACCGGCTTTTTCAACCGGGCGTGATTCATTGTTTACCGTAAGTTTTTTATAAATGGAATCTGCACCATATATCGGCCGCCAGCCCATTACTTTTTTATCATAATCGTATTCTTGCAGATTGGATTTGAGCCACCAGCAGGAAGACAGGATTACCACAACGGTTACCAGCACACAATATTTCATAAACAGTCAGTTTTTACATAGAGCAAAAGTTTTATTTAAAAGCTGCCCGGCTTTATCATCAATTTGTAAATTTTATTTTCGGTCCGTTGGTCATTGCAAATGCAGCGCAATCTCACAATGTTTCGGAAATCAATGGCGATATTTCTTTATATCACAATTGACAAAAAAACAGGTAATCGCCGAAAATTAAAAGATGCCCTGCCCGAATAGTTGCACCGGTTGATTGATCGTCATCAGCGGCTTTACAGATTAAAATTATGAAACGCGATCACGTTAAACTGGCCACGGGAGCGGCTTTCCTGCATCTGCGTTATTACCCCTGCTTCTGCGCGAAACTTATTGCTGAAAACATAGCCCGCTCCGCCGTATAAACGATCGCGGTCAAACAGCGGCCGATCAGCATGAATGAAGATTTCATTATAGGCAGAAAAATAAACTGCGCCGGATTGCATCGTTGGCTTATTCAGCGCAACATTAGCAGTTAAAAAATACCGGAAGCGTACCCGAAAATTATTTTTCAAAAAACGCTCTTCGATGCGATAGCGATGCAAAAGGTTGAGCCGGCCAAATTGCTGTTTGAGTATCAATTGCTGGTACAGCCTGTGTTCTGTGGTATTTGTAACAGTGCCCGCAGCATTATAATTTCGGCCGCTTATAAAACCATATCCTTGTGCCACGCTCACGTTAGGGTTGAGGTTATAAATACCGGCAACCCGTAACAGCAATTGCTCGCGATCAGAAATGAAATTATAGCTGCGGTATTGCGCTTCTGTCCATACGCTCCATTTTTCATTTATCTTACCCGTTCCGAAATACGTGAGCCAGTTTCCAAAAGAAGATTTCTGTGCAAATGATTGTTTTGCCTGCAGGCAAAGCGCCAATAAAAGGATAATAGCTGATTTTTTCATTCTTTCTTTTATTCATTTATTTCCGCGAAAATAAATATCCATCATTAACTTTATCGCATGTCATCAACATCAGACGGCTTATCGTTTCAAATATGGAAGCGACTGCGCAAAAATAAATGGACAATGGTAAGCCTTCTGCTGATCGGGATCGCGGTGTTGATGGCCGTTTTCTGTTACGTGATTGCGCCTGATAACAGCAGCAATGCCGATCTTCAAACGGTGGAAATACAAGCGAGGAAACCTGGCTACACCCAAAAATTTCTGTTGCTTCCTGACGAAAACACCCGGAAGAAGAAAAACTGGTTGCAAGTATTTCTGTATGGTACACAATTGGAGTTCAGGTATATCCCGATCAACAGCTATGCTATTTCCGGGGATAGTATGATGATTGATAAATACGTGGACGAAGATACTGCGGTAAAGCAAACTTACGCACTTACGATTTTTTCAAAAACAGGAAAGGATCCTTTAACCTTCCTCATCACAAAAAAATACTGGCTGGGAACCGATGCCTTTGGTCGCGATATTTTAAGCAGGCTGTTGGTAGGCACACGCGTAAGTATCGCCGTTGGTTTAATTGCAGTGATCATCTCCATTACGCTCGGAATTTTATTAGGCGCATTGGCAGGGTATTATCGCGGGCGTGTGGACCAGCTTATCATGTGGCTGGTAAACGTTACCTGGAGCATTCCTACATTGTTACTGGTATTTGCATTTACGATGACCTTGGGCAAGGGTTTTTGGCAGATTTTTATAGCTATAGGATTAACACTTAGGGTAAGTGTGGCGCGGCTCGTACGCGGGCAGGTACTCGCTTTAAAAGAGCTGGAATACGTCCAGGCCGCAAAGGCGCTTGGATTTAAAGACCGCCGTATCATTGTCCGGCATATTCTTCCGAATATTTTCGGGCCGCTGATGGTAATTGCGGCCGGGAATTTTGCCACGGCTATCATCGTGGAGGCGGGGCTGAGTTTTCTCGGCATCGGTGTTCAGCCACCGCAACCAAGCTGGGGATTGATGATAAAAGAGAATTACAACTTCATCATCACGCACAACCCTTTGCTGGCGCTTATTCCAGGCTTCGCGATCATGCTGCTGGTATTGGCGCTTAATTTATTGGGAAATGGATTGCGCGACGCGATGGACGTTCGGAGTGAATAAGTAACTGGTAACCTCTCCAGAAAATTAAGCTTGAAGAGCATTTTTAAAATCCCTGTTTAACTTCGGTTTTATCGCAGCCTTAAATTTTAAAAAAAACCAACCGAAAAGTCTTTTTAAATATTTGGCAATTTACAATTCACTAAATTTGCAGCGTGAAGCTACTCACCTTTATATTATCCCTTTGCATCCTGGCCAGCACCGTGCTGCCCTGTTGCTTTTCGGATCATTGTGGTGAATTATCAGCTTCGGGCCGTCCCATGAAAGAACAGCAGCGAAAATCAGCTAATGATTGTCCGCCATTCTCCACCTGTTCGCTGCTCGGCACGTTTATCAT
>JAATFP010000041.1 GCA_015655125.1 Chitinophagales bacterium | reverse complement strand
TTGGTTACCAGCTTGCTTCCGGGAAAGAACAGATGATCAAGGCATTGCATACGCAGAATCCGAAGCCAAATATGAACTTCGGTTTCGATTACCGGCTGATCAGCGCACCCGGTTTTTTCGTAACGCAAAACACCAGTCATAACAGCGTTCGGTTTTTCAGCTCCTACCAGGGCAAACGTAAACGTTACAATGCGTCTCTTGTATTGATCAACAACGTTATCCGCGCCTCAGAAAACGGCGGTATCCAGAATGATTCTTCCCTGAAAGATCCCAATAAAAAAGAGCGGTATGCAATTGCCGTCAATCTTGGCAATGCTGCCAATTATAGTCCCAATCCGTTTCTCACCACTATCAACACTGGCAATACATACAAAGATTTCACGGCCATGCTACGGCAGAGTTATGATATAGGAAAACGGGATTCTGTTGAAATAAATGATTCCACAACAGAATATCTTTTTTATCCAAAGCTGCGCCTTCAGCACACTCTCACTTACAGTTTTTATGATTACCGCTTCACTGATCTCGGGGCCGATTCTGCCATTTACAGCCGGTGGTACGACACCACTTTACGAAGGGCGCTCGATACTTTCAAGGTCGCGGAGAAATGGGCAGTGCTGAGCAATGATTTTGCGTTGCTGCAATTTCCTGATACTAAAAATTCTGCGCAATTCTTTTTAGCAGGAATCACTTTGCAAAACATCAGCGCCAAACTCAGCAGCGGTGACAAGAGTTTTTACAATATTATGTTGCACGGAGAATACCGCAATCGTACGCGAAACAAAAAATGGGATGTGTTATTGAAAGGAGAATTTTATCTCAACGGCCTCAACAGCGGCGACTACAGTGCGTATGCAACCCTGAGCCGCTATCTTAATAAAAAACTGGGCAACGTTAATCTCTTTTTCAGCAATGTTAACCGAACACCTTCTTTTATATTTGATAACAGGTCGTCATTTAATTTGGGTAACAACAATAATTTCAACAAGGAAAATATCACATTCTTTGGCGCGAAAGCCAGTAATCCTTTTATCGACCTGGCTTTCACCAATTACCTGCTTACGAACTACAGTTATTTTACCGACTATTACCATACTGCACAGTATAGTAAGATCATCAATCTTGTACAGGCATCTGCGTCGAAGAAAATAAAGCTTACAAAACATTTTAATTACTACGCCGACGTGACCGTTCAACAGGTAGACAAGAATGCCCCCATCCGTGTGCCGCTGGTGTTTACGAGGAGCCGCATTGCTTATGAGGGCAATTTCTACAAAAATTTAAATCTCAGCACCGGGCTTGAAATAAGATACTACACGCCGTACAAGGCAAACAATTATTCGCCTGTAGTTGGCCAATTTATGCCACAGGATTCCATTACCATTAAAAATACGCCCGATATAACTGCGTTCGTTCATTTCCGCATCAAAGGCTTTACGGCATACATTCGTACAGAAAATTTAAACACCGTAAGTTTCGCTAACGGGTTTGGTTTTATCAACAACAACTTTGCAGCACCGCATTACCCAACCCAGGGATTGATGATAAGATTTGGGATCCAATGGTGGTTCATAAATTAGGATGATGATCGCAGAGTTTTATCATAGGTTCTATTGCTCCGCAATTGATTAAATGATTAGTCAGATTAAAATCCGCTTTCGCGGAACGGGACCCGCCAAAGCCCGAAAAAAAAGTTCATTAAGTGTATGGATGATTTCTTTTTGCTTTTTCTCTTGAAGTCTTAATGGTTCAAAATTTTGCGAAACCTATCCCAATCTGCGTAATTCTTAATCAATTCCGCTTTGCGGAAAAAAACCTGAGATAAGAACCCATTAAATGTTAATTCTGCTACTTAGCCGGAAAATTCTTCTGAATATTTCATCATTAACCCTTCACTATTCACTACTTTTGTGCTTGTGAAAAAACTTTTTCTGTCCATACTTACGTTCTTCTACCTCGCCGTTTCCTCCGGCGTGGCTATGGAGATACACTATTGCATGGGCAAAAGGGCGGGAGTGGATCTTTATAAGATTGAAGATAGCGGCAAATGTGGCCGCTGTGGTATGAAAGATAAAAAGGGTGCATGCTGCAATGATGAACATAAATTTGTAAAACTTACCACCGAACATAAGAACGTTTCTTCCGATCATCCTTTCGATGCGCCTTTTGTATGGATAACACAGGAACATTTCGTATACGACATGTCCGTTATTCCCATGAACGTCTCAGATAACGTCCATAACAATTCCCCGCCGGACGGTGAGGGCACGGAGATCTATCTCCGTAATCGAAATCTAAGGCTATAGAATTTTTTAATAAGTATTTGCCGTTGCACCGCAACAGCGTTGCGTGTTGTATATGCAACACGTTTAATTCATTCATTTATTAAAAAATTCTTACAATGAAAAATTTCATATTAATAGCCACGATCTTATTTTCTTTTAAAGCTTCCGCACAGGTTTCAAAAGTTACGTTGCAGGCAAGCGGACTAACCTGCAGCATGTGCAGCAATTCTATCAATAAAGCTCTCAAAACATTACCTGAAGTAGATAGGGTAATGGCCAATATTAAAACATCGTCCTTCGAAATTTATTTCAAACCTGGCGCACAGGTGAGCTTCGACGACCTCAAAAATAAAGTGGAAGATGCGGGCTTTTTCGTAGCAAAACTTACTGCTGAGGTAAACTTTTCCAATATATCAATAGAAAACGACGAGCATATAAAAGTTAACGGACTGACCTTGCATTTTATGAATGTAAAAGATCAGCAGTTAACAGGAACGAAAACGATCCGCGTAATTGACAAAGGTTACGTATCTGCGAAGGAATTCAAAAAAAATGAATTGCTCACTAAAATGGATTGTTACAAAACCGGCCTGGCCGGCACTTGCTGCACAAAAGGCGGAATGGCTGCTGGCAGCAGGATTTATCATGTAACAATATAAGTGAAGCAAACATCCTGATTTGTTGTATTTGGCTAGCAAAACATTTTATTCCACCTCACTACGCTGACCTGTTTTTATTTTTAAAAACATAAAAGGTTACGGATGCCGGGTTAAGATCAACTGTTTTGCTAGCCAAATACAACGTATCCGGATTTTCAGAACCATCCAAAACCACTCTCAGATGCAATTACGTTTCATAGTGTTCTGCTTAACGATGTTCATATCTTCAGAACTTCGTTCTCAGGAATTATTTGTTTATACTGAACCTGCCAGCAATATGGCTGCAAAAAGCATTGGCATCCGCGCCGCGAATTATTTTATGCGGCAGCAGCATTCTGACAGGTATAATTATATGTTAGCGCCAGAGATCATGCTGGGTATTTCAAAGAAAGTGATGATTCACGTGGAAGGTTTTTGGGGCAATTTAGATAACGATGGCTTCAAGGCCAATGGGGGAGCACTTTATGCAAAATATCGCTTTTACAGCGAAGACGAGATTCATAGTCATTTCAGAATGGCGGCTTTTGCGCGGGTTGCTATCAACAATACGATTGTAGATTATCCGGCAATCAATATAAACGGGCAAAACAGCGGTTACGAAGCCGGAATGATCGCCACAAAATTAATTAACAAAGTTGCTATCTCCGCAGGTAGTAGCTTTGCGCATGCAACAGATAACCTGGAAGGCAACAAATTTATCTTTGCGGACAAATATAGAAACGCATTGAATTATCAACTTTCTATAGGCAAGCTATTGTTGCCCAAAGAATATACAAGTTACGAACAGTTAAATCTGAACGGGATGATCGAATTACTCGGACAAGCAAACATGGGTTACGGGAATAGTTATCTCGATATTGCGCCTTCGATCCAATTCATTATTCTAAGTAAAATGAGAATTGACCTGGGTTACAGGTTTGCCTTGGTGAAGGATCTCGGACGAATGAGCAATGATGGATTTTTAGTGAGATGGGAATACAATATTTTTAATGCTTACAAATAACGGTATGTTACAAAAAATAGCCTCTATATTTAAGAAGGTCTTTAAGGCCATTTTCATTCGTGAAAAAGATTGTTGTAAATAATTACGTTGTGCTGATCACGCTTGTACTGTACACGAGTCCCTCCAGGTATTTCCCTTCGAAAAAATCCCGGCAGATATCTGAAGCCTTTTTTAAAATATCATCGATCGTTTCGTTACCGGAGCCAAGTAATTCACCGGCAATCCGGCTTGCAACACTTTTATCCATCAGTTCCGTTTGCTCGAGCGCTTCCGTAAGTGCGTAGTAACGAAGTCCGTTATCCTTCAATCTTCCAAGAGCGGATATCAGCCAACTTAAAGCGAGAAAGTTGCTTTTTTCCAACAAAAGAAAATGTTTGTTGTTGCCGGCGTCCGGCATTTTATTAAAAGGGGAATTCACGATTTCGGGGGTAAGATAACGCTCTAGTTGTTTGTCATCCGGCTGGTTGTCCGTAAGCTGGATAACACCTTGTAATGCCCGTGGATAGATACTTAACCAACGAAGCTGCCGGCGAAGTTCGTGTACTTCTTCTTCGAGTTCTTCAAAGCCCTTTTCCGATTCGAGCCCAAGCACTTTTATTTCTTCGATGCTTTCATGGTAAAAATCAGCAATTCCATTTACTTCGTCTTTGTCTCTTTTCCAGTCCGCGCCACGAAGTTTTTTCCGGATCTTGGATATGCGAACAGGCGCTTTACCGAGCCACCTTTCTTTTTGTAACGTGTCATTGAGTGCTGACAGCTTTGTTGCTGTTTGCGTTTTAAAATAAGCGGTTACCGTTACCGGGATATGATCATTGTTTTGAAATTCCTTCGCAAAACAATCGTATGCGTCAACTGCTCCCAGCATGTCTTCGAGCAATTTAAAACGTTCCTTTATTTTCAAAAAACGCTTTTTATTATGAATGCCGGCATATAATTTGGAGAGTCCTTCGAGCATGAATAACACGGTTCGTGCATCGTTGGAATATAAATATGCCGCAGCATCTTTTTGTTTTGCAGCCTGTGCTAAAAGCACTTCCAGTTTATCCAGGTAAAACTCAAATCTTTCAAAACCTCTTTTCATGTATGTTGTATAATCTGTGATGTATGATGTTTGGTTTAGCATTTTGATGTAGCGTAATGCTATTTAAATGCCCTTTCTGATTATCTAAAAGTTTAAGTCAACAATTCTTTAAACTCCTAAATCTCAAAGAAAGCCACTCCGCCACCAACCCAGGTTTTGTCCTTATTATATCTTGTTCCGATCATTTTCCCTTTGCTCAGCCGCGCGAGATTATGAACCGCGACCGGGCGCACCCATTCATCTTTCCAGAAATAAAATAAACGGATCTCTGCTTTCGCAGGCTCATCCATCGTTTTGATGATCGGGTCGTAATTTACTTTTCTTTGTAAGATCCAGTTTTCAGGATCAGTGATCTTATCAATATCGGCCTGCGTTATATCTATCACCACGCCCATTCCCGCAAAGGAAAAAAGTGGTTTCAACACATATTCATCAAGATTCACGGGCATCGCCACTTCATTTAAAAAGAAGGTTTCCGGAACGTAAGGATTGCTGATAAACGGCAACGTAAACTTACTGATGCGGTAGAACCAGTTCGGGTGCGGCACCCATTCCACATCGTAAGCTTTGGTGAGATCAACAATGTTCTCTAATCCTTCCTGTTGCTGCAGATCATCGAAGATGAGCCTGTTGTAAATCCGTTTCACACGACGCTTCTCGCCATCGTGTTCGTAATATAGTTTGTCCCCTTCCGCAATAAGTTTTGTTAGGCAAACGGTTTCAATTCCCAGTTCTTCTTCCGTTGCATAAAAATCTATTCTTGTTTTTTGTTTCTCAGGGTAAATTTCCAGCAGTATTACTTCTTTCTTGTCATGATCACCTACAATGATCTCTTTCAGTAATTTCAGGTAACTTTCCTTGTTGTATCCATTCAGGTATGCGGAATAATTCGATGGCACGTCTGCATAAGCTGCGGTTAATTCTGTATGCGAAGCCTGAAACGCAAACAGGGTAGGGAATCCCTGCATCTCGATCAATTGAGGTTCCAATTCTCCGGAAGCATTTTTACAAATACCAAAATCAAATACCAGGAACTGCGTGTGCGCATCTTCATTGGGAACCTGCAGATCTTTCGGAATGCTTCTTTGCGTAAGGTCCTTAAAATTGGGGGCAACGATCACATCAATGATGTCTTCACAGGCACCTAACATTTTATTTTTAAAATCTTTGGGAATGAAAATGGGCGTTTCCGCATTTCTGAAATCGAGCGCACCGGGATGAAGGCCCTCGACTTTGTCCATATACAACTTATATTTTTCTTCGGTGAAGTTCTCGTTGAACTTCTCTCGTAACGATTTTTCCATGTTGTGTGCTTGAAATTATGTATGCTAATTTAAGCAAACATTTTTCGTCGCAACAACATCCAATCAATTAAATTTCAATGGGCTGTAATTTCTCTACCGACATGCTCAGGAAATTAGGAAGAATATGAACATAAGTATGCATGATTTTATCAGGGTCATTCAGCTGATCGATCATCGATTGCCATTTGGCTTCGCCATGATTCTCAATCACCGTGGCTTTTTTATCCGGTTTTTGCAAATGCAACGACATACCCACGGCATCGGCTTCCGGATGAAATTGCGTACCGATCATACTTTCATTAAAACGAATGGACATGATGGCACGTTCCAGCGGAACATGGGCGCGCGCTTTTTCAATTGCCAGAATATGTCCGCCCATTTCGCGGATCTTATTGTGATTGGGTTGTGTAACCTGGTAATCGCGGCTATCCACCGCAAAGAAAGGATCTTTCAAACCTTCAAAAACAGGCTCGTTTTCCGCATTGCTCATGTAGTGAACAGGGAATACACCGAATGCCGTACTTTTTCTTTTAGAAACCACCGCAACGTCAAAATACCGGCAGGCCAATTGAAAAGAATGACAAATGAAGAAGACCTGTTTTATAATGGGATGCGCCGGATCAGCATTGTAACGATCTACTTTACCGATCCAGTTGAAGTAAGCATTTTCCCAATCGGAACCTTTACTGTCGAGCGGACTTCCCGGCCCGCCAGTGGAAATATATACATCGAAGTCGAGCGAAGGCAATTCAACTTTCTGCCTTACGTCAAACTCTTCGCGGATGATATCGATATTATTGGCTTCACCAAACTGATTGAGGATCTCCCTGATACAACGCATTCCCTGATTTTCCACACCCTCGTACAGGTCCAGGATCGCTACTTTTAAAAGGCTTTTTTCGGTCCAGCTCATATGCAAAACTAGTTTTTTTATTAAAACGATTAACGTGTTGTGCAATTTAGATGGCAAATTTTGATCTGACAATCGTCTTCCACAGGCTCAGACTGACCGTATTCTTTAACATTAACTTGTAGAAACACAGGCAGCATGCAGGTTTTATCTCACTGACCATCTTCTGTCATGTTGAGCTTGTGGAAACATAAATAAATACGGAACTTTCATTCAGGTCTATTCTCCCTTGCCCGAAACCTAAAACTTTATTAATAAAAGCAAAAATAGGCAAATCGATTAAACCCGGTACAATACAGCAATTTATAAATACCGGATCCTGTCCGCTAAGCAATTTGCCTGTGGCACCTTTATAGAAAAATGTGGCGCCCTTCACAATTTTATTCACATCAGTTAACAAATAGCGGCTTTACCAACTACGGAACAAATGGCTCTTGCTGCATTATTTAGTGTTATTTAGTTCAATAAACTGTAAATTTGCGGCCTGATTATGAAGACAAAATCTATTAAGCGTGACAAAGTAAACATCATAACGCTGGGTTGCAGCAAGAACATGGTGGACAGTGAAGTGCTGAGCGGACAATTGCTTGCCAATGAAATAGATACGGTACATGAAAGTGCAAAACGCGATCACAATATTGTGATTATCAATACCTGTGGGTTTATTGAAAAGGCGAAAGAGGAGAGTATCAACACTATTCTCGATAATGTGGAACTGAAAAAGCGTGGCAAACTTGATAAAGTATATGTAACCGGATGTTTGAGTGAACGCTATCGCAACAACCTCGAAGTGGAAATTCCGGAAGTGGATGCATTTTTCGGAACGATGGAATTGCCGCTGATCCTCAAAAGATTTGAGGCCGATTACAAAGGTGAACTGATCGGAGAACGATTGCTGAGTACCCCGCAGCACTATGCGTATATGAAGATCAGCGAAGGATGTAATCGCACCTGTTCGTTTTGCGCCA
This sequence comes from Chitinophagales bacterium, assembly GCA_015655125.1. Classification (GTDB taxonomy): domain Bacteria; phylum Bacteroidota; class Bacteroidia; order Chitinophagales; family Chitinophagaceae; genus Ferruginibacter. Next base: position 7,025 of record JAATFP010000041.1, on the reverse strand, counting down.
TCCCGCTGATGCGCGGCAAACACACGAGCCGTACGATAGAGAGTGTTGTGGATGAAGCCAAACAACTTGTTCAACGCGGTGTGAAGGAAGTGATGCTGATAGCGCAGGAACTGACTTATTACGGACTGGACATTTATAAAAAGCGGGAACTTCCAAAGTTGCTGAATGCGTTGGCTGACGTCCAGGGACTCGAATGGATCAGATTACATTATGCGTACCCGTCGAAGTTCCCGATGGATATTATCGACGCGATCAGGGATCGCCCGAACATTTGCAACTATCTGGACATGCCATTGCAACACGCCAGCAACAATATGCTCAAAGCGATGAAACGTCAGATCACGCGGGAAGAAATGGAAGACCTGATCAGCAATATACGTTATAAAATTCCTGACATTTGCCTGCGAACCACGCTTATTGCGGGTTTCCCCGGCGAAACGCGTGACGATGTGGAATAATTAAAAACTTTCCTTCAAAAAATGCGTTTCGATAGGGTCGGAACATTTACTTACAGCCACGAGGAAGATACGAGCGCATTCGACCTTGTTGACGATATTGCGGAAGATGTGAAAGAAGCGCGTGCGCAAGAAATCATGGAAGTGCAGCAGGAAATTTCGTTAGAGAAAAATGAAGAAAAAGTGGGCAAGACCTTTAAAGTGATCATCGACAAAAAAGAAGCCGGGCGATATCTCGGCCGTACAGAATTTGATAGTGTGGAAGTGGACAATGAGGTGATTGTTCACACAAATAAAAAACTAGCGCCAGGCGATTTTGTAAATGTAAAGATCACGAAAGCTTATGATTTTGACATTGAAGGCGAGTTAGTATAAATACAATACGGATTTTTCCCAGGCAGAAAAATTACGAAAGACAAACAAGAATGAATTTCAAAGCGCAGCAGTTAGCATACGAACAGACAGGATCTTTTTCAAGATTAGTATTAGATTATGTGGCGGCCGCACCAGAACTGAAGGATTTTTATTCTTATCCACCCGATCCGGATGGCATCAAAAGCGCGATCGCAGCAAGAAAAAAATATGCAGTCAACAGGAAAGTTCTGGTTGACCAGTTGAATGAGCAATACAATAACGCCCCTGTTTCAGAAAAGCTGCAACGCAATATCGACGCGCTTCTGCTGGAAAATACCTTTACCGTTACAACGGCACATCAGCCAAATATCTTCACCGGGCATTTGTATTTTATTTATAAGATACTGCATGCGATCAAACTTGCAGATGAACTTGCCGCAACAATGCCGGAAAATAATTTCGTACCTGTTTATTACATGGGCAGCGAAGATGCCGACCTCGAAGAATTGGGCGAAGTGACGATTAATGAGAAAAAATATGAATGGAAAACAGATCAGGAAGGTGCCGTTGGACGAATGTTGATCGACAAAGAATTTATAAAGATCGTTGATGCGATAGGGGGGCAACTTTCAATCAATCAATTCGGCGGCGAGATTATAGAATTGGTGAAAGACGCTTATTCATTGGGCAAAACCATTGAACAGGCTACATTCGATTTTGTAAATGAATTGTTCAAAGACTTTGGCCTGGTAATTTTATTACCGGATTGTGCAACATTAAAAAATGAATTCAGGGACGTTGCGAAACGAGAGCTGACCGAACATTTTTCCCATCTGGCAGTAAAGGAAACGATTGCAGCATTTCCGGAGAAATACAAAGTGCAGGCGGCAGGTCGCGATATTAATTTATTTTACCTGAAAGAAAATATCCGCGAACGGATAGAAGCGGTGAAATACGGCTTTGCTGTGGCAAATACCGCTATCCATTTTACGAAAGAAGAATTGTTGAATGAAATCAATACGAACCCCGAACGGATCAGTCCGAATGTAATACTGCGGCCTGTTTTCCAGGAAATGATCCTGCCAAATATCGCGTTTATCGGCGGGGGCGGCGAACTGGCTTATTGGCTGGAACTGAAAAAAGTTTTTGAAGCCACAAAGGTTCCGTTCCCGGTATTAATATTAAGGAATTCGTTTTTGCTCATCAATAAAAAGACTTCGCTACGCATTACTGGTTTGTCGTTTGCGGCGGAAGATTTTTTCGCTTCAGAAACGGAACTGATCAACCGCGTGGTAAAAAGGGATGCGGATGTAAAATTGAATTTTAATGAAGAAAAATTGGTGTTCATCCGCTTATATAAACAGTTAAGGTCGGATGCATCGGTAGTAGATACGACTTTGGAAAAACATGTGTGGGCGCTGCAATCGCTGGCTTTGCAGAAGATTGAACAACTGGAGAAGAAAATGCTGAAGGCTGCCAGGAAAAAATTTGATGCACAGCTCAGGCAGATCCAGAAAGTAAAAAATCATTTGTATCCGGGCGGAAATTTGCAGGAACGGGTTGAAAATGTACTACCTTATTATAGTTTGTATGGCCGCAATTTTTTGAAAATGCTATATGATTTTTCAAATACGCTGGAACAGCAATTTTGTATTCTTACAGAAAACCCGGACGAAAAAACTTCTGCATAATGGCAAGGATACTGGCGATAGATTATGGCGGAAAGCGCACAGGACTTGCGGTGACGGATCCGCTACAAATCATTTCTACGGGTTTGACAACGATCGGATCAAAAGAGCTGATTTCTTTTTTAAAAAGTTATTTCGCCCGCGAAACGGTAGAACTCATCGTGATCGGACTGCCGAAGAACTGGGACGAAAGCGATACCCATGGAACGCCGTTAGTTTTGGCAGCAATTAAAAAACTGGAAAAAGAATTTCCTGAAATGCCGATCAAAACTGTAGATGAACGTTATACATCAAAGATGGCAAAAGATGCGATGATTGAAATGGGCATGAAGAAAAAAGACAGGCGCATCAAAGGCAATGTGGATGAAATAGCTGCTACCATTATGCTACAGGAATATATGCAGAGCAAGGGGATTTGATTATATTTGCCGAACAAGTAATTTTGCCGCAGATGCGGCTGCAAAAATATTTTACATCATCATGATATTACCAATTGTAGCATATGGATCACCAGTTTTAAGAAAAGTAGGCGAAGACATCACGCCTGAATACCCGGGTTTACAAAAGCTGGTGGAAGATATGTGGGAAACGATGTATGCCAGCAATGGCGTAGGGATTGCCGCCCCTCAGGTGAATAAGCCGATCCGGCTTTTTGTGATCGACAGCGAGCAGATCTTCGAAAACCAGGAAGAAGATGAGAAAGGAGAATATCCTGATGAACCAGGTTACAAAGGCGTTTTCATCAATGCGCATGTTGTGGACCTGGAAGGCGATGAATGGGCATACAATGAAGGCTGTTTAAGCATTCCAAAGATCCGAGAAGATATCATGCGTCGCGAAACGGTAACATTAAATTATGTGGATGAAAATTTTACGGCGCATACCAAAACATTTAATGGCATCACGGCGCGTATTATCCTGCATGAATACGATCATATCGAAGGCAAGCTTTTCATTGATTATATCAAGCCTTTAAAGCGGACACTTCTGAAGCGTAAATTAGACGACATCACCAAAGGAAAAGTGAACGTGGATTACAGGATGTCGTTTCCAAAATAAAATCTATCGGCTTTGGTTACATGGTCAACGCACATCAACACTCTACTTAGTCTTTTCGGGCAATATGCATCTCCCGATACCTAAGCAACCTGTTGCCGGTAACGCCTTCCGGCTACTAATCATCTGCTACCAGCTACTAACTTATATCGGCCATTTAAAATCGACCGACATATCGAAAAAGAATATCCCCTAAAAGTAGTATTGTTTCTTTTGGTCATACAATATATTTTTGCTTCACACTTTTAAGAAGTGCTTGCGAAACCCCTGAACCATTTCTCAGGAACGATCATCATCGTTCTTATTTCCTGATAACCTTCGCATGAACTTTTTGAACAATGATCAAAATCGTTGATAAGTCTTTGTGTAACTGACCGACTGACGTAGATACCCTTGTCTATTATTTAGGTTGTTTGTCTATTACGACTTCTCGAAAAAGGTTGCCGGTATTTGTTTTGCATCAATTGGAACGTTGCAAACCTCTGCCAGCAAAAGGTTTTAGCATGAGCAATAAAAAGCAACAGCATTGCTGTACACGGCATTTTTAAGAAATGCCGCACGGCAGGCTATTGGCAATAATGTTCAGTTTTTTATCCTTATTAATAATTAAAAAAAATGCTATGAAGAAAAAATTAACTCTGAGCCTTATGGGACTGGCGTTGTTGTTTTGCATCCGTGGGCAATGTCAGACCGTTTCTCCCTTCACCCTTAATGTAGCCGGCGGAAGCTACGACAATACCGCATCTTACCTGCACCTCGAATGGAGCCTCGGGGAAGCAGCCGTTATTGATTACTATCGAAATGCAGATAGCACGCTGGCTTTTACAAATGGTGTTTTGCAGCCCTGCACGGATGTAGTATCAAAATCTGCTGCAAACATTCTATTGTTCATGGGAAATGAATATAAGCTGTTTCCTAACGTGAGTACTGGATTGTTTGAGCTGGACTTTTTCCTCAAATTGGGCGGGCAAATGGACCTTCAGTTAACAGATGCGATGGGACGTGTGCTTGAAAAAAGGAGTTATAAATATGTATGTTGCGACCGTATCGAACGCTACGATCTGACCACATATCCCAACGGCGTTTACTTCATCAATGCAACTTTCAGGCCCGATGATAAAACGCAGGGACGCACCATCATGAGACAAAGCACATTTAGGATCGTAAAAATTTCAAACTAACTATTAAAAAAATATTTCTAATGAAAAAACATTTAATCTTTTTATTGGCCGCCGTCAGCCTTGCCGTTACGACACTGGCCCAGGCACCGGGACTGCTTAATTACCAGGGTGTCGCAAGAAATCCTGTTGGAAATGCGTTGATCAGCAAAACAATCAGTTTAAGGTTGAGCATACACGAAGGCTCCGCTAATGGCGCCACCGTATATTCTGAAACAAGATCGGTTACAACCAATGCTTTCGGCTTATTTAACGTGCAGATTGGAAGTCCGGGCGCTACCAATGTAACCGGAACTATCGGTTCCATCAACTGGGGGCTTGGCGACAAATATATTAAAGTGGAAGCGGACCAGAATGGCGGTTCTAATTTTGTGGTGATGGGAGCGTCCCAACTTGCGTCGGTGCCGTTTGCCATGAATGCCGCAGGCGCTCTGCCGCAAGGACCGGCCGGCGGATCACTGACGGGAAGTTATCCTAACCCAACCATTGCGAATGGTGCGGTAACTGCGCCAATGATCGCTTCGGGTGTTATTCCAACAACATTGCCGCCAAGTGGTGCAGCAGGTGGATCCCTCACAGGAACGTATCCTAACCCCACAGTAGCAAATGGTGCCATCACTGCACCAATGATCGCTTCGGGAGTTATTCCAACAACATTGCCGCCAAGCGGCGCGGCCGGAGGATCTTTGTCGGGTACCTATCCGAACCCGATCGTGGCCAATGGCGCTATCACGGCGCCAATGCTGGCCCCTGGTGTTATACCAGCATCTTTGCCCCCGGGCGGCGCAGCCGGCGGGGCATTAACCGGAACTTATCCAAATCCATCTATCGCTACAGGTGCCGTTACATCAGTAATGATCGCACCGGGCGTTATTCCAACAACATTGCCGCCGAGCGGTGCTGCCGGTGGCGACCTTTCCGGAAACTTTCCAAATCCTACAGTTGCCGGCCTGCAAGGTCGCGCATTCGCCGGTACTGCTCCTACGGCTGGTCAGGCAATTGTATGGGACGATGTACTAAGTCAATGGAAACCCGGTACCGTAAGTGGCGGCGGATCGCTTACCCTTCCGTTTGTAGCAACAGAAAATAATGCAGCCACTTTATTTTCCATTACCAATGACGGTGATGGCACATCTGTTGAAGGAATCAATAATACCACAACCGCCAGCATAGCTGCAGTTCGTGGTATCGTCAATTCTACTTCTCCCGGTGGATTTTCAACTGCCGTGCGCGGTATTAATAACGGTACAGGCGGACTTGGTATCGGAACCTGGGGCTCTCAGAACGGCAGTGGCTGGGGCGTTTACGGTGTAACACCTAATGGCTTGGGTGTGTACGGTAATTCATCCGGCAGCTGATATGGTGTATTTGCAAACAGTAACAGTGGAACAGGACTAAATGCAACAAGTACCAACGGCATTGCCGCCAATATTTCGATTGCTAATAATGCAAATAGTAACAATGTACTCAATGCATCCACGCTTGGAAACGGGAACGTAATCAATGTTACAACCTCGGGAAGTGGTACTGGTGTTTTCAGTAGCACAGGCGCTGGTTTTGGTGTTCACGGCGTAACAAATCAGCAATCCTCTGCAGGCATCATCGGCGATAATAATGGTGCTGGTGAAGCAGTAGTGGGCCGTACCACCAGCAATATTGCAGGCGCGGTAGTAGGAAGGAATGACGGTGGCGGTTATGGTGTTCGCGGGTTCATTGCCACTAACACAGATAATACGGGTGTTGGCGTATATGGCCAGGTAGGTATAAATGGAAGTACGGGTTCTGCGGGACGTTTTGACAATATGAACGCCAGCAATATCGAAACAAATATCCTAGAGGTGAATTCAAATTCAAACGGCAACATACCTGATAACACATTAGGAAATGCATCTTCCTTCTTCCTGGATAATACAAATAGTGTCGGTTCTGCTGTTCGCGGTGAAGTGAATTCCATTTTTGGAAACTTTGGTACCGCCGGTATTTTTGGCGTTTCTTCAGGAACAGGTGGCCGCGCAGGTTTATTCTATGCGTCAAACCCTTCCGGAAATGGTGCTGCATTGGTGGCACTAACAGATGGAAACGGAAATGCAATTACGGCTAATGCCGGAAAAAACGGGAACGCTTTGGAAGCAAACATAGATGGTAATGGCGATGCTGTATACGGATGGGTGCCGAGTTTTGCAGAAGGCCGCGCCGGGCATTTCGAAAATTTCAATGAAGACAATGACAACGACGTGATTACTGTACAAACGGTGGGCAATGGCACCGGGGGCAATTTTAAAGTAGATAATACG
>JAATFP010000003.1 GCA_015655125.1 Chitinophagales bacterium | reverse complement strand
TTTGCGGACCGGACGGGACTCGAACCCGCGACCTCTGCCGTGACAGGGCAGCATTCTAACCAACTGAACTACCGATCCTTTACCACCGAAATCCTATCGCTATTTTTTCGGGATTGCAAAGATAAGTAAATAAAAGTTTTCAAAACAAAACTTTTAAAAAAAAATTGCTTCGCCTATTTTTACAAATTAACTTACACCCGTTTATAACAGTTTACTGTAAAATATTAATATGCCACAGTTAAAGAACCGCCAGTTCCTGGATTTTGAAAAACCGATCAAAGACCTTTATGATCAGATAGAACAACTCAAGATCAACCAGGAAAAAAATAAGACCGATATGAGCAGCGCCATTGCTGTTCTTGAAGAAAAGATCATCGAAACAAAACAAAACCTTACCGAAACACTCACTCCATGGCAACGCGTTCAACTCAGCCGCCACCCCGACCGCCCCTACACGCTTAAATATATAGAGAACATGTGTACCAATTTTATTGAGTTGCACGGCGACAGGAATGTGCGCGACGATAAAGCTATGGTAGGTGGATTTGCACAGCTTGGCGATGAAACAGTGATGATCATCGGCCAGCAAAAAGGTAACAATACCAAAACCCGCCAGATGCGCAATTTTGGCATGGCCAATCCCGAAGGATACCGCAAGGCGCTGCGACTGATGAAACTGGCGGAAAAATTCAACAAACCAATCATCACCTTGATAGATACGCCCGGTGCCTACCCCGGCCTTGAAGCCGAAGAACGTGGACAGGGAGAAGCGATCGCACGAAATATTTATGAAATGATCAGCCTTAAAGTGCCGGTTATATGCGTCATCATAGGTGAAGGCGCCAGCGGCGGCGCACTTGGCATCGGCGTAGGCGATAAAGTGGTGATGCTGGAAAATACCTGGTACACAGTTATCTCGCCGGAAAGTTGCAGCAGCATCCTCTGGCGCACATGGGATAAAAAAGAAGTGGCAGCGGAACAACTGCGCCTCACCGGAACCGATATGTTGCAATTCGGTTTGGTAGACGATGTGATCCCCGAACCAATGGGCGGCGCGCATTGGGACTATGACGGCGCAGCAAACATTCTCAAAAATTATCTTATCCCGACCATTCAGGAACTGAAATTAAAATCGCCCGAACAACGAGTGAACGACCGGATAGAAAAATTCGGGAAGATGGGCTTCTGGGATGAAACTGCGCAAACTGTAAATATTGCACTATAAAAGTAGATTTTGATGAGGTGTCAGTCTGAGCTTGTCGAAGACGGTTTTCCACAAGCTCAGACTGACACCTAACGAATTACAACTCACAACTTATAACTCACAATCAATGCTAAGGATCGGTGTACTAGGTGTAGGCCATTTGGGAAAGTTCCATTTGAATAACTGGAAAGAAATTGATGACGTTACATTAGTCGGGTTCTTTGATCCTGATGACAATAATGCCCGTTCCGTAGAAGAAAAATATGGCCTTACAAGATATTCCACCGCCGAACAACTCGTAGACGCCTGCGACGCTGTAGACATAGTTGCCCCTACCCCGCACCACTTTAATCTATGTTCGCTCGCGCTTCGCAAAGGCAAACATGTTTTTGTAGAAAAGCCGCTGGCCAATACGATGGAAGAAGCGAGAACACTGGTAAAACTGGCAAAAGAATCCAATCTCAGGTTTCAGGTAGGTCATGTAGAAAGATTCAATCCGGCGTTCCTGTCGCTGAAAGATTTCACCTTGCAGCCAATGTTCATCGAAGTACACCGACTGGCTCAGTTCAATCCGCGAGGAACAGATGTAAGCGTGATCCTCGACCTGATGATCCATGACATCGACATCATCCTTCACCTTGTAAAAAGCAACGTTAGTTATATTTCCGCCAATGGCGTAGCAGTGATGAGCGACACGCCGGACATCGCCAACGTACGGATCGAATTCGACAATGGTTGCGTAGCAAACCTCACCAGCAGCCGCATTTCCATGAAAAAGATGCGAAAAATGCGCGTCTTTCAGAAAGACGCTTACATCGGCATCGATTTTTTGGACAAGAAAACGGAGATCATCAAACTCAATTCGCCCGGTGATAAAAATGTATTTACGTTCGACATAGAAACCAATCATGGTAAAAAAACGATCGCTATTTCCAGCCCTTCCATCGAAGACGGAAATGCCATCAAAATGGAATTACAGGAATTTAAAAATGCGATCGTTAATAATACCGAAACACCCGTGACCGTGCTGGATGGATTTGAAGCAATGGACGTGGCCCACAAAATTCTTGATAAAATAAACAGCGCCCAACGATAAGTTTAGGGTCCTCTAACCACTAAACGCTAAACACTAATCTCTAAACTCATTGAAGCAGCCCCGCATCAATATAAGCTGGTATGTTTTTGCAGACCTCGTCGTTTGCATCTTAACCTGGCTTTGCTTTTATTATCTCCGCACCGTCATTTATCATTATTCTTTTTCCGTACCACCAGGGTTCTACATCGGTCTGTTTTTATACACGCTCGGCTGGCTCACGCTTAATTTTTTAGCGGGAACATATGCAGGCCTGTATCAAAAATCCAGGTTGTCCGAAATACTTAAAACATTGTTCGTTACCATCATTGGATGTCTAGGATTATTGTTCTTTTTTATTTTAAAAAATCCACAGGATGATAATACAAGATATTATGTAGAATTTCTTTGCCTGCTCATCCCGGTCTTTATAGCTACCAGCATAGCGAGGATCTCTATTTTAAATATCGTTCACCGGCAATTACTGGATAAAAAAGTTTTCTTCAACGCTTTGCTCGTGGGCGCGGGAAAAAAAACCGTGGACCTTTATGAAAGTTTCGCAAAAAGAAATGACAGTTCCGGTTATCGCATCGTTTCATTTTTAAATCTGAACGGCCCTACCGGAGATCTGCCGCAACTCACCCATTATTCTTCCATCAGCGAATTGCCCGCGATAATAAGAGAACACCAAGTGGAAGAAGTAATCATTGTGATGGAAAAAAAAGAACGCGATATCATCACTCAGATACTGCGCATTCTAAGCAACAAGGAAGTAAACATCAAGATCACGCCTGATACGCTCGACATCATCAGCGGCGCTTTGCAAACAACAAACGTACTCGGCGTTCCGTTGATAGATCTGCATTCCGGCCTCCTGCCTTCGTGGCAACAAAATATTAAAAGGTTCACCGATCTTTTCGTTGCGCTGATCGCTTCCATATTATTGCTGCCACTTTTTCTTTACACCATCATCCGTTTGAAATTATCCTCAAAAGGCCCCGTTTTCTTTTCGCAGGAAAGGATCGGTTATAAAGGAAAACCATTTACAATGTTCAAACTTCGTTCTATGAAAGTGAACGCCGAAGAAAATGGCCCGCAACTTAGCAACGATACAGACGAACGCATCACATCCTGGGGACGCGTGATGCGCAAATGGCGGCTGGATGAATTGCCGCAATTATGGAACATCATCAAGGGTGAAATGAGCCTCGTTGGTCCAAGACCTGAAAGGAAATTCTACATCGATCAACTTGTAGCCCTCAACCCGGAATATAATTACCTGTTTAAGGTAAAGCCCGGACTCACAAGCTGGGGCATGGTAAAATTCGGTTATGCTTCCAATATCAACCAGATGCTGGAACGGATGCAATACGACCTGTTATATGTAGAGAATGTATCACTGTCGCTCGATTTCAAGATTATGATCTATACCATCAGCATCATCATGGCAGGAAAAGGAAAGTAGATCTGGTGATGGGTTAAGAATTATGGGTATGCCTTGCAGGTTGGCCGTTAGTTTACATCGCCTTCCGTTACTTATTCTGTATTGGCGATTGTTTATTGCCCATCGCCCATTACTTCAGGTTTTATCATTATTTTTGACCAAACACATTCCTTGAAAAAAATTCTACTGCTCGGTTTACAATATATTTTCTGCCAGCTTGTTATTGGTCAGACAGGAAATTACTGGCAACAAAAGGCAGACTTCAATATCAGCGTATCGCTGAACGATACCGCGCATACTTTAGATGGCGAACTCAAGATGATTTATCACAATAACTCTCCGGATACCCTTACTTTTATCTGGATCCATCTCTGGCCAAACGCGTATAAAAACGACCGCACCGCCTTCAGCGATCAGCTTCTGGAAAACGGCCGTACAGATTTTTATTTTTCCGAAGAAGAAAAGCGCGGATACATCAACAGGCTCGCGTTTAAGGTGAACAATGTTTCTGCCCAGGCGGAAGATCATCCACAACACCAGGATATCGTGAAACTGTTGCTGCCAAAGCCTTTGGCACCGGGCGAAGCTATAAATATTGAAACTCCTTTCCATGTAAAAATTCCCTACATCTTTTCACGGAGCGGATACAAAGGAGCCGCATTTGCAATTACACAGTGGTATCCGAAACCTGCGGTTTACGACAAAAGAGGCTGGCACGAAATGCCTTACCTCGATCAGGGTGAATTTTACAGCGAGTATGGCGACTATGAAGTAAGCATTACCGTTCCGAAAAAATACATTGTTGCTGCAACCGGCAAACAACAAAGCATATTGTCTTCAGGCGAAAATTCTACGAGCGTTTATCATCAAAATAATGTGCACGATTTTGCGTGGTTTGCCAACAAGGATTTTATTGTGCAACACGATACCCTGCAACTCGCTTCCAAAACAATCGATATCTATGCCTACTCTACCGGCAAACATTCAAAACTCTGGAATTCCGCTTTGCCATTTATTAAAGATGCCGTTACTACTAAAAGCAAATGGCTGGGAGAATACCCTTACGACGTTGTGAGTATCGTAGAAAATGTTGCCGACGGTGCAGGCGACGGAATGGAATATCCAACGATCGCTTTCATTGAAACGCCTACAAACGATGAGAAGCAATTTGACCTGTTGGTAAACCATGAAGTGGGCCACAACTGGTTTTACGGGATCCTAGGCACTAACGAAAGGGAACACCCCTGGATGGACGAAGGCTTGAATTCTTATTATGACTATCGCTATATTCAACAAAAATACAACGATAAAGCTCCGGGCGCTTCCGCAGCAAACACATCCTTTTTAAAGAATCGTTTGCCGGAAGACGATCAGGAAATGTTTCTGAAAACATTGATCTCCGTAAACAAAGATCAGCCGATAGAAACGACGTCTGAAAATTTCAGCTCTGCAAACTATGGGCTGGTTGCTTATACCAAAACAGCCAAATGGATGCAGCTGCTGGAAAAAGAATTAGGTACCGAATTGTTTGACAGCTGCATGAAAACATATTTCCAACGATACAAATTCACGCACCCCGCACCTGAAGATTTTAAAAAAACTTTGACAGAAGTAAGCGGCAGAGATCTGAACAATCAATTTTCATTGTTGCAGAAGAAAGGCTATTTAGCGCCGGCGCAAAAAAAAGATATAAAGATCAGTACTGTATTCAATTTTAAAGATGCCGACAAACATAATTATATCATACTCACTCCTGCGGCGGGTTACAATGCTTACGACAAATTGATGATCGGCGGCATGATACACAATTACACGTTGCCGCTCAACAAATTCAGGTTTATCGCGGTTCCGTTGTATGCCACCGGAAGCAAGCAATTGAACGGCATCGGAAATATCAATTACAATTATTTTTCAGAAAATAAAATAAACAAAATAACGATGGGCGTATCAGGTGCAAGATTTTCAACAAAGCAAAGCCTGGATACTTTCGGAAGAAAAATATTTGAAAATTTTTACAAAGTCGTCCCTTACGTGCAATTGTATTTTAAACATCCGCCAAGATCCACTAAAAGTACCTGGATCGATATCCGTACTTATTTTATCGGTGAACAAAAATTTGACAACGGTAGTTATGCTGTAATTGCCGGCAGCGACTCAACAGTCAGTTATCCGAATAAGACTGTGCGCAGCACCCGCTACATCAACCAGGTTTCTTTTAATATGGCCGACGACCGGGTATTGTATCCGTATTTCGGGCAGTTACAATTTCAGCAGGGAAAAGGATTTTACCGTGCGAACCTTAACGCAAATTATTTTTTCAATTATTCAAAAGGCGGTGGTTTGCAGGTGAGATTGTTTGCTGCCAAGTTTGGTTATATCGGCGATGACAACAACTTCGACGCATTTCAATATCAACCAAAATTACTGGCCGCCACCGGCGAAGAAGACTATACCTACAGCAATTATTTCATCGGCAGAACAGGTTCAACTGCCAACAGCGAAACGCCGGTAAAAAATCTCGGCCTTGGTGCGCACCAGGTAATGATCCGCGATGGCGGATTGAAATTACGCGTGGATCAGTCCTATTTCTTACAGGGAAGATCGGAGAACTGGGTCGCTGCATTCAATTTCAACAGCACCATTCCGGATATCTTCCCGGTGAAACTTCCCATAAAACTTTTCTTTGATGCCGGCTCTTATGCCGAAGGCTGGAAAGAAGATGCGCTCACAAGCAAAGTTTTATATGTCGGCGGCTTGCAGCTTTCGCTATTCAAAAATATCGTGAACATTTATGCGCCGCTTATCTACAGCAAAGATTTCCGCGACAATCTTAAAACGTTCCCCGAACAAAATACTTTCTTAAAAAGAATGACCTTCAGCATCGACATTCAAAATCTGCGCCTTGCAAAGTTATTTCCCCAACTAAGTTTGTAATTGTGTCAATAGAATTTGTACCATATAAAAAAATCGATTTTAAAAAATGGGACGACTGCATTCTGAATGCAACAAATTCGCTCATCTACGCACGAAGTTTTTACCTTGATGCAATCGCAGACAATTGGGACGCGCTTATATTAAATGATTATGAAGCAGTGATGCCACTCGTGTGGCGAAAAAAATGGGGCATCAGGTACTTATTTCAACCGTCATTCGTTCAGCAACTCGGAATATTTTTTAAAAGGGACATATCTCCTGAAGTACAGGAAACGTTCATCAGCATTGCATTTGAGCAATTCAGGTATATAGATACAACAATCAATTATCTAAACAATGACCTGTTTTTGCCGGCTGGAAGTATCATTACACAACGCAATAATTATGTGCTGTCTTTGAATCGTTCCTACGAAGATCTTTACACAAACTATGACGCCGGTTTCACCAAAAGTTTGCGGCGTATAAAGAAATTCGGACTGGTGTACGCAACGTCAACTGATGTTGGCGAAGTGCTTGAACTATACACAGAACTATATTCCAGGCGCCTGGAAAGCGTAACAGAAAGAGATATACGTGGTTTTGAAAAGATCTGCATTTCACTCGCACAAACAAATCACCTTATCATTCGCCAGGCATGGTCTCCGGAACAGGAACTACTGGCAGTTGTATTACTATTGAAAGACGACCGGCGATTATACAATATTATCTCCTGCATTACTGCAGCCGGCAAAAAGAAAGAAGCCAATTATTTTTTATACGATCAATTGATAAAAGAATTTTCCGGGAGAAGTTTATTGCTCGACCTTGAAGGCTCTGATAAAAAAGGAATCGCCGCTTTTTATCAAAAATTCAGTCCCGTCAACCAACCATATTTTCACATCAAACAAAACGATCTGCATCCGGTATTGAAGTTACTCAAACATTGAGCAACCTTTCGGCCAGTTCGAGGTCCGTCGGCTGGGTGATCTTGATGTTGCGGTCCTCGCCTTCCACCAGTTTTATTTTCAAACCAAAAGCTTCTACTACTGTGGCTTCGTCGGTAAACTTGTCTTTGTAATCGATATTAAAAAATGCCGGCAGCAATATTTTGCTGTGAAAAGTCTGCGGAGTTTGAACGAGTTTGATGCGTTGCCTGTCGATCGCTTCATTGCTTTTCCCATCTTCACTGATCAGGCGCGCGCTGTCGCGGCAATCGATCACGGGAATAGCCGAGCCGAATTCCATCGCGGTATCATAGCAATTTTTGATAAGGTCGGCAGTTACAAGACAACGAACAGCATCATGTACAAAAACGATGCTTTCATCTTCCACTAATTGCAACCCGTTTTGTACGGAATGGAAACGGGTGCGCCCGCCCACGGTGATCCTGATACGGCTATAATCAAAAAAAGCATCGATCACTTCCTGACCCGCAGCAACATGTTCTTCCGGCAACACTAAAATTATATGCAGATCGTCGAAAGAATTTAAAAATGTATGAATTGTGTAATACAATACCGGCTTGCCTTTGAGCAGTAAAAATTGCTTCGGTACTTTGTTGTTCATCCTGCTGCCGCTGCCGCCGGCCACTATTACTGCATATTTGTTCATCGTAAAATGTTCTGTGTAAATTTCAACTGTTCAATCAAAGTTAATGTTGAGAGGTTAGGGGTAAGCGGTTAGTTCCACGCTAACCATGACCTGACTGCTAAACTAATCCTTGTAAATTGCCACATGATTTTCGCCAGCGCTGTTGCGCATTCCACGGTACATGCCAGCGCTGTTGAATGCCATGGCCGTATTTCCGTGCGCATCTGTTCCGATCATGCCGCCCTCACCATCCATCGAAACTAATTTTTTGTAAACCACTTCGTTCATGGCTTCCTGCAAACCCAATCCTTTATATTCCATAAGGCAACTTACATCATGTGCCGCCACCGCGCAAATAAATGGCTCGCCGTGGCCGGTACAACTGATGGCGCATGTTTTATTATTGGCATACGTACCTGCTCCAATCACCGGACTATCCCCGATGCGGCCATACTTCTTGTTGGTCATGCCACCCGTACTCGTCGCTGCCGCAATATTTCCTTCCTGGTCGCAGGCCACGGCACCTACGGTGCCAAATTTTTTATCTTTCATCAGCTCTTCCAGGCCCTGGTGCGTATGATCCAGCGAATAATTGTCGCTGTCGCGCATTGCTTTCCACTGATCATACCTGAATTGTGAAAAGAAAAACTCGTCCGGCTCCAGCTTTATCCCTTGTTTGATAGCAAAATCGTTTGCACCTTTTCCGCTTAAAAAAACATGGTTACTGTTGTTCATTACTTCCGTGGCCAATTCGATCGGATTGCGAACATTGCGCACACCGGCTACTGCACCCGCATTCAGCGATTTTCCATCCATGATGGCCGCATCCATTTCCTGTACACCCTTTTTTGTAAATACAGAACCGCGGCCGGCATTGAACAACAAATTGTCTTCCAGGATAACGATAGCCGCTTTTACAGCATTGGTAGCAGAACCGCCTTCTTCCAATACTGCATAACCCGCGTCCAGCGCATCCTGCAAGCCTTTGAGGTAGGCCTGTTCCAGTTCCGGAGTCATGTCTTCTTTCAAAATTGTTCCGGCACCGCCGTGAATTACCAATGAAAATGGATGCATATTGAATGAATGTTTATTGCGCCAAAATTATCTATTTTAATGGCAAATACCTTCGAAGATTTTGAACGATTATTTGAATGTGTGCTAACGATCGCTTGTTTTCTTTTAATAGCTACTAATCGCAAGCTACACCGGCGATTGATCAAACTCCGTTAACCGGTCGCCGGTTGACGGGGTTGGCTGATTTTCGAAGTCGCCGCTAATGTACGCGAACGTATCGAAGTGATATACCGGAAAGATCATCATCAATTGGAAAATACTGAGCAGCAGGAAAGGATAAATGAAAGTTGCATACGCAATGGTATCGCGTTCGGGACTTTTCAAAAACAGAAAAATGATAAGCGACGCGAAACAGGTGATGCGCAGCCACAGGGTTACCTGGTATCCGGGCTTGCTGGCGATCATCCACAAAAACATGCCGGCATCGGCTATCAAAAAGAACAAGGGTACCGGCGAACGTGTTACCGACAGCACATAACAAAACTGGATCAGCATGCCGATAACAAATATGACCGTCACCGCGCGGCTTTCCGAAGCCGCAAGATCATTGATCGCGTACATCTTCTCTATGGGCTTTTGCTTTCTTTCTGTGGTGAGCAGCATAATTACCCAAACGAACAATCCGATCACCGGAATCAGCGTGAGCCAATAAACGAACCGTGAAGTGATGCTATACGAAATAAAGTATTCCAATATAAATTTTCGCAGGTACCACCCGCAAAATAAGATTACAAGAACACACAAGAGTGTAGTAATGATCGCCTGGTAATAAAATATATGGATCCGACCCGCTTCCCGGAAACTGCTGAAATAATAACGAAGCGACTGAATCTGATGGGCCGATCCGATAACAATCGAATAAACAAAAGTTTTCACTGCCCAAAAACCGATGATGCCGGATGCTTTATTGTACCCGTTCCCGGGATTAACCAGTGTGGTATTTTTTTCTGCTGCTTTTCCATCAGCATAATTCTGCATTTCACAATAAAACAAAAACATAAATAACTGGCAAGCGATGTAAACAACCAGATCGCCTACTCTATCCGAAAGTAACTTTGTATGAAATAACCTGTTTAGAAATTCAAAAGAATCGTTCACAAAAAAAACATGATTAAAGCACCTGCTTCCGATCACTACAAAAAACAGGATGATCAGTTTTTTCGCAGGAATTTTTTGCACCAGGAAAAACACAAAATAAGGCAGATAAAAGATCGTACTGATAAAAACGTACCATATTGCTTCTGTACTTTCCGGCTTAGATTCAAGCTTTAATTGTTTAAATACATAAAGATCCAGCAAAGCGATTGCGATGCTGGTTCCCACAGCGATCAGCGCTGCTTTCCACTTGTTGAGCGCAAAACCTAACGCCACAAAAATGATGGAATTGAACAAAACCCGGATCACAATCCGTAGCCAGTCCGAATACTGTTCCGTATCAAAATTAGATTTGTCAGGCGCAGTAAAAACCTGCAGGCAAACGGTTGCTGCCACCAGAACAAATACCTGCGGCAACTTATTTAGATAAGCTTTGTTATTTTCCATAAAAGATGAAGGGATTTAGCCGAGTAGTTTTTTTGTTTCTTCCAGCAATTTTTGTTTGCCGATCGCCACCGTACCCACTTCTTCACAAACCAATCCGCCTGCAATATTGGCCATCTCGGCCATCAGCCGCGGATCATTGGTGGCGGCATATACCAGCGATGCCACCGCAATCACCGTATCTCCTGCACCGCTCACATCCGCAATGCTGCGAATATGCGTTGGAATAAGTGCGTTGCTTTCTTCCTCCTGATAATACACGCCTTTTTCCGAAAGTGTGATGAGTGAAATATGATGGTGCAATTGCTGACGCAATAATTCATGAATATGTTGAAGCAACGACTCAGAAACATCCTCTCCGATGATGTTCAGTCCTTCTTTTGCTTCATGCAAATTGGGCTTAAAAATATCTACGTTCCTGTAAGCGAAAAAATTCTTTCTTTTGGGGTCCACAGCCGTAAGAATGCCATGCTCTTTGCAGATTTCAATGATTTTAGTAATCACTGTTTCTGTAAGCACGCCTTTATTATAATCTTCCAGGATAACGATCTGCGGCTTTTCATTGTTGATGTACACTTCAAAGCTTTCGATCAACGCACGTTCATCTTCTGGCGAAAGCATGTTGGTTATTTCGGCATCCAGTCGCATCATATGCTGGTTGCGGCTGATGATACGGATCTTGTTGGTCGTTACGCGCGAGTCACTTTTTACAAGATAATCGGTGTTGATGTAATTGTCGGAAAGCAGTCCGGACAACTGTTTTCCATCACCATCATTTCCCAGTATGCTTATTACGCTCACTTTTGCACCCAGGCTTTGAATATTGAGCGCCACATTTCCTGCGCCACCGATACGCTCTTCTCTTTTTGTAACCGAAACCACCGGTACCGGCGCTTCCGGCGAAATGCGATCCACTTTCCCCCACCAGTAAGTATCCAGCATTACATCTCCTACTACCGCCACTTTTATGGTTTCAAAGGATTGAAATAATTCATCAAAATTTATAGCAGACATACACTGAATCTATTTTAATACTCAAATCTAAAACACAAATTTCGCGATCTTCGCCGACACATCCTCTTTTAAACAAACATTCGCCGTCAATTACCTGTTATTTATTGCCTGCTGATTTTTTATTCGCTACCGCAAAATAATAGACAGGTATGCCGATCAATACGATGATCAAACCAGGCCATGTGTAGAGCGGCTTGTAAATGATAAGTAAAATGCAAAATGCAAGTCCCATCAAAATATACAAAGCCGGTAACAATGGATAACCGAATGCTTTGTAAGGACGATCGATATCGGGCCTCAATTTCCGCAAGCGAAAAATGCCGAAGATCGTAAGCGCGTAAAACAACACTACAACAAAAGATATCATATCGAGCAGGTCGCCGTATTTGCCGCTGAGGCAAAGCAAACTGGCCACGATACATTGGATCCAAAGGGCAAATTCCGGTACATTATTCTTATTAAGATTGGCGGCTTTTTTAAAAAAGAGACCGTCCCGCGCCATTGTATTATATACCCGCGCGCCGGATAAGATCAGTCCGTTGTTGCACCCAAAAGTTGAGATCATGATAAGGACTGCAATAACGATGGTTCCATACTCACCAAAAATACCATGGGCAGCCGTGAGTGCCACACGGTTGTTTTCCGCATTGGCAATTTCATTTAGCGGAAGCACATTTATATACATGAGGTTGGCAGAAACGTAGATTACCGTAACGATCAGCGTACCCAAAAACAGGCTGAGGCCAATATTTCTTTTGGGATTTTTTATTTCGCCCGCTATAAAAGTCACATTGTTCCATGCATCGCTGCTGAAAACCGACCCTACCATTGCAGCAGCAATTGCGCCCACCAACGCCGCGCCGCCTATCGAATGAAATGCACCGTTTTTTACAAATCCGCCCGCCGCATCTTTTTCCTGCTGCATGGCATTAAAACCTGTTTGCCAGTTCTCGCTCCAAAAGCTATGTTTAACCAATACAAAGCCGAGAATTATCAGTCCGAATAAAGCGATCAGTTTTGTGGAAGTAAAAAAACGCTGGATCAATTTTCCGCCTTCGATGCCCCTGGTGTTTACGAATGTAAGAACTATGATCAATACGATCGAAACGATCTGCGCCGCAGATATCTTTAATCCGGCAACGCTAAACAAAATATTATTTTCGCTAAATCCCGGGATAAGATAGGCGGTAAATTTACTAAACGCCACACCCACCGCAGCTATCGTGGCGGTTTGAATTACCGCAAAAAAGCTCCAGCCATATAAAAACCCTGCAAGCGGGTTGAATGCTTCTTTAAGATAAACATATTGCCCCCCTGCTTTTGGAAACATCGAACTCAGTTCTCCATAGCTCAAAGCCGCCGTAAGCGTCATGAAGCCGGTAATGAGCCAGACGGCTATCAGCCAGCCTGCACTACCCACGTTTCTTGTGATATCTGCGCTTACGATAAAAATTCCCGAGCCGATCATCGATCCGGCAACGATCATCGTGGCATCCAATAAACCCAATGATGGCTTGAAGCCCTGGTTTGTTTCGCTCATAAGCAATGGTTTTGATTTAACAAAATACAGAAAAAAGTTTAGAGTTGTGGGATTTATAGGCCAGCGTCTCACGGCGCGCGATTTGGTTTAGAGATTAAGGTGTTTACTGCCTCCGGCGTGTTTAGATGAAAAACTTTAATTTTTAGAAAAATAAAAAAAGCCCGCAGACTGCGGGCCGATTGTTAAAAACTTTAAACCTAAACGCCTACACAGGCCGAAGGCCGCTAAACGCTTAAACCTCTAAACTACTTCTTCAGTTTCTCATTCATCCCTTTGATCACATCATCCGTAATGTTGAGCGTAGAATCTTTATATACCATATAATCCAGTCCTGTGCCGGATGTTAGGATGTACATGTAATTTTTCTCTTTATTATAATCGTTCAAAAACTCTTTGAGTTTTTTCTGGATGTCGTCCATGAACTTGTAACTTTTCTCGCTGAGTTTTTGCTGCGCAGCTTGCTTTCTTGCTTCAATTGCCTGTTGATCCTGGTATAGTTCGTTTTGCATTTTTTCACCTTCGTCTTGCGGAATGGAGGCGCCCGAAGCTTTTTTAATAAAATTATCGCGCTTTTGTTCCAATCCATGCATTTCTGCCTGCCACTGAGCCTCAATGCCTTTTTGTTCGCCTTCCAGTTCCTTGCGTTTGTCTTTTATATAAGTAATCTTTTCATTTAGCGAATCAAGTTCCACATAGGCGATCGGGGCCCTCCCTGCAGCGGTTACGTTTCCATTAGCCGTTCCGGTATGCACCACCGGCGATTTATCCGTGGTTTTGCCTGCGAAAACATGGAAATATAAAAATGCAACTGCCAGTAAGAGTACCACATTCAGGATAACTGATATATTCTTCATTCAGATTTTATTTTTGTTAGGCGGCAATATACTTACAAACCGATACTTAACCATGATTTTAATACAAGATTTAGGAAAGGGTTAACGGAGGCAAAACAGAAATACAGATTTAAACTGAAAATGGATTTAACAGAATCATAGCGCAACTTTTTATACTCACAGATTTACACGTAGATCGCTGATCAACATGATCCGTAACGAGAGGTTGCCATTCAAATACAACTTCAATGAATCCATTTTCAGTTTAAATCAGTGTTCCTTTTTTTTATTTCATGAAAGCCTGCGATTATCTTTGGATCATGATAACGATCCTGTTGGTAATTTTAGTCGCATTCATCTTTGTATTGGCCTACGCGCAGCAGCCTAAATTTGGGAAATTACCCTCCGGCCAAAGCGCCGCCAGAAACCATCGGTCACCGAACTTCCGCAATGGAAAATTTAAAAATATTCATGAAACGCCCGACCTCACAGATGGTGCCACCTACTTTTCTGTGATACGCGACCAGTTTTTTGCGAAAGATAAAAACAATACGCCACGTGTGTCAATGCCCACAATAAAAACGAATCTCCATACCTTATCACGTGATGAGAATGTATTGATATGGTTTGGGCACTCCTCTTATTTTATCCAGGCAGATGGCAGAAAGTTCCTGGTCGATCCCGTTTTCAGCAATAATGCGTCGCCCGTTCCCGGAACGGTAAAATGCTTTAAAGGAACCAATATCTATCGTGCCGAAGACATGCCAGAAATTGATTATCTCATCATCACACACGATCATTGGGACCATCTTGATTTTGATACGGTAAAAAAAATAAAACCACAAGTAAAACGAATCGTTACCGGACTCGGAACAGCTTCACATCTGCAATACTGGGGTTTTGACAAAAACATCATCGAAGAAAAAGACTGGAACGAAACGGTTCACCTGGAAGACGGTTTCGTTATTCACACCACTCCGGCGAGGCATTTTTCCGGACGCGGATTAAAACGTCAGCAATCCATCTGGCTGTCGATGGTTTTGCAAACACCGTCCATGAAATTGTTCCTTGGCGGCGACTCCGGCTACGATACACATTTCGCAGACATCGGCAAAAATTTCGGCCCTTTCGATCTCGCCATTTTAGAATGCGGGCAGTACAATACTTCGTGGAAATATATTCACATGCTGCCGGAAGAAGTGGCACAAGCCGCTAAGGACCTTGGTGCGGCACGGTTGATGCCGGTGCATTGGGGAAAATTTTCATTGGCCTTTCACCCATGGGACGAGCCTGTTAGAAGAGTTTCAATCGCTGCAAAAGAAAAAAAAATTCCATTGCTTACGCCAATGATCGGAGAAAAAGTGGATCTGAAAAATACCGGCGCAGCAGGAAGTGAATGGTGGAAAGAAGTTTGGTAATCACTTTCGGCCTGAGCTTGTCGAAGGCCTTCAACAAGCTCAGGCCGAACGAATTTTATTAATTAAATAACGTATTGCATTCTTATAAATAAAATACCATGAACATCAGTAAAGTTTTTGAAAACAATGAACGATGGATCGCGGAAAAACTTTCGGTTGACCCTCATTATTTTGAAAACCTGTCGAAAGGCCAGAGTCCGGAAATACTTTACATCGGCTGCTCCGACAGCCG
>JAATFP010000035.1 GCA_015655125.1 Chitinophagales bacterium | reverse complement strand
TCGGGAACAATTCCGCCTCTGTGGTGAGCGATGCTTACATGAAAGGATTGCGTGGCTACGACATCAACACTTTGTATGAAGCCTTGCTTCACGGCGCCAACAACGAAGGGCCTATCGAAGCGGTGGGGCGCAAAGGCGTGGAATATTACAACAGGCTTGGTTATGTGCCTTACGATGTAAAGATCAATGAAAACGCTGCCCGCACACTCGAATACGCATATGACGATTTTACCATTTTTCAGCTGGCAAAAAAATTAAATCGTCCTGCAGCCGAAATCAGGTTGTATGCAAAGCGCTCGCAGAATTATAGAAATCTTTTTGATGGTGAAACAAAACTGATGCGTGGAAAAAATGCAGACGGTAAATTTCAATCGCCCTTCAATCCATTCAAATGGGGCGATGCCTTTACCGAAGGAAACAGCTGGCACTATAGCTGGAGCGTATTTCACGACATTAACGGGCTGGTGAAATTAATGGGCGGCCGAAAAAGTTTCATACAGATGCTGGACACTATATTTACGTTGCCGCCAACGTTTGATGACAGTTACTATGGCGGCATAATCCATGAAATAAGGGAAATGCAGACCGCAAAAATGGGGCAATATGCGCATGGCAACCAGCCCATCCAGCATATGATCTACCTCTACAACTACGCCGGGGAACCCTGGAAAACACAATATTGAGCGCGCGAGACGATGAACAGGATGTACAGGCCCACACCGGACGGCTATTGCGGTGATGAAGACAATGGACAGACATCCGCATGGTATGTATTTTCTGCGCTTGGATTTTATCCCGTGTGCCCGGCAACCGATCAATATGTGTTGGGCGCTCCCTTGTTTAAAAAAACAACGTTAACATTGGCGAATGGAAAACAATTCGTGATAAATGCTCCGGCAAACAGCGCGGACAATAAATACATACAATCGGCCACTTTGAACGGAAGGTTATATGAAAAGAACTGGCTGAGCCATGCGGACATTCTTAATGGCGGAAGTTTTAACGTGATCATGGCCGCTCAACCAAATAAGAGTCGCGGAACTTCCGAAAGCGCAGATCCATATTCGATCAGCACAGATCCGGCGGACAGGAATTATCTTAAATAAATTTAATATCGGAATTAGTATTTTATTGTACATTTACCCAATCAATGTTTAAACAATAAAAAACTATATCATGAAAAAATTCATTCTTATCGTTTCTGCGATGGTCATCACTATTGCAGGTTTTTCACAAACAACGTGGACGAACGACAAAATGCATTCCAAGCTTACCTTCACCGTAACGCATCTCGGCATCTCCGACATTTTTGGTCTTTTTAAAGATTTTACCGTAACAGTAACAACCAACAAGGAGGATTTCAGTGACGCTGTTTTTGAACTAACTGCTGATGTTGCTTCTATCAGTACTGAAGTAGAACCACGAGACAACCATTTAAAAAGTGAAGATTTTTTTGATGTAGCAAAATATCCGAAGCTTACTTTTAAAAGTACGGCGATCAAATCTTCCGGGAAAGACAAATATGAACTTACAGGCGATCTGACTATCCATGGTGTAACCAAATCTGTAACAATGGATCTTTGGTATCGCGGAACGATCACCAATCCGATGAGTAAAAAGCCTGTGACGGGTTTTCAACTTACCGGAAAGATCGATCGATCACAATTCGGCATAGGCCCCAAGTTCCCGGCTGCAGCGGTAAGCAATGATGTATGGATAAAGGCTGACGGCGAATTTGGTAAATAATTTAAGATGGGATAAAATAAAGCCCTTCCAGTTGCGGAAGGGCTTTGTTTTAGTTTTTTTGTCTTAACGGGCCGATATGTCCCCGAAAACTCACCGGATCGCGGAACGAGCTGGTGGTGCTTAATTGTGCGGTTCCATTAGAATAAACCGTGAGATAAAATCTCGACAGATAAGTCTGCCCCGATACATTCATCGTAACAATCCAGCTTTTTTTCTTTCCTGCCGAAACGTTGTAATCAAATTTTGTTGTATTGAAAATAAAGCCAGCATCATCGGATGAAAGAGGCGCGATATCGCTGCGTCCTGCATACGGCAGATAGCTGAACAGGCTGTCGCTTTTTACGGTAAGATCATAGCCGCCTGTAAGAAATCTTGCTCTGCCGCGTAAAGGATCGATCCAGTCAGCATGAAAAACAAATTGCCTGTTGTTGATCCATTTCTCTACCGAATCCTGTCCGACTGGCCGAAAGAAGCAATATTGCAACATATAAGAACGGCCGTACACATAAATTTGATGATCGTTTTCATCGTTTAAATTTCAGGTAAAATAGTCAAAACAAGTGCCAGTAAATGCTTTAAAAAGGATAAAATTCAACTGATTTTTATAGATCAATTCTTATAATCCATCGCTATCACCGGCCTTCGACAAGCTCAGGCTGACAGCGTTCTCCAAACCGCCTTCGACAAGCTCCGGTTGGCAATTTTCTGTCATGTTGAGCTTGTCGAAACATACAGAAAGCGATTTTTATCCGGATTTATTTTTAATAGCAAACGTTCTCTACAATATTTATATTTACACATCATTCCAAACAACAGTCATGAAAAAAATATCACTGCTTTCTGGATCTTTGCTGATCGTTCTGTTCTCGGTGTTTTCCGTGCCTTCATTCGGGCAAACGATCACATCTTCACAGATCGATTCGCTGGTGGAGCGAACGCTTAAAACTTTCGATGTTCCCGGAATTGCGGTAGCAATTGTAAAAGACGGCAAAGTGATTCATTCAAAAGGATATGGCGTGCGTTCTTTGCGCACCATGCAAAAGGTGGATGAGAATACTTTATTTGGCATTGCTTCCAACAGCAAAGCATTTACTTCGGCAGCACTCGCCATGCTGGTGGATGAAAAAAAGATCACCTGGGACGATAAAGTGATCGATCATATTCCGGAGTTCAGGATGTACGATCCTTATGTAACCGATGCCTTCACGATCCGCGACCTGCTGACGCACCGGAGCGGACTTGGCCTGGGCGCAGGCGATCTGATGTTTTTCCCGGAGGGTAGTGATTTTCAAATGAAAGACATCATCTATAACCTTCGTTTTTTAAAACAGGAATCAGGGTTCCGTACCAAATTCGATTACGACAACAATCTTTACATAGTAGCGGGGGAAGTGGTGAAAAGGGTCAGCGGTATGAGTTGGGAAGATTTTATAGAAAAAAGAATCTTACAGCCATTGAGCATGAATGCAACGAGAGCGTCTTTCAACAGACTAAAAGACACCAGCAATGTGATAGACGCGCATGTACCGGTCAACGGCAAAGTACAGGTAGTTGGGCGCGAATGGAGCGACGTTGCCAATGCTGCCGGCGGTATTTACAGCAATATCGCGGACCTTTCGAAATGGGCGATCATGCAAATGAACGACGGCATATATGGCGACGGCAAAAAATTGTTCAGTGCCGAAGTGCACGACGATATGTGGTCGCCGCAAACAATCTTACCGGTCCGCGGCCCATCGCCGTACAATACTCATTTTGCCAGCTACGGATTGGGTTGGTTCCTCTCAGATGTTAAAGGCTACAAACAGGTAACGCATACCGGCGGCCTTCAGGGCATCGTTACACAGGTGACGTTGATCCCGGAGCTGAAACTTGGCATCATTGTTTTAACGAATCAGCAGGCCGGAGCAGCTTTCACGGCCATCACCAACACTATCAAAGACAGTTATTTTGGAATGCCCTACGTCGATCGCGTGAAACAATATCATGATAATGTTGTGGCCAATGAAGCAAATGCGAAAAAGATCACCGACCAGGTTTGGAAAGACATTGAAGCCGTACAGAAATCGGTAACTAAAATGGAAGTCAGCAATTTTATCGGTACTTACAACGACAAATGGCTCGGCGACATAACAATTTCTGTTAAGAATGGAAAACTGTGGTTCGATAGCAAAAGAAGCCCGCAACTAACCGGCGAACTCCTTCCTTACAAAGGAAATACATTCATTGCCAAATGGAATAACCGCGCGATGGATGCCGATGCCTACGTGATCTTCGGACTGGACAGTGAAGGAAAAGGCAGTACTATCAAAATGAAACCGATCTCGCCGATGACAGATTTCAGTTATGATTTTCAACACCTGGATTTTAGGCGGAAACCTTAAATATATTTTGGATGCCGGTTTCGGGTTAGGGGTGTTTGATTGTCAGCTAACAGTTACCGCAGAGAGAGGCGTAAACGGAGTTTTTGTAGACGCATTAGTTGAATTTATGAGCATTCTTTGCCTTATCCGCAGAGACCTAAAAGTAGGTGATAGCTATTAAAAAAATGATGATTTGACCATTGAGCATTCACAAAAAAGTCCCGCAATGCGGGACTTTTTTTATCGTCTGTTATTGAAATTGTTATTTCGTGGTGGCGGTGGCCCCGTTCTTTCTTCTGCTTGTTTAACGACCAAAGGTTTTTTACCAAGCGAAATGTCATTAAGGCTTTCGATAGCATCTTTCGCTTCAGCAGCATCCGGCATATCTACAAATCCGAATCCTTTACTTTTTCCGGTTTCTTTATCGATGGCGACTTTGGCAGACACGGTTGTACCGAATTTTTCAAAGATTTCCATCAGTTCTGCATCATCCAGGTCATAAGGTAAACCGGCAACAAAAATTTTCATGTGATATTGTTTTTTGTAAAAATAATATTCTTCGCCGGTTTTCACAGCATTATTTTATATTCTTTTCCAATTGTGCGGAAAAAATGAATGGTTAATAACTAATAATTAATAGTGAATAATGTTGTAATTCTTAAACTCGGGCTTTCAATATTTTTCATCAACCTCAGAAAATTATTAATTATTAACTATTCACTTATTAAGCTACCGCCTTATTCACCAATGCCGCTGCTTCACTCAGCAATATGGCACTTTGAACTTTCAGGCCGCTTTCATCAATGAGTTTTTTCGCCACATCTGCATTTGTTCCCTGAAGGCGCACAATAATCGGAATGTCAATGGTTCCTATGCTTTGATATGCGTCGATCACGCCCTGTGCCACACGGTCGCAACGAACGATTCCACCAAATATATTAATAAGGATCGCTTTCACTTTAGGATCTTTTAAAATAATGCGGAAACCTGCCTCCACCGTGGTCGCATTGGCCGTACCACCTACATCGAGGAAATTGGCCGGCTCGCCGCCGCTAAGTTTGATCATATCCATGGTTGCCATTGCCAGTCCTGCGCCATTTACCATGCAGCCAACGTTACCATCCAGCTTCACAAAATTAAGGTTGAATTTTCCAGCTTCCACTTCGGTAGGGTCTTCTTCGCTGATATCCCGCAGAGAGGCTATATCGGGATGACGCATCAGTGCATTTTCATCCACGTTCATCTTGCAATCAACCGCAATGATCTTGTCGTCGCTGGTTTTGAACAATGGATTTATCTCAAGCATATCACAATCGAGTCCAACAAATGCATTGTATAAACTTGTAACGAATTTTACGCAGTTCTTAAATGCTTCTCCGCTCAAACCAAGGTTGAAAGCTATCTTACGTGCCTGAAAGCCCTGCAACGGCCCGCCCGGGTGAACCCATTCTTTAAAGATCAGTTCCGGCGTGTCATGAGCCACATCTTCAATGTTCATTCCGCCTTCTGTACTGTACATGATCACGTTTTGTCCCTTTGCACGATCCATCAGCACAGAAAGATAAAATTCCTTTACCGGATTAGGCCCTTCATAATATACGTCCTGCGCCACAAGTATCTTGTTCACCACTTTTCCGGCAGGGCCCGTTTGGATCGTTACCAAAGTGCCACCCAACAGATTTTTAGCTATTTCAAGTACATCTTCTGCGCTTTTGGCAACCGCCACACCACGCTGATCCTTACCTACGATACTGCCTTTTCCGCGTCCGCCGGCGTGAATCTGCGCTTTTACTACTGCAAATTTGCTGTTGTATTGGGTTTTGATCTGGCGGTAGGCTTCTTCCGCTTCGCCCGGAGTATTGCATGCAATACCTTCCTGCACAGGAACATTGTATTTTTTCAGTAATTCTTTCGCCTGATATTCGTGAAGATTCATATAAAAAAATTTTTGCGAAGATAAGATTAATGGATAATTCTTTAATGGATAATGGATAATGTTTTTAACTCAGAAATTATGCCTCGCGATAAAACTGTTTACGGCGAAGGAATTATCCGTTATCCATTAAAGAATTATCCATTGGCTTTCCCTTATTTTTGCGCATTAAAGGATAATTATTATGATGAAAAAAATACAGGAAGCCGTTGCTTACATACGGAGCCAGATAGCGGCCGACCCGGAAGTGGGTGTGGTATTGGGAAGCGGCCTTGGAAGTTTTACAAATGAAATAAGCGTAGAAAAGGAAATACCTTATGAGGATATTCCGCATTTTCCGGTGAGTACCGTAAAAGGACATAGCGGTAAATTGATATATGGCGAACTGAGTGGTAAAAAAATTGTGGCCATGGCCGGAAGATTTCATTATTACGAAGGATATACGCCACAGGAAGTGGTGTTTCCGGTAAGGGTGATGAAATTCCTGGGTGTTAAAACTTTGCTATTAAGCAATGCTGCCGGGGCCACAAACCGTACCTTTAAAGTGGGCGACCTGATGATCATCACCGATCATATCAGCTTTCTCACTCCCAATCCCCTGATCGGTAAAAATCATGAGGAACTCGGAACAAGGTTTCCTGATATGACCGAACCTTACAGGAAGGACCTCATCAAAAAGGCAGACGTGATCGCAGCAGCGGCGGGATATGATATAAAGCATGGTGTGTATATAAGCGTAACCGGTCCAACATTTGAAACAAAAGCTGAATATAGGGTAGTACTGGCGCTGGGTGCCGATGTAGTGGGAATGAGTACGGTGCAGGAAGTAATCGCCGCAGTACACATGGGAATGTCAGTGTTTGCAATCAGCGTAGTCACCGACCTTGGTATAAGGGACGAAGAAAATATTATTACACATGAAGAAGTGCTGGCCGCTGCCAGGAATGCTGAACCAAAACTCACCCACATCTTCAAAGAGCTGGTGGCGCAATTATAATTTTTGAATGAAGCAAGTTGTCGTTTTTATAGTAATGATAATGACCGCCAGGTTTTGTTTTGGCCAGAATGATATTCTGCGCAGGGTAAATGGTATCGGCGGCATGAAGGGTAGTTCGGCGAGAAAAGATACGATCGGTTTCGAACATCGCGTAGATGATACGATCAGTATTTCTTTTCGCTATATCGATTCCACGAACCGGCACCGCATCGATTCTTCTGTAAACGACTTTGATAAATATTTCCCGGTTCCATCGGGTTATCAATATCTTGGTAACAACGGTGCAGCCGCGTTTCCATTGATCTTTCAACCAAACGCCAAAGCAGGATGGGATGCAGGTTTTCATGCGTTTGA
>JAATFP010000020.1 GCA_015655125.1 Chitinophagales bacterium | reverse complement strand
CCTTCTGAAATGCGGCTTTCGTAATGGTGCACAAAGTCTTCGGCGACGGCTTTTAACCGTTTGGGATCGCCCAGTATGGCGAAGATATTGGCCGATTCTTTTTTGCTTTCTTCGATCTGATGTTGGTTGGCGCCCAGTTCGGCTACTTTTTCGTAATAGCGTTCGATATTTTCCAGCTCTTTGTTCTTTAGCGCTACTCTTGCGGCTCTGCCTTCATATACGATCCTTACTGTAATTTCATCTTTTACCGATTCAGTCATGGTGTAGGCATCTACCACTTTGCCGAACACATCCAGGGTGGCATCGATAGGTGTACCGGTGAAGCCGACATAGGTGGCATTGGGTAAGGAGTCATGCAGGTATTTGGCAAAGCCAAATGTTTTGGTAACGCCTTTTTCGGTAATATTCACTTTTTGGTCGAGGTTTACCTGGGTCCGGTGTGCCTCGTCCGAAATACAGATGACATTACTTCTGTCGGTGAGCAATTGAGTGTCTTCGGTAAATTTGTGAATGGTGGTCAGGAAAACCCCTCCACTATTCCGGCCTTGCAGTTTGCTTCGCAGGTCGGCGCGGCTTTCTACGCTTTCTACAGTATTATCTCCAATGAAATTTTTGGCATTGGTGAACTGCCCTGCCAGCTGGTCGTCCAGGTCTGTGCGGTCGGTGATGAGCACAATGGTTGGACTTCCAAAGTATTCGCTTTTCATCAACAACCGTGTCAGGTAAAGCATAGTGTAACTCTTGCCGGATCCGGTCGCGCCAAAGTAAGTTCCACCTTTGCCGTCGCCTTCGGGTCTCTGTGCTTTTTTGATGTTGTCGTACAGGGCCCTGGCTGCATAGTATTGCGGGTAGCGACAGACAATTTTTTCGTTCTTCCTGGAGCTATCTGGGATGTAAATGAAGTTGCGGATAATATCACGCAAACGTTTTTTTTGAAACATACCCTGAATGAGGGTAAACATAGAATCAATCCCATCAACATCCCTGGCGAGTCCTGCCACTCTGCGCCAGGCGTAGAAAAACTCATAAGGGGCAAAGAACGAACCCGATTTATTGTTTACTCCATCGCTGATCACACAAAAGGCATTGTACTTAAACAGTTCGGGAATATCTCTCCGGTAACGAACTGTGATCTGTTTGTAGGCATCGTAAATGGTGGATTCCTCCCGGATAGCTGTTTTAAATTCAAACACTACGAGGGGGAACCCGTTGATGTACACAATGCCGTCGGGAATGCGTTTTTCAGTTCCAATGATCTCCAGTTGGGTTACAAATTTATAGATGTTGGTATCGGCTGAATACGATGCTTCGGGTTGACGTTGATCGTCGAGCCCTGTATAGTTTATGAGCTGAATATAGATGTCTTTTTGGGCCCGGTTTTCCCTTTTCAGGATAAAACCGTCTGAAAGCATTTTTAAGAATGTTTTGTTGCTCTCATAAAGGTCTGATGCAGAAAGCGATTTGAGTCGAAGAATAATCGAATTGACCTCATTGGCGGTAATGCCCTGCGATGCGTAACCGGTTGACAGAAAATTTCTCAGATCCTCTTCGATCAATACTTCATCGGGCTTACGGGTGATGGTCATGCCCAGGTGGTGCGGGATTCCTTCCTGCTCCAGCAATCCGGTAAATGCGTTTTCTAATTTTGCTTCGGTAAACTTCATGGAGTTACGACTTTATGGTTTACTCTTTCGGGATCTTCTATCGTCGCCAGTTTGGAAAGCAGCAGGTCTTTCAGTTCGGTTAGTAGTTGATTTTCTTTTGATCTCAGATCTTTATATGAAAATGTTTTTTGCATCAAATTTTCGAACTTTGCTAAAGCCGATCCATCGGGCAGCAAAATTTTAAAATCTTCCAGCTCAGTTTTTGTAATTGCTTCTCTTGTAGAACCGGATTGGCTAATTCCCAATAAAGCATTTTTACTATCCGTGGAACATAAATTTAATAGCAGATAAAACGAGATATTCATTTTTTGGTATGGTCTGATGATCATTACGTGCTGATTTACCCTTGCCGGTAAGACATTTTTAGGAACCATACAGCATCTTGCCACTGATACTCCTGTTATATTAAAAAGAATATCATTTTTATTTACTTCAACGTTTTTGAGCTTATCCGCTTGTT